>CAIMWI010000012.1 GCA_903845215.1 uncultured Rhodobacterales bacterium | reverse complement strand
GAAAGGGAGTGCAATATGAGTTATTTTTCAAGTTTGACGCTGACCCAATATGATGGAAAGCCGCAGAGCAATCCAACTGTTGCTCGTCGCATGAAGTTGGCGGGTAAGATCGATCAACAGGTGAAGCTGTGTGCTGATGCTACGTATCGCCCCATCAGGTCTGTGTGGGTCAAGAACGCTGCAGGGCAGGAAGAACTGACGAGCAAGGCTGTGCGGATACAACGCTGGTGGGATGAAACTGAGGGCGGTAAGGTGCTGCTCACAATCCGTTACGGAGCAAAAGTTTTGCAGCTGGCTGAAGGCAAGAACGCCATCGAATTAGCTTCGACAAAAGAGGTGGCAGAAGTGCTTGGCAAGGTGCGTATTGCAGTGCTTGCTGGTGAGTTGGATGCTGAGATTTCCACTGCTCTTGGGCTTCGAAAACTGGTGTTCAAGGCAAAGGGGAAATAGCAGTTTTACAGCAGAAATTATGCGGAATTTAATACCTAAGCAATAACATATGCTTATAATGGTTCCGAATAGCTAAGCGTTAAGCGCTTTCAACTGCAACGATCAAAGCCCTGCAGCAATGCGGGGCTTTTTCATTTATTGCGGCCTAAATCTTCGGCTTTTGCGGGGGTTGCTAGCGAACTTGCCCTATCATGGGGCTTGTCATGTCGCCCTCAAGGTGATTGTTCTAGGGATGACCACATATTTGGCCCACAGGGTGCGTGATGTCTGAACCGTTAAATCGCCCAAGGTTTTGGGGATCGCAGGCCGCCTCGGGGTTGGCCCTGATCAGCCCGACGGCGGTGTTTGCGATTTTGCTTCTTGCTGCGCCCTTGGCGGCGACATTGGTTTATTCGGTGATGACCGACGGCTACCTAACGGTCATCCCGCGCTTTCAGCTGTGCAACTACATTGGCGAATGCCACTCGCAATTGGCCGATGGGACGATGGCCCCAGAAGGTTATCTGGGGGCGTGGAGCGATCCTATCGTGCGCACCTTAATGGCGCGATCTTTGATCGTATCGATGTTGGTGACGGCTGCAACGGTGCTTTTGGCCTATCCTGTCGCCTATTTCGTCAGCTTCAATGTCGAGGCATCTAGAAAGCCGCTTTGGCTGTTTATGATCACCATTCCGTTTTGGACATCTTATGTGATCCGCGTGTTTATGTGGAACGTGATGATCAGTCGAACGGGGGTGATCAACTCGGCTTTGGAAGGGCTGCACATTATCTCGGATCCTTTGCAGATGAGCTTCACCATCCAAGCCATGGTGATTACTTTGGCCCACGCCTATGCACCTTTTGCCATTTTGCCGATTTATGTTGCGCTTGAAAAAATTGACCGGTCCTTGCTAGAGGCCGGCCAAGATCTGGGCGAAACGCGTTTTGCCACGTTTTTGCGCGTCACATTGCCTTTGTCGATGACCGGCGTGATTGCGGCGGTTCTGATCGTCTTTATCCCGACCATCGGTGATTATGTCACGCCAAACCTGATTGGGGGCGGGAAGATCCCGATGATTGCCAATATGATCGAAAAGCAGATGCTTAAGGCTGACAACCGCACTTTGGGATCAGCCATCGCTGTGACGGCTATGCTGGTGGTGGGCTTGGTATCGGTGGTCTTTTTGCTGCTGAACCGGCGATATTTGAAAGGACAGAAATGAAAATTCCCGTCCTGCGGATTTACACACTCGGCTATCTTTTGTTTCTTTATTGCCCGATTGTGATTTTGCCGATCTTCGCTTTTAACGATTCCACAGCTTTGGCATTCCCCTTGCAGGGGTTCACAACACAGTGGTTTCACAATGTCTGGAACGATGCGGTTTTGGCAAAGGCGCTGAAGAATTCACTGTTGGTGGCGGGTGCCACGGCCGTGTTATCGACGATTTTTGGAACACTCGCCGCGCGTGCCAACACGCGGTACCAGTTCAAAGCAGCGGCCCCCTTGATGGGCTTGATCATGCTGCCAATGGTCTTGCCGGAAATCATCATGGCCATGGCGTTGCTGGTGGTGTTGTTGTCGGTTGGCATACCGTTGTCGTTGTTCACCATCATCTTGGGCCATGTTTTGGTCTGTACACCTTTTGCGGTGGCCATCCTAACCTCTGCCTTCCAATCTTTGGATAAATCCTTGGAAGAGGCCGCTTATGATTTGGGCGAAGGGCCTTTTTCAACCTTCCGCCTGATCATTCTGCCCTTGGTGATGCCTGGAATAATCTCAGCTATGTTGATCTGTTTTACGATCTCTTTGGATGAGTTTATTGTTGCGAACTTCTTAGGGTCGGGCGAACCTTTGTTGTCGACCTTTATCTACGGGCAACTGCGTTCTCCTAAAAATGTGCCCAATATCATGGCTTTGGGCACGATCCTTGTAGGGGTATCTGTCATCCTTTTGGCCTTGGCCGAGTTTTTTCGCCGGCGCGGTCTTGCACGGACCGGAGTTAAAGATAGCGGAGGCTTCCTATGACATCTGACAAACCCACCATGATCGAATTTCAAGATGTGCAAAAGTATTACGGCGATTATCACGCCTTGCGCGGCATCAGTGCGACGATCCAAGCCGGAGAGTTCTTTTCACTGCTTGGCCCCTCTGGCTGTGGTAAGACCACGCTTTTGCGCACCATTGCCGGGTTTGAAGGCATCTCGTCGGGCGTGGTGCTGATTGATGGCAAAGATGTGGCTGCGGTTCCGCCCAATCAGCGCCCAACCAATATGGTGTTTCAAAGCTACGCCATATTTCCCCATCTCACCGTGGCGCAGAATGTGGGGTTTGGTCTGCGCAAAGACCCTCGGTCTGCCGCCGATAAGGCCCGTGCGGTGGATGAAGCCTTGGCGATGGTTGGACTTTCAGGTTACGGCGGCCGGGCGGCCAATGCGCTGTCGGGCGGGCAGCGCCAGCGTGTTGCCTTGGCGCGGGCGTTGATTTTGAAGCCGAAAGTGCTGCTGCTGGATGAACCTTTGTCGGCTTTGGACAAAAAACTGCGCGAAAACATGCAGGTAGAGTTGATCAGGCTGCAGCGTCAGGTTGGCATCACCTTTATTTTGGTCACCCATGATCAAGAAGAGGCATTGGTGATGTCTGACCGCATCGCCGTTATGTTTGAAGGGCAAATTGCCCAGCTTGACAGCCCTGAACGCCTGTACCGCCTGCCCAAAACCCGCGCCGTGGCAAACTTTATCGGGACGATGAATTTTCTGAGTGCAAATATTCTTTCCGAAGCGGCTGGTCTGGTTGAGGTTGACGTGCAAGGTTTTGGTCGCTTGCAGCTAGATGCCCAAAAGCAGGTGACAGGTTCCCCCAGTGCCAACGGCGCCACGATTGGTTTTCGCCCTGAAACCGCCACCCTATTGTTCGACGGCCAACAGCCCAGCGACCGCGAAACCATGGCCACTGTGGAAGAGGTCGTCTACTACGGCGATATGACCTATTATGATGTGCTGCTTGATGGCACCTCGGCGCCAGTGCGGCTTTCGATGCGCAACGTCTTTGGCCGACCCGTGCTTGACATCGGCACCCGCACCCGCGTTGGATGGAGCCCGGGGGCATTGGTTCTATTCCGCTGAGCTTAAGTTTTTATCTCGGCAGAAATAAGCGCGCAGGGGGGGGAAGCCCACACTTGCACCCGTTGCGCCCCTTGAACTAAAGGCCGCACAACTTAGGGCCGCCGCAGATTTTTTCGTCTATCGCGCCAATTTTTTTGTTGTCTTTGCCGTCATAGGCCACAGCCAGCAACACGGTTTGCATGACAGCAATTCGGGCACGCAGTTTATCGTCTGATAAAATCACGGTCCAAGGCGCATATGGAAAATCAGACTGTTGCATCGTTTGGGCAATGGCCATCGAATACTCGTTCCACTTTGGCAGTCCGTCGATGTCAATTTGGCTGAGTTTCCATTGTTTCAGCGGGTCTTTTTCGCGATCCAAGAACCGCTTTAACTGTTCGACGCGGCCCACTTCTAGCCAAAGCTTGACCAAAACAATCCCTTCTTCAGTGATCATCCGTTCAAATTCAGGCAGTTGGCGAAAGAACTTCGCGCGATCGGCTTCGCTGCAAAAGCCAAAGACCGGTTCCACAATAGCGCGGTTGTACCAGCTGCGGTCATAAAGGGCGATTTCGCCCTTGGCGGGCAACTGGTCGATGTAGCGCTGAAAATACCATTGCGCGGCTTCGCGTTCGGTGGGTTTGGCAAGGGCAATAAGCTTGGCAACGCGCGGGTTTAGGTTTACCCGCATCTCTTCGATCGCCCCGCCTTTGCCAGCCGCATCGCGCCCTTCAAACACCACCACCAACCTTTTGCCTTTAGCTTTAAGGTCATAATGCATCCGCACCATTTGCAGTTGCAGATCGGCCATGTGTGTTTTGTAGTCTGAGCGTGCCATCTCGCTGCGGTAGGGGTAGGTTTTTGACAGGATTTCGTCCTTGTCGGCCTCTTCGATCGCGCGGCGCACCTCTTTGGGGGCTTGGGTGTTCAGATAGTGGGAAATGGCGCCGTCGAAGGGTAAGGGCATTTGCGTCATGTGCCAATCTTGGCCAGATCAAACCATGTGGTCTGATAAAGTTCGTTCACCCAATTGCCGTAAAGCAGATGGGCATGGCTGCGCCAGCGGTTGCGTGGCTTTTGGGTGGGGTCGTCGTCGGGGTAATAATTGGCCGGCACATTGATCGGCGTGCCATTCGCGATATCGCGGTCGTATTCTTGTTTGAGTGTTTCGTTATCATATTCAAAATGGTTAAAGATATACAGCGCGCGGTGGCGGCTGTCTTCGACCAAGCAGGGCCCAGTCTGTGTGCTGCCCAAAAGGGTGCGCAGGCCAGCAGCGTCAAGCTCGTCTTGGCGCTCTTCTGTCCAACGCGATACAGGGATCACCAGATCATCGCTAAATCCGCGCAAATAGGGCGAGGTCGGGGCCATGTTTTGCTGGGTAAAGCAGCCAAAGGCCTTGGCGGGCAGCATATGTTTTTGGATGCCATGGAAATGGTACAACATCGCCATAGCCCCCCAGCAGACACCAAAGGTTGAATGGACATGGGTCTGTGTCCAATCCATCACGCGCATCAGTTCGCGCCAATATGTCACCTCTTCAAAGGGCAAATGTTCGATGGGTGCGCCTGTGATGATCAATCCGTCAAACTTCTCTCCACTGGCCTCGACCTCGGTGAAGGGGCGGTAGAATGTTTCCATGTGTTCGGCGGCGGTATTTTTGGTTTGATGCTCGCTCATCCGGATCAGGTGAAAGTCGATTTGCAAGGGTGTGGCACCGATCAGCCGTGCGAATTGCGTTTCGGTTTGGATTTTTTTCGGCATCAGGTTCAAAAGACCAATCCGCAGCGGCCTGATGTCTTGGGCCGCGGCCCGGTCGGGCGACATAACCATAACCCCTTCGGCACGCAAAACGTCAAAGGCGGGCAAGGTTTGGGGCAGGGTGATGGGCATCGGGAACCTTTGGTGGTGTTAGACGGCGGCGGTGGGATCAAAGGCGCGTTGATCAAGGCTGTGCGCGATCAACGCATCAAAGTCGGCAGGAGATTTCACATGGGCCACGTCTTCTGCCGTGACCGTGATGCCCCAGCGCGCCATTGACGCATAGCGCGGTTGGCGACTGTCCAGCAGGCGGGAATAGCCAAAGCGCAAGAAGGCGTCGGGGTCAACCTCATGGGGGCCGCAGCCTTCTTGCGCCAGAAATTCATGCCAGACCTGCATCAGAAATGCGGGGCGGTAAAACATGGGTTTTGGCGCGCGGTCAAAGCGGCGGCACAATTCATCGCGGTGCTGATCAGACCCTTTGATCCAAACCAGCAGCAAATGATCGGCAATTTCGCGCAGCACAGGATCATCGGGGTCATCGCCATTCACCACTTCGCAGATCGACCCAGAGGTGTCGCAGATGAAATGGGGATAGCCATAGATGTCTTGCGCGCGGTCAATAAAGCGCGTGGTGTCCAGCATCGCTGCGACCTCGGCTTTGGCATGTTGGGCCTGACGGCGCTGATATTCGCCCAAGGACAAGCCACCCTTGGCCGGATCACCCGGTTTGCCCAGATAGGTCGACAAAGGGGCTAGGTTTTCAAAGGTGATGTTCGAGGCGATATACACCGAATCCGTCATCAACAATTCACGCAGCAAAGGGATTTTCATCGCCTCGCGTTTGAAATTATCAGCAATATATTCGCCCATGTAACGTGTGCCGATACGGTAATCGACCGAGTAGTGAAACCACCCCGATCCGCGCATCATATTTGCCAAGTAAGTTTTGCCCAAGCCTGACATGCCAAACAGCATGACCTGCTTATGGGCGGCCTGGCGATAATCTTGGGCGGATTTGTACAGCATAAACATTCGGTCCTATGGCCAAAGCCGGGGGATTTGCCTCCCCAGCCCCGCGTGGAATTTTTGCGCCTTGGTGATGGCACCCGGTTTCTTTTTGTTTAACGCGAAGTTCTGCACCTTTCACGCAGAAAATCGCGCCGTCAGCCAATCAAGGGGCCGCCCATCCAGCACGACCAAGCCAAACATCAACAGGGCCAGCCCGCCAAAAGCATGTGATGGTAAGGTTTCGTGAAACAAAACTGCCCCAAACAGAATGGCAAAGGGTGTGATTAGCAAGGTAACTAGGCCCAGATTGCCAGCGCCTGCCTCTTGCAAGATGGTGTAAAATAGCCGGTACGCCAAGGCCGATGCGATCAGGGCAAGGTAAAGAAGGGCGATCAGCGTTTGTCCTTGGGGCAGGGGGGGCACCCCGCCCGTCACCAGTGCCGTGGGAACCATGATCAACGCGGAAGCCGTAAGCATGGCGGCAGCCCCCACCTCCGGCCTGATGCCGCGCAGGGCCTGACGGCCAAAGGCTGCGGCCCCCGCATAAGACAGTCCCGCCCCCAAAATGGCCAGTTGACCCAAGGAAGTCAGATCAAAATGTTGCAAGGCATCTGGGCCGATCACAACGGCCACACCCGCCAAACCCATGATCACCCCCAACAGCCGACGTGGGCCCAAGCGTTCGTCTGGAAAAAACGCCGCTGCAACCAGCACTGAAAACAGGGCGGTCGAGGCATTCAAGATACCCGCAAGTCCCGAAGCAATATGGGTCTGTCCCCACACGATCAGGCTAAAGGGAACAACATTGTTAAACACGCCCAAAATCACGGCGCTGCGGGCAAAGGCCCAGGTTTTAGGCACAGGCAAACGCGCCAAGCCAGTATAGGCCCACAAAACCAGCGCCGCCCCCGCGACGCGAAACGCCACCACCGTCGCCACAGGCATTTGGGCCAAAGCCGCATGATTGGCCGTAAAAGACCCACCCCAAATCAGGGCAAGCATCAAAAGCAAGCTCCACCCTTTCAGGCTCAGGTGGCGTTGCGGGATAGGCGTGGGCATGTTTGGGGCCTTTTTGCTGTTTGCGCCACTGTTTCGCGGGGTATAGGGGTTTACCACCTGAAACCTGCGCTTTAGGGGGCGGGCAGTGCCCCTTGTGCGCGAATGTTCAACAAGATGCCTGCAAAGATGACAGCGCCGCCCAACAGCACAAAGGGATCAAAAGGTTCTGCGTAAAACAGCGCCCCGATGAGCGCGATCAATGGCAAGCGCAGAAAGTCGATCGGTGCAACAAAGCCAGCAGGGGCCAGCGACAAGGCAGAGGTCAGGCTAAGATGTGCGGCCACACCGCAGATCCCAATCAAGATCAGCCATGGCAGGGTTTGGCTGGTGGGCCAGGTGATGTGCCCATCTAGCCCTGCGCCGATCAAGCCGAAGAAAAACTGCATCAGGGTCAGTCAGAATAGAATGCCAATCACGCTTACCCCGCGCGTACGCCGTTTGGTCATAATCGACACCGCAGCAAAGGCCACCGCCGCCCCTGCCGCCGCTAGCACGCCCAAATTCAAACTTTGCGCGCCCGGATGGGCCACAATCAAAATTCCTGCAAATCCTAAAGCTGCAGCGCCAAGCCGCAAGCCTGTTAGCCTTTCGCCCAAAAAAATCGGAGACAGCAAGATCACCCAAAGCGGCGAGGTGAATTCTATCGCAAAAACCTGCGCCAAAGGCAAAAGGGTGATGGCAATGAACCACAGGTTCTGCCCCGCAAAATGCACGATATTGCGCAAGGCATGACCAGAAAGGCGTTGGGCTGACACCTCGTGCAGGCGGCCTGTCATCAGGCCCACGATCACCACCAAACAAAACCCGACAGCAGATCGCAGGGTTAGAACCTCGAAACTGTCATGCACGGTTTCAACATTGCGTGCCGCAATCGCGATCAGCGAGAAAGAGACAACCGATCCCATCATCCACGCCGCAGCCTTGGACAGGCGGGCGTCAGCCATGGGGTGTGCCATCAAGCTTGTCGGCGCGGCGCAAGGCTGGGAATATCCAAGCCCAAACGCCCGTCACAATGATCGTGCCAATGCCGCCGAAGGCCGCAGCCATCACCGGGCCAACAAAGCGCGACAAGACGCCGCTTTCGAACTCTCCCAATTCGTTAGATCCCGAAATGAACAGACCCGACACAGCCGAAACCCGCCCGCGCATATGGTCAGGTGTGACAATCTGGATAAGCGTATGGCGAACGTTGACAGAAATCATATCGCCCGCCCCCAACACCGCCAAAGCCAGCAAAGACAGCGGCAGCGAGCGCGAATAGGCAAAGACTACGGTCGATAGGCCAAAGGCTGCAACGCCAAGGAACATCTTGACCCCGGCTTTGCGTTTGATCGGGCGGAAGGTCAGATAGGTCGACATGGCCAAACCGCCCACCGCGGGCCCCATGCGCAAAAGGGCGTTGCCCATGGGGCCGACGTGCAAGATATCGGTGGCAAAAGCGGGCAGAAGGGCCGTGGCCCCGCCCAAAAGCACAGCGAACAGGTCTAAGGAAATGGCCCCAAAAACCACCTTGTTTTGCCACACATAGGCCAAACCTTCGATGATAAGGGTGATGGGATGCCCCGTTTGACGTTCGGGCGTGGTGTTGGCGCGGATAGACAGGATCAGGATGATGCCGATCCCGTAGGTCAATGCGGCAACCCCGTAAGCCAAGGGGATGGACCCCGCAATCAACAGGCCGCCGATAAAGGGGCCCACGATCACACTGGTCATCCAGATCGTCGTCGAAAAGGAAATCGCAACAGGCATATCGTCACGCGTCACCAGCATGGGCACAAGCGCCGAGGCGGCAGGCGACAAAAACGCCCGCGCCGCCCCAAAAAGGCCTGCAATCACAAAGATCGGCATCAGGCCCGGATCAGGTTGCAACGACAGGGCGGTCAATGCCACCACGCCCAAAGCCTCGGCCAGCAAGGCCCAGATCACAATGGCCTTGCGATTATAGCGGTCTGCGGCATTGCCCGCAAAAAGCGTCAGCACGAACATGGGCAGGAATTGGCACAAGCCCACCATGCCGACCATAAAGGCGCTTTCCTCGATCGAACGGGTTTGGCGGGCGATGTGATAGACTTGCCAAGCCAAGGTGATTGCTTCGATCTGGGTGCCAAATTGGATCGGGATCATGCCCAGAAAATAGCGCCGATAATCCTTGTGGCGGGACAGGAAAAGGAGGGGCGTGTTAGACATAAATCACCAAGCCATTGCGCGCGGACCATGGCGTTGGCCTGCCCTGCGCGCAAGAGGGAAGTGATGCGCCACGCCCTCTTTTGACCTTGGGGGATGTTTGGGTAAGTGGGAAAGTCTTAAGGCAGGATTAGTACTTTGACATCCTTTGGCAAAGGCGGCTGTGATATGGCTTGGACGGCCTCATTGAGGGTAAGTTGGCGCGAAATCAGCGGGGCGACTTGGATTATGCCACGCGCGATCAGGTTTGCGGCGCGCCCTTGTGTGAACGGGTTCAAGAAGGAATAGATCAGGCTGATTTCACGAAAAAGCAGGTCGAAGGGTTCGATGGCCACTTTTGTTCCCTGCGGCAGAACGCCCAAAATCACCACCCGACCGCCCGGTGTGCAAAGAATGGGGGAATAACCTACAGTTTCAGGCACGCCCGCACATTCCAGCACAAGGCTGCCGCCGTTCGGCCATAGGGTGTGGGCGGCGTCCAGCGTTTCGGCCGTAAAGTCCGCGCCAAGTTCTTCGGCAAGTCGCCTTTTGGCGGCTTGGCGGGTGACCAGCATCACCTCGGCCCCAGCAAGTTTGGCCAACTGCACGGCCAACAAACCGATTACGCCGCCACCCAACACAACCACGCGTTCACCCGGACGGGGGGCACCCAGATCAAGCCCGTGCAACGTGCAGGCCAAGGGTTCGCAAAAGGCGCCAAAAAGGGGGTTTAGACTGGCGGGCAAACCATGTGCGCGGTTGGCCGGAAACTTGGCATAGGTCGCAAATCCGCCGTCAACATGAATGCCAATGGCACGGTTTTGCGGACACAGGTTGGGTTTTCCAGCGCGGCAAAACCCACAAGCACCGCAGGGGCAATTTGGATCACAAGCAACCCGCCCACCCAAGGGCAGGTCAACCCCCTTGCCAATCGCCGTGATGATGCCACTGAATTCGTGGCCAAGTGTCACGGGCGGGGCACTTGGGAATTCCCCCTTGAACAGATGCCTGTCGGTGCCGCAGATGCCTGCAGCCTCGATACGGATCACAATTTCCCCCGGGCCCGGCTCTGGAGTGTCGCCCGGTGTCAGGCGCAGATCGCCCGTGCCATATAGTCGAACTGCGTGCATATGAACCTCCACCGCCTTATCACGCCCAAGATGGGCGGCCCCGTCAAGGCACTTGCGGGTTGACCCATGACACCGCTGGCCATACCCAAAGGCGCTTGATCGTTTAACTGAGGATGCCATGTCAAAAGCGACCCTGTGCCTGTGGTATGACAAAGAGGCCGAAGCTGCCGCACAATTTTATGCCGCAACCTTTCCTGATAGCCGCGTGACAGGCATAACCCACGCCCCTGGTGATTTTCCCGACGGCCAAAAAGGCCAAGTGCTGCTGGTGCACTTTACGATCTGCGGCCTGCTCTGCACCGGCGTGAACGGCGGCCCACGCTTTGCCCACAGCGAGGCGTTTTCCTTCCAGATCGAAACCAAGGATCAGGCCGAAACCGACCGGATCTGGAACGCCATTTTGGCTTCTGGTGGCAGCCCCAGCGCATGCGGTTGGTGCAAAGATGCTTGGGGCCTATCATGGCAGATTATACCCAAGGCGCTGTCTGCGGCATTATCGTTGGGCGGTCCTGCGACCGAACGCGCCTTTGCGGCCATGATGGAGATGCAAAAGATCGACATAGCCGCGATTGAGGCGGCGGTGCGCGGAGAGTGATTTTTTGCAAGAAAAATCGCAAA
Source organism: uncultured Rhodobacterales bacterium (assembly GCA_903845215.1). Taxonomy (GTDB): domain Bacteria; phylum Pseudomonadota; class Alphaproteobacteria; order Rhodobacterales; family Rhodobacteraceae; genus Stagnihabitans. The sequence goes on along the minus strand of CAIMWI010000012.1, from coordinate 95,111 downwards.
CGGAGGCTGGATAAGCTTGGCTGTCTTAGAAGCCAGCGTTCTTAAGTTAGCTGATGGTCCAAGGTCATCACTCAACTAAGATTAACTCATCCAGTTGAGTGGATGGCAACTTTGACGCTCACGAATAAAGCATTAACGCCACACGGTCGAGATATTGTAAGGAACGACTCGAACCGTTTAATTTTCAGCAGTCATCGGAAATCGAAAATATCATAATCCTTCCTATACAATGCGCGCAATTTGTCAGCGGCATTCGGGCTAAGATCGGCCACGCTCATCTTGGGGCCAAGATTTTGCTCCAACTTCAAGTGCAAATCCAATTCCGTTCTTTCTTGTAATTCAGTGACGAGCAAAGGCAATTCTCCCATTGAAAACAAACGGTCATAACGGTGCGGATCAGACCCCAGAAAAAACACATGGGGTTTGGTATGATGCGCTATGCTGACAGAAGCTCTGCAATAAAGTTCCAACCGTTCGACAAATACCTCAAGAGACGGTTTTGGAAGCGCGCCTTCTTTCACAAAATTTGCAGCAATGAACTTCTCATCAAGTTCATGATGGTGCAGGACACGATTGCGATAGCAAGAAACCAACCGTTGCAAAGGGTCGCGCACAACGGCGAATTTCCAGTAGGACTGCGCATTGAGCGGTTCATTTGGGTTAAATGCTCGGCACCCGTAAAAGTTGTGTATGTGAAAAACCGAACCATTTCTCACTGAATTCACAAAATTCTCTTTGTTTTCCATATAATAAAACATATTTTTAATTGATGTGCAGGCATTCTTCGGCACGGACGTATAGCTAATTTTCCATTTCGGCGAAAAGTGGGGCATCGGCGTTCCTATACAACATTTCAAAATTATCTAATATGTATCAAAGGGTAAAAAATCTAGAAAATCCAAGGTGAATTTGAACGCTCCAAACTTAGGTGAAATTTCTGTACTTCAAATGTTAAGCAATTTTAAGACTTCACTCCAGTTCAATCGTCCCCGGCGGCTTTGATGTGCAATCGTAAAACACCCGGTTGATGCCCTTGACCTCGTTGATGATCCGCGTCGCGGTTTCTGACAAAAAGTCATGGGTGAAAGGGTAGTAATCCGCCGTCATCCCATCAACCGAGGTAACAGCCCGCAGCGCCAGCGCAAAGTCATAGGTGCGCCCGTCGCCCATCACGCCCACTGTTTTCATCGGCAAAATCGCGGCAAAGGCCTGCCAAATCTCATCATACAGCCCATGTTTGCGGATTTGGTCGTTGTATACGGCATCGGCGCGGCGCAGAATGTCAAGCTTTTCGGTTGTGATCTCTCCGGGGCAGCGGATGGCAAGGCCGGGGCCGGGGAAGGGGTGTCGGCCGATGAACGACGCAGGCAGACCCAATTCGCGGCCCAAGGCGCGGACCTCGTCTTTGAACAGTTCGCGCAAGGGTTCGACCAGCTTTAGCCCCATTTTTTCGGGCAAACCACCGACATTATGGTGCGATTTGATCGTCACCGAAGGACCGCCGCTGAACGACACCGATTCGATCACATCGGGATAAAGCGTGCCCTGTGCCAAAAACTTCGCCCCGCCCACAGCATGGGCGTGCTTTTGGAACACGTCAATAAACAGCCGGCCAATGGTTTTGCGTTTGACCTCTGGGTTAGACACGCCCTCCAAAGCGCCCAAAAACAGCGCGCTTTCGTCGGCATGGATGAGCGGAATGTTGTAGGTGTCGCGGAACATGGCGACGACCTGCTCGGCCTCGCCCAACCGCAGCAAGCCGTGGTCGACGAACACGCAAGTCAGCTGCGCCCCGATCGCCTCGTGAATCAGTACGGCAGCAACTGACGAATCAACCCCGCCGGACAGCCCGCAAATCACCTTGGCATCGCCCACCTGTGCGCGAATTTTCGCGATGGCTTCAGCGCGGTAGGCCCCCATCGTCCAGTCGCCCTTAAAGCCCGCAAGTTTTACAAAATTGGCATAAAGCTGGGCGCCTTTGGGGGTGTGGTGCACTTCGGGGTGAAATTGCACGGCGAAAAAGCGGCGATTTAAATCTGCCGTGATGGCAAAAGGCGCGTTGGGTGAGGTGCCGTAGACCTTAAACCCGGGTGCGATGCGGCTGACATGGTCGCCGTGGCTCATCCAGACTTGCTCGTCGCCTTGGGTAAACCAGCCGTCCAGCAGATCAAGCCTGTCAGCGGCGGGCGTCACATAGGCGCGCCCAAATTCCGCAGTGCCGTGTCCGCCTTCGACATGGCCGCCCAGCACATGCATCATCACCTGTTGGCCATAGCAAATGCCCAAGATCGGCACGCCCAAGTCAAACAGCCCCGCCGGTGGCATCGGCGCACCTTCGGTGTAAACTGAGGCCGGCCCGCCTGACAAAATCACCGCTTTGGGCGCAAAGTTGGCCAAAAACGCCCCGTCAATCTTATTGAACGGGTGGATTTCGCAATAAACATTCAACTCTCGCAAGCGCCGCGCAATCAACTGCGTCACCTGAGAGCCAAAGTCGATGATCAAAAGTTTGTCATGCACTTGGGTCATGCGCCCGATTAGCTTTTGGGGGCCAACCTTGCAAGGGGCGGCGTGCTTTTCGCAAAGCTCTACCGCAAAACAGGTCGTTTCCGATCTTCCTCCATGTCGGTTTTGGAGCGTAAGCGGCGCAAACATGGGCCCTTTGCCCCGGCATTCCCGCCATATAGGGCCAAACCTTTCGGAGATGGATCATGAACGATACAGGTGCAGGGCGCAGGGTGCGGGGCGGTGGCGGGGCCACACGGCGCGCCGAACGGACAGCGGTGTCCTTTGAAACCGCCAAGTTCATTGAGCGCAACATCCCCAATTTCGAGATCCTGAACGAAGAAGCGCTGCAGATCATCGAATGGAACGCCGAAACCGTTCTGGAAGAGATTGGCGTGAATTTCGTCGAAAACCCCGCCGCCTTGCAGCGCTGGCGCGATGCTGGTGCCGATGTGAAGGGCGAGCGGGTGCATATTCCGCGGGGTCTGGCGCGCAAGCTTTGTTCAACCGCGCCCAGCAGCTTCACCCAGCACGCCCGCAACCCGCTGCGCAACGTCGAAATTGGCGGGCGCAATCTGGTGCTGGCCCCGGTTTACGGCCCGCCCTTTGTGCGCGATGCCGATGGCGGGCGGCGCTATGCCACGATCGAGGATTTTCGCAATTTCGTGAAGCTTGGCTATATGTCGAAATGGCTGCACCATTCGGGCGGTACGGTCTGCGAGCCGACCGACATCGCGGTGAACAAGCGCCATCTGGATATGCTGCATGCCCATATGACGCTGTCGGACAAGCCCTTTATGGGGTCAGTGACAGCCCCGGAACGCGCGGCCGATTCGGTGGCTATGGCCAAGATCTTGTTTGGCGACGCCTTTGTTGACCAAAACACGGTTATGACCAGCCTGATCAACATCAACTCGCCGATGACCTTTGACGGCATCATGATGGGCGCTTTGGAAGTTTACGCCCAAGCCAACCAAGCCGCTATCGTGTCGCCCTTTATCGTCGGCGGCGCTATGGCCCCGGTGACTGTGGCAGGCACCCTGACGCAGGTTCTGGCCGAGGTTTTGGCGGGCGTGTCTTATTCCCAACTGGTGCGCGCCGGAGCACCGGTGATTGCGGGGGCATTTGTGACCTCGATCGACATGAACTCTGGCGCGCCGACCTTTGGCACACCTGAGGCTGCCCATATCACCTATGGCACAGGTCAATTGGTACGGCGCTTGGGGCTGCCCTATCGTTCGGCGGGGGCGTTTTGCGGGTCAAAACTGCCCGATGCGCAGGCGGCTTACGAGTCGGCCAACAGCTTGAACATGGGGCTTTTGGCCGGTGTGAACTTTATGCTGCACGCCTGCGGTTGGCTGGAGGGCGGCTTGGTCTCGTCCTACGAGAAATTCGTGATGGACGCCGACCAGTTGGGCACGCTGCACCATCTGGCGCAGGGCATCCATATGGATACCAACGGCCAAGCGATGGACGCTTTGCGCGAAGTGGGCCCGGGCGGTCACTTCTTGGGCTGCGAACACACGCAGTCGAATTTCAAAACTGCCTTCTGGCGTTCGGACCTATTCGATTACAAACCTTTCGAGACTTGGGCCGAAGAGGGCTCGCGCGATACGCAGACTTTGGCGGCAGAGCGCGTCAAAAAGATGCTGGGCGATTACGTTCAACCCGCGCTGGACGAGGGCAAGCAAGAAGAGCTTGACGCCTATGTCGTCACCCGCAAGGCGGCCATGCCGGATATGTTTGTCTAAGACGGCTCTGATTATCAAAGGCCCGCGCCGTACAATCGGCGCGGGCCTTTTTTGTTATGCCTGCATCCCTGTGCGCGGCAACAGGCGCACTTCGGCCATCAGGGCGATCAGCACCTCGATGTGGCGGGCGATGGAATAGGCGGCGTCGCCGGCGGTGCGGGTGGCTTCGATCTGTTGCTCTTCACTCAACAATCTTGGCACGGCTTGGCTGGGCGTGGCCGTCTGCCCCTGCAACAAACGCCGCAGGTCGCGGTCGCGCCGATAGTCACAAAGACCGCAACGCGCGGCACGGATCAGCATTTGCGGGCGGCGCAGTTCGGATAACAGGGCGCGAAAATCGGTCATGGTGGCAACTCCGGTGTAAAAGCGTTGGAATGCCATCTTGCCCCGCGCGACATGGGTGTTGCGGATTGCAGATTTTGACCGCGCGTTCCTTTCCACTTTGTTTAAGATTTCGCGACAATAATCAGAAAATACAGTTCATTTTAACCTTTCGGTAAGCAATGCCCGTCAGATTTGACCAAAATCCCTTTTCAAATCTGCAGCCCTTGGGCCCGCAGTCGGACCCTGCCATGCGTTCCAACCTGAGCCTGCCCTTGACCCTGCCCGATTGGTTACCGGATGCGGTGCGCCTGTATCTGGATCACACGGCCAGTGGCCTGTCGTTGCGGGCTTTGGCGCGGCGGGATGGGCTGCATGCGTCAACCATCCTACGGCTGGTGCGCCGGTATGAAACCCGCCGCGATGATCCTTTGCTGGATGAAGCCTTAGATCACCTAGCCCAACCCCCTATGGAGGAAGCCATGTCCGCTGCCCTGCGCGCCCCATCCCCGCCCATTGACGAAGCCGCCATCCTGCATGAAGGCCGGCGCGTGTTGCGACGATTGGCCGAACCGGGGGCGGTTTTGGCCATTGCCCCCGATCTGGAACGCGCCGTGGTGATGCGCGAATTTCCCGACGGGCGCACCGCGCGCACCGGCGTGGTGGAACGCAAATTTGCCCAAGCTTTTGTGGTGAAAGACTGGATATCTTTGCGCAAATCTGGGCGGGTCGCGACGTATGAGCTGTCAAACGTCGGGCGCATGGCGCTTAAACGCTTTGTCGAGGATGCCCCCGCAGGCTTGGCCGAAGCCGCAATGCCCTTTGCCAACCAGCACCGCGACTGGGATGAAAAAGACATCCCCACCCCCGAAGGCCCGCGGCGCTTGCGCTATAATCTGGCCGAAAACCCCGTGGCGGTTTTGGGGCGGCGCAAAGACAAAGACGGGCAGGCCTTTCTAACTCCCGATCTGGTCAGCGCCGCCGACCGATTGCGTGAAGATTTCGAATTGGCGCAAATGGGCCCGCGTGTGGCGCAGAATTGGGATCGGTTTCTAACCTCTGGCGACCGTGGCGGGTTTCGCGGCGATGCGGGCATGGCCGAAGGCCCGCGTGCGGCGCGTGATCGCGTGGCTGCAGCCCTGCGCGATCTGGGGCCGGGGCTAGGCGACGTGGCGCTGCGGGTGTGCTGTTTTTTAGAAGGGATCGAGGCTGCCGAACAACGCATGGGCTGGGCTGCGCGGTCTGGCAAAATCGTGCTGCGCATCGCTTTGCAGCGATTGGCAAGGCATTATGACCAAACCTATGGCAAAGCAGGCCCGCGCATCGGCTAGGGCAGGGGCAAAACAAAGGGGGGCACGCTGGCCCCCCTTTGATCGTGATGTATCAGCGATTAGGCCAGATCAAAGCGGTCAAGGTTCATCACCTTGGTCCAAGCGGCAATAAAGTCTTGCGCGAAACGGGGCTTGGCGTCGTCTTGGGCGTAAACCTCTGCCAAGGCGCGCAGTTGCGAGTTTGACCCAAAGACCAGATCCACCCGCGTACCTGTCCATTTGACTTGGCCCGACTTGCGATCACGGCCTTCAAAGTGATCTTGGGTCTCGGATGTGGCTTTCCATTCGGTGCCCATGTCCAGCAAGTTGACGAAGAAGTCGTTGCTTAGAACTCCGGGTTTGGCGGTGAAAACCCCATGCTTGGCGCCATCAACATTCGCCCCCAGAACGCGCAAACCGCCAACCAGAACCGTCATCTCTGGCGCGGTCAACGTCAAAAGCTGGGCCTTATCGACCAGCAACTCTTCGGCCGAGACGGTGTATTTCGCCCGCAGATAGTTGCGGAAACCATCGGCCGCAGGTTCCAGAACGGCAAAGGAGTCGACATCTGTCTGCGCTTGGGACGCATCGGTGCGGCCGGGGGTGAAGGGCACGGGCAAGCCCGAGGCCTGCTCAATCGCCGCAACCCCACCCAGCACGATCAGGTCAGCCATTGACACGCTTTTGGCCCCGGTCTGCGCTTTGAACGCAGCCTGAACACCTTCAAGTGCTTTCAGCACGCGCGCCAATTGCGCAGGTTGATTGACAGCCCAGTCTTTTTGCGGGGCCAACCGCACCCGCCCACCATTGGCACCACCGCGCTTATCTGACCCACGGAACGACGAGGCCGAGGCCCAAGCCGCGCCGACCAACTCGGATACGCTTAACCCCGTTGCCAAGATCGCAGCCTTAAGGGCCGTCACATCAGCCGCCGAGATCAAAGCCCCTTCATGTGCCGGAATGGGATCTTGCCAAATCAAATCCTCGGCTGGAACGTCAGAACCCAAATACAACACCTTCGGCCCCATATCGCGGTGCGTCAGTTTGAACCATGCGCGCGCAAACGCATCGGCAAAAGCCGCCGGATCGTCATGGAAGCGGCGCGAGATCGGGCCATAGATCGGATCCATTTTCATCGCCATATCCGCCGTGGTCATCATCGGCAGATGGGTGACGCTGGGATCATGGGCATCCACCACGCGGTCTTCGGGCGCACAGTTCACAGGGTGCCATTGCTGCGCCCCCGCGGGGCTTTTGCCCAAGGTCCAGTCATATTTGAACAAGACCTTGAAATACCCCATGTCCCAAGTGGTGGGATTGGGCTTCCAAGCCCCTTCGATCCCCGACCCCGTGGCATGGGCACCCACGCCGGTGCCAAAGGCATTCTTCCAACCCAAACCTTGCTCTTCAAGGCCCGCAGCTTCGGGTTCACGCCCCACAAGGGCGGGGTCGCCCGCGCCGTGTGCCTTGCCAAAGGTATGCCCGCCCGCCACCAAGGCTACGGTTTCTTCATCATTCATCGCCATGCGTGCAAAGGTTTCGCGAATGTCGCGGCCAGATGCCACCGGATCGGCCACGCCGTTCGGGCCTTCGGGGTTCACGTAGATCAGCCCCATTTGCACAGCGGCCAGCGGGTTTTCCAACTGGCGGTCGCCCTCATAGCGTTTGTCGCCCAGCCATGTGTCTTCGTTGCCCCAATAGATATCTTCCTCTGGTTCCCACACATCGGCGCGGCCACCGCCAAAGCCAAAGGGCTTTAGGCCCATCGAGTTCAGCGCGCAATTGCCCGCCAAGATCATCAAATCGGCCCAAGAAATTGCATTGCCGTATTTTTGCTTGATCGGCCACAGCAGGCGGCGCGCCTTATCAAGGTTCACGTTATCTGGCCAAGAGTTCAGCGGCGCAAACCGCTGCGTGCCAGTTCCGGCCCCCCCGCGCCCGTCGCCGGTGCGGTAAGTTCCGGCCGAATGCCACGCCATGCGAATGAACAGCGGGCCGTAATGGCCCCAATCAGCCGGCCACCAATCTTGGCTATCGGTCATCAACGCTGCAAGGTCAGCCTTCAAGGCCGCCAGGTCCAGCTTGCGGAAGGCCTTTGCATAGGAAAAATCCGCGCCCAACGGGTTGGATTGAGGCGCATGCTGGTGCAGGATTTTCAGGTTCAACTGGTTCGGCCACCAGTCTTTGTTGGAACGGGCGGCAAAGGTGGTTTGGCTGCCAGCGCCGTGCATGACGGGACATTTGCCCGAGTTGGTGGTGTTGGTGGTCATAACGCTCTCCGAATCCTTGCAAATCTTCACTTATCTCGCACAGCAAGCTTGCCGCCAAAGCATGAACCAAAGGGCCTGCCAAAGCAGCAATCTGCGCGTTCTGGTAAGATAGGCTCTATCAAAGCCCAATCCAGAGTTTAAGGGGCAAATAATTGCACAATCTGCGCTGCAAGCCCCGTCTGACCCGTGGTTTTGTGATGGTGGTTTGACTTCCCTTTCACAACAACTTTTCTTTAACCGCTGCAAAGGCTATGGCTGCATCGTCTGGTATGGAGAGTGTGATGTCCCGCGATCTGACGCTGCCCGAAGAACGCCACCCCGAAAAGGCGCATCGCGCAGACAATCCTCAACCCAAAAAGCCGGATTGGATCCGGGTGAAAGCCCCCACATCCGAAGGCTACAAACAAACCCGCGACATTTTGCGCGATAAGAAATTGGTGACCGTCTGCGAAGAAGCCGGCTGCCCCAACGTGGGCGAGTGCTGGAGCCAAGGCCACGCCACGATGATGATCATGGGCGAGATTTGCACCCGTGGGTGTTCGTTTTGCAACATCGCCACGGGAAAACCCAAGGCGCTGGACAGTTTTGAACCGGGCCGAGTGGCCCATGCTGTGGCTGAACTGGGGCTGAAACACGTTGTTGTCACCTCGGTTGACCGCGACGATCTGGAAGATGGCGGGGCAGAGCACTTTGCCATGACCATCCGCGCCATCCGTCACCGATCCCCCGACACGACGATCGAGGTTTTGACCCCCGATTTTCTTAAATGCCCGCCCTCTGCCCTTGAAACGGTGGTAGCCGCGCGCCCCGATGTGTTCAACCACAACCTAGAAACCGTGCCCGGCCTCTACCCCGAGGTCCGCCCCGGCGCGCGCTATTTCCACAGCCTGCGCCTGTTGCAAAAGGTCAAAGAGCTTGACCCGACCCTGTTCACCAAATCGGGCATCATGGTGGGGTTGGGCGAAGATCGGCAGGCTGTTTTGCAAGTGATGGATGACATGCGCGCCGCCGATGTCGATTTTCTGACGGTGGGGCAATATCTGCAACCCACCCCCAAGCACCACCGCATTGACCGTTTTGTGACACCGGACGAGTTCAAATCTTATGAAACCGCGGCTTGGGGCAAGGGGTTTAGCATGGTGTCAGCCACGCCTTTGACCCGTTCCAGCTATCACGCGGGCGACGATTTCGCCCGCCTGCGGGCCAATCGCTTGGAAAAACTGGGGCAGGCTTAACTCTGCCCCCCTTCAACCTGTGACATCTTAACCGCCTTGGCGGCCGTGCGGCGTTGCTAGCCGCACGAACAACTGCAGCCACATAAATAAGAATGGCCTAGGCGTGTCATTCTTGAACGGGCACGTGGTGCGGTTTCACGGCACAGGGCGGACAGCTTTCAGATAGGCCACAATCGCCTTCACATCGCTTTCGGGCAGGTGGCTCATGTTGTCCACCACATGCGCCATAGCCCCGCCGGCAAAGTCGAACTCTGGGGTCGCTCCGGTGGTAAGGTAGGTGAAGATGTCTGCATCTGACCAATCTAGCTTGGCCGAGGTGATGTTGGGCACTTTGGTGCGGCCATCGTCGATCACGGATCCCGCCAACCAGCTGGACCGTTTCAGCCCGCCCAATTCATTGCGCGGCGTGTGGCATTCGCCGCAATGGGCCAAGGCTTCGGCGATATAGCGGCCACGGGTGACTTCGGGGGTCAAATCGCCTGTCACAACATAATCGGTATCGCCCGCAAACAATTTCCAAACCCCCAAGCTACGCCGGATGTTGAAGGGAAAGGAAAGCTCGTGGTCTTTGTTCGGTATGGACGAGGCGGGCAGGGAGTCGATGAAGGCTTTCAGATCGACCAGATCCTGCGGTTCCATCTTGGCATAGGCGGCATAGGGCATGGCGGGGTATTCGTGTTCGCCCTCAGGGGTCACACCATCTTGCAGCGCATGGGCAAATGTTGCGATCGACCACCCGCCAATCCCTTCTTCGCGATCAGCAGAGATATTGGGGGCATAAAATGTGCCAAATTGCGTTGGCAGGGCGATTCCCCCCGCCAAAACCAGCTGATCAGCCCCCTTAGCGCCCGGGGCCATATGACAAGACGCGCAACCCGAGGCCCAAAAGATCACCTCGCCGTTGGCCCTGTTGCCCGTCAATGTCATCAAAGACGCCGTCTCGCGCAAGGCGGGCTTGGTGGCATACCAACCAAGTGTTGCCGTTATCAGGCCAAGTAGAGCTAAGGTGCGCAGCAGACGGGGCAAGGCAGTCTCCTGTTTTTGCGGGCCTTATTCGGTAAAACGAACCTTTCCGATATAGGGCAGGTTGCGGTTGCGCTGCGCATAATCAATGCCGTAGCCCACCACAAATTCATCGGGAATTTCAAATCCCGTCCAAGTGGCCTTCACATCAACCTCGCGGCGCGAGGGTTTGTCCAGCAGCGCACAGACACATAAGCGCCGCGGTTCGCGCGCTTCTAGAACTTTGCGCACATGGTGCAATGTAAAGCCTGTGTCGACGATATCTTCCACGACCAGCACATCGCGGCCGGCAATTTCGCCGCGAATATCCTTTAAAATCCGCACCTCGCGGCTAGAACGCATCGAATCGCCGTAAGACGAGGCTTCCAGAAAATCGACTTCGACCGGCAGGCCCAATTCGCGCACAAGGTCTGCGATAAAGACAAACGATCCCCGCAGCAGGCCCACCACGACCAATTTATCGGTGCCTTTGAAATACTCGGTGATGTCGGCGGCCAACTCTTCCACCCGTGCGGCAATGGATTTGGCAGAGATCATCTGGTCGATCACATAAGGACGTTCGCCCATGGGCCCCTCTTGATTTTAATCGTTAACCCACTCAAATGCAGGGCAGGGTCCGTGGCAAGAGCGAAAGCGCCCCGTGGCTTGTGGAAAGGGCAGTATGACGACGCATCACGAAGAAAAGCTTCTGCCCCACAGCCCGCAACAGATGTTTGATTTGGTGGCAGATGTCGCGCGCTATCCAGAATTTCTGCCCTGGACGGCGGCAGCAAGGATCCGGTCACGTCAACCGCTTGCGGGCCATGAGGATCCTTTGGCCGAAGTGATGGAAGCGGATTTGGTGATTTCGTTCAAACTGTTTCGCGAAAGATTCGGTTCTCGGGTGACTTTGCTGCCCATGCAGGGCCAGATCTTGACGCAATATCTTGACGGGCCGCTGCGCGATCTAAGGTCGGTCTGGCACTTTGCGCCCGGCGATCAGGGGCCAAGTTCATGCAAAGTGACGTTTGACGTGGATTTCGAATTTCGCAATCCGATTTTGGGTGGTGTCATTGGTTTGGTATTTGGCGAAGCCATGACCCGTGTTGTGCGCGCCTTTGAGGCGCGGGCCATGGCGCTGTATGCGTAAGGGTTAAGAGTTCATCTCGTAGGCACGTTCGCCGTGGGCCGTCAGGTCTAGCCCGTTCGCCTCGGTTTCGGGATCAACGCGCAGCACGGTGATACGGGCACAGATTTTGATCACAGCCCAAGTGGCGGCAAGCGTCCAAAGGCCAACCACCGCAAGTCCGCCCAGCTGGGCGACCCAAGTGCCGCCGCCAAACACGGCCACCATCAGCGTCCCGAAAATTCCCGCAATGCCGTGCACACCAAAAACATCCAGCGTATCGTCGATGCCCAAGCGCGTTTTCACCAAAACCACCGCTTCTTGGCACAAAACACCTGCTACGGCGCCAATAACCACTGCCGCGATGGGGCCCACATAGCCAGCAGCAGGGGTGATCGCAGCCAAGCCTGCAACAGTGCCTGTCACCAAGCCAACCGTGGAAACGCGGCCAAATTTGATCTTTTCGTAAAGCGCCCATGTCAAAGCGGCAGAGGCGGCAGAAATATGTGTGACTGTGATCGCCATGGCAGCCTGACCATTCGCAGCCAAGGCAGAACCGCCGTTAAACCCAAACCAGCCCACCCAAAGCATTCCCGCCCCCATCATCACCATCCCCGGAGAATGGGGCGGAGTTGTGCGATGTTTGCGCGGCCCGATGGCGATCGCCAGCATCAATGCGGCAATTCCGGCCGTTTCATGCACCACAATGCCACCTGCAAAATCACGCGTGCCGACAGCGCCAAAGATGCCGCCGTCAGACAAGAACCCACCCCCCCAGATCCAATGCGTGACAGGCACATAGACGACCAAAAGCCAAAGCGCCGAAAACAGCAGGACAAACCCAAACCCCACACGTTCAACATAGGCCCCGACGATCAGCGCGGGGGTGATGATGGCAAAGGTCATTTGAAAGACGAAAAAGGCAGTTTCGGGCAGTGTGCCGCGCAAACTGTCGCTTGTAACACCCTGCAAGAAAGCGCGTTCGAACCCGCCCAAGTAGGTGCCCGGCGTAAAAGCAAGGCTATAGCCAACAGCCAACCACACCAAAGACGCCAAGGCTGCGATGGCAAAACAATGGGTAAACACCGACAGCACGTTGCGCGCGCGCACCAGTCCGCCGTAAAACATTGCCAAGCCGGGCAGGGTCATAAACAAGACCAGCGCGGTGGACATCAGAACAAACGCAGTATCGGCGGCATTCATGGCGGTGGCTCCCTTAAATGGGGGGCTCATGGCGTGGTTTGGGTGATGTGAAAAGCATCAGAGCCCGTCAGAGCCGCCCATTTTGTGTACATTTTATAAATGGCCCAATTTATGGGCAGAAATTCACCCGATGTGCCCCGATAAAGTCAGAAAACAGATTACACCAGCGCCCGCGCCAGCAGGCCCAAAGCATGGTCGCGGGCCGCCAAACGCACCTTTTCGCGCCCAAGGGGGCCGAAATCTTGTGTTTCCACATGGGTGGGCTGGTGCTGGCGGGCCAAGCCAAAGCAAACGCGGCCTTCGGGCTTTACGCCCGATCCGCCCGGCCCTGCGATGCCTGTGATGGCAATGGCCAGCCCCGCACCCGACCGCGCCAAGGCACCTTCCGCCATCTCTTGCGCCACAGCCTCGCTGACGGCGCCGTGGGTGTTTAGGCTTTGCGCGCTTACACCTAGCAATCGTACCTTGGCTTGGTTGGAATAGGTGACAAAGCCGCAGTCGAAGATATCTGACGATCCGGGCAGATCGGTCAATGCGACGGCGACCATCCCACCGGTGCAGCTTTCGGCTGTGGCGATGCGCAGGCCCAAATGGCGTGCTGCGGCCAGTATCTGGGCCAGAACGGTCATACCAGCAGCGTTGCGTAATAAAGTGCTGCCAAGATCACCGTGGTGATGCCCGCAAAAAGGCCGGCCCAAAGATCATCCAGCATCACCCCCGCCACATCTTTGCGTCGGTCGGCCCGCCCGATGACCCAAGGTTTCCAAATGTCGAACAGGCGAAACAGCGCAAAGGGAAATACCCAAGCTGGCCAAGGCAGCAATCCCAAATGCCCGCTGCTCCAAAACCCCGTGGTCGGAAAGCCGCGCGCCCAAAAGGCAAAGGCTGTGAACAACATCGCCACCCACTGGCCAGCCACTTCGTCAATCACCACCTCGGACGGATCTTGGCCCGGGCGCAGTTCCACCCCGCAGGCCCAAAAGCCCAAAGCTGTAACCAGCCCCGTTGCCAGAACTAGGGATGGAAACCCGCCAAGCTGCAAAATGCCCATGCCCAACAACAGCGCCGCAGCCGACCCCCAAGTGCCCGGCGCAGGTCGCAAAAGGCCCACACCGAAGAATATCACCAAAAGCCGGCTCATCGGGCCACCAAGACAGCGGTGGCCAGTGCTGCGATGCCCTCTTCACGCCCGGTAAAGCCCAAGCGTTCGGAGGTTGTGGCCTTCACGCTGACGCGGTCAACCTCCATGCCCATAATGGCCGCCAAGGCTTGTCGCATGGCCGCGGCATGAGGGCCGATCTTGGGGCGCTCACAGACCAGCGTTACATCAGCACTGGTGATAGCAAAGCCGCGGCTGCGGGCCAAGTCGGCGGCATGTTTCAAGAAGATCTGGCTGTCAGCACCTTTCCACTGCGGATCAGAGGGCGGGAAGTGTTGCCCGATATCCCCCGCCGCAAGCGCGCCATAAATCGCATCGGTCAGCGCATGCATGCCCACATCTGCATCAGAATGCCCCAGCAAAGCCTTGCCATGCGGTACTTTTACGCCGCAAAGCCATACCGCGTCGCCCTCGCAAAAGGCATGGACATCGTAGCCGTTTCCCATTCGCACATCCATGCGCGCTCCTGTTTTTTGCAAAGCCTGCTCGGCGCGCAGAAAGTCGCCGGGGAAGGTCAGTTTCTGATTGGCCTCATCACCTGGAACCATGACAACCGTTAAACCTGCGGCACGGGCCACTTCGACATCGTCGGCCGCATCGCCTTGATGGGCGCGGTGGGCCTTTAAGATGGCATCAAAGTCAAAGCCTTGCGGGGTTTGGGCGCGAAAAAGGCCGCTGCGATCGCGCGTGCCTGTCACGCGGCCTTCGGCACCCGTCCACAAGGCATCTGTCACAGGCAGCGCAGGGGCAGCGCCTTGGGCGTGGTCAAGGGCTGTCAAAACACGGGCAATCAAGTCTGCCGATACGGCAGGGCGGGCGGCGTCATGGATTAACACTTTGGTGATGCCTTGATCCGACAAAGCCTCAAGCGCTGCGCGCACCGATGCGGCCCGAGTGGCCCCGCCTTCCACGATCCGCGCGCCATCAGCCACACTTTCGGCCAAAGCGCGGTCGTCGGGGTGAATGACCAAGACCCGCGCCATGCCCGCAAAGGCCGCCAAAGCATGGCCAGCCACAGGCTGCCCGGCCAGGGCGCGCCACTGCTTGGCCAGTCCGCCGCCTGCCCGAAGGCCACGGCCAGCCGCCACGATGATCGCTGCTGTTGTCATCTATCCAACCTTTCGATCCGGTTTAGACCAAATTTTGGCGGGATGGAATTCGAACCTAGCGATCTGCAAAGAATGGATCCGCTCTTTGGGCGAGGAAAAATTCCAAGACTTTCGCTTGGCTTGCCCAATACGCCTAAAATTTAAGCGATGCCTGAATTTAAGGCGAAAATTCAGCTGCAATCCTTTGAGCTTTCGTGGCAATCGCAATAGGAAGGGGCAATTCGACAAGGAAACCCTGTGCCAGATCGCCAAATCACCCTGACCCATCCTGTCATTTTGGCGCCCCCTGTCATTTTGGCGCCGATGGCTGGAATAACGGACTTGCCGTGGCGTCGGGTTGTGGCGGGCTTTGGGGCGGGGCTGGTGGTGTCAGAAATGGTGGCCTCTGCCGAGGTGATGCGCGACCATCCCGAAATGCGCGCGCGCGCCACAGTGGATGAAGTGGGGATGGATCAGCAAAGCGCTGTGCAATTGGTGGGCCGCGACCCCTATTGGATGGCTGAAGCTGCCCGCTTTGTGGCAGGGCAGGGCGCAAAGATCATCGACATCAACATGGGCTGCCCAACCAAGCGCGTTACCACGGGGGCCTGTGGGGCGGCGTTGCTGCGCGATCTTGATCTTGCGCTGAAGGTGATCGAGGCGGTGGTCGCGGCGGTGGATGTGCCTGTCACGCTGAAGACGCGGCTGGGCTGGGATGATACCAGCTTGAATGCGGCAGATCTTGCGCGGCGGGCCGAACTGGCCGGGATTGCGATGATCACGCTGCATGGGCGCACCCGCTGCCAGCTTTATAAAGGCAGCGCCAACTGGGCGGCGATTGCCGCTGTGAAAGAGGCCGTCACCATCCCCGTCATTGCCAATGGTGACATCATCAATGCCACCACCGCGCGTGAGGCTTTGCGCCAATCGGGGGCGGATGGCGTGATGATCGGGCGCGGAGCGCAGGGCGCCCCTTGGGTTTTGGCACAAATTGCCCATGAATTGTACAAAACCCCCGCGCCGATCGTGCCGCAAGGGGCGGATTTGGCCGCACTTGTGTGTGGCCATTACGAGGCGATGCTGTCCTTTTACGGCAAAGACTTGGGGGCGCGCTGCGCACGCAAGCACCTGGGCTGGTATCTAGAAGCCGCCGGCTTGGCCCAACACCGCGAGACGCTTTTGGTCATTCATAGTCCCGCACAGGTTTTGCATTTGATTGGTCAGATTTTCGCAAATGGCGAAAGGCACGCGGCATGAATTCCAAATCACCTTTCAATGCCATCTGGGCCTCTTTGCCGATGCCCGCGCTGCTGATCGATGCGCAAAACACCATCGTTGCCGCCAATCCTGCGGCAGAAACCTTTCTGAACACTTCGTCCAAAAGCCTGTTGCACCACAGCCTAACCGACAAGCTGAAAGCCGATGTGTCCTTGGACGAGTCTTTAGCGCGGGCGCGCACCAACCAATCGGATGTCAATATCAACGATGTCACGCTTACCACGACCGAACGCACCTTGCCGCACTGCTTGTTGCAATTGGCCCCGCTGCAAGACGATCCGTCGCAAATTTTGCTGCTGATCTCGCCGCGGGTCATGGCCGAACGCATCGGCCGCACGCGCAGTGCTTCGGCTGCGGCAAAGTCGGCCATCGGCATGGCCGAAATGCTTGCGCACGAGATCAAGAACCCTTTGGCGGGCATATCGGGGGCGGCCCAGCTTTTGTCGATGAACCTTTCGCCCGAAGACCGCGAGTTGACGGATTTGATCGTTGAAGAAACCCGCCGCATTGTGAAACTGCTTGAACAGGTTGAACACTTTGGCAATCTGCGTCCACCTGATGCGCGGGCTGTCAATATTCATGACGCTTTGGACAGGGCCCGCAGGTCTGCGCTGATGGGCTATGCCAGCCATATGCTGATTGTGGAGGATTACGACCCCTCTCTTCCCGCCACATGGGCTGACCCTGACCAGTTGATGCAGGTTTTCTTAAACCTGATCAAAAATGCCGTCGAAGCCAGCCGCGGCCGTCAGGGCCGGATCCGTTTGCGCACCTTTTATGATCTGTCGCTGCGCTTGCGGCGCAAAGATGGCTCTGGTGCCCGCCTGCCCTTGCAAATCGAGATCATTGACGACGGCCCCGGAATTCCCCCCGACATCGCGGCCGATATATTTGAACCTTTTGTCTCGGGCCGCGAAAATGGCACGGGGCTGGGCTTGGCGCTTGTGTCAAAAATTATCACCGACCACGGCGGTTTGATCGGGGCCGAATCCTCGCCCGGGCGCACCGTTTTTCGCATTTCCCTGCCCCTTGCCCCCAAAGACAACCTGAAGGAGAGCTAGAATGGATGGCACTGTCTTGGTCGCCGATGACGACCGCACGATCCGCACCGTGCTGACCCAAGCGTTGACCCGCGCAGGATGCAAGGTGCATGCCACGTCTAGCTTGATGACACTGATGCGGTGGGTGGAAGAGGGGAAGGGTGATTTGGTCATCTCGGATGTGATCATGCCCGATGGCAACGGGTTAGAAACATTGCCTCGCATCACCCGCATTCGTCCGGGCCTGCCCGTCATTGTGATTTCGGCACAAAACACCATCATGACGGCCATCCAAGCGGCCGAGGCCGAGGCGTTTGATTACCTGCCCAAACCCTTTGATCTGCCTGATCTGATGAAACGTTGCGCCCGTGCTTTGGATTCAAAGCGCAGGGTGGCTGCGGCCGTGGTGAACCCAGTGCGCGAACCGGGGGATGATCTGCCTTTGGTCGGGCGAACAGCGGCGATGCAGGCGTTGTACCGCTTGGTCGCCAAGGTGATGAACACCGATCTGCCGGTGCTGATTACGGGCGAGTCGGGCACAGGCAAAAGCCTGATCGCACGCGCCATCCACGATTTCTCTGATCGGCGTAGCCAGCCTTTTGTCACAGCACAGGCCGCCGATCTGGGCGGCGTTGATGGCATCGCAACGCTTATGGCCAAGGCACGGGGTGGCACCTTGC
This sequence comes from uncultured Rhodobacterales bacterium, assembly GCA_903845215.1. Taxonomy (GTDB): domain Bacteria; phylum Pseudomonadota; class Alphaproteobacteria; order Rhodobacterales; family Rhodobacteraceae; genus Stagnihabitans. The sequence goes on along the minus strand of CAIMWI010000012.1, from coordinate 77,143 downwards.
TGGTGGATGAAGTGGCTGATTTTGATGATGACGGCCAAGCCCGTCTGGTGCGCATGCTGGATGTGGCCGATGATCACGCCCCACGCGTATTGGCCACCTCGCAGGTGGATCTGGCGCTTAGGGTTGAACAAGGGCGGCTGCGCAAAGACCTGTTCTACCGCTTGGGTGGGGTGTCTTTCAACGTGCCGCCTTTGCGGGAACGGGTCGAAGACATTCCCCTTTTGGCCGATCACTTCATGACAAGAGCCGAGCGCGACATGGGAATGACGCGCAAAATATCCCAGCCCGCCCACAATATTTTGCGCGCCTTCCCATGGCCAGGCAACGTGCGCCAATTGGAGAATGTTCTGAAGCGGTTGCTTGTCACCTCTTCTGAACCCGATATCAGCGCCGCCGAACTGGAATTCGTTCTGGGCGGGCCGCAGGCAACGGAACCTGCCCGTGCGGGGGCTGTGGAAAACGAAAAGCTGTCGCAATCCGTGGCGCGGCACCTGAAGCGCTATTTTGATTTGCACAACGGTCAATTGCCCCCAAACGGCGTTTACGACCGGATCTTGCGCGAGATCGAACTGCCCTTGATCGAAATAGCCCTGGATGCCACGGCGGGCAATCAAGCCAAATGTGCTGACCTTTTGGGAATAAACCGCAACACCTTGCGTAAGAAGATCACGGATCTGGATATCCGCGTGACACGCCGCCGCAAGCTGATGTAATAAAGCCACATCTTGTGTGTCTTCTGGGTCGCAGACCTGAGGCCACTGAAGATAGGGCGGGCAAATGTACAGCCTGCGCCAGCTAGGGTCGGGTTGTGGATCAAGAGAGTATCATTTCGACATGGCCAAATACCGTGTCGCGGATCAGCCGGATCAGACAGGTGCAGACCGGTTTGACGCTGGGGCTGGTGTTTTTAGGCCCCGTTCTGGCGGTGGCGACCTTTTTGGCGCTGGGGCCTTTGAACCAAGGTGCATCCTCGCCAAGCCTGCGACTGATCTTGCTGGCCGACATGGTCTATGTGCTGGTGCTGGCAGCTTTGGTTTTGCGGCGCGTGGTGCAGATGGTATCCGACCGGCGCAGCCAATCGGCGGGATCGCGCCTTCACCTGCGCCTGACGGGGGTATTTGCCATTGTGGCGCTGATTCCCACGGTTCTTGTCGCGGTGTTTGGTGTTTTAACGGTGAATATCGGGCTTGAGGGCTGGTTTTCAGATCGGGTTCGGTCTGTCGTGGGCGCCTCACTTGAGGCGGCAGAGGCTTATGAGGTTGAGCAAAGCACAACCCTTACAAAAGACACGCAGGATTTGGCGCAGATTTTGGAAGGGGTTCAAAAACAAAACCCGCAGGCCGATGACGGGGCTATGCGACCGGTATTGGTGGCAGGTCAGGGGTCTATCCAGCGCGGTTTGAAAGAGGTTTACGTCATCACCGCGACGGGTGTTTTGAAAATCAGGGGCGATAAAAGCTACCTCTTTGATTTTGAAAAACCCACCGCTGCGCAAATCATGCGCGCAAAAGCGGGCGAGGTGGTCTTGATTCAAGACTGGCCCAATTCGGAACTGCGCGCCTTGGTGAACTTGGCTTCATTTCCTGACCGCTTGCTTTATGTCTCGCGCAGGGTTGATGGCAAGATTTTGGGGTTGCTGGATGAAACCCAGCAAACCGCCACGCTGTATCAGCAGTTGGAAAGCGAACGTGGCAAGGTTTTGTTTAACTTTGGCCTCTTATACCTTGGATTTGCGGTGATTTTGATCATTGCGGCCATTTGGGGTGGATTGGTGTTTGCCGAGCGTTTGGCGCGGCCTGTGGGGCGATTGGCGGGGGCGGCGCAACGTGTTGGGGCAGGGGATCTGGACGTTCAGGTGACCGAAGAAGAAAGCGATGACGAGATCGCGATGCTTGGCCGCCTTTTCAACCAGATGACCCGCCAGTTGAAAAACCAACGCGAGGCCTTGATGGCAGGCCACAGCCAAACCGAAGGGCGCAGACGGCTTTTTGACTCGGTTTTGTCCAGCATCACGGCGGGGGTGATCGGTTTGGATGCCGCCGGACGGGTGGAATTTGTCAACCGCGCCGGAATGCGGATGCTGGATTTGCCCGCCGAACCGGCTTTGGATGTCACCTTGAGCCAAGTCGCCCCTGAACTGTCGGCGCTTTTTGATCGGTTGCAAACCGATACAGGTGCCGTTTTGCAAGAGGAAGTGCGCCTTTCGCGGCGTGGTAAATTGGAAAGCCTGCTGGTGCGGATGAGCGAACGGCACGGCGCGGATGGCGGCGTTGAGGGGTTTGTTGTGGCGTTTGATGACGTCACAGATCTTGTTTCGGCCCAAAGGATGGCGGCTTGGGGCGATGTGGCGCGCCGTATCGCGCACGAGATCAAGAACCCGCTTACCCCCATTCAATTGTCTGCCGAACGCATCCGGCGCAAATACCGCACCCAAGTCAGCGACCCAGAAGAATTAGAGCAATATGCCGATGTCATCATCCGCCAAACCAACGACTTGCGTCGGATCGTGGACGAATTCTCGAAATTTGCCCGCATGCCCGAACCTGACAGGCGCGAGACGGATCTGAAAGCTTTGGTCAAGGCTGCCATCATGCTGCAAGAAAATGGCCAGCCCGACGTAACCTTCCGCAGCACGTTGCCAGATGGTGCGGTGATGATTGAACTTGACGGCACCATGATCGGGCAAGCCATGACAAACCTGATCAAGAACGCCGGAGAAGCCATTGAAGAAAAGCGGGCGAAATCCCAAGATCCCAACTTTGTGCCGGAAATTCGCGTCAGCCTTGAATCTCGTGATGGGACTTCGGTGATCCGCATTGCCGACAATGGCACGGGATTGCCCCCTGACCGCTCTCGGCTGTTTGAGCCCTATGTCACCACGCGCGAAAAAGGGACGGGTTTGGGATTGCCAATTGTGAAAAAGATCATCGAAGAACATGGCGGGACGTTGGTTTTGATCGACGCACCCGTCTTTGAAGGCAACACAACCGCAGGGGCCATGGCAGAGATTCGCCTGCCCCATGCCACGCGCACCAAATCACTATCCGGCCGCAGCCAAACCCAATCGGGCCGAGGGGAAGCATGACCAATATCCTTATCATTGACGATGAAAAAGACATCCGTGACCTGATCGGAGATATTTTAAAGGACGAAGGCTATAGCGTCCGGTTGGCAGGGAACTCTGACGATTGCATGACGGCCATCAATGAAGAGGTGCCTTCGTTGATGATTTTGGACATCTGGCTGAAAGACAGCCGTATGGATGGGATCGACATTCTAAAATCTGTCAAACGTGACAATCCCGATGTGCCAGTGGTCATCATTTCGGGCCATGGCAATATCGAAATCGCGGTAGCGGCCATCAAGCAGGGGGCTTACGATTTTATTGAAAAGCCGTTCAACATTGACCAATTGATGGTGGTGGTCAGTCGCGCGATGGAAACTTCGCGCTTGCGGCGCGAAAACGCCGATCTGCGGCGGCGCGATGTGACATCTTCGGACATGCTTGGTTCAAGCCCTGCCTTTAAGCTGTTGAAATCGCAGTTGGATAAAGTGACAAAATCCAACGGCCGTGTGATGTTAAGCGGCCCTGCCGGTTCGGGCAAAGAACTGGCTGCGCGGTTTATTCACAGCAATTCTGCCCGCGCCTCGGCGGCATTCGTGACCGTATCCTCGGCCACGATCGAACCGGAGCGTATGGAAGAAGTGCTTTTTGGCCGTGAAACGCCCGAACGGGGTGTTGAAAAGGGCCTGCTTGAACAAGGCCATGGCGGCGTGGTTTATTTTGATGAAGTGGCAGATATGCCGCTTGGGACGCAATCCAAAATTTTGCGGGTTTTAACCGAACAGCAATTCACCCGTGTTGGGGGTGCGCAGAAAGTGCGGGTTGATCTGCGGGTGATTTCGTCCACCTCGCGTGATTTGCGCAGCGAAATAGATCTTGGGCGGTTTCGGCAAGAATTGTATGATCGCTTGAACGTGGTTCCCATCCAAGTGCCCTCTTTGGAAGAACGGCGCGAGGATATTCCCGAACTGACGGCACATTTCATTGACATGTTTCATCGCAGCCAAGGGTTAACCCTGCGCCACCTGTCGCCGGATGCAGAAGCCTTGCTGCAAACCATGACATGGCCGGGAAATGTGCGCCAATTGCGAAATGTCATCGAGCGGGTTTTAATCTTGGGCGATGGGGCAGGGCCGATTATGGTGCATGAATTGCCAGGCCAGGAAGCGCCCAGTGATTCGGGTGGCAGCTATGTGATCGGTGGGGCCATTGCCAACTTGCCCCTGCGCGAGGCCCGAGAGGTGTTTGAACGCGAATATCTTTTGGCCCAAATCAACCGATTTGGCGGAAACATCTCTAAAACCGCAGGTTTTGTTGGTATGGAACGCTCAGCCTTGCATCGCAAGTTAAAGTCTTTGGGCGTTGTGTCATCTGCCAAGGGTGGCGAAGACGAGGACGAGAATTAACCGCTGGAATCTGCGCTCGGGCAGGGCCATACTTGGTCTGTGGTTGGCGCGCCCCTTTGCGGGCAGCACAGATGCGAAATCCAACCCACCAAACGACAAAAACAAGGGCTAGAAAAATGGCTGCCGACAAGCAAAATTTACAAGACGCCTTTCTGAACCATGTGCGCAAGGCCAAGGTGCCGGTCACGATTTTCTTGATCAATGGCGTGAAACTGCAAGGCATGATCACGTGGTTTGACAACTTTTGCGTCTTGCTGCGCCGCGATGGGCAAAGCCAGTTGGTGTATAAACACGCCATTTCCACCATCATGCCCGGTGGCCCTATCAGCCTTTACGAAGGCGAAGAGTGAGCGGCCAGCCCGACGAGGGCATAGACGATTTCGATCTGCCCAAAGACCCGCGCCCGCCGCGCGGTACGCATGACACAGCCGAGGCGCTGACCCGCGCCTATGTGTTGCATCCTGCCGTCAAAACTGACCGCAAACGCCGCCTGCCCGAACACGGGCTGGCCGAGGCTGTGTCTTTGGCTGCAGCGCTTCCCGGATTGGATGTGATCGGCGCGCAAATTGTGCGCCTGTCGAAAGTGGCGCCGGGCCTGCTGTTTGGCACGGGCAAGGTGGAAGAGATCAAGACCCTTCTGAAAGACGAAAAGATTGATCTGGTGCTGGTCGACGGCACCGTGGGCCCGGTGCAACAGCGCAATCTGGAAAAGGAATGGGGCGTCAAGCTTTTGGACCGCACGGGGTTGATCCTTGAGATTTTCGCCGACCGCGCGCGCACCCGCGAAGGGGTGTTGCAGGTGGAACTGGCCGCCCTGTCTTACCAACGCTCACGCCTTGTGCGGGCTTGGACCCATTTGGAACGCCAGCGCGGCGGGTTTGGTTTTGTGGGCGGGCCGGGCGAGACGCAGATTGAAACCGACAGGCGCGCCATTGATGACGAGGTGATCAAGCTTAAACGTCAATTGGCGCAGGTGGTCAAAACCCGCGAACTGCACCGCGCCTCGCGCCGCAAGGTGCCGTTTCCGATTGTGGCCTTGGTGGGCTATACCAATGCGGGCAAATCAACCCTGTTCAACCGCATGACGGGGGCCGAGGTTCTGGCCAAGGACATGCTGTTTGCAACGCTTGATCCCACCATGCGCGGCATCACCCTGCCGTCGGGGCGCAAGGGGATTTTGTCTGATACGGTGGGCTTTATCTCTGACCTGCCGACGGCCTTGGTCGCAGCCTTTCGCGCCACGCTGGAAGAGGTGCTAGAAGCCGATTTGATCGCCCATGTCCGCGACATCTCGCATCCTGAAACGGCCGAACAGGCGGCGGATGTGGCGGATATTCTAACCTCGCTTGGCGTATCGGCCGACACGCCGCAGATCGAGGTTTGGAACAAGCTTGACCTTGTCACCCCCGAAGCGCGCGCTGCTTTGGACGCCAACCTGTCTAACCGCGCCAATGTTTACGCCATCTCGGCCCTGACGGGCGAGGGGCTGCCCGCCCTGCTGGACGCCATCTCTGCCGCCTTTGATGAGGCTAAGACCGAGACGGACTTGGTGCTGCCCTTTGCCGAAGGGCGCAAATATGCGTGGCTTCAGGCGGAAGGTGTGGTGGTGCAAGAGCAGTTAGACGACGCGGGGTGGCAGTTGCATCTGAGATGGACACCGCGGCAAGAAGCGCGGTTTGCGGCCTTATAGACCTGCGCGCGGGGCTGGCGGTGGACGCTCCGCGGGGGATATTTGGGCACATATGAAAGGGGGGTGCGGGGGGTTAGCCTTTGGGTTTGACGACCTTTTCGGCCAAGTCTTTGGCAATGGCAAAGGCCGCTTTGATGCGGTCGCTTTCGCCCTTCATCTCGCCCATAAGCACGATCTTATTGCCTTGGATGCGCGCGGCGGGGCCTTGGGCTTTCATGAATTCGACAAGGCCTACGGGATTGGCGAATTTGTCGTTGTGAAACTGCACCGTGGCCCCTTTGGGCCCGACATCCAGCCGCGACATGCCGGCCTTTTTGCACAGGGCTTTGATGCGCACGATCACCATGAGGGTGTTCACCTCCTTAGGGATCGGGCCGAAGCGGTCGATCAGTTCGGCGGCGAAGCCTTCGAGTTCAACCTTGGTGGCAAGGCTAGACAGGCGGCGGTACAGGCCAAGGCGGATGTCAAGATCGGGGATATAGCTGTCGGGGATCATCACAGGCACGCCAAGATTGATCTGGGGCGACCACGAATCGTCAAGCTTCGACAGGCCCTGCAATTCCCCCGATTTGATCTTTGCGATCGTTTCTTCCAGCATCTGCTGGTACAGTTCGTAGCCCACCTCTTTGACATGGCCCGATTGCTCTTCACCCAGCAAATTGCCAGCACCGCGCAGATCAAGGTCATGCGAGGCAAGGTTGAACCCTGCGCCTAAGGTATCAAGGCTGCCAAGCAGGCGCAGGCGTTTGCTGGCTTGTGGTGTCAGGGGCGCGCGGGGTTTGGTTGTCAGATAGGCATAGGCGCGGGTTTTGGAACGCCCGACGCGGCCGCGAATTTGGTACAGCTGGCTAAGACCGAACATATCCGCGCGGTGCACGATCATCGTGTTGGCGGTGGGGATATCCAGACCTGATTCGACAATGGTTGTGGCCAAAAGCACATCATATTTGCCATCGTAGAACTGGTTCATCCGGTCGTCTAACTCGCCCGCCGCCATTTGGCCGTGGGCGATGCAATAGGTCACTTCGGGCACGTGGGTTTTGAGGAAATCTTCAATATCGTGCAGGTCGCTGATGCGGGGGACGACATAGAAGCTTTGCCCGCCGCGGTAATGTTCGCGCAGCAAAGCTTCGCGGATGGTGATGGAGTCAAACTCGGACACATAGGTTCTGATCGACAGCCGGTCGACAGGTGGGGTGGCGATGATCGACAGGTCGCGCACCCCTGTCAGCGACAGTTGCAACGTGCGCGGGATGGGGGTGGCGGTCAGGGTCAGCACATGGATTTCCGAGCGCATCTCTTTGAGGCGCTCTTTATGGCTGACGCCAAAGTGCTGCTCTTCGTCGATCACCATCAGGCCCAACCGGTTGAAGCTGACGCCCTTGGCCAACAGCGCATGCGTGCCCACCACGATATCCACGCTGCCATCGGCCAGACCGGCCCGCGTGGCATTGGCCTCTTTGGTGCCCACAAAGCGCGAAAGGGGTTTGACCGAGATGTTAAAGCCGCGAAAGCGTTCGGCAAAGCTGCGGTAATGCTGACGCGCCAACAAGGTTGTGGGGCAGATCACTGCCACCTGTTGCCCCGAAAGGGCTGCCACAAAGGCCGCGCGCATCGCGACCTCGGTCTTGCCAAAGCCGACGTCGCCGACAATCAGGCGGTCCATCGGCGAGCCTTTTTCCAGATCGGCCACCACATCGGCAATGGCGGACAACTGGTCATCGGTTTCGGTATAGGGGAAGCGGGCGGCAAAGGCCTCCCATATGGAATGGGGGGCTTCCAGAATGGGGGCGTGGCGCAGGGCGCGTTCGGCGGCAACCCGCATCAAACGGTCGGCGATTTCGCGGATACGCTCTTTCAGCTTGGCCTTTTTTGCCTGCCACGCGCCGCCACCCAGACGATCTAGCAGGCCCTCTTCATGGCCGTAGCGGCTGAGAAGTTCGATGTTTTCAACCGGCAGATACAGCTTGGCGTTTTCGGCATATTCCAGCGCCACACAGGCATGCGGTGCGCCAAGGGCGGTGATCGTTTCCAGCCCCAGATAGCGCCCCACGCCGTGTTCGACATGCACCACCAGATCGCCGGGGGTCAGGGTGTCGACCTCGCGTAGGAAATTGTCGGCTTTGCGCTTTTTGCGCGGTTTGCCGACCATGCGTTCGCCCAAGACATCTTGTTCCGAGATCACCGTCAGATCGGGGGCGCGAAAGCCTGCCTCAAGCGGCCAGATCACCAAGAACAGCCCGCCGCGCCCGTCGGGGATATCGCGGAAATCTTTGATCTCTTTGAGGGTCTTGATCTTTTCGTCTTCCAACAGCCCTTTCAACCGCTCGCGCGCCCCGTCAGAATACGAGGCGATCACGACGTGGCTGTCTTTCAGACAGGCGCGCAGATGGTCGGCAAAGGCGCCAAACAGGCTGACGTTTTCTTGTTGGCGTTCGGGGGCAAAGTTGCGCCCGATGCGGCCTTGGGCATCCAGAACGCCCGGGCCGGGGGATTGGGGCAGGGGGGACAGTTGCAAAACGCGGTGGGGGGCCAAGGCTTGTTCCCACGCCGCATCGTCAAGATACAAAAGCCCCGGGGCCGAGGGTTTATAGACCGTGTCCAACCGACCCTTGGTTGTCATCGCCTCAAACCGGCTATCGTATTGGTCGGCAATGCCTTCCCAGCGTGACAGGCGGGCCGCGGTGACTTGGTCGTCCAAGATCACCGAGGCGGTGGGCATATAATCAAACAGCGTTTCAAGGCGGGCATGAAAGAAGGGCAGCCAATGTTCCATGCCCTGGTGCTTGCGTCCGGCTGAGACCGCTTCATACAGCGGATCATCCGATCCGCCCGCACCAAATTCCGCACGGTAGTTCTGGCGAAAGCGCGCGATGGCGGCATCGTCTAGCAACACTTCTGACATGGTTGCGAATTCCACCGCCGTCAGCTTTTGCGTGGTGCGTTGGGTGGCTGGGTCAAAGCGGCGAATACCGTCCAACTGGTCGCCAAAGAAATCCAAACGCACGGGGCCGCCGCGACCGGGGGGGAAGATATCGACAATCCCGCCGCGCAGGGCGTAATCGCCAGGTTCTGCCACAGTGGACACAGGCGAAAAGCCCATATTGGCCAAGAACCGCTTCAAGCGCGCCTCGTCCACGCGGTCGCCCAGTTTGGCCGCAAAAGAGGCGGTTTCCAGCACATCGCGGGCCGGAATGCGCTGGGTTGCGGCATTCATTGTTGTCAGCAGAACGAAGGGCCGCGGAACCCCCGCCGCAAGGGCTGCCAATGTCGACATGCGGCGTGCGCCGATATCAGGATTGGGCGAGACGCGGTCATAGGGCAAACAATCCCAAGCCGGAAATTCCAAGATCACGCTGGCGGGGGCCAAAACGGCCAAGGCGGCGCGCATCGCCTCCATCCGGCGGTCGTCGCGGGCGATGTGGATCACGGGTTGGCCTCGTGCTGCTTCACGGGCCAAAAGCTTGGCGTCAAAGCCCTCGGGCGCGCCGCCCAGAATGATGCGATCGGCCATCGTTAGATGGGGCTAAAAAAGTGGGCTTTGTCGTATAGGCCCAGCAAAATCGTGGCCCCCACAGCCAAGCTTGCCAAAGCTTGCGCCGATCTGCGGTGCGCTGTCAAAAGCGCTAACAACAGCTCTCCTTGCCCTTCGCCCGCTTCCACCCGCAGGGCAGCGCGCAAAGACAGGTACCCCAAGCCGCACATCGGCGCGAACAGGCAAAAGACCGCCTCGGCCAATCCAGAGTGATAAACAAAGCCCAAAAGCGCCAAAGATGTGACCCCAAAGCTAACCATGCCAACCAGCCAAGGCCCAAAGCCGCGCGAAGTTGCCAACATTCGACCTGTGGTGATCCGCGCCATCACCTCTAATTCGTACAGCGCTTGCCCGCCCTCGCGGCGCGCTTTGCGCACCATGTCATAGGGCACGCCCAGCCCCCAACCTATGGCTTTTGCCCAGACGGCAAACACGGCAATCCAGTACCACAGGTTTGAAAAGGATCGAAGGTCGAGGAACTCGACACTCAATTTGTACAAGCTCACCGCGTCGTTCCCTCAGAGGTCTTGAGACTTTGGTTATTCCATGTCAGGCAAGTGACAAAGCTGCAAGCCGTTTTAGAGGGTTCTATGCGTCCGATTTCCGCCCCCCATCCTGCCGCCCGCTTTCGCCGGCTGCGCACATCTGCGCCGCTTCGGGCCTTGGCGCAGGAAAACACGCTGTCCGTCAATGATCTGATCTGGCCAGTTTTTGTCTGCGATGGACACGGTGTGACGCAAACCATCGCCTCGATGCCCGGCGTCGTTCGCCGCTCAGTTGATCTGCTGGTTGAAGCGGCCCAAGAAGCGGCAAGCCTTGGTATCCCTGCGATTTGCCTGTTCCCCTATACCAAGCCCGAGGTCAAAACCCCCGGCTGCGAAGAGGCGTGGAACCCCGACAACCTGACCAACCGCGCCATCCGCGCCATCAAAGCCGCCGTCCCAGACATTGCCGTGATGACCGATGTGGCGCTAGACCCCTATAACAGCAACGGCCATGACGGGTTGGTGCAAGACGGCGTGATCTTGAACGATGAAACCGTAGAGTGCTTGGTCAAGATGGCCTTGGCCCAAGCCGACTCGGGCGCAGATATCCTAGGCCCGTCAGATATGATGGATGGCCGCATCGGTGCCCTTCGCCAAGCGATGGAGGCTGCGGGCCACCAAAACGTCGCGATCCTGTCTTATGCCGCCAAATATGCCAGCGCCTTTTACGGCCCTTTCCGCGATGCTGTGGGGGCCACGGGTGCGCTGAAGGGTGATAAGAAAACCTACCAGATGAACCCCGCCAACTCTGACGAGGCATTGCGCTTGGTCGAACGTGATCTGATGCAGGGGGCCGATATGGTGATGGTCAAACCCGGCATGCCCTATCTGGATATCTGTCGCCGCGTGAAAGACACCTTTGGCGCGCCGACCTATGCCTATCAGGTGTCGGGCGAATATGCGATGATCAAGGGGGCGGCGCTGAATGGCTGGATTGACGGCGAAAAGGTCATGCTTGAAAGCCTGATGGCCTTTCGCCGCGCCGGGTGTGACGGGGTTTTGACCTATTTCGCCGTCGACGCGGCGCGGGCGATCCGTGCGGGCAAGGCGTGATGTGGGCCATTGCCGCTGATGGCGCAAACTTGCGATCCCTTGTGTGATTTTTCGGCTTTGGGTCTTGGGATTTGTCTGCGGCATGTGCTGACGTCACCGTGAAGCAAGCGGTATCGTTTGCACGCGCCTTGCTTCATCGAACCGCGTTTGTTTTGGCAAGCGTTATTCCAACGCGCACAAGCAGGGCGCTTGGCGAAGGGCGCTTAGCCTGTTATTCTGCAAACAAGGGGCTACAGACCCCAGGCAATATGAGGCGTATCATGGCTATTTCTCGACGGACTTTTTTGGTGTTGGGCGCGTCATCTTTGGGGCTGGCGGCTTGTGACAGTGCGATCATGGGCAATGGTGTAAATTCAAACGCCGCCGAAACGATCGACGCGCGCGTCGAATCGTCTAAAACCTATCTGTTAGAACGTTATCCCGGCGCGCAGTCTTTGACCGCAAATGCCAAGGGGGTTTTGTATATGCCGCTTGTGACCGAAGCGGGCTTTGGCTTTGGTGGCGCCTATGGGCGCGGGGCGTTGCAGATCAATGGAATGACGGTGGATTACTATTCCGCCACCTCGGCCTCGTTCGGCTTTCAAGTGGGCGCACAGCAATATGCCCATGCGATTTTCTTTCTCACCGAAGATGCGTTGCAAAAGTTCCGCTCTAGCAATGGTTGGGCGGCTGGGGCAGGGGTTGAATATGCAACACCGGCGCAAGGCGCATCCATCGGCAAAGACACGACCGAACTTGACCCTGTTGTGGCTTTGATCTTCGGTCAGCAGGGCTTGATCGCTGGGGCTACGCTGCAAGGCGTGAAATACAGCCGCATCATCCCGTAAGGCGATTTCGAAAAGTACGGATGGGCCTTTGACCCATCTGGCTATTTCAGGCGGCGGATCAGGCTAGAGGTGTCGTTGCGCTGCCCACCCATGCGTTGGATGTCTTTGTAAAACTGGTCGACCAAGGCTGTTACGGGCAAGCTTGCGCCAATCTGGTTTGCCGTCGCCAGACAAATGCCAAGATCTTTGCGCATCCAATCCACGGCAAAGCCAAAGTCGAACTTATCGTCCAACATGGTTTTGTGCCGGTTGACCATTTGCCAGCTGCCCGCAGCGCCCTGAGATATCACTTCAACCACCGCAGCCCCATCCAACCCGGCCTTTTGCCCGAAGGCCAAGGCCTCGGCCAAGCCCTGCACCAGACCCGCGATGCAGATCTGGTTCATCATCTTGGCCAATTGCCCCGAACCTGGCCCACCCAAAAGGCGGCAGATGCGGGCATAGCTTTGCAAGATGGGTTCTACCTTTGCGTAGATATCGGGCAGCCCACCGCACATTATGGACAAAACCCCGTTCTCTGCCCCCGCTTGACCACCCGATAAAGGTGCGTCGATAAACCCATTGCCCTGCGCGCCTGCCAAGGCGCCCAATTCGCGCGTGACTTCGGCCGACACAGTGGTGTGATCAACAAAGATCGCCCCCGCCTTCATGCCCGCAATAGCCCCAGTCTCACCCAAACACACAGCGCGCAGATCGTCGTCATTGCCCACGCAGGCCATCACCACCTCGGCCCCCTCGGCTGCCAAAGCGGGGGTCGGGGCACTGGTCTGGCCGAATTTTTCAACCCAAAGCTTGGCCTTGGCCGGCGTGCGGTTGTAAACGGTGACACTGTGCCCCTTGGCCACCAAATGCCCTGCCATGGGAAACCCCATCACGCCTAAGCCCAAAAACGCCAGTTTTGCCATCCTATCCGCCTCGCCAATTGTGCGCCGTTGTGCTTTGGACTAGAGGATCATTCCGCAGGGCGCGTCAAGCACAGGACCTGCTTTAACCCAGTCACCTGCCCAGCCCGCCTGACGTCAAAGGACTATTTTTGCGATGTTAAAAGCCTTTCAATGGACCCTGCGCGGCTTGGTGTTTGTGCTGTGTTTGTGCGGTTTGGTTCTGGCTGTGGCCTATTACTTCATCTCGCGCTCTTTGCCCGATTACAACGCGAATTGGACGGTGGCAGGCATTGCCGCGCCGGTGGAAATTGTGCGCAACAATGCCGATGTGCCGCATATTTTTGGGGCCAACGATACAGATGCCTATTTTGCCCTAGGTTTTGCCCATGCCCAAGATCGCCTGTGGCAAATGTCTATGCTGCGCCGCACGGTGCAGGGGCGCTTGTCTGAAATCTTTGGCCCTGAAACCCTGCGCACCGATGAATTGATCCGTCGGTTGGATCTTTACAACCTCGCCCTGTCTTCGGTCGCCGCCCAAGATGCCAAGACGACGGCGGCGCTTAAATCCTATGCTGCGGGTGTCAATTCTTGGATTGATCAGGTGAACAAGGGCGCTTTGGGGCGCGGCGCACCGGAATTCTTTTTGTTTTCGTCAGAAATTGACGCTTGGGCACCGGCCGATTCGATTGCCATCCTAAAGCTGATGGCGTTGCAATTGTCGGGCCATCTTGACAACGAAGTTCTGCGCGCGGGTTTGTCGTTAACCCTATCGCCTGATCAGCTTCGCGACATTCTGCCAGACGCCCCTGGAGAGGGCATTATGGCCCTGCCGCAATACTCGGCTGTGATGCCCAGCGTGATACCCGGGCAGATCCCGCAGCGCATGGCCGACCTTGACCAGCCTCTTTCGCCCTTCCCCTCGGCCGGAATGGCGGGGGCGTCGAATGCTTGGGCTGCTGCGGCCAATCGTTCAGCGGCGGGGGGGGGATTGCTTGCCAATGATCCGCACTTGGATTTTACCGCGCCGTCGATTTGGTATCTGGCGCGGTTGCACCTTTCCAGCGGCGATGTGATCGGTGCCACTATTCCGGGCATGCCCTTGGTTTTGCTGGGCCGAAGCGAGCTGTTGGGCTGGGGGCTGACCTCGTCTTATCTGGACGACCAAGATGTCGTGATGGAGCGGGTCAATCCCGACAATCCAGATCAATACCTAACCCCACAGGGGCCAAAAGATTTCGTAACCTCGCGCACGATCATCACGGTGAAGGGGCAAGCGCCGGTCACCATTACGCAGCTTTGGTCGCAGGCCGGGCCGATCTTGCCGGCCAGCTTTTATGATCTGGGAACCGTCACCCCCACAGGGGCTTTGGCGGCTTTGGAATGGACAGCGCTGGATGGGGCTGACACCTCGATGTCGGCTGCCTTGGCCGTCATGCGGGCCCATTCGGTCGATGCGGCGATTTCGGCAGCGCAAGGCTTTGTTGCCCCGTCGCAAAATCTGATGCTGGTTGATGACAAGACGATCGCGCTGCAAATGATTGGCCGGATGCCCAAACGCAACGCTGCCCATGAAACCCAAGGCCGAATGCCCGCCGCAGGATGGCAGGGCCAAAACCGATGGGAAGGGTTTTTTCCCTATGCCGACAATCCCGTCGTCAAAAACCCCTCATCGGGTCTTTTGGGAAATACCAACAACAAGATCATTGATCGGCCGTTTCCCAACCATGTCTCGTTCGAATGGGGCGACACACAGCGCATCCAACGCTGGTTGGCCCTGATGAAAACCCGCGAGGTTCACACCCGCGACAGCTTTATCGAGGCGCAGTTGGACACCGTCTCGCCCACATTGCGCACCTTGCTGCCCTTGATCGGCAAAGATCTTTGGTTCACCGGCGAAGCCGCCCCGCTTGGCACGCCAGACCGGATGCGACAAGACGCGCTGGCCTTGTTGGCGCGGTGGAACGGTGAAGAAAACGAACATCTGCCCGAACCCCTGATTGCCGAAGCTTGGCTGCGCAGTCTGCAAGACCATTTGACCCGCGACGAAATTGGGCCCTTGGTTGACGTGATCACCCATGTGAACCCCGATTTCATCGAACGCGTTTACCGTGACACCCAAGGTGCATCCTTGTGGTGCGATGTGGTGCAATCGGTGGCTGTGGAAAGCTGTTCCGAGATTGCCAAGACGGCCTTGGATGACGCTTTGCTGACGCTGTCGGAAACCTATGGACCTGCAATCGAAAGCTGGCGCTGGGGCGATGCGCATCAAGCGCTGCATGATCACCCGGTTCTGGGCAAGGTTCCGGTCTTGCATTACTTTGTCAACATCCGCCAAAGCACCAGTGGCGGTGACAATACATTGATGCGCGGCCAAACGCGCGGCATGGGGGCTTACCCTTACGAGAATGTCCATGGCGGTGGTTACCGCGGCGTTTATGATTTTGCCGATCCAGAAAGCTCGGTTTTTATCATTGCCACGGGGCAAAGTGGTCACCCTATGTCAGGCCATTACGATGATTTGTCCGAACTGTGGCGGCGCGGCGAATATCTGCCCATGACGCTGGATCCGCAACTGGCCCGTGCGGGGGCCGTCGGCATCACCCGGCTTATGCCAACGCCCTAAAACGGGGGAACGCCTAAGCGCGCTTGGTTCGAATCTTCGCGCGCTAATGGATAAGCGTCACGCAGGGCCTTTGCGCACTGCCAAAATCAGGATCAGCGCCAAGCTGGAAAACACCATAACCCCGCTAAGCAAGGGCAGGGGGGTGCCATCGAACGCTTGACCCACCGGAATCGCCAGTAAAACCGAAGCCACGGTGGAAATGGCCGTGATCAAAGATGAGGCGAAGCCTGCGATATGGCCCAGATTTTCCATCGCCAGCGCATTCAGATTGCCCATCGTCAGCCCCATCATCGCAAAAATGCCGATGGCCCAGATCAGAAACGCTGGAAAGGCAAGAGCGCCTAACCCGCCGCTGGCAAGGGCTGATAACATGACCAAGGTCAAAGACACTTGGGCAATATAGGTCGCGACCAGCACCTTACGCATCCCCACCAGCACCACAATGCGCGAATTCACAAACGACCCGCTGATCGCGCAAAGGGCGATCAGCGTGAACCACAAAGGAAACCCTGCGGCGCGGTTGAAATACTGCTCGAATATCCCTTGAATCGACGACAGCGTGGCAAAAAGGCAAGCTGAGGTTAGCGTTTGGCAGGCTGTTGAAATCAGCGCCACGCGGTGGCGGGCAAGTTCTTTTGCGGCATCCCACAGCAAGCCCAAGCTTAAAGCGCGGCGCGCGCCGATCGCCAAGGTTTCAGGCTGGCGCAGGCCGAGCCACAAGTTCACCACCAGCGCGAACACCATAAAGACCAAGAAAATCTCGCGCCACCCGGCCACCACCATAACACCCTTGCCCAAAAGCGGGGCCACCGCAGGCACCAAGGTGAAAATCATCATGACAAAGGACACGATCCTTGCCATGTCACGGCCTTTGAACAGATCGCGGATCATCGCGGTGCCCACCGCCCGCGGCCCAGCTGCCCCCGCCCCCTGCAAGACCCGCGCAATCAGCAGCGTTTCCAAAGACGGCGCCGCAAAACACAGAAACGTTGCCAAAAGATACAGCGTTGCACAGCCGATCAACACGGGTTTGCGCCCAAAAGCGTCAGACAAGGGGCCCGAGATCAGCGTGCCAATCCCCATGCCCAAGACAAAGCTTGTCACCACCAATTGCGCCAGATTGGGTGCGTCAGGGCTAAGCGCTGCTGTAATAGCAGGTAAGGCAGGCAGCATTGCATCGATCGATAGTGCCACAGTGGCAAAAAGCATGGCGTTAAGGGCCACAAACTCGCGCTGTGAGAGGGGTTTAAGCATCGGGCTTGCCATCGGCGTCTTGGGCCAACCGCGCCAAGTCTTCAATCACTTGGCCCCACATCTCGGGCTTTTGCGCCCCCGAGAGCACATATTGGCCGGCGATCAAAAAGGTTGGCACAGCATTCACGCCACGGGCGCGCGAATGCGCCTCGCGCTGTTGGATCAGGTCTAGATCCGCATCAGAACCCAGCAAGCGCGCGGCCACTGCCCGGTCAAACCCCGCCTCGGCCCCAAGATCGGCCAAAACGGATGGATCGCCAATGTCACGCCCCAGCACCCAGTAGGCCCGCATGATAGCCGTGACCATCGCCCCTTGCCGCCCTTCCAACCCCGCCCAGTGGATCATCCGATGGGCGTTGAGCGTATTGGGAATGCGTTGGGGCACGTCGGGGTCGATCACAACCCCCGACTCGGCGGCCGTATCCTTAAGGCGCTGGTGAATCTCGGCCAGTTTTTGCACACCGCCAAATCGGGCTGCCAAGTAATCGCGCTTTGGCACGCCTTCGGCCACCATCTGTGGGTTCAGTTGAAACGGATGCCATTCAATCTCAAAGGCGTGTTCGGGGTGCGCAGCCAAGGCGCGATCTAGGTTTGCTTTGCCCAGATAGCACCAAGGGCACACCGGGTCTGAGAAGATGTCGAGCTTTACCATGATATCCGCTTTTTCATGTTTGGCCCTGTGTCATCCCATGGGCTAAGGTGGTCAAGGCCTAAAGGGTGCGGTCTTTGGGCCGCAGGGCCAGCCAAATCAGCGCCCCTCCGGCCAATACCAAGAACGGCAACATGGCCAGATTCACCGCCTGCCACCCTGTCTGCACTGATCCGCCCGAACAATTCATCAACCCGCCTGACGAAAAACTGGCCAAAGTGACGCCGCCAAAGACCAGAAAATCGTTCAACCCCTGCATCCGGCCGCGTTCTTCCACGCTATGCGCGCCCGTCAGCATCGCCGTGGCGCCGATGAAGCCAAAGTTCCAGCCAATTCCCAACAAGATCAGCGCAAGGTAGAAATTCTCTAGCTGTACACCCGCCATAGCGACGATGCCGGCACTGGCAAGGATCACAAGGCCAATAGCCATCACCCGCTCTACCCCGAAGCGGGCGATCAGGTGGCCGGTGAAAAACGATGGTATGAACATGGCCAGCACATGTGCTGTAACAACATTGGCCGCATCAGCGGTGTGAAACCCGCAACCGACCACCGCCAACGGCGAGGATGTCATGACAAGATTCATTAGCGCATAAGACACCGTGCCCACAATCACCGCGACCAAAATCCGCGGCGACCGCAGCATTTCCATGCGCGAACGCCCCCCCGCCGAACCCATGCGCTGCGTGGGTTTTGGGATCTTCAGCCCGACGAACAAGAAGACACCGACCGCGTTCAACCCGATCACGGCCAGATAGGTGCCCAAGAAAGGAACGGCCATACTTTGTGCCGTCACCTTCACCAGTTCCGGCCCCACCACGGCAGAAAGCAAGCCCCCAGCCATGACCCAAGATATCGCCTTGGGTCGAAAGGCATCGGACGCGCTATCCGCTGCGGCAAACCGAAAGAACCCTTGCGAGGATTGGTAGACGCCCGACAGAAACGCTCCCACCAAAAACAGCGGAAAAGAGGCGATCGACAGACCATAAGCCGCAACGGCACCCCCCAAAGCCCCGCCAAGTGCCCCAACTACAAATCCTGCACGCCGTCCAAATCGTGCCATCAAAGCCGATAACGGATTGGCCGATAGCATCGATCCGATCACCATGACGCTGATGGACAGTGTGGCAAGGCAGGCATTGGGGGCCAATTGCTTGCCAGCCAAGCCTGCAACGGTAAAGATCATCGGCATCTGGGCGCCCAAAATCGCTTGGGCTGCCACCAGCACCAGCACATTGCGGCGGGCCGGTCCGTCGTTGTCTTGAACGGAAAGGGTATTATCCATGCGCGCAAGGCGTAAGCGAGGCCGAACGGCACAGCAAGGGCGAAATTTGGCCCCTAACACCGATTGTCTTGGAAAATCGGATCATGCAGGTAAACCCGTATGACGCAGCCCCCAACCCGACGGATCATTCAGGGACCCGATTGCCTGACCGAAGGCGCGGATTGGCTGTCCGCCCATGATCCGGTCATGCGGCAGATCCTGTTGCAAACCGGTCCATTGCCACTGCGGCACGCACCCGAAGGGTTTGGCGCGCTTCTTGATGCGATCTTGGGACAACAGGTTTCCACCGCCTCGGCCCAAGCGTTGATGGCGCGTCTCAAGGCGGCAGGATTGACGCTAGCCCAAGCTGTGGCCGCTACGCCAGAGGCGGACTTGCGCGCCTTGGGCCTGTCGCGGCAAAAGGCGCGCTATGTGAAAGCGCTGGCCGAGGCGAGAATTGATTACGACGCGCTGCGGCTGCGCCCGGACGCCGAAGTTATCGCCACTCTGACAGCGGTGACAGGCATCGGCCAATGGACGGCCGAAATCTATGCAATCTTTGCTCTTGGCCGCGCCGATGTCTTTGCCAGCGGCGATCTTGCGCTGCAAGAAGCGGTAAGGCTGGCCTATGTTCTGCCCCTTCGCCCCACGGCCAAGGCGCTGGCGGATCTTTCCCAACGGTGGAGCCCCTGGCGCGCGGTTGCCGCGCGCGCGCTTTGGTCTTACTACCGCGTGGCAAAACGTCGTGAGGGGATAACGTGAGCAGAGTTCTTCGATTCGGCCGTAAGGCGGCACTCTCAGGCACAGCCAAAAGCCTTGTGGTCTTTGTGCATGGCTATGGGGCTGATGGGTCAGATCTGCTCAGCTTGGCCGATGTGCTTGGCCCACACCTGCCCGATACGGCCTTTGTCGCCCCCGATGCCGCCGAGCGTTTGCCCGGTGCGCCCTTTGGGCGCCAGTGGTTTCCCATCCCCCGATTTGACGGTTCCACCCCAGCACAGGCCGCATCTGGATTAGAGCGGTCAACCCTTGATTTGGCCAGTTTTGTCGATCAGCGTATGGCTTATGAAGGTCTGGAACCGCAAGCTGTTGGCTTGGTGGGCTTCTCGCAAGGTGCCATGCTTAGCCTGCATATGGCCCCGCGCCGCACGTCACCCTTTGCATCCGTCATAGCCATATCCGGCCAGTTGCTGCAGCCAGAACGTCTGGCAGGCGAGGCGGTCGTCAAACCTCCGGTTCTTGTGCTGCACGGTGATCAAGACGACGTGGTGCCATTCTTTGAGATGACGGCCACCTGTAATGCCTTATCGACGGCTGGTTTTGATACCTATGCCCATGTCATGCAAGGGTCAGGCCACACAATCGCCCAAGATGGGCTTGCGACGGCTTTGGCTTTTCTGCAACAAACTTTGCCACGCTAAAGACCCGCGCTGCCGCAACTGTTTTCATATGTGCTCAAATATCCCCGCCGGAGGCGAAGACGTCAGCCTTGCCCGCCATTGGCAAGATAAGCGGCACAACCCGTCAGGGCAGCATAGTCATCCTCAACCACCCAAACCGGAAAACTGGACAGGAAAGTGCCAAAACGGCCCTTGTCGGTCAGCGACTGGGCCAAGCCCATTTCGGCCATATAGGGGGTTAGGGCACGCGCCATTCCGCCGATCAAGAAAATACCGCCATAGGGCAGGTGGGTTAGGGCCAGATTGCCCAAGGTTGATCCAAGGATATGAATGTAAAGCTTGGCCGCTTCGCGCGCCAAGGGATCGGCTTTGCCCAAATCCGCCATGATCTGGCCCGAAGTTTGAGCGTTCAGTTTTCCCGCCTCTTGCGTGACAAAGGCATAGACATGTTCCAAACCCCGCCCCGCCAGCGCATCTTCGACGCCAGCAAAGCCATGCGCTTCGGGGCCATAGCTTTCAATGAACTGGGCCAGTGCCAGATCGCGGGCCGTGCGGATGGGCATCGAGACATGGCCACATTCCGACGGGGGCACCACGCGCCCCCAAGGCGTGTTGTGCACGGGTGCTGCATTCACGCCCGTCCCCAAACCCACCACCAGCATCGCGGCATTGGGCACGGCAGACCCTGCGACGACCGATCGCAAATAGCTGGGGGCAATATGGCTTAGGGCCTGACCCTGCGCTTGCAAATCGTTCAAAATGGCGACCTGCTTGGCCCCTGTGGCGCGGGTCAGTTGGGCATGGTCGATCACCCAAGACAGGTTTGTCATCTCGGCCACGCCATTGCGCACGGGGCCTGCCGCAGCAATACAAGCGCCTTCGACGCTTGCGATGCCTGCCTCGGCCAAATAGCGCGTCAGGATCGGCTCCAAACTGTCAAACCCCGCGTTGGCAAACTTGGCGATCGAATTGGGCCGCACCACAGATCCGTCGGCCAAAGCCACGCGGGTATTGGTGCCGCCGATATCGGCGAGGATAGCTGTCATGGGTCACCTTTTTCAGTCAGGGCCGCTGTGCTTGGGCCGCAAGGTCAGATTTGCCGATCTTTTGGCCTTTTCACCCCCCTAGACACAAGACCAAATCGCGCCCGAATGCGGCATTTTGCGCCCCGCAGAGAGGGTTTGAAACCCCAGGCCACCCGTGCCAAGACTGTCAGGCAAAGTTTGGAGGATCACATGGTCACAGTTACCGCAGATATGGTCGAAGCGTTTCAGCGCGACGGGGTTGTTTTGGTCAAGGGCCTTTGGAAAAACTGGGTGCCACAGATCACCGCAGGGATCGAGCGGAACATGGCCGAACCGGGCCCTTATGGGGCGGAAAACCTTAAACCCGGAGAAGCGGGTCGATTTTTTGACGATTATTGCAACTGGCAGCGCATTCCAGAATTTTGCGATGTGATCTATAATTCCGATGTGGCCCGTGTCGCCGCGCATCTGATGCAAAGCTCGCGGGTTCAGATGTTTCACGATCATGTGCTGGTCAAAGAACCCGGCACGGCCAAACCCACACCATGGCACCAAGACGGACCCTATTACTTCGTCGAAGGGCGTCAGACGATTAGCTTTTGGAGCCCGGTTGACCCTGTGAGCGATGCCTCGTTGCGCTGTGTGGCGGGCAGTCATCTATGGCCTAAAGAGGTTTTGCCCAAGCGGTGGCTGTCAGACACATCGTTTTATCCCGATCCTGACAAATATATGCCCGTCCCCGATCCTGATGCCGAAGGGATGCGCATTTTGGAATGGCCGATGGAGCCGGGGGATGCTGTGGCCTTTGACTACCGCACGCTGCACGGCGCGCGTGGCAATGTGGCAGGCACCCGACGGCGCGCCTTTTCGCTGCGGTTGGTGGGCGAAGACGCACGTTACGTTGAACGGCCGGGAAAAACCTCTCCGCCGTTTCCGGGGCATGCGATGGTGGCGGGGCAAAGGCTGCGCGAGGATTGGTTTCCCGTGCTGCTTGGCGGCTAAAGGTGAGAGCGGGGGTTTCACACCCCCGCACCCCCGTGGGATATTTGGGCAAATATGAAAGGGGGGGTGCGGGGGATTATATCGGATTCTGGCAAGTTTTAGATAAGTTTAACCCAAGCGCGGGCGAGGGCGAGGCCGTGGGCATCGGCTTGGGCACCTTGGGTGCGTTCGCGTTGGGGCAGAACCTGGGCCCAACCGGGGTGCATCTTTTCGCTTAATGCGGGGAACGTGCGGGCCCAGTCGCGGGCGACAGCGCAAGAAGCCTCAAAATGGAATTGCATGCCGTAGCCGGCGCGGCCGTGACGAAAGCATTGCACCCCTGCAACGGGTGATGTGGCTAGGTGAACCGATTCGGTTGCCAAAGTGAACGTGTCGGAGTGCCATTGGAAACTATCAAACTGATCGGGTAGGGTGCCCAGAACCGGATCAAGCCGTGCTGCTGGCTGCAAGGTGATCGCACACCAGCCGAATTCTTGTGCCGTGCCAAGGTGGTTTTGTGCGCCCAATCCGCGTGCGAACACCTGCGCGCCAAGACAGATGCCCAAGACCGCCACACCTGCGGCCGAGCTTTCCGCCATAAGCGCACCAAGGCGGGGGAGGTAGGGGTGCAGGTGATCGTCCAGTGCTGATTGCTCGCCCCCAAAGCTGATCAGGGCATCAAAACTTCCCACTTCCGGCAAGACCCCATCGCGAAACGGGCGGTACACATCCACCAAGGCCGCCACCTCATGCAGGGCCACGCCGACCTGCCCGTGGTGGGTGATCTTGGTATTTTCCACAATAGCCACCCGCATCGCCCGCCCTTTCGCAAATCTCAGCCAAACACCCTTGCCATTTCGCACGCGAAGTGAAAAGGGGAGCCGTCAAACGAACACTCCCGCCCAACCCAGATGGAGGCTTACATGGAGATTCGCGAGGCATTGACCTTCGATGACGTGCTATTGGTACCTGCGGCCAGCTCTGTTCTGCCGTCAGAGGCGGATACATCCACCTTTGTGACCAAATTGATCCGAATGAACATTCCGCTGCTGTCATCCGCGATGGACACCGTGACCGAGGCGCGCATGGCAATTGCCATGGCGCAGGCAGGCGGGATCGGGGTGATCCACCGAAATCTTGACCTAGAAGCCCAAGCCCGCGAAGTCCGGCGCGTCAAGCGGTTTGAAAGCGGCGTTGTCTATGCGCCCATCACCTTGCGCGCCGATCAGACATTGGCAGATGCCAAAGACTTGATGGAGCGTTATAACATCACAGGTTTTCCCGTTGTCGATGCGCAAAATCGCGTGGTGGGCATTGTGACCAATCGCGATATGCGCTTTGCCAGCGACGATCGCACACCCGTTAGCGCCATGATGTCGTTTGATAATCTTGCCATGTTGCGTGAACCGATCGACCGCGTTGCAGCCATTGGCCTGATGAAGCAGCGCCGGATTGAAAAACTGCTGGTCACAGATGCGCAGGGCCATTTGACGGGGCTTTTGACGCTGAAAGATACCGAACAATCAGTTCTTAATCCGCATGCCTGTAAAGACGACATGGGCCGTCTGCGCGTTGCGGCCGCCACAACTGTGGGTGATGCCGGATTTGAACGCAGCCAAGCCTTGATTGAGGCGGGCGTGGATATGGTGGTGATTGATACAGCCCATGGCCATTCCGAAGGAGTGGCGCGCGCGGTGGAACGTATCAAACGCCTGTCAAACACCGTGCAAGTGATGGCCGGCAATGTCGCCACCGGCGAGGCCACGCGGGCCTTGATCGGCGCGGGTGCAGATGCGGTGAAGGTTGGGATTGGCCCGGGATCTATCTGCACCACGCGGATCGTAGCTGGTGTCGGAGTGCCGCAACTGACCGCTATTATGGATGCCGCGCAGGCGGCTGGCGATATTCCGGTGATCGCCGACGGCGGCATCAAATTTTCGGGTGATTTTGCAAAGGCAATTGCGGCGGGCGCGTCTTGCGCCATGGTGGGCAGCGCCATTGCCGGCACCGACGAATCGCCCGGCGAAGTTATCTTATGGCAAGGCCGCAGCTATAAGGCCTATCGTGGCATGGGATCTTTGGGCGCTATGGCGCGGGGGTCGGCTGATCGGTATTTCCAAAAAGATGCTGCATCCGACAAATTGGTGCCCGAGGGCATCGAAGGTCAGGTGCCCTATAAAGGATCTGCCGCCGCCGTGGTGCACCAGATGGTGGGAGGCCTGCGCGCTGCCATGGGCTACACCGGTTGCGCCACGATCGGCCAGATGCGCGCAAACTGCACCTTTGTGAAGATAACCGGGGCTGGACTGAAGGAAAGCCACGTTCACGATGTGCAAATCACGCGTGAAAGCCCCAATTACCGCGTGGGGTAGGGGCATGTTGGCGCAAAATCGCCATATTAGGAGCTTGCCGCCATGACGCCTGCTGCCCGCATCTCTGCCGCGATTGACGTTTTGGATCAGATCCTTTTGGGCCAATCCGCTGAATTCGTGCTGACCAATTGGGGACGAGCAAACCGCTTTGCAGGGTCGGGGGATAGGGCGTCGATCCGTGATCTTGTTTATGATGCGCTGCGGTGCAGGGCGTCTTTTGCCGCTTATGGGGGTGGGTTAACCGGGCGCGGCTTGGCTTTGGGCGGATTGCGGGCTTTGGGCGGGGATATAGACGCCTTGTTCACCGGCGAAGGACATGCCCCCGCAAAAGTAATGGCGCAAGACGAGGGCCAAGTTCCAAGCGGTTTTGACGCTTTGGATTGCCCGCCATGGCTGGGGCCAAAGCTGCAAGCGTCGCTTGGCGCAGAATTTGAGCCGATTTTGCAAGCCCTGCAACACCGTGCGCCGGTGTTTTTGCGCGTCAATCTGGCCCGTATCACGCGCGAAGATTCGCGGATCGTTCTTGCCGAAGACGCGATAGAAACCCAGCCGGTCAGTTGGGTGCATACCGGCCTGGAAGTCACCGAAAACGCACGGAAAATTCAATCCAGTAAGGCTTACCAGACGGGTCTTGTCGAATTGCAAGATGCCTCTAGCCAAGCGGTTGTCGCAAGTCTTTATCTGACGCCGAATATGAAGGTTTTAGATTACTGTGCAGGGGGCGGCGGTAAGGCTTTGGCTTTGGCAGCACGGGGCGCAAAAGTATGGGCGCATGACGCCTTTGCTGCCCGTATGGCCGATTTGCCAACCCGCGCGGCCCGCGCAGGCCAACGCATCTTGATCACTGCCCAGCCGGCCGAGACCAAGCCCTACGATATCGTACTGACGGATGTGCCTTGTTCAGGCTCTGGTTCATGGCGGCGCGATCCGGTTGGCAAATGGGCCTTGACCCCAGCGCGACTGGCCGAACTTTGCGCGCTGCAAGCCCAGATTTTGGATATGGCGGCCCCGCTTGTTCGGCATGGTGGCACATTGGCCTATGTCACCTGTTCACTTTTGACCGAAGAGAACGAGGCGCGGGTTGCGGCCTTTTTAGCCCAGCATACAGGCTGGCTTGGCAAAACCCAAAAGCGGTTTTCGCCGATTGAAGGTGGGGATGGCTTTTTCTTGGCAACCCTAACGCGTGTCTAGCGTTCACCCACACCCTTTTAAGTTGAAAAATAGTCCGCTCAGTGCAAACTCCGCGTGTTTGTTAAGGCAGATTTAACCCTTTCGACGTGATTGTAAGGCATTGTGATTCCCATTGGGGGCTAAGGTGATCGCTTGCAGGGATGACCACCAAAAGACGCCGTCACGGAACCACTGGCTAAAACCTGCATCGTGGTTGCTGGCTGCAGGCTTGATCAGCGCTGTTTTATCTGTGGCAGCCCCTTCTGCCATTCTGCGGGCAGCTGCGGGCAGTGCAGCTTTGACCTTTTGCTTTTTGATCATCGGGTTAAAGCTGCGCCAAAACGCCATGGGCCGCGATGCGGCCCGCGAAGCTTTGTATCTTGGGCGCGTTATCGGCCAAGATCCGGTGCCTTGTGTTGTGGCAGATGCGCAGGGCCTTATCTTGCTTCAGAACCAAGCCGCGTCGGATTTGTTTGGCGTGGCGAATGGCGCGGCGTTGTTTTCGGCGCTAAAGCAACATTTTGCATCGCCATCCGCGGTGATTTTTCGCTTGCAGTGCCGCACAAGCCGTGAGGGCTGGGCCAAAGAGCAGGTCGCCATTGGTGGAGGATTTTTGCGCTTATGTGTCCATAAAATTTCTGCGGATCAGTTTGTTTGGCGGCTGGAAAATCTGCAGGCCGGCCCCGAAGCACCTTTTGCGGCGGATCTGTTAAGCTTGCCGATCTTGACCGCCAATGCCCAGGGTGGTGTGCTGTACGCCAACACTGCGGCCACACAATTGTTGGGCCAAATGCCCGAAACACTGGACCAGATTTTTGCACCGATCTGCGCCAACCCGGGCGACGTGGTCGAGGTTGCAACCCCAAAAGGCCCAATCCGCGCGCTGATGGCGGAACTGGCAGGCCCCCAAGCCCAGCGCGAGATCTATCTGTTGCCTGGTCTTGGCGATCCGCCCTTGGCTTTGCCTTTGGCCGAATTTGAAGCTGTGCCGGTGCCTTTGGTAAAGTTTTCCGCCAAAGGGCGATTGATCGTGGCCAATGCAGCAGCGCGCGGCATTCTGCAGGGAACGGCGGCAGAAGGGGCGATGTTTCACGAATTGTTCGAGGGTTTGGGCCGCCCTGTGGCGGATTGGCTGGACGACATCGTTCAAGATCGCAGCCCAACGCGAACAGAAGTTTTGCGCGCAAGTGGGCTTGCGGGTGAGGTGTACTTGCAAGTTACCCTGCGCCGCAGTTCTGAAAAAGGAGAGCGCCGCGTTTTGGCGGTGTTGCAAGATGCAACCGCGCTCAAGACGCTGGAAGCACAGTTTGCCCAAAGCCAGAAGATGCAGGCCATAGGCCAATTGGCGGGTGGCGTGGCACATGATTTCAACAATCTGCTTACCGCCATTTCGGGGCATTGCGATCTGCTGCTGTTGCGTCATATGCGCGAAGACACCGATTATGCAGACTTGGTGCAAATTCACCAAAACGCCAACCGCGCAGCTGCTTTGGTCAATCAATTGCTGGCCTTTTCGCGCAAGCAAACGCTGAAACCGGAAAGGTTGGATCTGGCAGACCTGCTGTCTGACCTTGCGCATCTGTTGAACCGTTTGGTCGGTGAAAGGGTGCAGATGCTGTTGACCCATGCGCATAATCTTGGCGCGATCAGGGCCGATAAACGCCAATTGGAACAGGTGCTAATCAACCTTGTGGTGAACGCGCGCGATGCGATGCCAAATGGGGGCACGATCAAGATCACAAGCCATGCCGTCACGCTTGCCACACCCCTGATCCGCGATAACGCCACCGTACCGGCGGCAGACTATGCCGTGATCACTGTGTCTGACACAGGAACGGGCATTCCGGCAGATCTGCTGACCAAGATCTTCGAACCCTTCTACACCACCAAAAAGCTGGGCGAGGGTACGGGACTGGGCCTGTCAACGGCTTACGGTATCGTCAAGCAATCGGGCGGATATATCTTTGTCGATTCCATTCTGGGGCAGGGCACAGAATTCCAGCTTTACTTTCCATTGCACCTTGGCCCGGTAGAGACGCCTGACGTACCAGTGAAAAAAGTTGTGTTGCGTCAAGGGGAAGGCGTGGTGCTGCTGGTCGAGGACGAGGCCCCCGTGCGCGCCTTTGCCAGCCGCGCCTTGCGGTTGCGCGGCTATACCGTGCTAGAGGCCCCAACCGCCGAAGACGCGTTAACCACGCTATCAGACCCCAACTTGCATGTTGATCTTTTCGTCACCGATGTTGTCATGCCAGGGCTGGATGGCCCGTCCTGGGTGGCCCATGCGCTAAAAGATCGCCCCCATGTCAAGGTTATCTTCATGTCCGGCTATGCCGAAGAGGCATTGTCCGAGGATCAGGCGCGCATTCCCAATTCGGTGTTCCTGCCCAAGCCTTTTTCGCTGGGTGATCTGACAGCCACCGTGCAAGCCCAGTTGCAATAAGCACCTTAGCGCAGGCTTGCGATCGGGCCTTTGGCCCTGCCATGAATGAACTGCTGCAAATAGGGGTCTTCGGCGGTGTCCATATCGGCCACCGGTCCGCTCCATCGGATCAGCCCGTCGTGCAGCATCGCCACTTGGTCTGCAATCGCACGCACGGAAGACATATCATGCGTGATGGTCATGGCGGTTGATCCCATCTCGACCACAATCTCGCGGATCAGTGCGTTGATCACGCCAGACATAATCGGATCAAGTCCTGTGGTGGGTTCGTCAAAAAAGATAACGTCCGGATTGGTTGCGATCGCGCGGGCCAGACCGACGCGCTTTTGCATCCCCCCCGACAACTCTGCCGGAAACAGATCGGCGACACTTTCGCTTAGCCCAACCCGCCGCAGTTTTTCAATCGCGACACTGCGGGCCTGATCCTTGGGCATGGCTTTGGCCCCGCGCAGCAGGCGAAAGGCGACATTTTCCCACACGCGCATCGAATCAAACAATGCCCCGCCTTGAAACAACATGCCAAACCGCGCCAGAAACGCGTCGCGATCAGTGCGACGAACATCTTGACCATCCAGCGTGATGGTTCCTGCATCTGGCGTCACCAAACCCAGCACGCATTTCAGCAAAACCGACTTGCCCGTGCCAGACCCGCCAATGATGACAAGGCTTTGTCCCTGCGCGATGGTCATATCCACTCCGCGCAGAACGTGGTTGGGGCCAAAGGATTTTTTCACGCCGGATAAAGTGATCATGATGTGAAAAACATCCGCGTCAGCACATAATTGGCAGCCAAAATCATCACAGAAGCCGCCACCACAGCCGCCTTGGTGGCCGCCCCCACCCCCTGCGCGCCACGCCCAGAATTCATGCCGAAATAGCACCCCATCAGTGCCACGATAAAGCCGAAAACAGCCCCCTTGATCAGGCCCGAGGCCACATCCCAAAATTCCAGAAAGTCGGTGGTGTTTTTCAGGTAGGTGGATGGGTTAAAGCCCAGCGTACCCACCCCCACCAACCAGCCGCCAAAAATACCAATGCTGTCGCCCACGGCCACCAGCAACGGCACAGCCAGCGTCGCGGCCAGCACACGCGGCACGGTGAGGTATTTCATGGGATGGGTGGACAGCGTGACCAAGGCGTCAATTTGTTCGGTCACTTTCATCGTGCCAATTTCAGCCGCGATCGAAGAGGCAACCCGCGCGGCCACCATCAAACCGCCCAAAACCGGCCCCAATTCCCGTGCCATACCAATGGCGACGATCTGGGGAACCACCGCCTCGGCGCTAAACCGCGCGCCACCAGAGTAGATTTGCAAGGCCAATGCGCCGCCTGTGAAAAAGGCTGTCAGGCCGACGACCGGCAAGGAGAACCATCCGATTTGCACCAAAGCAAGGCCAAATTCGCGCCCGTAAAACGGCAGACTTAGCAGGTGGCGGATTGTGTCAAAGCCAAACAGCGTCACGCGGCCAAAAGCCGCCAGAACGGCCAGAACGGGGCGGCCTATCTGGGCAAGACGCAGGGCGATCATCACGCGGTTCCGATCAGGTGGCGGTCTAGCCTTGCGGCCAGACGGGTTAAAATCTCGTAACCAATCGTGCCAGCCACTTCGGCCAAATGGTCCAGGCTTTGGTGCGGGCCGATCAGGTCAAGGGTTTGGGGCATATGGGGCAGGTCGGTGACATCAACGGTGATCATATCCATCGACACACGCCCGACAACAGGGCAGGGCACATCCCCCGCCCAAAGCGTGGCACGGCCAGACAAAGATCTTAAAATTCCATCGGCATAGCCACCTTGAACTGTGGCAATCAGACTGGGACGCGTGGCTGTCCATGTGGCTGAATAGCCCACTGTTTGCCCTATAGAAACGCGCCGAGTTTGGATCACGGGCAAAGACAGTGCCACGACAGGGTGTGCCGCCTTAAAGGGGTTTCCGCCGTAAAGGCCAATGCCTGGACGGGTTAGATCAAAGTGAAAGGCCGGCCCCAACAAAATGCCGCCCGTGGCAGACAGGCTGCGTGCCACACCGGTGCCGTCTGTCATGGCGTGGAAATTGGCCAGTTGATGCGCGTTCATCGGGTGATGCGGTTCATCCGCACAGGCCAGATGCGACATAAGCAGATCAGGCCCCGCTTCCAGCACAAAAGGCGCCACGGCTTCCCACTCGGCCAGTTCCATCCCTAGCCGGTTCATGCCGGTGTCAAGCTGTATGCCAAACCCATGGCCAGGCAGCGATTCCAAATGGCGCGTGACTTGATCAAGCGAATTCAACATGGACGTAAGGTCACAGTCGCGGATCAAGCCCGCATCACCCGCCATATGCCCCGACAGCACGCAAATCTGCGGCCCCGCCCCCAAAGCCTCGCGGGCGCGTTGGCCTTCCTCGGCGGCGGCGACAAAAAACCGCCGCGCGCCGGCCTTCGCCAAACAGCGCGCCACAACCTCTATGCCAAGACCATAGCCGTCTGCCTTCACAACCGCTGCCGTCTGAACCCCAGAGGCAGACATACGGTCCAATGCCCGCCAATTGGCAGCCAAAGCGGCAAGATCAAGGGTCAAGGTTGCTACAGCCATGGCGGGCTTTTGACAGGCAGGGGCGTAGGGTCAAGAGAAAAAGAAAAACATCTCTGGCGAGGGCTGCTCTTTTGCACGGACAGAGTGTCAAGATGCGCAGGGTCAGCCTTTGGTCTGGCAATGTGTATCGGGTTGCATTCTTGGGTGGCGCTGGCCTGGCCAAGCGACAGTTGCTTTTGGCACTGACGATTGTGCCTACCAAAGAAAGGGCCGCACCAGCGGCCCCCTTGCGTTTTGATAACCCGAGCACCGACCAAAAGCCCCGATTGGGTCAGCGTGCGGCCTGTTGCAATAGCGCTGTGATCATGCGCACCGCGACACGGCGGTTGGCGCGTTCATCCCCTTGCGATTGCACCAAAAGTTCGGCCTCCCCATAGCCTTGGACGACCAAATTCTCTGGCGGCACCGCAAAGTATTCGGTCAAGGCCTTGGCCACCGATTCCGCCCGCCTGTCTGACAAGGCAAGGTTGGACGCCGCTGCGCCCACGGCATCGGTGTGGCCTTCTATCAAGAACACCTCGCCGGGGTTTTCAGCAATGCGGTCTGTGATGAAGGTGCCCAATTTGTTCAACTTTGCAGCCTCGCTTGGATCAATTGCCGCTGAGTTTGAGGCGAAAGTGATGCCACTTAGGTTGAACGTGGGGGCCAGATTGCGCACTTGGGGAATGGTGCGAATTTGCCGAAGCGAGAATTTGCGCCCCAACTCTTGGGCATCCGCAGCCGCCAAGGCTGCACGCAGGGCGGCGTCTTGGTCCTCTAGCTCGATTGTGGCGCGTATCGGGCGCGGGCGTGGCAGATCGCGCACATCCACCCAGACTTCGGGTTGCACATCGTCAATCAACACAGTCGCATGGCCAAGGCGGTCATAGGCCACACGTTGCAAAGCCCGGCCTGAAGCGTCGCGTATAGTGACAATCTGGCTGCCATCGGGCCGCACAACGATCACGCGTGTGGAGCCATCGCGGAAAGTTTGCGTGGTCACGGTTGAACCCGGTTGGCGCAGCAAGACGTCGTCGTCTTTATAGACCATATAGCTGCCATCATATTGGCGCACCACCACACGGTCGCCACTGTTGGAGACAACTTGCTGGCGGTTGTCATTGATCATAGCCCCGATCACCAAGGCGCCCAAAGCCACCAAGCCGACCTTTTCCAGATCCGAAAGATGCGATTTCTTATCAGTCCCGATCTTCACCGGTGCGGATTGAAACTCTTGTGAGGACGTTCGCGTCACGGTCTTTGTCACGGTTTCTGTCGTGACCGTAACGCCCACGGGTGGCGGGGCATCCGCTTGCGGTGGCGTCATGATATCAACAGGCTCGGTGGCGGCGGCAACCGCCACCGTGGGTTCCACCGCATCTTGCGTGGGCGATTGGGGTTCTGCCAAAACCTCGGCCAAGGCACTTACGGCTTGCGGTTCTACGACCAAAGCTTCCACGGGCACGAGGGTTGGATCGGCTGCTGCTTCGGCTTCGGCCTGCTGCTGGGCGGCTTCGGCGGCGGCGATAACTTCAGCATCCTGCGCAGCAGCCTGTTCTGCAACCTGCGTTTCAGGAAGGGCAGCCTGATCAGCTTGGTTTTGAAGAAGAATGGCCTGTTCCGCATCGGCCTGACAGGAGTCTGGGGTGGAAGGAGTGATACAAAACGCGCCCTCGGGGCAAAGGCTGTCGGCAGTGATCAAGCAAACGACTGGCTGCTCGCCCACCAACACGGTTTGCAAACTTTGCGCGTCAGCCGCTGCTTGGTCTGCGGCCGCTTGGTCTGCTGTTGCTTGATCTGCCGCTGCTTGGTCTGCCGCTGCTTGGTCTGCGGCTGCTTGGTCTGCCGCTGCTTGGTCTGCCGCTGCTTGGTCTGCCGCTGCTTGGTCTGCCGCTGCTTGATCTGCTGCTGCTTGATCTGCCGCTGCTTGGTCTGCCGCTGCTTGGTCTGCCGCTGCTTGATCTGC
Organism: uncultured Rhodobacterales bacterium; assembly: GCA_903845215.1. GTDB lineage: Bacteria > Pseudomonadota > Alphaproteobacteria > Rhodobacterales > Rhodobacteraceae > Stagnihabitans. Next base: position 44,442 of record CAIMWI010000012.1, on the reverse strand, counting down.
TGCCGCTTGGTCTGCCGCTGCTTGATCTGCTGCCGCTTGATCTGCGGCGGCTTGGTCTGCCGCTGCTTGATCTGCCGCTTGGTCTGCCGCTGCTTGGTCTGCTGCCGCTTGGTCTGCTGCCGCTTGGTCTGCCGCTGCCTGATCTGCGGCCGCTTGATCCGCTGCTGCTTGATCTGCTGCGGCCTTATTCCCAAAGGCTTGCTCGGCATCCATTTGACAGGTGTCAGGGCCGGTTAGGATCGTGCAAAACGCCCCCTCTGGGCACAGGGCCTGCGCGTCGGGCAGGCAGATAACTTGGATGTCACCCACCAAAGCCACGGGATAATCTTGTGCTTGGGCCGCAAAGGGTGGCACGACATAAAGCGCCAAGGACAGGGCCGTCATAAGATTGATCAGTCGCTTCATGTACTTATCCCTTAAGTTTGCACGCGAATCGGCAAACCTGCCAACGCAGTCTCGATCCACTTCGCAGATTTGCCACAAAGGCAGGCTGATATGCGATAGCATGGCGCCGTCCGAGGCATAAAAGACCAGATTTCCGGCCCTACTGCGTGAAAGCGCCGTGCTTGTGTAACACCGATTGCGCAAGCCGTTTGGCATAGGGCCGTCTATCGTTAGCCACGGCCACATCGCGCATTGCTGGCTATGGCATCGGTCAATCTTGGGGCCATCCACCCGGTTCGGCGGTGCAATCCCACTGGAAATCAAGCCGGCTTTGGGCTAGGGCAGGGGGATGATCAAAAGCCTGACCCTACGCCGCCCAGACGACATGCACCTGCACCTGCGCGACGGGGCTATGCTGGCCGCCGTGGCACCAGAATCGGCCCGCGATTTTGCGCGGGCGATCATTATGCCGAATTTGGCCCCCCCCATCGCCACGATGGCGCAGGCCGAAGCGTACCGCGCCCGCATTATGGCTGCTTTGCCCAAGGGTGCGCAGTTTGAACCCTTGATGACTTTGTATCTGACCGAAACGACCGATCCGGCCGATGTGGCAAGGGCTCATTCGTCTGGGCTGATCAAGGCGGTCAAACTTTACCCCGCAGGCGCGACGACGAATTCGCACGGCGGGGTGCGCGACTTGGGCCAAGTTATGCCCGTGTTAGAAAAGATGGCCGACATAGGCCTGCCCCTGTGCACCCATGGCGAGGTGACAACACCGCAGGTCGATATCTTTGACCGCGAAGCCGTGTTTATCGACACCGTGTTAGACCCTTTGCGTCGCCGTTTGCCACAGTTGCGGGTGGTGATGGAGCATATTACGACCCAAGAGGGCGTGAGCTATGCGGCAGAAGGCCCAAACCTTGCGGCGACCATCACAACCCACCACTTGATCTTGAACCGTAACCACCTTTTGGTGGGCGGCATCAAACCCCATTACTACTGCCTGCCCGTCGCCAAGCGCGAAAAGCATCGACAGGCCCTGCTGCGCGCGGCAACATCGGGTCATGCCAGCTACTTTTTGGGAACCGACAGCGCACCGCATGTGGACGCCTTGAAAGAACATGCCTGTGGCTGTGCAGGGTGCTTTACGGCCACCAATACCATGCCGCTTTTGGCGCATATCTTTGAACAAGAGGGCGCTCTGAACCAGCTAGAGGCGTTCACCAGCCAAAATGGTGCCGCATTTTATGGCCTGCCGCAGAATGAAGCGCAGATCACTTTGATCAAATCAGCCCAACCGACCGTCTTTCCAACTAAAATTCTGTCACAAGCCGGGCCTGTCACCGTCTTTGACCCCGGCTTTGCTGTGCACTGGCAAGTGCAGGCGTAACCTTTCCACAACCTTCGGAGCAGCCCATGATCCCCGCCAATTTTCCATCACAGACAGAAATCGCCCGTCTGACGGCGCGCGCATTGTTGGAAATTGGCGCTGTGCATTTCAACGCGGCCACCCCTTTTACTTTGGCAAGCGGTTTGCCATCGCCGACCTATATCGACTGCCGCAAGCTGATCTCTTATCCGCGCATCCGTTCGGTTTTGATGGATTTTCTATGCGTCACCGTGATGCGCAATGCAGGGTTCGAGGCCTTTGATAACATAGCAGGCGGCGAGACGGCGGGCATTCCCTTTGCGGCCCTTGTCGCCGAACGCCTGGCTTTGCCCATGACCTATGTGCGCAAAAAGCCCAAAGGCTATGGACGCAATGCCCGTATCGAAGGGATGATGAGCGAAGGCCAACGCGTTTTGCTGGTAGAGGATCTGACCACTGATGGCGGATCAAAGCTGTCTTTTGTCGACGCCATTCGCGAGACGGGGGCGACCTGTGCCCATACGGCGGTGATTTTCTACTACGGCATATTCCCCGAAACGGTCGGGCGCTTGGCAGACCACGGCATCCAGCTGCATCACCTTTGCACATGGTGGGACGTTTTAACCGAGGCGCGCGCGCAAGGATCGTTTGATGCGGCAACCTTGGGCGAAGTGGAAAGCTTCCTGAAAGATCCCCGCGCATGGCAAGCTGCACGCGCCAAGTAAACGTTGCGGTCTTTGCCCAGCAGGGGGGCCGTCTGCCCCCCTGCACCCCCCGAGAGTATTGCGACAAAGGGCAAGGAAAACGGGGGAAGGGTTTGGGGATAAGTTGGGGATAAGTTGGGGTGCGAATCGCATTTATGGCGATTTTTTGGCGCAGACCTGCCAGATGTGGTAGGGGTATGGCACGCAAGTCATAGGCGTGGCGCCTTTGCGCGCCTTATCCACAGAGATATCCGTGGCTTGCCTGCGCGCTGTGGCGGCGTCTAATGACGCTATTGGGCAAATAGGGGAAGTCTATGAACGAAGTGGCCACGCTGCGGCAGATGATGCCGGCCCCGCCTGAAACGGAAGCCTTGCCCCATAATATCGAAGGCGAACAGCAGCTTTTGGGCGCGATCTTAACCAATAATGAGGTTTACGACCGTGTCGCCTCGCTGGTGCGGGCGGAGCATTTCTTTGATCCGGTGCATCAGCGGATTTTTGAACGCATGGCAGCGCGGATTCAGAAGAACGCGCTGGTGTCACCTGTGACCTTAAAGCCGTTTTTCGAGGACGACCCGGGGCTAAAGGAACTGGGCGGCACGTCTTATCTGGTGCGTTTGGCGGGGGCTGCGATATCGGCCTATGCGGCGCGCGATTATGCGCAGATGATCTATGATCTGGCGGTGCGGCGCGAATTGATCGGGCTTGGCCGCGACATTTCGGCGCGTGCGGGCAAGGTCGAAGTTGATAGCGAACCGCGCGAGCAGATCAGCGAAGCTGAACAGCGCCTGTACAAACTGGGCGAGCAAGGCGTGGCTGAGCGCGGCTTTCAAAGCTTTCTTAAGGCTGTCACCGATGCTGTGAACATGGCCAATGCCGCCTATCAGCGTGATGGGGGATTGGCGGGGATATCGACGGGCTTGGTCGATCTGGACAAAAAGCTGGGCGGGCTGCATCCATCGGACTTGTTGATCTTGGCAGGTCGCCCGTCGATGGGCAAAACCTCGCTTGCGACCAACATCGCCTTTAACATCGCCAAGGCTTACAAACGCGGCCGCCTGCCCGATGGGTCTGAAGGCACCATCGAAGGCGGATCGGTCGGCTTTTTCTCGTTGGAGATGAGTGCCGAACAGCTGGCGGCGCGCATTTTGTCGGAAGCGTCCGAAGTGCCATCCGAACAAATCCGGCGCGGTGATATGACGGAAGTGGAGTTTCGCCGCTTTGTCGAAGCCGCCAAAGCCTTGGAATCTTGCCCGCTGTATATAGACGACACGCCCGCCTTGCCCATCAGCCAAGTCGCCGCCCGTGCCCGCCGCTTGAAGCGCACGCATGGATTGGACCTGTTGGTGGTGGACTATTTGCAGCTTCTGAAAGGGTCCAGCAAAGAAAACCGCGTGCAGGAAGTGTCTGAAATTACCCAAGGGCTGAAAGCCATCGCTAAGGAATTGAACATTCCGGTTCTGGCCCTGTCGCAGCTGTCACGTCAGGTCGAAAGCCGCGAGGATAAGCGCCCGCAACTGTCAGACCTGCGCGAATCCGGATCGATCGAACAGGACGCCGATGTGGTGATGTTTGTCTACCGCGACGAATATTACAAAGAGCGTGAAAAACCTGGCGATCATGAATTGGAAAAGATGGCACAGTGGCAAACCATCATGGAAAACGTGCACGGCAAGGCCGAAGTGATCATCGGCAAGCAGCGCCACGGCCCGATTGGCACGGTCGAGCTAAGCTTTGAGGGCCGCTTTACCCGCTTTGGCAATCTGGCGCAGCGCTGGCAACAAGGGGCAGAGGTGGGGTTCTAGGATGGATTTGGGCTTACAAGGCAAGCGTGTCATCGTCACGGGCGGCGGGGCAGGGATCGGGGTGGCGATCAGCCTGACCTTGGCCGAAGAGGGCGCAGTGCCCGTGATTCTGGCGCGGCGAGCGCCCGAAGGCGCGTTTATGGCGCAATTGCATGCCATGGGGCCTGCCGAATTCATTCAAGCCGATCTGGCGCAAGATGACGAGTGCCGCCGCGCTGTGGCCCAAGCCAAGGCGGGCGGGGCGATTTACGGGCTTGTCAACAACGCCGGGCGCAATGACAGTTTAGGGTTGGAAGCCAGCCCCGACGCGTTTCGCGCCTCGCTCGACCAGAACTTGCTGCATTATTACACCTTGGTGCATCTTCTTGCAGAGGATCTGCGCGCCGAAGTGGGGGCGATTGTGAATATCTCGTCCAAGACGGCGATCACGGGGCAGGGGCATACCTCGGCCTATGTGGCGGCGAAGGCCGCGCAACTGGGGCTAACGCGGGAATGGGCGGCGGCTTTTGCGCCTTACGGTGTGCGCGTTAATGCCGTCATTCCGGCAGAGGTGATGACGCCGATGTATGCCAACTGGATCAAGACATTCGATGATCCGGCAGCCCAACTGGCCAAGATCACCGCCCGCATCCCGCTTGGCCACCGCATGACGCTGGACCGCGAGATTGCCGCAGCCACCGTCTTTGCGCTGTCGCCACGATCGGCGCATACCACGGGGCAGTGGCTTTATGTCGATGGCGGCTATACCCATCTGGACCGCGCCTTAGACAGCTAAGACGGCCAAACAAAAAGGGCGCAGCCCTGGCTGCGCCCTTTTTACACAAAAGGCCAAGCCTTACTTTGCGCCGATCATCATCACCATCTGGCGACCTTCTAGGCGCGGCATCGATTCGACCTTGCCCGCATCGCCCACATCGGCGGCCACGCGGTGTAACAATTCCAGCCCCAACTCTTGGTGCGCCATTTCGCGGCCGCGAAAGCGCAAAGTGACTTTGACCTTATCGCCTTCTTCCAAGAACTTCAGAACCGAGCGCATTTTGACGTCATAGTCATGCGTATCGGTGCCCGGGCGGAACTTGATCTCTTTGATCTCGATGATGTGCTGCTTTTTGCGGGCCTCGGCCTCACGCTTTTGCTGCTCATACTTGTATTTGCCAAAATCCATGATCTTGCAAACCGGCGGTTCTGCAGTGGGCGAAATCTCGACCAGATCTAATCCCGCTTCTTCGGCCATAGCCATCGCTTGCGCGGGGGTGACGACACCCACATTTTCCCCATCGGCCCCGATGAGGCGGATTTCTGGAGAGCGAATCCGATCGTTGATCCGAGGGCCGGTTTCGCGTTGTGGCGGTGCGTTGTGAGGGCGGCGTGCTATGGTTGTTGTCCTTATACCATGGGTCTTGGCGCGCAAGATAAACCTATGGCGCGCACTCTTCAACCGCTAAGCGCAAGACAAAACGCTGCAATGCAGCGCGGGCCTTTCCAATGGCACGAAAAACTGTCATAGGCGCCCATGATTAACCGTCCCATGATGGAGACCTGACATGAACAGAAACGTGATCCTTGCGATCGTATTGGTTTTGGCCGCAGGCGGCTATTACCAATTCAGCTACATGCCCGCCCAAGAGGCCAAGGCCGTTGCTGCCCAAGAAGCTGCTGATGACGAGGCCGCTGCTGAAAAAGCAGCTGCCGATCAGGCCGCAGCTGACAAAGCCGCCGCTGATAAAGCCGCTGCTGATAAGGCTGCTGCCGATGCTGCCGCCGCTGAAAAAGCTGCAATGGACGCCATCATGGCCGCTTTGGACCCGGCTGCTTACGACGCAGCCAAAGTGACCGGCGTGATCGACACCTCGACCTTGGACGATGCCACCAAAGCCAGCTTGAAATCGGCTGTGACCATGGCTGGCACCGATCCGATCAAGCAAGCGGACGTCATCGCTCAGGTGAAGAAAGCCTTGGGGATGTAAGTTTATCGGGCGCCTCTGGCGGCCGTTCTATAGAAAAGCGCCGCAGTCCATCGGATTGCGGCGCTTTTTGTTGCGATACGCCTTGTGTTTAAATGCCGTCGCCCACAAAGGCTTTTTCAATCACAAACTGGCGCGGATCAGAATTTGCACCTTCGATCAGGCCGAACCCTTCCAAAATGACTTTGACATCCACGTTAAAGGCCAAAGATCCACAAACCATGGCGCGGTCGTGGGCTGGGTCCATCGGGGGCAGGCCCAGATCGGCAAAGACTTTGCCCGAAGACAGATTGTCCGTCACGCGCCCCATGTTGGCAAAGGGTTCGCGCGTGGTGGTCGGGTAGTATTTCAGCTTATCACCCACCATCTCGCCGATCAGCGGATCGTCTTTGAGGCTTTCCACCAAGGTGCGGCCATAGTCTAGCTCTGCCACTTCGCGGCAGGTGTGCATCATGATAACCTGGTCGTATTTTTCGTAAGTTTCGGGTTCGCGCAACAGGCTGGCAAAGGGGGCAAAGCCTGTGCCGGTTGACAAAAACCAGATCCGCTTGCCCGGCAACAGCGCGTCATGCACCAAGGTGCCCACGGGCTTGGGGCGCAAGATGATCTCGTCCCCGACCTTGATGTGCTGCATCCGCGAGGTCAGCGGGCCATCGGGCACTTTGATCGAATAAAACTCTAGCTCTTCATCCCATGCCGGCGAGGCGATGGAATAGGCGCGCAACAAGGGCTTGCCTGTGTCACCCATCAGGCCAATCATGACGAATTCGCCCGAGCGGAACCGCAAAGACTGCGGCCGCGTCACACGAAAGGAAAACAGACGATCTGTCCAGTGGTGCACGGCGGTGACGATCTGGGCATCGGGCAGGTGGGGTTTGGCGGCAGTTTGGGTCATGACAAGTCGCTTCGCTTTGGGGATAGACAGGGCCATACGTTAGGGCAGGGGGCTAGGAAAGCCCCCAATTTACGCCTTCAGCCGTGCTAGATAATCATGCGCGCGCCAATCGGCACGGGCCAACCACTGCGCCTGCGGCTGGCGCTTGGCCAGATCATCGGGAATTTCGACATCATCAAAGCCGACCCGCCGCGCCATGGCATATTGGTCGGCAATCACCGGCCCCACCGCGCGCAGATGGCCCTGATAACCCGCCATGCGCAACCGCCGCGCGATGGTAAAGGCGCGTCCGTCATTAAAGGCAGGGAAGGCCACACGGATCAGGGTCAGTTGGGCCAGATAGGGCAGTACCAAAGCCGGATCGTCGGTTTGTGCCAGATCAAGGGTGCCTTGGTGGGCTGCGATCTGATCCAAGGTTACGGCACTTTGGGTCGGGGCGGGCTGAAAGCCTTGATCGGTGACGATCACGCTCATGCTGTAGGCTCCTGGTAAGGTTTGCTGCGGGTGGCGACACCGTTCACAAAGTGAATGCCACATTCGGTTTTTGCACTGTCACGCCATCGCCCTGCGCGGGGATCTTCACCTTGTTTCACCGGCGTGGTGCAAGGCGCGCAGCCGATGGAGGGGTAGCCTTGGGCCACAAGCGGATGACGGGGTAGGCGGTTGTTCACCATGTAATCGGCAATATCCTCGCGCCCCCAATGGGCCAAGGGATTGACCTTGACGCGCACATCGCCTTCGGCTTCAAAGAAATCGACCGTTTCACGACTGGCCCCTTGATAGCGTTTGCGCCCCGTGATCCAGCCGTCAAATTCGCCCAAAGCGCGTTCCAGCGGTGCAATCTTGCGCACGCTGCAGCAGGCATCGGTGGAAAACTGGTGCAACGTGCCGTCAGGATCTTCCAGCGCTACACGCGGTTGGGGGGCGCGGATGGTGCGAATGTCGCACAAAGGCAGGCTTTCGGCCAGTTGGCGCTGATAATCCAAAGTCTCAGCAAACAGCATCCGCGTGTCGATAAAAAGCACGGGCGTTTGCGGGGCGATCACCGACACCAGATGCAACAGCACCACCGATTCCGCCCCAAAAGACGACACCAGCGCCACCCGCCCCAGATCGGCATCGCTGAGCGCATGTTCCAAAACCGCCGTGGCCGCGTGGTGACGGTAGCGCGCATTTAACGCGGCCACACGTTCCACAACCGGACCATGGTGCAGATCACGCGGCATCCGACGCACCGTCGCTGCCATACAGCGCCAGCTTAAAGGGCTCCATCCCAAGGCGGCGATAGGCGTCTAGAAAGGTTTCTTCGGCATGCAGTCGCAAGCCCAGATAGGCCCGCAAAATGCGTTCAATGGCCGGCACAATCTCGTCATAGGCAAAGCCCGGGCCGGTCTTTTCCCCGATCGCTGCCGTTTGGGTGGCATCGCCGCCCAGTGTGATCTGGTAATTTTCCACCCCCGCGCGGTCTAGGCCCAGAATGCCGATGTGGCCGACATGGTGGTGACCACAGGCATTGATGCAGCCCGAGATCTTGATCTTCAGCGCGCCGATGTCATGTTCCAGCTTAAGCGCCTCGAAATGCAGCGCAATTTCTTGCGCCACGGGGATAGACCGTGCCGTTGCCAAGGCGCAGTAATCCATCCCTGGGCAGGCGATCATATCCGACAAAAGCCCGACATTGGCCGTGGCCAGCCCCACCTTGGCCAAAGCCGCATGCACGGCGGGCAGATCGGCTTTATGCACATGGGGCAGGATCACGTTTTGCTCGTGGCTGATGCGCAATTCGCTGTAGCCATAGGTTTGCGACAGGTCGGCAATGACACGCATCTGATCAGATGTCGCATCGCCGGGTGTTTGCCCATGTGCCTTGACCGAGATCGTGACAATCGCATGATCGCCCTTGCGATGGGCCGACAAGTTGGTATCGGCCCAAGCGCGAAAGACAGGGTTGGAACTATAGGCGCTGTCATAGTCAGCAACCGAACGGCTTTGCAAATCGGGCTGGGCAAAGGCCGCGCGGATATCGGCCAGCAGCGCCTGATCCGCGCCGCCAAACAGCGGGCGCACCTCGGCAAAACGCGCTTCGATCATGCGCGCAATCTCGTCGCGGCCTGTTTCATGCACGGTAATCTTGATGCGGGCTTTGTACTTATTATCGCGCCGCCCCAAGGTGTTATAGACCGACAGGACCGATTCCACATAAGGAAGCAGGTCTTCTATCGGCAAGAAATCCCGCACCAAATGGCCGATCATCGGCGTGCGGCCCAAACCACCGCCCACAAATACCTCAAACCCCGCATCCCCGCCCATATTGCGTGTCATGCGCAAGCCGATGTCATGCGCGGCTGTGACAGCGCGGTCATGGGGTGAACCTGTGATGGCGATTTTGAACTTCCGCGGCAGGAATTGGAATTCGGGATGGTCGGTGGACCATTGGCGCAACAGTTCGGCATAGGGGCGGGGGTCTTCGATCTCGTCCGCGGCAGCGCCTGCGAAATGATCCGCCGTCACATTGCGCACGCAATTGCCCGAGGTTTGAATGGCATGCATCCCCACATCGGCCAAGGCCTGCAAAATCGCCGGAACGTCCGGCAGTTTGGGCCAGTTGAACTGGATGTTCTGGCGGGTGGTAAAGTGACCATAGCCCTTATCCCATGTGTCGGCGATATAAGCCAACTGGCGCATCTGGCGTGGGTTGATGGTGCCATACGGAATGGCCACCCGCAGCATATAGGCGTGCAGTTGCAGGTAAAGCCCGTTCATCAGGCGCAGCGGGCGAAACTCGTCCTCGGTCAAAGACCCATCCAAACGGCGTTCGACCTGATCGGTGAATTGAGCGACGCGCGAACGCACAAAGGCTTCGTCAAAATCGGTGTAATCATACATGGGTCAGATCCACTTGTTTGCCGTGGGCATAGTTTGACGGGCCGCGCGTGCGAAAGGCCTCGCGGAAATGCACGGGTTCGGGGCCGTTCGGGCCGGCTTTGGCATCGGCAAGATAAGCCCCCACCACAACCAGTTTTTGGCCTGCCGCATGCAACAGGCGCAGTTGGGCATGGGCCTCGTCTTCGATCAACTCGGCTTGGTGGTGATGCAGGGTCCATTGGTCGTCAGCTGTCAGATACACCACATCACCTTCGCGCAGGCGGTTGGCGGTGACAACTTTGGGGATAAAGCGGCGGCTCATGCTTGGGCCTCTTTCAACTGAGACAGGGCAGGGGCGGCATGGCGGGGCGCCAGACCGTACAGAATAACAGCAGGGCCGTCGATCAAGCGAACGGCTTGTGCAAGCGTGTCCAGCGTTGCCGACACCACGCGCTGATCAGGGCGCGAGACGTTTTCCACAATCGTGGCAGGTGTGTCAGGGGCCGCGCCGTGCATCATAAGGCGGCCTTGCACAAAACGCGCCGATTTCTTGCCCATATAGATCGCTGTCACCTCGCCAGAAACTGCGATGCCACGCCAATCGTGATCGGCAAAACCCGCCATATCGTGTCCGGTGACAATCCGCAGGCTGGCATTGCGCCCGCGCCGAGTAAGGCTTTGCCCGATCGCGGCCGCGGCGACACTGGCAGCCGTCAGACCGGGCAGGATGGTGTAAGCCAATCCTGCGGCCTCTAGCGCTTCTATTTCTTCATCCAGCCGCCCAAATATGCCACAATCTCCGCCCTTCAAACGAACAACGCGCCCACCACTTTGCGCCTGTTCCACCAATGTGGCGTTGATCACGGCTTGGGCTGTCGATGGGCCAAACCCCGTTTTGCCAACGTCGATCCGGCGCACCTTAGCCGGAATAAGATCCAGAACCTCAACCCCCACCAAACGATCATGGATCACCACATCCGCCGTCTGCAGCGCTTGGTAAACACCCATGGTCAGATGGCTTGCAGAACCGGGGCCTGCGCCAGCGAAAGTAACGGGGGGGAATCTGTGATTTGCCATGGCCAACTCTCATTTCTTGGCCGATTTATAGAATTTTTTCCCTATTGACCGCCACTGCCATTTAGCAATAAGAAAAATCTCTGCTCTTTGTGCCGTGCGTGGAACAAATTTCCATGGAAACAGGAATTGTTGGAATGGTAGCCCAAGTTGACGAGTTAGACCGGAAAATTCTTGGGCAATTACAGATCGATGCCGAGCAATCCTTGGATGAAATCGCCCGCAAAGTGGGGTCTTCCAAGACGCCCGTCTGGAACCGCATCAAACGGATGCGCGACAACGGCATCATCACCCGCACCACAGCAATCTGCAATCCCGAAGGCCTTGGGCTAGAGGCGTGCTTTTTCGTTCTGGTGCGCACCAGCGAGCATGAAATCGGTTGGGAGAAGCGTTTCTTAGATGTCGTCCGCCGCAGGCCAGAGGTGCTGGAAGCCCATCGTCTGGCAGGGGATGTGGATTACATCCTGAAAGTCTGGGTCAAAAACGCCCGCGCCTATGACGCCTTTTATCAAGCGCTGATTTCTGAGGTGAAAATTTACAACGTCACTGCATTGCTCAGCATGGAAGAGATCAAGATGACCACGGCGTTGCCGCTTTAAAGGCCCATAGGGTGGGGCGTTTGTCACAAAACGGTGGCGCGGCCGAAAGAAATGCTGCTCTCGCCGTCATGTCCCCTTATCCGATAACCGATATTATGTAAAATATCGATCACCAGATCTATAACTTCCTAAGGATATAGATATCCATAATCCAACCATGCGCCGCACGCGCTTTTGCACGTGTTTGGATGATCTGGTCGCGCATCTGCGCCAAAGGGCCAGACAGGATGATCTGTTCAGTCATGCCCACATAGGCACCCCACCAAATCGAAATCCCTTCAGGATCCAGCATTTGAAATGTGCAGTTGCCATCCAGCATCACCGCCACAGTCTGCGCACCCTTAGGCCAGCCGTCTGCCAACTGGCGGCCTGTGGTGATCGTGACAGCTTGGCCAATGTCATTCAGCGGAATAGCATGGGCCGCCGTCAGGGCCTGCAGGCTGGTAATGCCCGGTATCACCGTGACGCTTACATCCGACAAAAGTGCCGCGATGCGCAATGTTGAATCATACAGCGACGGATCGCCCCAAACCAGCAATGCCACACGCTGCGCCCCAAACGGCGCCAAAGTCGCAGCCCACACTTTGGCAATCGCTTGGTGCCAATCGTGAACGCCGGCGTTATAATCCGCATTCGCCGCATCGCGCACGGGCAGATCGAATTCGGCGATCTGGACAGCCGGATTGGTCACAACCTCGGCCAAGATGGCATGGCGCAGTTCGGCCAAATCGGCCTTGCCACTTTTCTTAGGGATCATCACAAGTTCAACCGAGTTCAGCGCCTTAACCGCCTGACGTGTCAAATGGTCAGGGTTTCCAGTGCCAATGCCGATCAAAAAAAGTTCTGTCACGATGCGGGTTCTGATCGCCACAGCGTGACAGCCAAGCCGCCCAGCACGGCCCAAGTGATCATCCCCACAGCCAGACTACGCGCTGCAAAAGCGGATGCCAATTCCGGCGGCACCACGCCGCCAAATCCTGTAGCTTCTGGTGCGCCCCAAACATGGGGTGCCGCCAAAAGCACAACACCGGCGGCCCTTTGCCAGATGCCCCCGCCATAGGCTGCAAACCACAGGCCTGCCACCGTTGCTGCGGCTGTTGCCAGCCACCAAACTTGCCGCGCCGAGAAATCCGCCGCAGGTGTACCTGGCAAATCAGGCTGCAAACCCAGTGCTGGCATCATCTGAAAGGCCAAAAACCCCGAAAGCCCCCACAGAATGCCCTGCGCTAAGCCCAGTTTGATCCCCAGTTGATCCGCCAAGTTCATCCCAGCCACCAAAGCCAACCCATAGCCACAATAGGTCAGCACCGCGAACAACACCGTCAAAGCCTGCCTGTTTTTCCCAGACCCGGCCCCTGCCCCATGTTCGTGCGTGGCTTCTTCGGAATGCGCGTGCGTGATCTCTTCGGCGGGCACCACCGCAGTATGCCCATCGGCTCCATGCGCGCTGTGATCTGCGGCAGTGGCAGCGTCTTGCGGATTGGCAAGGCCTTGAAAATGCAACAATTCTCCAGCCTCATAACGTTCGGCCAGCACGATTTCAGGTTGCACCAAAAGAAATTGCAGCAGGGCGCACAGCAACCCCGCCACAAAGCCAGCGACCAAGGCGCTGGACAGCATATGTTTCATAAGATGTCTGCCTTAGTGGCAGGGAAATCCGGTGGAGTGGCGCATGTCATGCGCCGCATCATGCAAGCCTTGGCTTTGCGCAAAACCCGCAGCAAACACCAGTGTCAGGCCGATCAAAGCCACGAACAGCGTTTGTGCCAGCACGTTCGAGCGTGCGGTAGTTTGGATCAAATTCATCGTCTTCTCCTGTAGCCGTCCCACCCGACAGCCGTTGTTTCACCCTGCAAGGCCGGTCTCCTGACTCGCGGATCATAGCCTGCCCTTCGCCTTCCCAATGGTTGCCCATCAGTGGCAGTGAAAGGCCGCTACCGCTTACAGTCGCGGGGGCGGTTGAGGCATCGGATGCCCGTTCGGGTCCATCCTTCCTCATTCCCGTTTCAGTCCTGACGCTTTGCGCTTTGGACACCTTAGCGATGTCATAAAGCCCTTAAGCGTCCAAAGGGTCAAGGGCCGAATGCGGCACCTTGGGCGCATCTGCGACATATTACCCCGGAATGCGCGCAATGGCCTTGTGGCGCAGCTCGCCAAAGATCCGCGCATCGGCAAAGGTGCCGTCAGGTGAGGTTTGGTAGGCCTTGGCAAAGCGGATCACATCCGCCAGATCCTGCGCAGTGATCTGGCCAAACAAATAGGCCGTCTTGCCCACCGCGCGAAAGGCTATGGTCGAGGGTTTGGTGCAGCCTGACATACACTCTGTCAGCTGCACGTCAAACCCCGGCAGGGCGAGTTGGGCGGCAAAGTCGCCCTGCCCCAGCGGACATGTCGCGCATAGGGTAATCGTATGGGTCATATCCCCTCCATCAAGGGGCCGATCAAGATCAGCGCGGGGCCGTCATGGGCGTCAGCGAGGGCGGCGCCCAAAGTGGCCACCGTGGCGCGGGTTAACCGCTGGTCGGGGGTGGATACGCTTTCCGCCAGAAGGGCTGGCATATCGGGCGGCAATCCGGCGGCGATCAGCTTTAAGGACAGGGCCGCAAAGGTGCGCTTTCCCATGAAAATCACCGTGGTGGCCATAGGGTCGGCCAAGGCTGCGATGTTCAAATCGTCTGGCAAACCACCGGCCACATCGTGGCCCGTGACAAACTGCACCCGCCGCGCTGTCAGTCGCCGCGTCAGCGGTATACCTGCCGCCGCCGCCGCCGCCGAGGCCGAGGTGACGCCCGGCACAATTTCAAACCCAATGCCAGCGGCACGGCAGGCGTCAATCTCTTCCTCTAGCCGGCCAAATAGCCCGCTGTCTCCCGATTTCAGGCGTACCACCTTGGCCCCTGTCAGCGCATAATCCACCAACAATCGGCTGACCTGATCCTGCTTGGGTGACACCCGCCCTGCCCTTTTGCCAACCCCCACCAAATCGGCCCCCTCCCGCGCAAAAGCCAGGATAGGCCCTGCCGACAGATCATCAAACAAAACCGCATCGGCCCCCTCGATCCGCTTGATCGCGCGCAGCGTCAGCAATTCAGGGTCGCCCGGACCAGAAGAGACAAAAGACACAAACCCCGTCATGATGCCTCGGCAATCAGATGAAAATACGATCCCGTCACGCGGCCCCGATGGCTGCCAGTTTCGGCCACCTCATGGTCTTCGGCATCTTGCACTTGGGCCAACGGGGCATCGGGTTGCTCTAGGATGGTGGAATAGTGAAACTCGTGCCCACGCAAACGCACGCCCGCGCCCTGCCCCGGCATGGGTGCAAGCAGCGTCGCCAAACGGTACCCCAGATGCATCTTGCGCTTCTCAAAACTCGTCACCAGCCCCAACATTCCCAACATCTGATGGCGCAGGCCCGCCTTATCCACCAAGCCCGCGCCCAGCACCATATAGCCACCGCATTCGCCGTGAATGGGCCCGTCAAAACGCTGCATCCCCGAGCGAAACCGATCCGCCGCAGCCAAAGTGCCCGCGTGCAATTCAGGATAGCCACCCGGAAGCCAGACGACATCGGCCTTGGGCGGGGCTTCGTTCGCCAAGGGGGAAAAGGTCACCACCTCTGCCCCAGCGGCCCGCCAGCCGTCTAGCAAGTGGGGATAGATGAAGGAAAACGCCGCATCCCGTGCCAAGGCGATGCGCTGCCCGGGCGGTGTCAGATGCTGCGCGGGGCCAAAGTGCAAAGCCCCCGCCGCCGCGCGGATGGCTGCCAGATCGACATGCGCCACCATCAAATCGGCAGCAGCATTCAAGATCGCGTCCAGTTCTGGCAGTTCTTCGGCCTGCACCAGCCCCAGATGCCGTTCTGGCAAGGCAACGCTCGCCAATTTGGGCAAGGCCCCCAGCACTGCGATGCCCGCCTGCGCCATGCCTGCGCGCAGCAACCTTTCGTGGCGGGGTGATGCCACCTTGTTCAAAATCACCCCCGCCAGCCGCAATCCGTGCCGGAATTCGCGCAAGCCAAGGGCCACGGCCCCCGCCGTTTGCGCCTGCCCGCCCGCGTCAATCACCAAGATCACCGGCCAATCCAGATGCAGCGCCAGATCGGCACTGGCCCCGCGCCCCCAAGCGCCGGGCTTTTCCACCCCGTCATGCAGCCCCATCGCGCCTTCGGCCAGCACAAGGTCAGCGCCGGAAGCTTTGGCCAAAAGCCCTGCGATCTGATTGCGCCCCATGGACCAAGAATCCAGATTGAATGAGGCCCGCCCCGTCGCCGCCCGATGAAACGCCGGATCAATATAATCCGGCCCCGATTTAAAACATTGGACGGCCAAGCCCTGCCGCACAAAGGCCCGCGCCAAGCCCAAGGTCACCAGCGTCTTGCCGCTGCCAGATGAGGGGGCCGAGATGATCACCCCGCTCGTCATTCGGGAAACCGGGGATCTGTGCCGCGCGGGCGATAACGGCGGTCATAATCATCGGCATAAAGACGGCTTTCGTCGAACCCTTCGGCGGCCAAAGTGCGCCCCACAAGGATCAGCGCGGTGCGGTCGATCTCTGGCCCCACCGCTTGCACGATCGTGCCCAAATTGGCGCGCACAATGCGCTGATCCGGCCAAGTCGCCCGCCACACCACCGCCACAGGGCAATCTTGCCCGTAGAAGGGTTCCAATTCTGCCACCACCTGCGCCAAGGCGTGCACGGACAGGTGTATGGCCAAGGTCGCCCCCGTGGCCGCGAAAGCCGCCAAGCTTTCCCCTTCTGGCATAGCCGAGGCGCGGCCCGAGGTGCGTGTTAAAATCACACTTTGCGCCAGTCCGGGCAGGGTCAATTCCACCCCCAAAGCCGCGGCAGAGGCGGCAAATGACGGCACCCCCGGGGTTACATCATAGGGAATTCCCAAGCCTCGCAGGCGGCGCAATTGCTCCCCCATCGCTGACCAGATCGACACATCGCCCGAATGCAGCCGCGCCACATCAAAACCCTGGGCATGGGCGGCTTGAATGGCGTCTATAATCGCGTCAAGCGACATCGCGGCCGTGTTCACAATCTGGCACCCCTTGGGGCAATGGGCCAAGACCCCCTCGGGCACCAAAGACCCCGCATAAAGACACACGGGTGACGCCGCGATCAAATCGCGCCCGCGTAAGGTCAGCAGATCCGCCGCCCCCGGACCTGCACCGATAAAATGCACCGTCATGCTTGGCCCCTTTGCATCAACGTTTCAGCCAATGCCGCCACAGCCATCCCGTCTGGCCCGCTGAGTTTGGGCTGCACCAACCGCGCACCGGGGCCAGCTGCGGCCAAAGCGGCGGCTTCGGCCACAGATCCTGTGCCATATGCCGCCATCACGCGGGCCGACCCTTCCACGCCTTGCGCTTGCAAGTCATGGCGCGAAATTCCCAAGATCTGCACACCCAGATCTTGCGCCAAACGCACAAGGCCGGGTTCGCGCACCTTATCCTCGGCCGTGGCCAGCGCCTCGCCCAAACCCACCAGCCCAATTGCTGCGCGCAGACTTTCGGCAGAAACCCCACGGCGAAAGCCCAAGCCTGTCACTCTCATCGCGTTACACTCCACTGCACAACGGGGCGCGCGGCGTGCCAGCCCTGTTTGCCACCCAAGGGCGCCGCTTGGGCGACATCATAGCGCCACAGATCGCCGCCATGCTGGGCTTGGGCGGCATATAACAGCGCCTCGCTTTCCAACGTTACCGCATTCATCACCAAGCGCGCCCCTTTGCTCAAACGCCCCCAAAGGGCCGCGACCAACCCCGCATCCGCACCGCCGCCGACAAAGACCACATCGGGATTGGGCAACAGGGCCAGAACGTCTTGCGATTTACCCAAATGCAGATGCCAGCGGTGTGCCAGCCCAAAGCTGTCAGCATTGCCCTGCGCCCGCTCGGCGCGCATCGGGTCCGCCTCAACCGCGTGGGCGGTGCTGGCGGGGGCTGCAAGCAGAAATTCAATCGACACCGACCCCGAGCCTGCCCCCAAATCCCACATCACCTCGCCGCCGCGCGGCGCAAGGGTGGAAAGTGTGAGCGCGCGCATGGGCCGCTTTGTGATTTGCCCGTCATGGGCGAAAAGATCATCGGGCAAGCCCGAGGCCCGCGCCATCCCCTGCCCCACACACTCTACCGCCACGGCAACGGGTGCTGCAAACGACAAGCCCCCCGCATCCTGCGCCGTTATTTGCGTGACGCGCTCTTTAGCACCGCCCAAGGATTCCAGCACAAACACCCCAGACCCGCCAAAGCCCTGCGCGGTCAGATAAGCGCAAACTTCCCCCACGGCTGCCCCGTCGCGCAGCAAACACACCACCTTTTGCCCCCGCGCCAGAACAGGGCGCAAACGCGCCAAAGGGGCGGCGTGCAGGCCAAGGCAGACAATCTCTTCCATCCGCCAGCCCAAGCGGTTGGCCGCCAGCGCAAAAGTGGAAGGGGCAGGATAACTCACCCACTCTCCCGCCGCCAAATGCCCCACCAGAGACCCGCCCGCCCCTTGCCAGAACGGATCGCCCGAGGCCAGCACCACCACCCGCCGCCCGCGTTCGGCCAAGACGGGATCCACCGAAAACGGCACCGGCCATGCGCGCCCCGACACCCCCGCCAAAGCCAGATGCCGTGGCGCGCCAAAGACGATTTCCGCCTGATCCAGCGCCTGACGGCTTGCCAAAGACAGGCCCGCCAGTCCATCCTCGTTCAACCCGATGATCGTGACCCAAGGCTTATCCATGACCCGCGTCCTTTTGCTTGGCGGCACGACCGAAGCGTCCGATTTGGCGAAAGCCTTGGCCGATCAAGGGATTGACGCGATCTTTTCCTACGCGGGCCGCACCGAGGCGCCCCTGCGCCAACCGCTTGCGCAACGTATTGGCGGCTTTGGCGGGGTGGCGGGGCTGGTGGATTACCTGCAAAAGACTGCCATTACCCACCTGATCGACGCCACCCATCCCTTCGCCGCCCAAATCAGTCGCCACGCGGTGCAGGCCGCAGCCCTGACGAAAACCCCGCTTGTCGCCTTTGAACGCGCCCCTTGGCAGGCAACGCAGGGCGACCTTTGGCATCTTGTGCCCGACATGGCGGGTGCGGTCGCGGCCCTGCCCGATGATCCCGCCCGCGTGTTCTTGGCCATCGGGCGACAGCACTTGGAAGATTTCGCCGTAAAGCCGCAACATCATTACCTTTTGCGGCTGGTCGATCACCCCACAACCCTGCCCCTGCCCCAAGCCACAGCCCTGATCGCGCGCGGCCCGTTTACACTGCAAGGCGATCTTGACCTGCTGCAAACCCACCGCATCACTCATATCGTCGCCAAAAACGCCGGAGGCAGCGGCGCGCACGCAAAACTGGAAGCCGCCCGCGCCCTGTCGCTGCCCGTCATCCTGATCGAGCGCCCCTTTATGCCCGAAAGGCCAAGGGTTGACAGCGTGGCCGAGGTTCTGGCCTGGCTTCATCGCGCAAACCTTGGCGTATAAACGAATTTCCCGACAAACCGCGTGGCGGAGTTGCCCAAGATCACCACCGTGCGCATATCGGCCATCTCTGGCACGGCTTGGCCCAAGGGCACGGTTAACAAGGATTGCTCAGGCGTCGATACGGCGCGGGCAAACGAAATCAGCCTGTCTGGCCCGCAACTTGCCCGCAAAACCTCTAGCGCTTTGGCAAAGCCTTCGGGCCTGCTGGCCGAGCGCGGGTTGTAAAAGGCCATGGCCAGATCGGCTTCGGCAGCAAGGCGCAGGCGGCGTTCGATAAGCTCCCACGGTTTAAGGTTATCTGACAGGTTGATGCAGCAAAAATCATGGCCCAAGGGCGCCCCTAAAGCTGCGGCTGCCGCCAGCATCGCGGTGATGCCGGGCAAGACGCGGATGTTTACTGCCTGCGCTTCTGGCCAATCTTCCATGGCCTCAAACACAGCCGAGGCCATGGCAAACACCCCCGGATCGCCCGAAGATACCACCACAACCCTTTGACCTTGAAGGGCCATTTGCAAAGCATGGCGGGCACGGTCAAGCTCCACCCGATTGTCAGAGGGGTGCAGCCTCAGCCCCGCTCTTGCCGCAACACGGGCCACATAGGGAATATAGCCGACCACATCGGTGGCATCGGCCAATGCTGCGCGCACCTCGGGGGTGACCATATCCTCGGCCCCCGGGCCAAGGCCAACGATGTCCAAACTGCCCGTCATTCCGCCACCTCGGGCCTGCGGCCTTGGCCATGCACCAGAACGATGGCGAAATAGGGGCATTGGTCAACATCGGCCTGATCCAGTCGTTGGATACGCTGGTTGGGCATGGTGCCCGCTTCCACCAGCCAAGCGGCGTCCAGCCGCCCTGCGGCCTGTAAGGCGCGGCGAATTTTGGGCAGGTTGCGGCCGGTTTTCATCACCACCAGCGCATCGGCTTGGGCCATATGGGTGACCAGATCCCCTTCGGGCAGCGTGCCCATCAGCACGGTCATCACATCATCACCCCAAGTGATCGGTTGGCCCGTGGCTGTCCAACAGCCAGACATGCCGGTGATGCCGGGAACTACTTCCATCTCAACAACGCCGGATAAGCGGCTGTAAAGATGCATGAAAGAGCCGTAAAAGAACGGATCCCCCTCGCACAGCACCACCACATCGCCACTTTGCGCCAATTCCTGCAACCGCGCCGCCCAATCATCGTAAAACCGCGCGAGGGCGTCGATGTAATCCGGCCCGTCAAAGGGCAGTTCGGTGGTGACGGGATATTCCATCGCATATTCCACCGCATCGGCACGCAAAAGCCCCGTTACGATGCGCCGCGCTTGTCCTGCGCGCCCTGCCTTGCGAAAATAGGCGACTTGGGTGGCCGAGGTCACGGCGCGGTGGGCGCGAACGCTCATCAAATCTGGGTCGCCGGGGCCCAGGCCGGTGCAGATGATCTTGCCCATGCTATTCCTTCCGGCTGGCCAGCGCATTGACCGCCGCCACCGTGATCGCCGACCCGCCCAAGCGCCCCTCTACCACCACCGAAGGGGCGGGTGGATGTTCGATGAGCGCTGCTTTGGATTCGGCCGCCCCCACAAACCCCACAGGGCATCCGATGATCGCCGCGGGGCGCGGGCAGGCGGGGTCTTCCAGCATATTAAGCAAATGAAACAAAGCCGTGGGTGCGTTTCCTATCGCCACAACCGCCCCCGCCAGATGGGGCCGCCACAGCTCTAACGCCGCCGCACTGCGCGTGTTGGCCATGGCCTTGGCCATATCGGGCACGCGCGGATCGTTGAGGGTGCAGATCACCTCGTTCTTGGCGGGCAGTCTTGTGCGGGTGATGCCTTCCGACACCATCCGCGCATCGCACAAAATCGGAGCGCCCGCTTCCAAGGCTGCGCGCGCCGCTATCGCCATGCCGGGGGTGAAGCGGACGAACTTTTCCAACCCCACCATCCCCGCCGCATGGATCATGCGCACCACGACCACCTCTTCTTCAGGGCTAAAGCAGCGCAGGTCGGCTTCTGCACGGATCATGGCAAAGCTTTGCAGATAGATGGCAGCGCCGTCTGTTTCATAAAGATGGGGCATTTACAGGGCCTTGCCTAGGGTTTCAAAGGTGATGTCTTGCGGCGCCAGAACCGGCCCCAGCCCGCCAGCCCGCGCTTTGGGCAAAAGGGCAAAGCCTTGGGGCGTGGCAGACAGGGTCAGATCCGCAGGGCTTGGATGGGCGCAGCCTTTCGCACAACCCGACACATGCAGCCGTTTGCCCTGCGGAACAAAGGGCGCAAGCCTTCGGGCCAAGGCGCGGGTGTCTTGCAAAGCTTGCGGGCAAGCGGGTGCGCCTGTGCAGGCGACCACCCGCAGGCGTGGGTCATCGGAGGCGGTGATCAGCGCCGGATGGGTGGGCAAAGCGGCCCCCAACAGCAGCACCATCCGCCATGGCGTGATGCGCAAAAGGGGGGCAAGGCTGGCCAAGTCTGCCAGCACTTCTGCCCGCAAACTCCCAAACTCAAACCCCACCAAAGCGCCCTGCGGCGTCATCCCCGGCGCTGCGGCGCAGGCTAGGGGTGCAGGCACAATGCTGGTGTCAAAAGGCATGTCGCCCTTGTGATGCCCCGCCATCCGCCCCCTGCCCTGCATCACCCCGCCCGAGGCCGCAAACCATGCCGCCATCCGCAACGCTTCCGGCACAGCCGTGTCCAGCGTCACCGCTTGGCCGCCTGCCGCGCCATCGGCCCGCAAGATCAGCTCGCCGGTCGCCGCCCGCTCAAGCCGGATGTCGCAAGAAGTATCCGCCAGCACCCGCTGCGGCCCAAGGTCGATCCCGTAGCCGAATTTACTGGGCAGATCAGGGCCATGGCGCAAGGCTTGGGTCAACTCTGCCGCCAAAACCGCCGTCTCATCGCCCTGCCAGAACGGAGAGATCACCACATTGCGCTGGCTTTCCGCGCGCACGTCAGAATCCATCAGCCCCAAATCGTCCAAATCCGCAATCAGCGGCTTATGGCTGACCTGTGTCACGCCGCGCAGTTGCACATTGGCCCGCGCGGTCAGGTCGATCACGCCGTTGCCATAGGCCAGCGCCGCCTTGGCCAAGCCCAAGGCCTGTGCGGCGGTCAGCTCTGCCAGCCGTGGCCGGATGCGCACCACCCAGCCGTCGCCCGATTCCATCGGGCGCAGGGCACCCGGGCACCAGCCTTTGATGGCAAACTCAGCCAAGGGTCACCTGCAACTCTGCCGCAATCGAGTTGCGCCGTGTCACCCATAGGCCCGCATCGCGCAGGCGCAGGAAAGTGTCTTGCAATGCGGCAAGGGCGGCGGGGTTTTCGCGGGCCAGAAAGGCGCGCAGGTCATCGCGGCCAAGGGTTGCGTCGTGGTACAGGTCAAACAGATGGGCGGGGACCACTTGGGCCAGATGGGCAAAGGCGGCCATATGGTCAAGGGTGGCGGCAATTTCGGCCGCACCGCGGTAGCCGTGGCGCATCATGCCATCGGCCCACAGCGGGTTTGCAGCCCGCGCGCGCACCACGCGGGCGATCTCTTCGGGCAGGGTGCGGGCTGTTGGCGCATCGGGGCGGGTGGCATCCAGATGATACAGCGCGGGTTTGGCAGCCCCCAGCCGTGCCATGGCGGCGGCAAAGCCTGCCTCGTGCGACGCATAGTCTTGCGCCACCAGCACATCGGTTTCGACCAGATCCTGCGCATGGATGAAGCTATCTGCGCCGCGCAAGCGTGCCTCTAGCGCGGCGCGGTCGGGGCGGCTTTCGCCGTCTTGGCCAATCGCCCAGCTTGACGCGGCAAGCCAAGCCTCACCCGCTGCGGCGCGCGCCTCGGGCGAGAAATCGTCGCTGTCCATCCCTAGGCCGTAACGCCCCGGTTCGGGGGCAAAGACACGGGCGATGCGGGCGGCATAGGGGTTGTCTTCCAAAGCCTCACCCCGCGCGGCCAAGGCGGCAGCGCCGGTTTCAAACATTTGCGCCAGCCCCGGGAAGATATCGCGAAACAGACCCGACACTCGCAGCGTCACGTCAATGCGCGGGCGGCCCAGCAAGGCCAGCGGAACCACTTCAACCCCCGACACGCGGGCGGCGTTTTCATCCCAAACGGGGGCCAGCCCCGCCAGATGCAGCGCCATGGCGAAATCTTCGCCGGCTGTGCGCATCGTGGCTGATCCCCACAGATCCACCACCAGCCCCTTGGGATAATCGCCCTGATCTTGCAAATGGCGGCGGATCAGTTCTTCGGCCAGTTTGATCCCTTGGGCATGGGCTGCGCGGGATGGCACCGCGCGCGGGTCAACCGAATACAGGTTGCGCCCTGTCGGCAGCACATCGCTGCGCCCACGATGGGGCGAGCCTGCGGGGCCTGCCGCCACGCGCTGACCGTTCAGCGCCGCAAGCAGCCCTGCCGTCTCGCCACCGCCTTGCGGACCACGGCCAAAGATGTGCAAGCCATCGCCAAACTGGCTTTCCTTGATATCGCAGACAAAGCGGTCAATCCGCGTGATCGCCTCGGCCGCAGAGGCCTGCGGGGGGATCGCCAGATCATCTTCCACCCCTTGTGCTTGCGCCTCATCGCGAATGGCGCGGATCAGGCGGTCACGGCGGGCGGGGTCGATGCCGTCGGCGGTAGAGTATTCATCCAACAGCCGCTCTAGACGGGCCAAAGCCACAGGGATGCCCGCCTCGGCCAAGGGCGGGGGCATGTGCCCCAAGGTGACAGCCCCGATGCGGCGCTTGGCTTGGGCGGCCTCTCCCGGGTCGTTAACGATGAAGGGGTAGATCACGGGCAAGGGGCCAATCAGCGCCTCGGGCCAGCAGCTGGCCGACAGGGCGACCGATTTGCCCGGCAGCCATTCCAACGTGCCATGCGCGCCCATATGGATCAGCGCATGCAGGCCTTGTGCGCGCAGCCACAGATAAAACGCCACATAGCCATGGCGCGGCGTGGCTTGCAGGTCGTGATATTCGGCGTCACGCTCAAGGGGTCTGCCACGTTCGGGCTGTAGGGCAATCAGGGCATGGCCAAGCTGCAGGCAGGGGAAGTGGAACGCGCCTTTCAGGACCAAGGAGTCATTTTCCGGCGCACCCCAGCTTGCCAAAGCGCCGCGAAGGTCGGCGGGCAAGGTGGCCAGTGCCGCCAAGTAATCGGCCACAGGCCAAGCCGCTGTGGTGGTTTGCAACTCATCGGGCGACAGCGACGGCGATGGGATGTCATAGCCCGCAGCGGCCAGATCGGCCAGCGCCGCCTTGGTGGAAGCCAGCGCGTCCAACCCCACCGCATGGGCCATCTGGTGGGCGCGGCCCGGATAAGTTGACAAGATCAGCGCCAATTTGCGTTTGGCGGGCGGGGTGGCGGCAAGGTCAACCCAAGCCTTCACCCGCGCCACGACGGCAGCGATCCGGTCAGCTTCGGCCCGATGGGCAAAGCGGGAAAACTGCAGGTCGGGGTCGCGCTTCATCGGGCTTTTGAAACTGACCACCCCCGCCAAAAGCCGCCCGTCGACCTCGGGCAAGACCACATGCATCGCCAGATCGGCAGGCGACAACCCCCGCGCTGACCCCGCCCAATCCTTGCGCCGCGCGGTTGACAGGGCCACTTGGAACACGGGGCAGCCTGTGTCCAGCGGAGAGGTGCCATCCGCCCCCTTGGCCGAAAAGGCGGTGGCGTTGACAACCGCGACAGGCGCTGCAGCCTGCAAAGAACCCGCCACCCACTGCGCCGCAGGCCCTTTAAGCGAGGGTGCAAACAACCCAAAGGCGGCCAACCCTGCCCCTCGCAACGCTGCAATCAACGCGTCAATCGGCGCAGTATCGGCAGCGGTTAGATACGAGCGGTAAAACACCACCGCCACACCACCGGTTTCGGGCGCATCCACCACCCCTTGGCCCGGCTCATAAAACCCGCAATCGGGCACGCGCTTGTCGCCCAGCACCGGCCCCGCATAAAGCCCCGCCGCCAGCGCCAGTTGGGCAAGGGCCGCTTGCGCCGCCACCGCCCCGCCTGCATCACACAGCGATTGCAAGCGCCGCAGGGTGGACACGGGCAGGGTCGACAGCTGGTCCAACCGCGCATCCTCGCGCCCGTCGGCGGGCAAGATGGCAAGGGCGATGCCCGATTTGCGCGCTAGATCGGCGAGTGAGGCAAGGCCGTAGGGCCAATAGGCCTCTCCGCCAATCAAGCGCACCAGAATGGCTTTGGCCCCGAAAGCCGTGCGTTCGATATAGGTATCTACCGACACCGGATGGCGCAGGGCGATCAGGTTGCACAGGCGCAAACCGGGCAAGGTGCCGCTAGCACGCTGCCAGCCCGCGCCAAAAGCGCCAAGGTCGCTGTCGGAAAACGACAACACTAACATCTCCGCAGGGTCTTGCGCAGGATCGAACGGCGCGGCCGTCTCCTCTAGCCCATGACTTTCGCGGAAAACGACGTGCATCTTAGATTCCCAGCGTTTGGCGAATGGCGGCTTCGTCAAGGTCGCCGTGTTCGGCGATCACCACCAGATGCGAGCTGCGCGCCATCGTCCCCCAAGGCCGGTCAAACTGCGCGCGCACCCGTTCGCCCACGGCTTGCACCAGCAGACGCATCGGTTTGCCTTGCACCGCGACATAGCCTTTGACGCGCAAGATCTTTTGCTCACGCGCAAGGCGGGTGATGGCGGCGGTTAGGGCATCAACACTCGCGACCTCTGGCAGGGTCACGACGAGCGAGTTGAAATCATCATGCTCGTGCCCGTCTTCGCCGTCGTGATGCGAGGGGCGGGCAAGCAGGTCATCTTCTGCCGCCGCATTCAGGCCCAAGATCAGGCGCGGGTCGATCACCCCTTCGGACAGGGTCAAGATCGGCAGATGGGGGCGGTTTTTCTCGGCAGCTTCGGCCTGAACCACGGCGCGGGCGGCGGCAATCCCCGCCTCACCCGCAAGATCGGCTTTGGTCAGCAAAACAATGTCGGCACAGGCAATCTGGTCTTCGAACACCTCGCCCAAGGGCGTGTCATGTTCGCCCGCCGCAATCTGAGCGGCACTCAATTCGCCCGCAAAATGGCCTGCGGCCACGGCCTCGGCATCGGCCAGCGTGATGACCCCGTCAACCGTGATCAGCGAGCGGATGCCCGGCCAGTCAAAGGCTTTAAGCAAAGGCTTGGGCAAAGCCAGCCCCGAGGTTTCGATCAAGATATGATCAGGCCGCTTGGGCAGGGCCAAAAGGGCTTCGATCGTGGGAATGAAATCTTCGGCCACGGTGCAGCAGATGCAACCGTTGGCCAATTCGACGATGTTTTCCACAGGGCAATTGTCATCTGCGCAGGATTTGAGGATATCACCGTCCACCCCGACCGTGCCAAATTCATTCACCAGCACCGCAAGGCGCTTGCCCTGCGGGTTCGCCATCAAATGCCGGATCAGCGTGGTTTTGCCCGCACCCAGAAAGCCTGTGATGATCGTGACGGGGATTTTGGCAAGATCAGACATTTAAGCCTCCAACGGGGGGATACGGGCGATTGATTGTTTGCGAAAGATCGTCGGGCGTTCGCGCCAAGGCACCAAGCCATCGGCAGTTTTGGCATAGGCCGCAGCCCCTGCCAGAATATCGGCGGCATTTTCGGCACTTAGGCGGCCATAAACATAGCCCCAAGCGCCAGGTTTTGACAGGCAGACCGCAGCGCCGGTGTTGCAAGCTGACAGGCATTCAATGGGCAAAACCTGCAGGCCGTCGGGGGCAGGCAGGGCTGCAAGGGCGGCATAAAGGCGCGCGCCTTCGCAGGCTTCGCCCTCGCCCACAGGCAGGCCAGCTTTGCAGGTGGTGCAGATATGCAATCTTGCGGTCATCGTCCTCCCAAGGGGAAATGCCGCGAAATGGGGGAAAACCCCCAACTCGCCACGGCACACCCCGTCCGTCAAAGTCGTGGCGCTGGCAGGTCTCCCGGCTTGCGAAGCTGGGGTTTCCCCCCGGTCAGCCCCCTTCCCGGTTGCCCAGTGGGTATGGCTGACCTCTTCGGTCACGGTCGCGGGGGCGGCTGCATCCCAGACTTTCGCCTGTCGCATTCCCTTTTAGCCTGTCGTAAGACAAGCACCAGTGCGCCCTTACCTGTGGCAGGATGGGCCCCTAACGTCAAGGACACCCTCCGCCATGTCATCTGCGAAAACCGACACCGATATCGAAAGCGCCGCCAACCCCGATGCGCGCCACAATGCCAAGATGGCCAAGAAAAAGGCCGCACGCGATAAGATCATGGCCGGTAAGGCAGGCGATCACGGGTTGATCATTGTGCATACAGGCACGGGCAAGGGTAAATCCTCGTCCGGTTTCGGGATGATACTGCGCTGTGTCGCGCATGAGATGCCCTGTGCGGTGGTGCAGTTCATCAAAGGCGCGTGGGATACGGGCGAGCGGCGTTTGCTCACCGAAAACTTCGCTGATCTGTGCGAGTTTCACGCCATGGGCGAGGGGTTCACATGGGAAACCCAAGACCGCGCCCGCGACATTGCCGCTGCCCAAGCCGGTTGGGCCAAGGCCAAAGAGCTGATCCGCGACCCTGACATCCGCTTTGTGCTGCTGGACGAAATCGTCATCGCCATGCGCTACGACTATATCGACGTGGCCGAGGTGGTCGCATTCCTGAAAGCCGAAAAGCCGCCCCTGACCCATGTTTGCCTCACAGGACGGGGGGCCAGCGAGGCGTTGATCGAAGCTGCCGATCTGGTGACCGAAATGACGCTGGTCAAACATCCGTTCCGTTCCGGCATCAAAGCCCAACCGGGGGTGGAGTTTTGAAGCTGGTTGCTTGGGATTTTGACGGCGTGCTGAACAAGGGCCATCAGGGCGGCTTTGACGATTGGCAGCGCAGCTTTGAAGCCGATCTGGGCGTATCCGCCGCTGTCTTTACCGATTTCATCTTTGGGTCAGGCCAGTTTAACGCCGTTCTAACCGGCGCGCGTGATCTGTTAGACCTGCTGGCCGATTACACCACCAGCCATGCCGTTCCCCATGCGCCCGAAGTGGTGATGGACTATTGGCTGAGGAAAGACGCCAACGCCGATGACGAGGTGGTGGCTTGGGTCGACGCCTGCCCCCTGCCCGGTGTGATCGCCACCAACAATGAACGCCACCGCGCGGCCTATATGTGGGACAAGATGGGGTTTTCGCAGCGCATGCAGCATATCTTCGCCTCTGGCCCTTTGGGGGTGAAAAAGCCCGACGGGGCGTTTTTCGCCGCGATCGAGGTATGGAGCGGGTTTGATCCTGCCGAGATTTTGCTGGTCGATGATGCCGAAAAGAACATTCAAGCGGCCAGCGCACGGGGGTGGCAGACCTTTCATTTCACCGATGCTACGCGCCAAGGCTTGCCTGCCGTGCTGGGGATAGTGCTGTGAAAGCCATCATGATCCAAGGCGCGGGGTCTAACGTCGGCAAGTCGCTGATTGTGGCGGGCTTATGCCGTGCGTTCAAATTGCGCGGGCTGAACGTCGCCCCGTTTAAGCCGCAGAACATGTCGAACAACGCTGCCGTGACGGTGGACGGTGGCGAAATTGGCCGCGCACAGGCCCTGCAAGCCCTTGCCTGCGGGTTAGACCCGCATACCGATATGAACCCCGTGCTGCTTAAGCCCGAATCCGAGGTGGGAAGCCAAGTCATCGTGCAGGGCAAGCGCGTGGCAACCGTGAAGGCGCGCGACTATGCGCGGCTAAAGCCCAGCCTGATGGCGCCGGTTTTGGACAGCTTTCACAGGCTGGCCGCGCAGTATGATCTGGTCGTGGTGGAAGGCGCGGGCTCTCCGGCAGAGGTGAATTTGCGCGCGGGCGATATCGCCAATATGGGCTTTGCTGCCGCCGCCGATGTGCCTGTGGTGCTGGTGGGCGATATTGATCGCGGCGGGGTGATTGCCCAGATGGTGGGCACCAAAGCCGTGCTTGACCCTGCTGACGAGGCGCGGATCAAAGGGTTCATTATCAACAAGTTTCGCGGCGACCCCAGCCTGTTTGACGACGGCTACCGCATGATTGCGGCGCAAACCGGATGGCAGGGCTTGGGCGTTCTGCCCTATTTCCCCCAAGCGTGGCGGCTGCCGGCCGAAGACGCGCTTGATATCGCGCAATCGACGGGATCGGGGGTGAAAATCGCCTGCCTTCACCTGTCGCGCATCGCCAATTTCGACGATCTGGACCCGTTGAAATCTGAACCGGGCGTGCAGGTGGTGATGGTGGGCGCTGGCCAAGCCATTCCGGGCGATTGCGCTTTGGTCATCATCCCGGGCAGCAAATCCACGCGCGGTGATCTGGCCTATCTGCGCGCCCAAGGCTGGGACATTGACCTTGCCGCCCACCATCGGCGCGGCGGGCGGATTTTGGGCATTTGCGGCGGGTATCAGATGCTGGGCCAAACCGTCGCTGACCCTGACGGGATCGAGGGGCCTGCGGGGGTGACGCAAGGCTTGGGCCTGTTGGATGTATCCACCACCATGACCCAAGACAAACGCCTGACGCGCACGCAGGCCGTGCATTCAGCCACAGGCCAAGCGATTGAGGCTTATGAAATCCACATCGGCCGCTCTGACGGCCCTGCCCGTGCGCGCCCCTTTGCATTGGTACAAGGCCAAAGCGAAGGCGCCCTTTCGGCCGATGGCTTGGTGATGGGCAGCTATCTGCACGGCATGTTTTCCAGCGATGGGTTTCGTGCAGCCTTCCTGCAAAGCTTGGGCGTGGCCAGCACAGAGCGCAATCACGGTGCGGAAGTTGAGGCTACCTTGAACCAACTTGCCGCCCATATCGAAGCGCATCTGGATGTAGCAGAACTTTTGGCGCTAGGCGCGCGTTAAGGCCGCCATCCGCGCCCATTCGGCCTCGTTCCCCGGCAGGCCAAGCCTGATCCAGCTTTGGGAATAGGGGAAAATCCGGCTCCATATATGGGCGCGGGCGAGGTGGTCTTGGGCCTGTTGCGCATCGGGCGTGTCATACAGGCGAAACAGCAATGTGCCGCCAAGGGCTTTCCAACCAAGGTCTGCGCAAAGGGCATCCATCCGCACCGCCTCGCCGGCAAGGCGTTTGATGGTGGTCGCAGCCCAAGCCGTGTCTTGCAAGGCAAGGCTTGCCACCTCGATCGCGGGGCCGGATACGGGCCAAGGGCCTGACAGGTCTTTAAGGCGCGCGATGTCGCTGGGCGACCCCAAGGCAAACCCCAAGCGCAGACCGGCAAGGCCGTAGAACTTGCCAAACGAACGCAATACCAAAAGACCATCAGATCCTGCGGCACAGGCCAAAGACTCGGTCGGAACCGGATCTGCAAAGCTTTCATCCACCACCAACAGTCCAACCTGACCGCGCAAGGCCAGCAGCGCCGCGCGCGTCCAATGACGTCCGTCTGGATTGTTGGGGTTGACGACCACGGCGATGTCAGCACCGCGCAACTCGTCAAGGGTGACCACCTCTTGCACAGACCAACCCATGGCCCGCAAAGTGGCCGCATGTTCGTTGTAGGTTGGCCCCACCACCCGCGCCAAACCTATCGGGCGCAGCAATGGCACAAGCTGTATCGCCGCCTGCGCGCCCTGCAACGCCACCATCGGGGCCGTCGTTTCGTAGGCAAATGCCGCCGCCCGCATCAAACCCTGCATCGCGGCATGGGTGGGAAGAGCGGTAAACGCCGCATGCGAAATCAGGGGCACACGATAGGGTACGCGGTTGATGCCGGTTGATAAATCAATCCAATCCTCGCCGCCATAGATCGCGCGGGCCTGTTCCAGATTGCCGCCATGGTCGCGCGGGGCAAGGATCACAGCGCTGCCCCCGCCAAAAGCGCGCCTAAAGCCAGAATCGCCAAAAGATAAAGCCGCAATCCCTGTTTCACACAGCCAGCGTCAGGGTCTTGGCCCTTGGCATTGACCCAAGGTTCCAACGTCACCTCACCATCATAAACCCTTGGGCCCGAAAGCCTGACCCCCAGCCCCCCTGCCAAAGCAGCCTCTGGCCAGCCCGCATTGGGCGAACGGTGATGGCCCGCATCGGCCCAAGTGACAGCCAGCGCTGAACGCCAGTTGCGGCCCGAGGCCAAAACAAACAGCAAAGCCGTCAGACGCGCTGGAATAAGGTTTACCACATCATCCAAACGCGCCGCAGCCCAGCCAAAGGCTGTGTGGCGCACACTTAGATGGCCAATCATCGAATCCATCGTGTTGATGGCCTTATAGGCGGCAATTCCCGGCAGGCCAAAGACCACACCCCAAAACACCGGGGCCACCACCCCATCGGATGCACTTTCGCCCAAACTTTCCAACGCTGCGCGGGCCACACCCGCCTTGTCCAAAGCCAGGGGATCGCGGCCCACGATCATGGCAACAGCCGCCCGTGCAGCAGCTAAATCGCCCTGTGCCAAAGGCTGTGCCACCCGCGCCACATGATCATAAAGCGAGCGCGTGGCCACCAAGGGCCAAGCCAACACACCGGTCAACACCGCCCCCAAGATGCCATCCGGCATCCATGACACCACGATCGCAGACAGGCACCAAGCCAAAGCCGTGATGCCCAAACACACCAAAATTCCCAAAGTGCGCCGCGCCCAAAACGGGTGCTCTTCGCGGTTCAAATGCCGATCGGCCCTGCCAATCAACCAACCCGCCCAAGTCACGGGATGGCCGATGCGCCGAAAAAGGGGGTCAGGCCAGCCCAAAGCCCCTTCAACCGCCAGCGCCACCAGCATGGATCCTGCAAACATCACATCCTCCCGCAGCCAAATTGGGTGATCCGCGAAAATCCGGCGGCGCGCAAGTCTAAGTGCGCCTGGTGCGGCACCTTATGCGGCGCAAAGATCAACCCACGCGCAGCGCCGGTGTGGGCGATGCAAAACCCCAAGGCCCCGTGATGGCGGGCCAAAGCTTCGGTCGGGTCGTTCCTTGGCCCTCGAAGTGCCAAGGTTCGGCGGGCAGACCGGCTGGCAAGGTCAGCCATCGTCGCCAAATCAGACCCCGGCCAAGCCGCGATCAAATCACTGATATCGGGGAAATCCTGATCTTTGGGATCGGTGCGCTGTCCTGGCCCCCAAAAGCCGCCCAGAACCTCAAATCGCGGCAAAGCTGGCAATTCAGCCAGCGCCACCCCATGCCGCGATGCCCAAAGAACACGTTCGGGGCGCTGGCGCAGCAATGGGTCCGAAGCGCCTTCTGCCGCCAAAACAGCGGCCTCTAGCCCCAAATCCCTGTCTGCCCCCGCAGCCAAAGCCAAAGACAACAAAGCTGCCGTCGACGCCCCTGCCCCGCCACCCAGTGGCATGGACAGCTTTAGCGTGAACAAACCCTGCACCGGCAGGGATAACCTTTGCAGCAACTGGCGCAGAACATCGCGCCGCACGGCCTGCTGCCCTTGGTAAAGGCCAAATCGCCGACCGCGCGTTACATGTGCATCCACCCAAAGCGCCGGACAGGGCAAAGTCACCAAAGCCACCGGTCCACCCGACCCGATCCTGCCCTGCAACAACTCGCCAAAATGGCCATAAACCCGCGTCATTTCGCCCCCACCTTCGCGGGCAGATGTGCCAAGGGTGACAGATAGACACAAGGCCTGTTCACAAGAAGGCGCTAAAACAGTCTTAGATAGCGCCAAAACCACAGGGCTTCAGTGGGCAATATCCACTGGACCGTTGTCTATTTTCAAGAATTTGGTGCACCCAGCACGATTCGAACGTGCGACCTTTGCCTTCGGAGGGCAACGCTCTATCCAGCTGAGCTATGGGTGCTTCGCGCCTGTCTATAGCCCGACAGGCCCAAGGCTGCAATCTCAAACAGGCGCGCGTCTTCGCCTAAGCGAACAGATCGTGGCAAAGTTCTAGCGCAGAAATCAGCACATCAACCTCTTCCACCGTGTTATAGAGCCCGAAAGAGGCGCGGCAGGTGGCGGTGACCCCAAGATGCGCCATCAGTGGCATGGCGCAGTGGCTGCCCGCCCGCACGGCCACGCCGCGCTTGTCCAGCACGGTGGAAATGTCATGGGCATGGGCCGCACCCTCAAGCTTAAAGGAAAATATGGCACCCTTGGTGGGGGAATTTCCCTGCACGGTCAGCCAGTTCAGCCCTGCCAACTTGGCACGGGCGTAATCGCGCAAAGACCGCTCGTGCGCTGCGATATTGGCCATGCCAAGGCCCGTCATATAATCTAGCGCCACGCCAAGGCCGATTTGTTGCACGATGCCCGGCGTTCCGGCTTCGAATTTCATCGGCGGGTCGTTCCATGTGACGGCATCGCGCGACACTTCGCGGATCATATCGCCACCGCCCATAAAGGGGCGCATTTCGGCTTGGCGGTCGGCTTTGATATAGATCGCCCCCGATCCGCTGGGCCCATAAAGCTTATGCCCGGTGATGGCGTAAAAATCGCAGCCGATGGCTTTGACATCGACGGCCATATGCACCGCTGCTTGGCTGCCATCGACCAGCACGGGCACGCCTTTGGCATGCGCCGCAGCACAGATTGCCGCCACATCAACAATAGATCCCAGCACGTTCGACATATGCGTCACCGCGACAAGCTTGGTGCGCGGGCTGATCGCGTCGATCACCGCCTGCGGGTCAAGGTCGCCGTTGGCGTCACACTCTACCCATTTCAGCACCACCCCCTGCCGTTCACGCAAAAGGTGCCACGGCACGATGTTGGCGTGGTGTTCCATAATCGACAAAACGATCTCGTCACCGGCTTGCAAGCGCGGGGCGGCCCAAGCGTAAGACACCAGATTGATGCCTTCGGTGGCACCGCTGGTGAAGATAATCTCGTCCTCGGCCCCGTTCAAAAAGCGCGCAATTTTGCCGCGCACGGCCTCGTATTTGTCGGTTGCTAGGTTGGATAGGTAGTGTAAGCCACGGTGCACATTGGCATATTCTTGGCTATAGGCCTGTGTGATCGCATCAATCACCACCTGCGGCTTTTGCGCCGAAGCCCCGTTGTCAAGATAGACCAAAGGCTTGCCGTTCACCTGCCGGTGCAGAATTGGAAAGTCAGCGCGGACGCGGGCGACATCATACATTGGGCACCGGAACGAAGAACATCAGGACAAAGGTTGCCAAAAGCAGCACCGCTATGGCCGTGCCAAGAATGGCAAAGAAAGTTTTGGTCAGCGACACAAACCCGTTCAGCGCCGCCGTGAAATGCGTCAGCAAATAGAAAAACGCAAAGACTGAGGCAAGGCCCACCGGCAGCGCAAAAAGGGGCAAGGCCAGTTGCACGACCAGCGCGGCCACTTGCAGCAAGATCAGCACCACTTCCAGCCAAGCGACAAGTGCAAGGCTTTGCGCGAAACTGCCATTGCCACCAAAAACACGCCCCACGCGCCACATCAAGAAAGCGCCAAGCGCCATCAGCCCAAACTGGCTTATCGCCAAGATGAAGGGACGGTTGAACATCTCTTGCATGGCGGGGTCATCGATCGGGCCCATGAAGGCTTGCATCATCGCCGTCAACAGCGTGGCGCACACCGCCGTCAAGCCAAGAGCCATCAGCCCCTGCCCCGCATCCAAGCCAAGGCCCATCACATAGCGCGCCGCCGATGCAGGGTTGACCAAAGTATCACGCGCAGCGCGCAGCAGGGTTTGGAGTGACAGGTTCATTGGCCCTCGACCTCGCGCAGCATCAGGGAATACAGGGTAATAAAGCTAATAAACAGCGCCAGCCCCAAGACGGTTACAACCGGCCCATCCCCGTGCAACGAACGGACAAGGCCCAAAAACAGCGTCCCCGGCGTGCTGCAGGCCAAGGCCCAAAACAGTGCCAAGCGGCCGTCATAATAGCCACCTGTTCCCCCCATCAGGCGGGCCACCAGATGACCCAAAGCAGCCAGCAAGTAAAAAAACGGCACCAGCGCCAAAAGGCCAAGGGCTGCGCCGAACAGGCGTTGGTAGAGCGTGACATCAGGGTTCAGGGCCGTTTGGCGGGCCAGATAGGGGGCCAGCGAAACAAAGGCCATCAGCAGAAAGACGAACAGAAAGGCGAACACAAAGGGCTCTGACCGCCCCGCGCTGCGCAAGCGGCGCACAACGCGGCGTGGGCTGTGCCAGCTTTGTACGATGTCAGAGGTGAGCGCCATCAGCTTTCATGCCTTGCAAGCCAGGTTTCCAACTGGGCGCGGATGTCTTCGGCGATGGCCTCATCTTCGATCTCGGCGATGGTGTCGGCCAAAAAGGCCAAGATCAACAGGCTTTGCGCTGCCCGCAGCGGCACCCCGCGCGAGCGCAGGTAAAACAACGCCGTGTCGTCAATCGCGCCCGAGGTTGACCCATGGCTGCATTTGACATCGTCGGCATAGATCTCAAGCTCTGGTTTGGCCAGAAACTGGCTGTCGTCGTCCAGCAGCAGGGCTTGGCTGATCTGATAGCCATCGGTCTTTTGCGCGCCTTTTTTGACCAAGATCTTGCCCTGAAACACCCCAACCGCCCCGTGTTTAAGCACTTTCTTAAACACCTGCCGGCTTTCGCACCGCTCGGCCGCGTGGGTCACAAAAACCGTGTCGTCGTGATGGAACGCCCCGTCGCCCATGGCCGCACCCGCGACATGGGCCTTGGCATCGGGGCCTGCAAAGGTGATCACCGCTTCGTTGCGCGTCAGCGCCCCGTCAGCGGTGAGGGTGAAGGATTTAAAAAGCGCCTCTGCGCCAAGATGGGCGAAAATGTGGGTGACAGCGTGGCGGCCAAGATCGCGGCCTTGGGCGCGAATGTGGTGAAAGCGCGCGCCTTCGGCCAAATCAATCTCGATCACATGGTTCAGCCGCGCCGCTGCAGGCCCTTGTTCCAGAAAGGTAAATTCGGCCCCCGCGTCCAGCTTGATCACATGGTGCAGCACGACATTGGCGGCGTCATAGCGGCGCAGATAGGTCACCGAAACAGGCTTGGCAGCCTTACCCGTCACGTGGATCAACAAGCCATCGCTGGCAAAGGCGGTGTTGAACGCAGCCCAAGGGCGGGCAATCGGGTTTTGCCCTGCCGACTCTAACGCACCATAAGCCGTTTGCGCCCAATGGCCCGCAGGGGCTGTGGCCAGACAACCTAGGCTAACGCCAGACAGCGTTAGATCATCCGAAGCCGCAGCATCAAAGACCCCGTCGACAAACACCAGTTTGACGGCATCCATCCCAGAAAACAGCGCAGCCCCGTTATCGGATACTGCTGCGGGCTTTGACTGAACCGCATTCAAGGCTGACGGGTCGGTATAGTGCCAATACTCATCCCGCTTGCCCGGAAGACCCATCGCCGACAACCGCGCTAGGGCGGTTTCGCGTGCCGCTGTCATGCCATCAGGAAGGGCTAAGCCGCCCAAGCGCGTGGCCAGCGCCTCGGCCTTGACCGATGCCGCGCCCATCACTGCACCTCTGCCAGCAAATCCGCATAGCCGTTGTTTTCAACCTCTAGCGCCAATTCCGGCCCGCCGGTTTTGATGATGCGGCCCGCCGCCATGATATGCACAACATCGGGTTTGATATGGTCCAACAAGCGCTGGTAATGCGTGATCACCAAGAAACTGCGACCGGCCGAGCGCAGCGCATTGACCCCTTCAGACACCAATTTCATCGCATCCACATCCAGACCGGAGTCTGTTTCATCCAAGATGCACATCTTGGGTTCCAGCATAGCCATCTGCAAGATTTCATTGCGCTTTTTCTCGCCGCCCGAAAAGCCCACATTGACAGGGCGTTTGAGCATATCGGCGTCAATCTTTAAGGCCTTGGCCTTTTCGCGCACCAGTTTCAGAAAATCCCCCGCCGAGATTTCCGGCTCGCCCCGCGTTTTGCGCTGCGCATTCAACGCGGTGCGCAAGAAGGTCATGTTGCCCACGCCGGGGATTTCGACGGGATATTGAAAGGCCAAGAACAGCCCCTGCGCGGCGCGCACTTCGGGTTCCATCGCCAAAAGATCCGCCCCATCCAGCGTGGCGCTGCCGTCTGTCACCGAATATCCATCGCGACCCGACAAAACATAAGACAGCGTCGATTTGCCCGACCCGTTCGGCCCCATGATCGCATGCACCTCACCCGCGCCGATCGACAGCGTCACCCCCTTGAGGATCTGCTTATCTTCTTCTTCCAATTTCACGTGCAGGTTCTTGATTTCAAGCATTCTTCTTGTCCTTAAGGCTGGGCAAAGCGGGCATTATGTAGGGTGGGCTTAGCCCACCGATCCTTCAAGGCTGATGGCCACAAGGCTTTGCGCCTCCATGGCGAATTCCATGGGCAGGGCTTGCAGCACCTCGCGGCAAAAGCCATTGACCACCAAGGCCACGGCTTCTTCCTCGCTCATCCCGCGCGAGCGGCAGTAAAACAGTTGATCCTCATCCACCTTCGAGGTGGTGGCCTCGTGTTCGACGCGCGACGAGGTGTTCTTCACCTCTATATAGGGCACGGTATGCGCGCCGCACTGATCGCCGATCAGCAAGCTGTCGCATTGGGTGTAGTTGCGGCTGTCGGTGGCTTTGGGGTGCATCGACACCAAGCCGCGGTAGGTGTTCTGTGCCCGCCCCGCAGAGATCCCCTTCGAGACAATGCGCGACTTGGTGCGCTTGCCTAAGTGGATCATCTTGGTGCCGGTATCGGCCTGTTGGGCGTTATTGGCGATGGCGATCGAATAAAACTCACCTTGGGAATCGTCGCCGCGCAGGATGCAAGACGGGTATTTCCAAGTAATCGCCGACCCCGTTTCCACCTGCGTCCACATCACCCTGGCCCGCGCTTCGCGGCAATCGGCGCGCTTGGTGACAAAGTTGTAAATCCCGCCGCGACCTTCTTCGTCGCCGGGGTACCAGTTTTGCACGGTGGAATATTTCACTTCCGCGTCTTCCAAGATCACCAGTTCCACCACGGCGGCGTGCAATTGGTGGGTGTCGCGCTTGGGCGCGGTGCAGCCCTCAAGATAAGACACATAGGCGCCGCGATCGCAGATGATCAGCGTGCGTTCAAACTGGCCGGTGTTTTCGGCATTGATGCGGAAATAGGTCGACAGTTCCATCGGGCAGCGTGTGCCGGGCGGGATGTAAACGAAGGACCCATCAGAAAAGACCGCACTGTTCAGCGTGGCAAAGAAGTTATCCGTCGGCGGCACGACTGATCCCAGATATTTGCGCACCAAATCGGGATGCTCTTTGACCGCTTCGCTGATCGAGCAGAAAATCACCCCCGCCTTGGCCAGTTCGGCCTTAAACGTCGTGCCCACCGAAACGCTATCAAACACCGCATCCACTGCCACGCGCCGCTCGCCTTCAGGCGCTTCAACACCCGCCAGAAGCGCTTGTTCTTTCAGCGGAATCCCCAGCTTTTTATAGGTCGCCAAAAGCTTGGGGTCCACCTCGTCCAGCGACTTGGGCTTCACAGCCATGCTGCGTGGGGTGGCATAGTAATATTGGTCTTGATAGTCGATTTTGGGATAGGTGAGCATCGCCCAATGCGGCTCTTCCATGCCCAACCAGCGGCGATAGGCGGCCAAGCGCCAGTCTAACAACCAGTCGGGCTCGCCGTTCTTGGCGCTGATCAGGCGAACGATGTCTTCGGAAAGGCCCTTGGGGGCATAGTCCATCTCGATATCGGTGGCCCAACCGTATTTGTAAGCACCCATGGCGGCCACGGTTTCAATCGTCTCGCGGTCAACGCCGTCGCGGACGTCAAGCTGGGGCACATCAAGTTGGGGCAGGTCCAGTTCGATATTGGCCATGATCTTGTTCTTTACCCTCAATGCCTTACGGCGCGTTCTTTAAGCCACCCGTTGCAGGATGCGCTTGTATTCATGGCCCCACGCATCAGCAAAGCGCAGAACCTGATCTTGCGTTGTGGCAGGCCCCAGCGATATTCGGATCGCTTGGCCCGCCAGAGTCTCGTCATAGCCCATCGCCTGCAAGGTGCGGCTGGCGCGCACTTTGCCGCTGGAACAGGCCGACCCTGCCGAGATGGCAAAGCCGGACAGGTCCATCACCATCACCTGCGTCTCACCCTTCCAGTGCGGGGCAATCAGGCACAAGGTGTTGGGCAGACGTGCTGCGCTATTCCCGACAGAAATAGTATTAAACCCCTGCGAGGACAACGCCTGATTTAGAGTATTTCTAAGTTCACCCACACGTTCCCAAACACCGTCCGCCAAATCCCGCGACGCAGCCTGTGCGGCAGCACCAAATCCGGCGATGCCGATCAGGTTTTCGGTGCCAGCACGGCGGCCCATCTCTTGGCCCCCACCTTTAAGAACCGGCTCAAAATCAACCCCGCGCCGCAAGACCAAAGCCCCGATGCCCCTTGGCCCGCCCAGCTTATGCGCCGACACCAGCCCCATCTGACAGCCAAGCCAGTTAAACGCCAAAGGCACCTTACCAAAGGCTTGCGTCAGGTCTGACACTGCCAAGCCGTCCGGCAAGTCTTGCAAAATGCCCGTTTCGGAATTGGCCAGTTGCAGGGCACTGCGGGCGGGGTTGGTCACCGCCACCCTACCTGCGCCTTCGGTCGCCAAGTCGCCCACACACCACGCAGCCACCGCATCATGTTCCACCCCCGCGCAGTGCAAGCCGCGCCCTGCGCAGGCCATCGCCGCAGCCTCTGTCGCGCCCGAGGTGAAGACAATATCCGCCCCCTCGGCCCCCAAAGCCGCCGCCACCTGCGCGCGGGCGCGTTCGATCAAGGCCTTCGCCGCCCGGCCTTCGGCATGAACGGACGATGGGTTGCCCACCACATCCATCGCCGCCAGCATCGCGGCGCGCGCCTCGTCACGCAGCGGGGTTGTGGCGTTCCAGTCAAGATAGGCGCGGTGTGCCATTCAGCTTGGTCCAAACATTCTTTTGGGGTGCAAAGGCGAAAGCCCCGCGTGTTTCAGTCTTCGTCCACGACGGCAAATAGGGCAGGCACCGCAGGGCAAGGCTGCATTTCGTTGCGGATCACGTCTGAGAGGCGGGTCTGGTGCAAAAAGACGTAGACATGGGCCGACAACCCCTCCCACAACCGATTGCTCAGGCTTTGCGCCCGCGTGCCCGACACCCCGCCATGCGCCCCTGCGCCCGCATGCATCGCATCGACGTTTTCTTCCACGGCGGTCAAAATCTCGGCCACGCGAATATCGGAAGGGCTCCGCGCCAACTTATAGCCCCCACCTGGGCCGCGCACGGCCTCTACCAGCCCTGAACGGCGCAATTTGACGAACAACTGTTCCAGATAGGGCAGTGATATATCCTGCCGCTTGGCAATCTCGGCCAAAGACATCAGATCATCGGGTTTGGCGGCCTGCATCTCGGCCAAGGCCAAATCGGCCAAGGCGACCATCGCATAGCGCCCTTTGGTGGAAAGTTTCATAAATCTGGTATCCCATTGACGTGGGGCGCTGCGGACATTACCTCAAGCCGGAACGAAAGGTGGCGCTGGGCTGCCTTTGGAATGGCTGTAAGGTAACTGACCGATTTTGTCAACAATCGGCCAGCACGCTTTGGCCCAAGACTGGACGTTGGACAATGCCCGAAATGATTTTCGCAGGCCCGGAAGGGCGTCTTGAAGGCCGCTACCATCCGCAAAAAGACCGCGACGCCCCGATCGCCATCGTGCTGCATCCTCACCCCAACTATGGCGGGACGATGAACAACAAGGTTGTCTACAACCTGCACTACGCGTTTTACCGCTTGGGCTTTTCGGTCTTGCGCTTTAACTTTCGCGGTGTCGGGCGCAGCCAGGGCGAATATGATCTGGGCATTGGCGAATTGTCTGATGCGGCGAGTGCGCTGGATTATCTGCAATCCATGAACCAGAACGCCAAGCACTGCTGGGTTGCAGGCTTTTCCTTTGGCGCGTGGATCGGCATGCAACTTTTGATGCGCAGGCCAGAGATCACGGGCTTTATCTCGGTCGCACCGCCGGCCAATATGTACGACTTTACCTTCCTTGCGCCCTGCCCCGCTTCTGGGCTGATCATCAATGGCAGCGCAGACAAGGTCGCACCGCCCAAAGACACGCTGACGCTGGTGAATAAGTTGCACGAGCAAAAGGGCATCACCATTACCCATGATGTTGTCGAAGGCGCGGACCATTTCTTTAAGGATGAAGAAACGCATATGACCCCGATGATCACCACAGTGTCCAGCTATGTGAAACGCCGTTTGGGCGAAGTGACGCGGTAAAGGGGCGGCGGTTTGGCAGAATGTCTTTAGACCAAACCGAACAGCGCCTGTCTGCCCAATTCGCCTTTCTGAACGAGGCGGATCGCCTGAAATCCGTGCTGCGCGCCACGACTTTGGTCGATGGCTCGCGGCGCGAAAACTCGGGCGAGCATTCGTGGCATCTCGCCCTTTACGCCATGGTCTTGGCCGATCAAGCCGCCCCGGACGTGCGCATCGACCGCGTGATCCGCATGCTTTTGCTGCATGATCTGGTGGAAATTGACGTGGGCGATGTGCCGATACATTCCGCCCACGGCCAAGCCCACAGCTCGGCCACAACCCAAGAGGCAGAAGCCAAAGCAGCCGCTCGCATCTTTGGCCTGCTGCCGCAAGATATCGGCACAGAATATCTGGCCCTTTGGCAAGAGTTTGAAGCCGCAAAAACCCCCGACGCGGTCTTTGCCAAAGCCCTTGACCGAGTGCAACCTGTCATGGCCAACCTGATGTCAGGTGGCGGCACTTGGGTGGAATACAAAGTGACTTCCGACCAACTGGACGACCGTGTAGGGACCAAAATCGCCCGTGGGGCACCAAGGCTATGGGCTTGGGTGCGCGCCAAAACGCGGGCCTATTTCGACGCGCGTTGAACGCCCGGCCACGGGTAGAATTTTTCGATCTTATCCGTGCCACGGTCACATAAAGCATTTCGATCTGCGCGAAACTGCGCTAAAAAAGCAAAATATTGCGTTTTTTAAGGAATTTTCATGAAGCTTGCTTTTTTCATAGGCCATCACAAGACCGGATCGACCTCGATTCAAACCTATCTGGCAATGCACTACCTGCCTCTGCTGCAAGCCGGTATCCTTTATCCTGCCGTAGAAAGCAGCGGCGTGGCCAGCAATCTGGCAACCGTGCTTCACGCCGAAGCCCAAGCGCAAGCGGAAAACTTGAGCATCCGAGAACCGCACAACGCTTTGGCCTTCGGGCTGATCTCGGAAGCATTGAAAAAAGAAGTGCCGCCTTGGCACAACAATTTACCCTCTGGCTTTCAAATGTTTCAGATGATCGATGCACAGATCCATGCTTTGGCGCCAAAGCATACCATCATCTGTTCCGAAGTCATGTCGCGCTTTGCTGAACAGGGTTGGCCAAAAATCATGCCGCGCATCCACAATAGATTTGCCCACCACGATTGCTCGATCGTCCTTAACCTGCGCCGCATTGATGACTATCTGGCCTCTTGGCAATTGCAGACCCTAAAGTTTGGTGCCGTGATAGACCCTTTGCGCCACGGCGCGCAGGCCAAGTTTTATCAAACCGCGCATTTTCAATACGATAGCATCGTCGCGCGATGGTCAAAAGCTTTGCCCCAGGCCCGCATGGTGGTGCGCAATTATGCCGATGTCATGGCGGCGGGTGGTTCGGTGGTCGATTTCTTTGCCCAAAGCCGGATTGACTATGCCCCGACAAATCCGCTGCCACATCTCAACACCTCGCTGCCCTATGCCTTTGCCGAAATCCTTCGAAAAGCCAACGTCGCGATCCCCAAACATCGGTCCGAGATGTTGAACTATCTATTGGGTGCGGCCCAACGGATCGACCTGATCCCAAGTTCTGAGGTTGAACTCTTCGGCGCAAGCCACCGCGCGGCGCTGCTGAAAGCTTTTGCGCCGGTGCACAATCGCCTGTCAGATTTTCTCGGCTTAGAGGCGTTCTTTCCCGATTTAGACGAAATCGCACTGTGCCGACCCATCCCAGAGATGACGGCCGCAGCCGCCGCATTACAGGCCCTGCAGCAAGATGCCGCCGACTGCGCCCCCTC
This sequence comes from uncultured Rhodobacterales bacterium, assembly GCA_903845215.1. Classification (GTDB taxonomy): domain Bacteria; phylum Pseudomonadota; class Alphaproteobacteria; order Rhodobacterales; family Rhodobacteraceae; genus Stagnihabitans. Next base: position 1,425 of record CAIMWI010000012.1, on the reverse strand, counting down.
GGCGGAGGTCCGGGATTTTGTGTTGACGCTTGTGTTAGAGCCCTAAGTTTTAACCAGCCATCACCATAATATGCGCGGCATACCTTCGCATACCGTCTTTTAAGTCTCCGCCGTTTCCGTTATGGAAAGCCAAATCAATGTATCAAAAAGGGCCTGTCATGACCAAAATCAAAGTGGCCAACCCCATAGTCGAACTTGACGGCGATGAGATGACCCGGATCATCTGGGATTTCATCAAGCAAAAGCTGATCTTGCCCTACCTTGATGTCGATCTGAAATACTATGATCTGGGCATCGAAGAGCGTGACCGCACCAACGATCAGATCACCATCGATTCGGCCGAAGCGATCAAAAAATATGGCGTTGGCGTCAAATGCGCAACCATCACGCCCGATGAACAGCGCGTCGAAGAGTTCGGGCTTAAGCAAATGTGGAAATCGCCCAACGGCACGATCCGCAACATCTTGGGCGGCGTGATCTTTCGTGAACCGATCATCTGCCAAAACGTCCCCCGCCTTGTGCCGGGCTGGACCAAACCCATCGTGATCGGCCGCCACGCCTTTGGCGACCAATACCGCGCCACCGACTTCCACTTCCCCGGTGCGGGCAAACTGACGATGAAATTCGTCGGCAACGACGGCACGGTGATCGAGCGCGACGTCTATTCCGCCCCCTCGGCGGGCGTCTATATGGGCATGTACAACCTTGACGATTCCATCATCGACTTTGCGCGCTCGTCGATGAACTACGGGCTGCTCAAAGGCTGGCCGGTCTATCTGTCAACCAAGAACACCATCCTCAAAGCCTATGACGGGCGCTTCAAGGATCTGTTCGCCAAGGTCTATGCCGAGGAATTTGAAGACAAATTCAAAGCCGTCGGCATTTATTACGAACACCGCCTGATTGATGATATGGTCGCCTCGGCAATGAAATGGTCGGGCGGCTATGTCTGGGCTTGCAAGAATTACGACGGCGATGTGCAGTCTGACACTGTGGCACAGGGCTTTGGCTCTTTGGGCCTGATGACCTCGGTTCTGATGACCCCCGATGGCAAGATCGTCGAGGCCGAGGCCGCCCACGGCACCGTCACCCGCCATTACCGCCAGCACCAAAAGGGCCAGCAAACCTCCACCAACTCGGTCGCTTCGATCTTTGCTTGGACAGGCGGGTTGAAACACCGCGCCAAGCTGGATGACAACGCCCAACTGATGCGCTTTGCCCAAACGCTGGAAAAGGTCACGGTCGATGCCGTCGAAGACGGCTGGATGACCAAAGATCTGGCCCTTCTGGTCGGCCCCGATCAAAAATGGCTCACCACCATCGGCTATCTGGAAAAAGTCGCCGAATACCTTGACAAAGCCCTGATCAGCTAACCCTTTCATATGTGTCTAAATATCCCGGGGGGTCCGGGGGGCTGGCCCACCG
>CAIMWI010000011.1 GCA_903845215.1 uncultured Rhodobacterales bacterium | reverse complement strand
GCCTTCACCTATTCGCGCCTGATTGATGGCCTGAACAAGGCTGGCATCATGGTTGACCGCAAAGTTCTGGCCGATCTGGCCGTGCATGAGCCCGAGGCGTTCAACGCCATCGCAGCCCAAGCCAAAGCCGCTTTGCCCGCAGCCGTCTAAGCTTGACTGTATTCTTTCGGAAAGGCCCTGCCGCTTGGCGGGGCCTTTTCTTTTGTGGGCGACAAGGCGGTAATCTCGGCCAAATCCCTGCCGCATCCACCCTGCCCACTTGAATCCCACGCCCCTTCCCGCTAGCACCAACCCGACCTGAAGGAGACTGCCATGGACGGGCTCGACACGCTGAAAGCCAAATATCTAACCGCTGTGGCGGGCGCTTCTGACGAATCTGCGTTGGAAGAGGTGCGCTTGGCAGCGCTTGGGAAAAAGGGCGAAATCTCGGCTCTGATGGCATCTTTGGGCAAGATGGACCCGGATGTGCGCAAGGCCGCTGGCGCGAACCTGAACCTGCTCAAAGACGAAATCGACGCCGCCTTACGCGCCAAAAAGGCCGGATTGGCCGATGCCGCCCTGGACGAACGCCTGCGCAACGAATGGCTGGATGTCACCCTGCCCGGCCGCCCGCGCCCGCAAGGCTCGATCCACCCTGTCAGCCAAGTGATGGAAGAACTGACGGCCATCTTTGGCGATATGGGCTTTGCCGTTGCCGAAGGGCCGCAGATCGAAAGCGATTGGTACAATTTCGACGCGCTCAACATCCCGCCCGAGCACCCCGCCCGCCAAGAGCATGACACGTTTTTCATGGCCCGCGCCGCCGACGATGCCCGCCCGCCCCATGTGCTGCGCACCCACACCTCACCGGTGCAAATCCGCGCCATGACAGCCCAAGGCGCGCCGATCCGCGTGATCGCCCCGGGCCGCGTTTACCGCATGGATATGGACCAAACCCACGCGCCCATGTTCCACCAAGTCGAAGGTCTGGCGATTGACCGCGATATTTCGATGGCCAATCTGAAATGGACGCTGGAAGAATTCTGCCGCGCCTTTTTCGAAGTGCCCTCGGTCGAACTGCGCTTTCGTGCCAGCCATTTCCCCTTCACCGAACCTTCGGCCGAAGTGGACATCCGCTGTTCATGGGAAGGGGGTCAGCTTAAGATCGGCCAAGGTGACTCGTGGCTGGAAATCTTGGGCTCTGGCATGGTGCACCCCAAGGTTTTGGCCGCTGCAGGGGTTGACCCCGCAAAATGGCAAGGATTCGCCTTTGGCATGGGCATAGATCGTATCGCTATGTTGAAATATGGCATCCCCGACTTGCGCGCCTTTTTCGAATCTGACCTGCGCTGGCTGCGCCATTACGGCTTTGCAGCCCTCGACATGCCCGATTTGCCCGGCGGCTTATCGTCTTAATCGCAGGCAGGCCGCTCGCGGCCCCTGCGCAACGCTGATCCCTAGCCCTGCCCCGCAGGGTTACGTCCTCCGGAGGCTGCTATGAAGTTCACCCTGTCTTGGCTGAAAGATCACCTCGACACCTCGGCCCCGATCGAGGCCATCACCGAAGCCCTGACCGACCTTGGGCTAGAGGTCGAAGAGGTGGTGAACCCCGCAGCCAGGCTGGCCCCCTTTACCTTGGCCAAGATTGTGCATGCCGAAAAGCACCCCGATGCCGACAAGCTGCGCGTCTGCCGCGTGCTGACGGACGAGGGCGAAAAGCAAATCGTCTGCGGTGCGCCCAATGCGCGCGAAGGCATCACGGTGGTTCTGTGCAAACCGGGCGATTATGTGCCCGGCATTGATGTGACCTTGGGCGTTGGGAAAATTCGCGGCGTGGAAAGCCACGGCATGATGGCATCCGAACGCGAATTGGAACTGTCGGACGAGCATAACGGCATCATCGAACTGCCCTCGGGCGAGGTTGGGCAGCGGTTTGTTGATTGGCTGGCCGTGAACCGCCCCGCCACGGTGGACCCGATGATCCACATCAAAATCACCCCCAACCGCCCCGACGCTTTGGGCGTGCGCGGTGTGGCCCGCGACCTTGCAGCGCGCGGCTTGGGCGTGTTGAAACCCATGCCTGCGGCTGTGATCAAGGGGGGCTTCCCCTCGCCCATCGGGGTTGCGATTGACGCTGACCTGAAGACCAAAGGCTGCCCGCATTTCGCCGGCCGCACTATTCGCGGTGTGACCAACGGCCCCTCGCCCGATTGGCTGCAACAAAGGCTCAAAGCCATCGGCTTGCGCCCGATTTCGGCGCTGGTCGATATCACGAACTACTTCACCTACGGCCTGAACCGCCCGTTGCATGTGTTTGATGCGAATAGCATCTTGGGTAATCAACTATTTGTCAGGTTCGCGAAAAGCGAAGAGGTTGAGGCTTTGGTTGCGCTTGACGGCAAGACCTACGAGATGCGGCCGACGATGATGGTGATCGCAGACGCCAAAGGTGTCGAAAGCATTGCGGGTATCATGGGCGGCGAAGTGTCAGGCTGTAGCGAGACCACGACCGACGTGTTCTTGGAAAGCGCCTTTTGGGACCCGATCACCATTGCCGCCACGGGCCGCGCGCTGAAAATCAACTCTGACGCGCGCTACCGTTTTGAGCGCGGCGTTGATCCGGCCTTTACGCTGGCAGGGTTAGACCTTGCCACGCAAATGATCTTGGACCTGTGCGGGGGCGAGGCGTCTGACGTGGTGCAAGACGGCGCGCCCTTGGATGTCAGTCGCGCTTACAAGTTGGATCCGGCACGCCTGATCTCGCTCGTCGGCATGGACATTCCCGAAGCGGTGCAGCGCAAGACCTTGGAAGACTTGGGGTTTACCCTGCGCGGTGACATGGCCACCCCCCCCACGTGGCGCCCCGATGTGTTGGGCGAAGCGGACTTGGTCGAGGAAGTCGCCCGCATCGCATCGCTGACCAAGTTGCAAGGCCGCCCCCTGCCCCGCGTCAGCACGGGCGTACCGCGGCCCATTCTGACGCCCTTGCAGGTCAAAGAACGCCAAGCGCGTCGGACGATTGCCGCTTTGGGCTATAACGAATGCGTGACCTATAGCTTTATCGACGCCGAAGCCGCCCGCCTGTTTGGCGGCGGGGCCGATGCGGTGCGGATCGAAAACCCGATCTCGTCCGAGATGACGCATATGCGCCCCGATCTGCTGCCCGGCTTGCTGCGCGCGGCCGCGCGCAACCAAGCGCGCGGCTTTGCCGATATGGCGCTGTTTGAGGTGGGGCCGACCTTTGCCGGCGGCGAACCGGGCGAGCAAAACCTGCTGGCCTGTGGCCTGCTGATCGGCGCTGTCGCCCCGCGCGACCCCTTTGGTTCGCGCCGCGCAGTGGATGTGTTCGACGCCAAGGCCGATGCCGAGGCGGTGCTTGCCGCCCTTGGTGCGCCCGCACGGGTGCAGATCACGCGCAAAGTGGCCGATTGGTGGCATCCGGGCCGGTCAGGCGCGATTGGCCTTGGACCAAATGTCATGGCCACCTTTGGCGAGGTTCACCCGCGCGTGCTGCAAGCGATGGGTGTCAAAGGGCCTGCCGTGGCCTTTAGCATATCCGTGGCCGCCGTTCCGCTGCCCAAAGCCAAAACCCCCACCCGCGCCGCCCTTACCCTGTCGGACCTGCAAGCCGTGGACCGCGACTTTGCCTTCGTGGTCGACACCAAAGTCGAAGCCCTGACAGCCGTGAACGCCGCCCTTGGGGCCGACAAGTCGTTGATCGACAGCGTGAAAGTCTTTGACCAGTTCACCGGCGAAAAGGCCGAAGCGCAGATGGGTGTGGGTAAGAAAAGCATCGCTTTCACTGTGCGCCTGCAACCGCGCGAAAAGACTCTGACGGATGCTGAGATCGAGGCAGCCTCGGCCAAGATCGTCGAAAAGGTCAGCAAAGCCACCGGCGGTACATTGCGCAGTTAAAGAGCGGCGTCCCGACCTTGCGCTTGGGCCTGACCTTAGCTTAACGCCGCCGTCGCCGAGGCCCTGCTCCACCCGGGGGTCCCCCCCGCGCCCCCGGAGTATTGCGGCAAAGGGCAAAAGGCAGTTCACCTTCGCCGAGGGGCAAATACCCCAAGCGGGCGGGGGCGATCTGAAATCAGCCTGATCTAGGCCCGCAGAACTTAGCGTTAAGGTTTACGCCCAAACAAACGTGAGATCCAACCGCGGGTGCGATCGCGGGCCTCTTGCACATCGGCCATGGCGGGATCGATCACTCTTTCCCAAAACTGCAACCAGATCCGGCGCGCCAGCAGCACGGCCGCCGCCAAAAGACCCAAGATAATCACGTTAAGCCATGGGAAGGCCGTGTAATCAGGGCCAGAGACGGCGGTCATGCGCACGGCGTTGGGGTAGATCGACAAAATCGGGATCCGCCAGCCGTAATGGGTGATCTGCACCCATTTGGGGGCCGCATCCGTGGATTGGTAATTCGCCGCCGAGGCCTGCAGGCTGGAACTGTCATATTTGAAATAGGGCGGCCAGATCCAGCCGGTGTCTTCGTTGCGAAACACTGTGCCGGTGCTGCCATCTGGGCGGGCAGTGTAGATCAGGCGGACAAAACGATTGGTCGTGGATTCCGCTGTGCCAGAATCGGGCGAGGCATAGAAGAACTTGTTCACCCAACTGACCGTGGTCTGCCGATTGTCCAAGCCTGTGATCCGCACCACATCATGTTGCGGCAGATTGTAATGCAAAAAGCCCGCCAAAATCAGCGCAAAAAGCCCCCAGATCGCCCATTTCACCTTACGCATGGTACTCTTTCTAGCTGTGGTTGACGACATAGGCAATGGCCACCACCACCGCGACAGGAACAAGATAGACCAATCGCAGCGCCCTTTTGCCAAGCGAGTGATCATATTTCACCATGCCTTGGCGCACAAAATCCTCACGCAGACCCTGTTCGCCGCCCGCATCAAAGCGGTTTTCCAGCATTTCTCGGTGGAGCGAACGGAAATAAAGCGACAAAAGCACATAAAGCGCCGTCAGACTGATAAACCCACCGATCAGAAGTTGCAGCACGGCTGTCTCCTTGTGCAGGAATTTCAGGTAAGCACCAATTGGCCCCCGGTCAAGGCGCAGGGGTCACGACACGGGGGTCACGGCGATGTTATCAATCAAACGGACACCACCGATCCAGGCGGCAGCCAGTAAGCGCAGTGGGCGTTTAAGGTCTGTGCTGGGCTGCAGGGTTTCACCGTCACACAGAACAAGATATTCCACCGGCGCGAACCCCGCTTGATGCAGCGCGTTCTCGGCGGCTTTAAGCGCCATGTCAGAGGATAGCCGCCCCGTCGTTATGGCGCTAGCCGCAGCTGTCATCGCGGCATAAAGCGCGGGTGCTGCGCTGCGGGCCTGCGCGGACAGGCGCGCGTTGCGCGACGACATGGCCAGTCCATCCGTCTCGCGCAGCGTGGCGCAACCGATTACCTCGGTTTTGATGTTCAAGTCGGTCACCATGCGACGAACCACTTGCAACTGTTGCCAGTCTTTCTCGCCAAAATAGGCACGGTCGGCTTGGGTCATGCCAAAAAGCTTGGCCACCACCGTCGCCACACCGGCAAAATGCCCCGGACGCAGCGCACCTTCCAAAGGGTCTGCCACGCCCGATACGGTGATCTGGCTGGAAAAGCCTGTCGGATAGACCTGATCCGGAGGCGGGGCAAAGATGACATCTACCCCCAAGGGCGCCAAAAGGGCTACATCGGCAGCCTCGGTCCTTGGGTAAGCTGCCAGATCTTGAGGCGAGTTGAACTGCGTTGGATTAATGAAAATCGTGACAATCACACGGTCACAGGCCGCGCGCGCGGCGCGCACAAGGCTTAGGTGGCCTGCATGCAAAGCGCCCATCGTCGGCACGAGGCCTAAGGTTTCCCCCTTAGCCTTCCAAATCGCGACGTGCTGGCGCAGGTCAAAGACGGTGGCAATCAACTTGGTCAAGCGGCCGATCCTGCACCTGTTTCGCTATAGCCATGCTCTGGCGCAGGAAAGCGGCGGGCGCGCACATCGGCGGCATAAGCCGCAATGGCCGCATCGGCCGTTTGGCCAATTTCGGCGTAGCGCTTCACAAATCTTGGGCGAAACTCAGTGAACGTGCCCAGCATATCATCCAGCACGAGCACCTGACCGTCACAGTCAACCCCAGCGCCAATGCCGATCGTGGGAATAGACAGCGCTTGCGTCAGCCGACCTGCCAAAGGGGCGGGCACTTTTTCAAGAACCACGGCAAAGGCACCGGCGGCCTCAACCGCTTGGGCATCTTGCGCGACGCTTTGGGCCTCGGCATCGCGGCCCACGACTTTATAGCCGCCCAAAGTGTTCACAGCCTGTGGTGTCAGGCCAATATGGGCCATGACGGGTACGCCGCGCGCCGTTAAAAAGGCGATCGTCTCAGCCATGCGGGCGCCCCCTTCCAGCTTCACTGCGGCCGCCCCCGTTTCCACCATCAGGCGGGCGGCATTGGCAAAGGCTTGGGCAGGGCTTTGCTCGTAGCTGCCAAAGGGCATATCCACCACGGCCATGGCGCGCTGCAAGCCGCGCGTCACAGCACGGCCATGCAGGATCATCATCTCCATCGTGACACCTAGGGTTGATGGCAACCCATGCAGCACCATGCCGACCGAATCGCCCACCAAGGCGATGTCGCAATGGGCATCCACCAGCCGCGCCATGGGCGTGGTATAGGCCGTCAAGACCACCATGGGGGCTTGCCCTTTGCGCGCCCTGATCTCTGGCGGCAGCACGGGGCGGCGCGCCCCTTGTGCTGTAGGTGGTGTCGCGCTCATCTTTCACGCCCCCAAGCTTTACAGTTGCGCAGTATGGGCATGGTTTGTTGCCAGCCGCAAGAATCTTGCGCCGCATCGCGGCGCAAAGTCAGCTTGACCTGACCGCAGGGCTAAGGCGCTATGGGTAAAGAAAAAGGAGCGCCCATGACACACCCAACCCTGATCAAAGTCTGCCGCGATGGCATAACCCCGGAAATCAGCCGCCCCGGCCCTGAACGCCTGATCTCTGGTGACCCTGTGCATACAACCTGGAGCTTGGAAGACACCGGCACCCTGTTTGCCGGCCTGTGGCATTCAACCGCAGGACTGTGGCGTACCCGCTATACCGAATGGGAATATGTGCATATTCTAGAGGGCCATTCCATCCTGACCGATGCGCAAGGGCACATCACCCACCTAAGAGCGGGTGACAGCTATATCCTGCGGCCAGGCTTTAGCGGAACTTGGCATGTGGTGGAGCCCACACTCAAAGACTATGTGATCGTGGCCAAAGCCAGCGCTGCGGATTAATTTCCACCCGCAGCCTGCGCTTGGCGTCTTGCCGCCTCTTCCTCGGCACGGGCCGCGGCGTGGTAGGCCGCAAGGGCAGGGTTTGCCGCCTCAGCTGCGGCGAGGGCTGCAGCGTCTTTAAGCTTTGTGGCCTGATTCTCGGGCGTATCCGGCACAGCCCGGCCATAGGCGTCTTCCATATAGGCGCCTTCCATTTTCAGGCTTTCGTCAAAGCTGCGCACCATGACCTTTGCACCCATTTTGACGCGCGCAAAAAGATCAATCGCATCCTGATTATAAAGCCGGATACATCCCGCCGATGTGGCGTGGCCGATGGAATTGTTGTCAATTGTGCCATGGATGCGGAAGTTGGTGTCTTTGCCGTTGCGATACAAGTAAAGCGCGCGCGCCCCCAACGGATTGTCAAGCCCCCCCAACATGCCACCGGCATAATCCAGATAAAGGTCGGGACGTGTTTTCACCATATTGGCGGTGGGCGTCCAAGCTGGCCACTTTTCCATCCGCCCGATGACGCCTGCACCTTTGAACGACAGGCCTTCGCGCCCAACGGCGATGCCGTAGCGGATGGCCAAACCACCCTCTTGGACAAGATAAAGCTTGCGCGCATAGGGATCGACCACGATATTCCCGGGTTTCTCTGCGCCGTTGTAAACGACCTGGGTGCGCTCGTAGCCATCCGCCATCAGCCGCACATCTACCTCGGGGATCGCAAAACCACCATCTTCAACGGCCTCATACCCCGGCAAGGGTGGCGGCGGTTCTTGCGGTTCGGGCGGCTTGGGCGCACAGGCGGCCAACATGGTCAAAAGGGCCAAGATGACACATTGGGCGAGTAATCTGATCACGAGCGTTCTTTCGGCGGTGCAAATCTTCGCATTTCACCAAGCGTCTTACGCCGTTTGTGTCAAGCCTTTGTTAGAATCTCGGGTCCGTTGGGGCGCAAAATGCGGCCCAAAACCAGCTTTATTCCAATACACGGGCCGCGCTGATCAGCATTATGGGAATGCCGTCCCGAATTGGGAAGGCCAACTGCGCCTGATCCGAAATCAATTCCTGAAGGCGCGGATCATAGCGCAAGACCGACTGGCTGCGTGGGCAAACCAAGGCTTCCAGCATGCGCCGGTCTGCCGAGGATGGGCTTGCCTCTTCGCCTTGGGTCATTGCAGCACATCATCCGCACTGCTGCCCGATTGCAATGAAAAGGCAATCAGCGTTTCAAGAACGTGTCGACGGTCAGATAGGGTCGGCGCCTCAAGCAGGGCTTGTTTTTCTTCAGGGCTGAAAGGGCACAGGATAGACAAGGCATTGACCAGCAATTCATCCTCGGCCTCTTTCAAGGACGACCAATCAACCCCCAAATTGCGCTGTTTCAGATAGCGCGCCAGTTTTTCCATAAAATCGTCGCGGCGAAAATCGGCGTGGTTATCCTCGGCGCGCAGATCGTCGGAAAATGCGGTCCAATCCGCCCTGCACCGGCGATAGGGCACAAATCCTGCCACCTCGCCATCGACCCGAAAACGAGACACTCCCGCAAGGGTCACCATATAGCGGCCATCGTCGGTTTCAGAAAACGAACTGATCCGCCCCGCGCAACCCACCGAGGACAGAGGCGCAACCCCGCCTTGCCCTGTCTTGCCTGACGACGTTCTTGGCTGGATCATGCCGATCATGCGGTGATCGGATTTCAGGCAGTCTTCCACCATGGCCAAATAGCGGGGCTCAAAGATGTGCAAAGGCAACCGCGACCGGGGCAAAAGAATGGCGCCGGGCAGCGGAAAGATCGCAATCGTATCTGGCAGGTCGACAATTTGTTTCATGACACAAAACCTAGTGCACAGCCCGCACTTGGCAAAGGATTACACGAAGATCATCGAAGATAGTCGGCGACGCCCCGCCAGAACCAGCGGATCTTGCGGCTTAAGCGCGCCAAAAAGGGTTAGCAACTGGGCTTTGGCAGCCCCCTCGTTCCAGTCGCGGTCCAATTTGAACAGGTCCAGCAGCAGATCAATCGCCTCGGCCACGTTGTCTTCGGCGTGAAGTGCTGTGGCCAGATCGAACATGACCTGCCGGTTAGCAGGCTCGCGGGCCAAGGCGGCGCGCAGGTCGGGGACGGGGCCGGCTTTGGCCGCTTGACGGGCCAGTTCAATCTGCGCGCGGGCAGAGGCGAGTTCAGGCGATTTGGCGATCTTTGCAGGGGCCGCATTGGCCAGAGCTTCGGCTTTATCGATGTCATTGATAGCCAGATAGGCCCGGATGAGGCCGACATAAGCCAAGGCGTTTTCGGGTTCTTCTGCCAAAATGGCGGCGAAGGTTTCGGCGGCATCGGCGGCCGCCCCTTCGGCCAACATCTCTTCAGCCGCCTGCAAAGCTTCGGCCAAGCCACCATCCGCCCCGCCCCCCATCGCGGACAGGGTATCGACAAACTTCTTGATCTCTGAGCCGGGGATAGAGCCTTGGAACCCGTCGACCGGCTTGCCTTGCCAGAAGGCATAAACGGTCGGAATCGACTGAATGCGCAACTGCCCTGCCAAGCCCTGCGCCTTATCGACGTCGATCTTGACCATTTTGACAGCGCCCTTCGCACCTTTAACCGCAGCCTCAAGGGCAGGGCCAAGGGTTTTGCACGGGCCACACCAAGGCGCCCAAAAGTCAACAATGACGGGGACCGTCATGCTTTGGTCAATCACGTCTTGCATAAAGCTGGCTTCAGAGCCGTCTTTGATAAGATCGGCGGCGTTGGCGGCGGGGGTAGGCTGGGCTGTTCCGAACATGGCATCCTCATGCGGCGAAAACTTTCTCTCTATATGCGCACCCGCGCGGGAAAGTCCAAGAGGTTCGGGAAAGTTTGACAAAGTCCTTGGCAAAAGGTCGTCCGTAATGCAAAAGATTCGCATGAAACTTGAAATGACTTTGATCCCAGACGTTTTTGTGCTGACACCCGCGCGATTTGGCGATGCGCGTGGCTGGTTCAGCGAAACCTTTAACGCATCGCGCTTTGCCAAGGCAGGGCTGGATGTGGCTTGGGTGCAAGATAACCATTCGATGTCCGCCTCGTCTGGCACGCTGCGCGGGTTGCATTATCAGCGCCCCCCCCATGCACAAGACAAACTGGTGCGCTGCACGCGCGGGGCGATTTTTGACGTGGCGGTGGATGTGCGGCGCGGGTCGCCCAGTTATGGACGCTGGGTCGGGGTGGACCTAACTCAAGATAACGGCAAACAGCTTTTTGTGCCCAAGGGCTGCCTGCACGGCTTTGTTACACGGTTGCCCGACAGTGAAGTGCAATACAAATGCTCTGACCTTTATGCGCCCGACTGCGATGGCGCGGTGCGCTGGAATGACCCGACGCTGGCAATTGATTGGGGCGTGGCAGACCCAGTCTTGTCGGCCAAAGATCAGGCGGCACCCCTGCTGTCGGGCTGGCAAAGCCCGTTTGAATGGAGCGGATCATGAAAGTGTTGGTGACAGGCGGGGCGGGATTTATCGGGTCGGCCGTCGTGCGGCTGGCCCTAGCGCGAGGACATAGGGTCATCAATCTGGATTCCCTAACCTATGCCGCCAATCTGGAAAATCTGGCCTCGGTTGCCCATTTAGATCTTTACACATTCGAACAAACTGACATCCGCGACCGCGCTGGTCTTGATCGCATTTTTACCAAACATAATCCTGATATCGTTATGCATTTGGCCGCCGAAAGCCATGTTGACAGGTCAATCGATGCGCCGACTGACTTTATAGAAACGAATGTAACAGGCACATTCAACCTATTGGAAGCCGCCCGCGCGCATTGGATTCGCCAGGGCAAGCCAGACAGTTTCCGCTTTCACCACATCTCGACCGATGAGGTGTTTGGCAGTTTGGGGCGCACCGGCACTTTTTGTGAAACCACCCCCTATGATCCGCGCAGCCCCTATTCGGCCAGCAAAGCCGCCAGCGATCATCTGGTGCGCGCTTGGGGTGAAACCTATGGGCTTCCGGTGCTGATCACCAACTGTTCTAACAATTACGGACCCTATCATTTCCCAGAAAAACTGATCCCGGTCGTGATCTTGAACGCGCTGCACGGGCGATCAATTCCGGTTTATGGGGCGGGTGAAAACATTCGCGACTGGCTTTATGTCGAAGATCACGCCGAAGCCCTGCTGGCTGTGGTGACCCAAGGCCAAGTTGGACGCACCTATGCCATCGGCGGCGAAAACGAGGCGCGAAACATTGATCTGGTGCAAATGATCTGCGCTTTGATGGATGAAATGCACCCCTCTGGCGCCCCTCATGCGCAGTTGATCAGCTTTGTGGCTGACCGCCCCGGCCATGATGCGCGCTATGCGATTGACCCATCGCGCATCAAGGCGGAATTGGGCTGGCAACCCTCGGTCAGTTTGCAAGAAGGGCTGCGCAAAACCGTGCGCTGGTATCTGGACAATGAAGCCTGGTGGCGCCCATTGCTGGCGCGCCAAGGCGTTGGACAAAGGCTGGGAACGGCGCGATGACCGACGTCGTCTTCATCGCCAGCAAAACGCTGGGCATGATGGCGCGGATGGAAACTTGGTTTATTGTTTTGCTAGCCTTGGCCCTTTTGGCCCTATGGCGTGGCAGGCTTTTGCTTGCCAAATATCTGATATTTATAGTATTTTCGGTTATTTTAGCCCTGACAATCTTTCCTTTGGGCAGCGGATTGATTGCGCCCTTGGAAAGCCAATATCCAACCCGACCTGCCATTAATCATGTCGACACGATCATTGTTCTGGGCGGGGATGAGGATTTACCCCCCTATCGTCGATGGAGCGGCCTGCAAGTCAACGCCGCAGGCGAGCGTTTTATTGAAGGACTGGCCCTATCGCGCCGCTTTGCGCAGGCCAAACTGGTTTACACCGGTGGAACCGCTGACTTAGGGGCCAATCTAGGACGCAACGCGCCCTCAAAGATGATGGTCAAGGCTTGGGTCGATTTCGGGGTCGATCCTGATCGAATCGTGGTGGAAAGCGCCTCGCGCAATACGGCAGAGAACGCAACCATGACGCGCACTTTGCTGCAACCGGCACAGAAAGAGGTGCATTTGCTTGTCACCTCTGCCGCCCATATGCCGCGCGCCATGCGCACGTTTGAACGGGCGGGTTGGACAGGTTTGGTGGCATGGCCGGTCGATTACCGCTCTGGCCCGACAGTTTGGAAGGCCAGTTGGGCGCTGGATGATCATTTACAGGATGTTAACACCGCCCTGCGAGAATATGTGGGGCTTTTGGCCTACCAAGTGACGGGGCATTAGGATGCGATTGCTGGTCTTTGGCCAAAGCGGACAAGTGGCGCAAGAATTGGCGCGGCGGTTGCCAAACGGCGTTACCGCGCGGTTCTTGGGGCGTCATCAGGCGAATTTATCCGATCCCACGGCCTGTGCCGCCGCGATTGGCGGCTGCGATGCCGTGATCAACGCCGCAGCCTATACGGCAGTCGACAAGGCCGAGGCCAGCGAGGCAGAAGCCCATACCGTCAACGCCGCGGCCCCCACGGCCATGGCCGCGCGTTGTGCCGCGCTGAATATTCCGTTCTTACATGTGTCCACCGATTATGTCTTTGACGGCGCAGGCATTTTGCCCTTCGCGTCCACTCATCCGACAGGGCCGCAGAACGCCTATGGCCGAACCAAATTGGCGGGCGAAGTTGGCGTGCGCGCGGCCCTTGGCGCGCATTTGATCTTGCGCACCTCTTGGGTCGTCTCGGCTCATGGTGCGAATTTTCTCAAAACCATGCTGCGGTTGGGGGCCAGTCGTGACAGCCTGAACGTGGTGGCCGATCAGATCGGCGGGCCAACCCCCGCAGGCGATATTGCTGATGCCTTGATTACGGCAGCGCGGGCCATGGTGCAGGGCGCCAAGGGCGGCACACACCATTTTTCAGGCGCGCCGGATGTGTCTTGGGCCGGCTTTGCTCGTGCAATTATGCTTGAGGCAGGTTTGAAATGCGACATCCATGACATCCCGACCACGGCCTATCCGACCCCTGCGGTCAGGCCGCTGAATTCGCGTCTGGACTGCAGCGGTTTTAACGCAGAATTTGGTATCAAGCGGCCAGATTGGCATCAAGGTCTGAAATCAATTTTACGGGAGTTATCCGCATGACACGCAAAGGTATTCTTTTGGCAGGCGGTTCCGGTTCGCGGCTTTGGCCGATCACATTTGGCGTTTCCAAGCAATTGCTGCCGATCTATGACAAACCGATGATCTATTATCCGCTGTCTGTTCTGATGCTGGCAGGTATCCGCGAGATTGCGCTGATTACCACGCCCGAAGATCAGCCCGCGTTCATCCGCCTTTTGGGCGATGGGTCGCAGTGGGGGCTAAGCATCACCTATATCATCCAACCCTCGCCCGATGGGTTGGCGCAGGCGTATCTTTTGGCCGAAGATTTTCTTGCGGGCAGCCCATCCGTTATGGTGCTGGGCGATAACATCTTTTTCGGCCATGGCTTGCCAGAAGTGCTGGCAGCAGCCTTGGCGCAATCGGTTGGCGGTACGGTGTTTGGCTACCGCGTTTCCGACCCCGAACGCTACGGCGTGGTCAAGTTCGATGCCCATGGCACCGTGCAGCAGATCATCGAAAAGCCCGCCGTGCCGCCGTCAAACTTTGCCATCACCGGACTTTATTTTTTAGACGGCACAGCGCCCCTGCGGGCCAAGGCCATCAAACCTTCGCCCCGCGGTGAGTTAGAGATTGTTGATTTGTTAGAAACCTACTTGGCCGAGGGCACACTAAGCGTACAGAAAATGGGCCGCGGCTTTGCTTGGCTGGATACAGGCACCCATGCAAGCCTATTGGATGCGGGCAATTTCGTGCGCACCTTGCAGGCCCGCCAAGGGTTGCAAGTGGGCTGCCCCGATGAAATTGCCTACCGCGCGGGCTGGATCGACAGTGCCGCCCTTGCCGCACGGGCGGCACTGTTTCGCAAGAACGATTATGGCCAATATTTGTTGACCGTCCTCAACGACAAAGACTGACTCACGCGGCCTTTGGCCTGCGAATTAGGCTTGCGGCCTCTATCACCAAAGGGCGCAGACCTTCGCCGCCGCCATCCAGCACCTCGAACAGGTGCTTGCGCATACGCGGTTCCCAGAAGTCGTTGATATGGCTTGTTAAGCTTGCCAAACCTTCGGCGTGGGGTTTGGATTCCATAAATTTGGCGATCTGGTTGGCCATGTAGATCAAC
Organism: uncultured Rhodobacterales bacterium; assembly: GCA_903845215.1. Taxonomy (GTDB): domain Bacteria; phylum Pseudomonadota; class Alphaproteobacteria; order Rhodobacterales; family Rhodobacteraceae; genus Stagnihabitans. The sequence continues at coordinate 5,868 of CAIMWI010000011.1, read as the reverse complement.
TTGGCATGGGCGTCATGCGACATGGGGGGCTCCTAAACTTAGGCCACCAGACAGGCGGCTTTCATGGGTGAAAACTTCAAAATGATCAAGGCGGGCAAGGGCGATCAGGGTGATGCCCGCGTCTTGGGCCATCTTGACAGCACGCGCTGTGGGGGCAGAGACGGCGATCAGCACCGGCGCGCCCAAGGCCGCTACCTTTTGCACCATATCAATCGACACGCGCGAGGTCAGAACAATGGCACCGGCAGGCTTTGTTCCCGCCCGGGTCATGCTGCCCACCAGCTTATCCAGCGCATTATGACGGCCCACATCCTCGAGCACGGCCAACAGCGCCCCGTTCCAGAACCCCGCCGCATGAACGGCGCGGGTGGCATCGTGCAGGGGCTGCGCACAGGGCAAAGCGGCGATGGCTGTGCGCACCTGTGCGGGGGTGATCGGGAAATCCACTGTCACGGCGGGCAATTCGCGCATCGCTTCTTCCAGCGAATCAATCCCGCACAGCCCGCAGCCCACGGGCCCCGCCATGGTGCGGCGGCGCTTGGCCAAGCGGGCCTCGGCCTGCGGGGTGACCCAGATTTGCACATCGATGCCCTTTGGGGTTTCAACCACCTCGACCGACAAAATCTCAGCCGGTTGGGCCAGACCTTCGGTCAGGGCAAAGCCATAGGCAAAATCTTCCAGATCGGCAGGGGTTGCCATCATCACAGCTTGAGTGGACCCGTTGAACGATAGGGCCACCGCCACCTCTTCGGGCAGCACACGACTGCCCGAACCCACCAACGCGCCTGGCCCAAAGGCCAGACGCGGCAGGGGGCTGTGGGTTGTCATCACTCGGCCGCCGGAAGGATGCGGCGCGACAGGGTGGCTTGGGCGTTATACTCTTGCTGCCACTCGGTCGGCCCGTTGGAAGAGCCCACCTGCACCGCTGTCACCTTGTATTCCGGGCAATTGGTCGCCCAATCGGAAAAATCGGTGGTGATCACATTGGCTTGGGTATCGGGGTGGTGGAAGGTTGTATAGACCACACCGGGCAGTACACGGTCGGTGATCTGCGCATGCAGCGTGGTTTCGCCCGAGCGCGAGGCGAGTTTGACCCAATCGCCATCCTTGATCCCGCGCACTTCGGCATCCGAGGGGTGGATTTCCAGCACATCTTCGGCATGCCAGACCACGTTCGCGGTGCGGCGTGTCTGCGCGCCGACGTTGTACTGGCTCAGAATGCGGCCTGTGGTCAGCAGCAGCGGAAAGCGGGGGCCAGTGCGTTCATCGGTCGCGATGTATTCAGTGTTGATGAACTTGCCCTTGCCGCGCACAAAGCCGTCGACATGCATCAAGGGCGTGCCTTCGGGCGCTTTTTCGTTGCAAGGCCATTGCACCGATCCCATGGTTTCGAGCTTTTCATAACTGACGCCGGCAAAAGACGGCGTGGTCAGGGCGATTTCGTCCATGATCTGGCTGGGATGGGTATAGGTCCAATCCGCACCCATGGCATTGGCGAACATCTGGGTCACTTCCCAATCCGCATAGCCTTGGCGCGGAGCCATCACCTTGCGCACGCGGTTGATGCGGCGTTCGGCGTTGGTAAAGGTGCCGTCCTTTTCCAAGAAGGTCGAGCCGGGCAGGAAGACATGGGCGTAGTTGGCGGTTTCGTTCAAGAACAGGTCATGCACGATCACGCAGTCCATCGCCGCCAAGCCTGCTGCCACGTGCTTGGTGTCGGGGTCAGATTGAAGGATGTCTTCACCTTGGCAATACAGGCCCTTGAACGTGCCCTCAACCGCGGCATCCAGCATGTTGGGGATGCGCAGGCCCGGTTCATCATCAATCTGCACGCCCCAGATTTTCTGGAAGATGTCGCGCACGGCTTCGCCCTTTACATGGCGGTAGCCGGGCAATTCGTGCGGGAACGACCCCATATCGCAAGACCCTTGCACGTTGTTTTGTCCGCGCAGCGGGTTCACGCCCACACCGGGGCGGCCAATGTTGCCCGTCATCATCGCCAGATTGGCAATGCCGATCACGGTGGTCGAGCCTTGGGAATGTTCGGTTACACCCAGACCGTAATAGATGGCCCCATTGCCGCCGCGTGCATAAAGACGGGCTGCGGCGCGCACTTCATCGGCCTGCACGCCGGTCAACAACTGCACCGCTTCGGGCGCGTTCTTGGGCTGGCTGACAAATTCGGCGTAATCTTGGAATTCATCCCAATCGCAGCGGTTGCGGATGAAATCTTCGTCAAACAGCCCCTCGGTCACGATCACATGGGCCATGGCGGTGATAATGGCCACATTGGTGCCCGGGGTCAGGGCCAAGTGGTGGGCGGCCTTGATATGGGGGCTTTCCACCATTTCGGTGCGGCGCGGGTCGATCACGATCAGTTTGGCCCCCTGACGCAGACGCTTTTTCAAACGGCTGGCAAAGACTGGATGGCCAGAGGCCGGATTGGCCCCGATCACAATCGCCACATCGGTATGTTCCACCGAGTCAAAATCTTGCGTGCCCGCCGAGGTGCCCAGCGTTTGCCCCAAGCCGTAGCCCGTGGGTGAATGGCACACCCGCGCGCAGGTGTCGGTATTGTTGTTCATAAACACCGCGCGGGTCAGCTTTTGCACCAGATAGGCTTCTTCATTGGTGCAGCGCGACGAGGTGATCACCCCCACCGAATGCCGCCCATGATCTGCGATGATGCCCTTCATGCGGTTTGCGGCAAATTCCATCGCCTCGGCCCAAGACACCTCTTTCCACGCATCGTTGATGCTGTCGCGGATCATCGGGCTGAGGATGCGGTCTTTATGGCTGGCATAACCATAGGCAAAGCGGCCCTTGACGCAGGAATGGCCACGGTTGGCCTTGCCGTTCTTGTAGGGCGTCATGCGCACCAGCTCATCGCCGCGCAGTTCGGCCTTAAACGAACATCCGACCCCGCAATAGGCACAGGTCGTAATCACCGAACGCACCGGCGTGCCCAGTTCGATCACCGACTTTTCCTGCAAGGTCGCGGTCGGGCAAGCGGCCACACAGGCCCCACACGACACGCATTCCGAACCAAGGAAATTGTCTTCTTTCATGCCCGCCGACACGCGGCTGTCAAACCCTCGCCCCGAGATGGTCAGCGCAAAGGTGCCCTGCACCTCTTCACAGGCCCGCACGCAGCGCGAACAGACGATACATTTGGCCGGATCATAAGTGAAATAGGGATTGGAATCGTCTTTGGGGTTCCACTGCGGATTGGCCTTGCCGGAATTATCCTTGGCCTTGAAGTGGGTATCCACCGCCTCATAGCGCACATCACGCAGGCCCACGGCCCCCGCCATATCCTGCAATTCGCAATCGCCATTGGCCGAGCAGGTCAAACAATCCAGCGGATGGTCCGAGATGTAAAGCTCCATCACCCCTTTGCGCAGCTTTTCCAGCTTGGCGTTTTGGGTTTGCACTTTGATGCCCGCCGCGACTGGCGTGGTGCAAGATGCGGGCGTGCCATTGCGGCCCTCGATCTCGACCAAGCACAGGCGGCATGATCCAAAGGCGTCGACCGAGTCGGTGGCGCACAGCTTTGGCACCGCAATGCCAATCTCTGCCGCTGCCCGCATGATCGACGTGCCTTCCGGCACCGTCACATCAAAGCCGTCAATCGTCAGCGTGACCATGGTTTTGGATTTGGCCGCAGGCGTGCCGAAATCGCGGTCGGGGATGATGAAATCTTTCATTCGGCGGCATCCTTCATACGGGTGAAGTCGTCAGGGAAATGCGACAGGGCAGAGAGAACAGGATAGGGCGTAAATCCGCCCAAGGCACACAGAGATCCGGCTTTCATCGTGGCGCACAGGTCGGTCAGCAGCGGAATGGCTGACGCATCGCCCTTGGCGATCCGGTCCACCGTTTCCACCCCGCGCACAGCGCCGATCCGGCAGGGCGTACACTTGCCGCAAGATTCAATGGCGCAGAATTCCATCGCAAAACGGGCTTGGGCCAGCATATCGGCGCTGTCGTCAAACACGGTCAGGCCGGCATGGCCGATCAAACCGTCTTTGCCGGCGAATTCTTCATAACCAAAGGGCGTGTCAAACAGGCTGCGGGGGAAATAGGCCCCCAAAGGCCCGCCCACCTGCACCGCCTTGACAGGCCGCCCACTGGCGGTGCCACCCGCGATCTTGTCCACAATGTCGCCCAAGGTCAGACCGAAGGCGATTTCATAAAGCCCGCCATGTTTGACATTGCCCGCGATCTGCAACGGAATCGTTCCACGCGACCGGCCCAGACCGAAGCCTTTATAAAACGCAGCCCCCTTCTCGAAGATCACGGGAATCGAGGCCAGCGAGATCACGTTGTTCACAACCGTCGGCTTGCCCATGAACCCCTGCAATGCGGGCAAAGGCGGCTTGGCGCGCACCACGCCGCGCTTGCCTTCTAGCGAGTTCAACAAGCTCGTCTCTTCGCCGCACACATAGGCCCCGGCACCCACGCGCACTTCCATGTCAAATGCGGGGCCGGTACCCAGAACCGAAGCCCCCAAGACACCCGCAGCCCGCGCAATCTGAACTGCCTGTTCCATCACCCGAATAGCCACCGGATATTCCGAGCGGATATAGACAAAGCCCTTGGTCGCCCCGCAGGCCAAGCCCGCAATTGCCATGCCTTCGATCAGGGTAAAGGGGTCACCCTCCATCAACATGCGGTCGGCAAAGGTGGCGCTGTCGCCCTCATCTGCATTGCACACGATGTATTTACGGTCTGCCACAGCCTCGCTGACAGTCTTCCATTTGATACCGGTCGGAAACCCCGCCCCGCCCCTGCCCCGCAGCCCCGAGGCCGTCACTTCTGCCACAATCGCGGCCTTATCCATGCCCAAGGCGCGCGTCAGGCCGCTCAAGCCACCCTGTGCCTTGTACTGGTCCAAGTTCAGCGGGTCGATCACGCCGACACGCGCAAAGGTCAAACGGGTTTGCGCTTTCAGCCAAGGCAATTCCTCTGTCAGCCCCAAGGCTTTGGGATGGGCCGACAGATCGCCAAACAGGGCGGGCACGTCGGCCAGCGTCATGGGGCCAAAGGCCAAGCGACCGGCGGGGCTTTCCACCTCTGCCATCGGCTCAAGCCACACCATCCCGCGGCTGCCATTGCGAACTAGGGTAACAGTTAAGCCCTTGGCTTGAGCGTGGTGATCAATCGCCTCGGCAATCTCGTCAGCGCCCAAGGCCACGGCGGCAGAATCAAGCGGCAGGTAAATCTTCATTTCAACCCCTCCACCAAGGAATCCAGCTTGGCCTCATCCACCCGACCGATCAGCTTGCCATCGACCAAGGCCGCAGGCCCGCAGGCGCATAGGCCAAGGCAGAAAATCGGCTCTAGCGTCACCGAGCCGTTCTTGGCCGTCTCGTGCCAATCCAGCCCCAACACCTTTTTGGCATGATCCGCCACGCGGTCGGCCCCAACGGCCTGACAGGCCTCTGCCCGACACAGTTTCACCACATGGCGACCCGCAGGTTCTTCGCGAAAATCGTGATAAAAGCTCATCACCCCATGCACTTCCGCGCGCGAGATGTTCATCGCTTTGGCGACCACGGGCAAAACCACCTGCGGCACATGGCCGAATTCGGCCTGAATGGCATGAAGGATCGGCAACAAAGCCCCCTCCATTCCGTGATGTTGGGCAAGGATATCCTCGACCTTAGCGATGGTGTTGTTGGAATCAAGCATGGCGCGGCCCTTGGATCGTTTCCCCCGATCTACCGCAGTTGATAGAGAAATCAATATCGCAGTATCGTCATTCGATAGTAAAAATCTATCAATCCCCCTTCATCTAGGCGCAAATACTCGCGGGGGGTCTGGGGGGCAGCCGCCCCCCAGCCGGGGCCGCCGCGCGCGTTACCG
>CAIMWI010000010.1 GCA_903845215.1 uncultured Rhodobacterales bacterium | reverse complement strand
GATGCCGCCGCGCCACCAATCCGGTGTGTCAGCCCGCGCTGCGGACGCTTGATTCATGGGTACTGCGGCTCCAGGGAGGGGCCGCCGGCACGACGCCTGCAGCTGTAAACATTGTAGGCGGGGCCTGCGATTTACGCGACTGCGGTCCAACGTCCACCGGCGCGGCTGGAGGCCACCACGGCCTCGATGAACTGCATGCCGCGCAAACCGTCTTCAATCGTTGGAACATGGCATGCCAGCGGGTTGGGCGCGCGTTTTTCCCAACGCGCGTGCAACTGCTCAGCAAAGTCGGTGTAGAGCTGGGCAAAGGCTTCCAGGTAACCCTCGGGGTGACCGGCGGGAATGCGGCTGGCGTGCGCTGCGGCAGGCCCAGCCGTGGCACCGGCGCGGGTAATGAGCTGCGGCGCGCCGCCCAAGGGCGTGAACCACAAATGGTTGGGGTGTTCCTGGCGGAATTCGAGGCCGGCCTTGGTGCCGTAGACGCGCACTTTCAAACCGTTCTCGTTCCCCGGCGCAACCTGGCTGGACCACAGCATGCCGCGCGCGCCGTTGCGGAAGCGCATCAGCACATGGGCGTTGTCGTCGAGCTGGCGGCCGTCCACAAAGGTCGACAAATCGGCGCAGACCTCCTGCACCTGCTGGCCGCTGATGAAGCGCGCCAGGTGTTCGGCGTGGGTTCCGATGTCGCCCAGCGAGCCACCCGCACCGGCCTGCGCCGGGTCCACGCGCCAGGCGGCCTGCTTTTGGCCGGTGGCTTCCAGCGGCGTGCTCAGCCAGTCTTGCACGTACTCGGCGTGCACCAGCCGAATGTCGCCCAAATCGCCCGCCGCCACCATGGCCCGGGCCTGGCGCGCCATGGGGTAGCCGCTGTAGTTGTGCGTCAGCGCAAACAGGCAATTGCTGGCGCGCACGCTGGCCACCAGCGCCTGCGCGTCAGCCAGCGTCGAGGTCAGCGGCTTGTCGCAAATGACATGGATGCCCGCCTCCAGAAAGGCCTGCGCCATGGGCGCGTGCAAGTGGTTGGGCGTGACGATGGCGACCGCATCGATGCCGTCGGGGCGCTTCGCCTCGGCTTGCGCCATGGCGCGGTAGTCGCTGTAGGCGCGGTCGGGCGCGATGTGCAGTTCGGCGGCGCTGGCGCGGGCGCGCTCGGGGTTGGCCGACAAAGCGCCGGCCACGAGTTCATAGCGGTCGTCCATGCGCGCGGCGATGCGGTGCACCGCGCCAATGAACGCCCCCTGCCCGCCACCCACCATGCCCAGGCGGATACGCCGGGCCACGGCGGTGCTGCTGTTTGCTTCGATTGCCATAGGTCTGTCCTTTGTGCGTGCTGCCGCAAGCCGCTGCGTTATTTGATGCCGAGCATCTTGCGGTTGGCCTTGGCGTCCACGGCGCTACCGGCAAAGTCGTCGAACGAGCGCTCGGCCACGCGGATGATGTGGTCGCGGATGAATATTGCGCCCTCGCGCGCGCCGTCTTCGGGGTGCTTCAGGCAGCATTCCCATTCCACCACGGCCCAGCCCGAAAAATCATGCTGGGTCAGTTTGGAAAAGATCGACCCGAAATCCACCTGCCCATCGCCCGGAGAGCGGAACCGCCCCGCGCGGTTCACCCATGATTGGAACCCGCCATACACGCCTTGGCGACCTGTCGGGTTGAACTCGGCGTCCTTGACGTGGAACATCTTGATCCGCTCGTGGTAGATGTCGATATGGTCAAGATAATCAAGGCATTGCAGCACATAATGGCTGGGATCATACAGCATATTGGCGCGCTTGTGGCCTTTGACGCGGTCCAAGAACATCTCAAACGTCACGCCGTCATGCAGGTCTTCGCCGGGGTGGATTTCATAAGCCACATCGACACCGCAGTCCTCGGCATGGTTCAAAAGCGGCAGCCAGCGGCGGGCGAGTTCGTCGAACGCCTCTTCCACCAAGCCCGCAGGGCGTTGCGGCCACGGGTATAGGTAGGGCCAAGCCAAAGCGCCCGAAAAGGTGGCGTGTTCGGTCAGGCCCAGATTGCGGCTGGCGGTCAGGGCTTTTTTGACCTGATCCACCGCCCATTCGGCCCGCGCCTTGGGGTTGGCGCGCACAGCGGGGGCGGCAAAGCCGTCAAACTGGGTGTCATAGGCGGGGTGCACGGCGACCAACTGGCCTTGCAAATGGGTCGACAGTTCGGTGATTTGCACGCCATTGGCGGCGGCGATGCCCGTAAGTTCGTCGCAATAGGTTTTAGAGCTTGCAGCCTTGTCCAGATCAATCAGCCGCGCGTCCCAGCTTGGCACCTGTACGCCGACATAGCCGCAATCTGCCGCCCATTTTGTGATGCTGTCCCATGAATTGAACGGGGCGGCATCGCCTGCAAATTGCGCCAAAAACAGCGCCGGTCCTTTGATCGTCTTCATAGGGTCTCTCCCTTGGGTAAACCGTCGTCCGCACGGGTGGGACGTTCTAGAAACTGGCCTTGGTCGGGGGCACGCTTTTCGATGGCGGCCATCAAAGATTGGGCGATAAAGGTGCCGGCATGGCCCACGTCTTCTTTAACAACCAAAATCTCGCGGCGAAAGCGGTGCAAAAAGCTGATCGCCTCTTTGGCGACAATGTCAAAGTCGCGGCCAATCCGCAGGCCAGCGTTTTCGGCCCCCGCCACGGCGGCCATAGCGGCGGTGGTGGATCCGCATAAGATACCGTCGATGCGCGGGTCTTGGCCCATGCGGGCAGTCACTGCCGCCTCGATCACCGGGCCGCCCGAATCGCTGTTGACATGATCTGCCACTTCAAAAGAAACGCCGCACAGCGCCGCTTCGTCGGCAAAGCCCGCAATCATATGGCCCGAATAAGCATGCGACCGTGTCGGCGGGATCAGCAAAAGCCGGTTGCGACCGCGCCTGACCAATTCGCGCACGCCCAGGCGCGCATAGGCCTCGTTGTCAAAGTCGAAATAGGGGTGATTGATGCCCATAGCGGTGCGGCCATGTGTGGCAAAGGGCAAGCCATGCTGGGCCAGGTACAAAACGCGCGGGTCATTGGGTTGGGTCTGGTTCAGCACCACCCCATCGGCAGAGCCGGTTTCCACGATATAACGGATGGGGTCCATCGGGTCTTGGTCGCCGAAAAACGGCATCACGACCAGATGATAGGCCGAACCGCGCAGCGACTCGGCGATGGAATAGATCAGTTTTGAGGTGTGGTTCATCACATCGGCTTCGGTGGACAGGGCCAAGGCGATGACATTGGTTTTGCCCGTACGCAGGCGCACGCCGGCACGGTTGGGCCGATAGCCCAAGCGTTCGGCCGTTTCGCGCACGCGCTTTTTGGTGTCCTCGCCAATGTCGGAGGCATCTTTTAACGCGCGCGACACAGTGGCAATCGCAAGCCCTGTTTCGGCCGCGATGGTCTTGAGGGTCGGGCGATCCGAATCAGGGGGAGGCGAAAAGATGCCAGTCATGCCGCACCGCGCCCCATCCGAGGGTTCTTTTGACGAATCACTTCGAAAAAAGCGGGCATTTTGCCAAGTTTGAGCCCGCACCAATGGCCGATAAAACCCGCACCGCGCCCGCAATGCTGCATTGCAGCATAACTTCCGCCTTGCCCAGTGATTTGCGATCTGGGCCAAAGCAATCGCCAGCCCACAAAGGGGGCATCCTTGGGTGTTGCAGTGCAGAAACTTAGGGGCATTTCCATGGAAGCTGGGTCTACTTTGTCTCGAAAACGCGCGCGATTTTGCCACTTTATTCAGCGCATAGAACGCCCTGCAAAAGGGTATTCGCAAGCGAAAAGATGGCTTGATTGAAAAAACTATAACGTTATAGGATCAGCCCATAACGATTTGCAAACGGGGAGGAGACCCTAATGAAAGCGTTTACTATGGCAGCCGTTTTGGCTGCAACTGTGGCTTTGCCGTCTGTTGGCATGGCAACTGATCTGGAAGTCACCCACTGGTGGACCTCTGGTGGTGAAGCTGCCGCTGTGGCGGAATTCGCCAAGGCATTCGATGCCACGGGCAACAAGTGGGTTGACGGCGCTATCGCCGGTTCGGGTGACGTTGCGCGCCCGATCATCATCAGCCGGATCTTGGGCGGCAACCCGATGGGTGCGACCCAGCTGAACCCCGGCAAGGACGCTGACGATCTGATCGCGGCTGGCCTGATGCAGGATCTGACCGAACTGGCAGCAGCCGAAGATTGGGCAAACATGCTGCGCCCCGCATCGCAACTGGCATCGTGCACTGTTGATGGCAAAGTCTATTGCGTGCCTGTCAACCTGCACTCGGCCCAGTGGATGTGGACCAACCGCAAGGTCTTTACCGACCTTGGAATGGAACCGCCGAAGAACATCGACGAGCTGATCGCCGCTGCTCCCAAGCTGGTCGAAGCTGGCATTCAGCCGCTGTCGATGGCGCAAGGCTGGCCCGTTGGTCTGATGGTCAACGACGTTCTCGTGGCACAGGCTGGCGTTGAAAACTTCGTCAAGGTCTACAAGGACCGTGACTTGGCAATCGCTGGTGGCCCGGAATTCGGCAAGATCTTTGAAACCCTTGCCAACATCCGCCAGTACACCCCGGCTGACAAAATGGTTCCGCAGTGGAACGAAGCTGTCGGTCTGGTGATCCAGGGCAAAGCCGCTGCCAACATCATGGGTGACTGGGCTGGTGGTGAATTCGCCGTGGCCAACATGGTTGCTGGTGTTGACTATGACTGCTTGCCCGGTCTGGGTGTGACCCCGGTTCTGAACACCGGCGGTGACGTGTTCTACTTCCCGAAGTCGTCTGATCCGGCTGTGACCGAAGCGCAGTTGAAAATGGCCTCGACCCTTGTCACCAAGGAAGTCCAGGTTGCTTTCAACCTGAAGAAGGGCTCGCTGCCGATGCGCGCTGACGTTGATCTGTCGGCTGCCAACGACTGCATGAAGAAGGGTCTGGAAATTCTCGACGGTTCGACCGCCGTGTTCCCGAACGACATCCAAATGATCGACCGTGACTCGCTGAACCAGATCAACGATCTGTTCACCGAATTCATGGCAAACCCCGACATGGCTGCTGCTGACGCACAGGCCAAGTTCGTCTCGATCATCGAAGCTGCACCGAAGTAAGACTTTCGGAATGTGACGAATGGCAGGTCCGGCGCCTGAAAAGGTGGCCGGGCCTGTTAATTGAACCGAACAGGTAGGGTTGAAGATCACATGGACAGGCCAAATCCGCTTTTCAGGAATTTGAATTCCAAAATAGCCTCGTTGCCGATGATGTTGATCGTAATGGGTGTCTTCGTCGGCGGCACGCTTTGGACTGTGCTGTTTTCGTTTACAAATATCAAAATTCTACCAATTTTTACACCCAAGCAGTGGATTGACGGCTTTGTAGGCTTTGCCAATTACAAGCGCCTGTTCAATTCCGATCGGTGGATGAGTTGCCCTGCCATCACCAAGATCGGGCAGGAAAGCTGGCAGTTCAAATGCACGGGCGCTATGCCCAATATGATCACCTATGCCATTTTGGCGATCATCATCATGATTTCTTTGGGCTTTTTGCTGGCCGTGATGATGGATCAAAAAATCCGGCTTGAGGGAATGTTTCGCACGATTTACCTGTATCCCTTTGCTTTGTCTTTCATCGTCACGGGCCATGTGTGGGCCTGGATCATGTCGCCCGAATACGGATTGCAAAGCGCAATGCGGCAAATGGGGTGGGAAAGCTTTTCCTTCGGCTGGATTGCTGACCGCGATATGGTGATGTATGCCATTGTAATTGCTGGTATATGGCAAGGCACTGGCTTTGTGATGGCGCTGATGCTGGCAGGGTTGCGCGGTATTGACGAGGATATCTGGAAAGCCGCCCGCGTTGACGGCATTCCCGCCTGGCGCACCTATATCCAAATCGTTCTTCCCATGATGAAACCCGTGATGGTCACCACCTTTGTGCTGGTGGCATCGGGTGCTGTGCGCATCTACGATTTGGTCGTGGCCTTGACGGATGGCGGGCCAGGCATTTCGTCGGATGTGCCGTCACGCTATATCTATCAGAACTTTTCGGCCAATCTTGGCCAATCCCTCTCGGCTTCGACCGTGATGTTGCTGTCGATGGCGATCGTTCTTATTCCATGGATACGCATGGAATTTGGCAAGAAATCGCAGGCGTAAGGACAAAAGCATGTCAAACACATCCCCTTCCGTCGTGCCATCTGGCGCCAAGCCAAAGCCTTTCATTACGCCGCAACGCGTTTTGGTTTATACGGTGCTGACGATATGCGCGGTTTTCTTCTTGTTCCCGCTGTATATTATGATCATCACCTCGCTGAAAAACATCCAAGAGATTCAGTCAGGCAATATCTTCATTCCCACAATGACCCCGACCTTGGACGCTTGGGAAAAGGCGTGGAATTCGGCCTGCACCGGGCTTTATTGCGAAGGGGTCAAGGTTGGCTTTTGGAATTCGATCAAAATCACGGTGCCTTCGACCATCGTGTCGATCATCGTGGCCTCGTTGACAGGCTATTCGATGGCCAATTGGCCGTTCAAATTCTCTGAAGTGTTCTTTACGATCCTCTTGCTGTCGTCGTTCATTCCCTATGTTGTGATGATCTACCCCTTGGTGATCATCACCCGCGAGTTGGGGATTTATTCGACACTGCCAGCCGTGGTCTTGGTGCACACGATCTTTGGTCTGCCCCTGTTGACGCTTTTGTTCCGCAACTATTTCGCCAGCTTGCCGCAAGAATTGTTCAAGGCAGCGCGGGTGGACGGGGCGGGTTATTGGCAGATCTTTTTCCAAGTCTTTGCGCCCATGTCGGTGCCAATTTTCACGGTGGCTGTGATCTTGCAGGTCACCGGGATTTGGAACGACTTTCTGTTCGGCGTGATCTATGCAGGCCCAACTAACTATCCGATGACGGTGCAGTTGAATAACATCGTCAATTCGGCCCAAGGCGGCAAAGCTTACAACGTCGACATGGCCGCTACGATCCTGACCGGTCTGGTCCCGCTGGCTATTTACTTCTTCTCAGGCAAATACTTCGTGCGCGGCATTGCAGCCGGCGCCGTGAAGGGTTGAACTCATGCACTCAGTTTCCGTCAAAAACCTAACCCTGAAATTTGGCTCTGCCGAGGTTTTAAAGAACCTCAACCTTGATGTCGAAGAGGGCGAGTTTATCGTTCTTTTGGGGCCTTCGGGCTGTGGGAAATCCACATTGCTTAATTGCCTGGCGGGCCTGTTGGAATTGTCGGAAGGGCAGATCCACATCAAAGGCAAGAATGTCACTTGGGCCGAACCGTCCGAGCGTGGCATTGGCATGGTGTTTCAATCTTACGCGCTGTATCCGCAGATGACGGTGCGCGGGAATATGTCCTTTGGCTTGAAGATTGCAGGCCTGCCCAAGGCTGAAATCGCCAAGCGGGTAGAGCGCGCCTCGGAAATCTTGCAAATCGGCCCCTTGCTAGATCGTAAGCCCGGCGCGCTTTCGGGCGGCCAGCGCCAGCGTGTTGCCATTGGCCGCGCCTTGGTGCGCGAGGTGGACGTGTTCTTGTTTGACGAGCCTTTGTCAAACCTTGACGCCAAGCTGCGCAGCGAGCTGCGGGTAGAGTTAAAGCGCCTGCACAACCGCTTGAAAAACACGATGATCTACGTAACCCACGACCAGATCGAAGCGCTGACTTTGGCTGACCGCATTGCCATTATGCGTGGCGGTATCATCCAGCAATTGGATGCGCCCCAAACCATCTACAACCGTCCGGCCAACCTGTTTGTGGCGGGGTTCATCGGCTCTCCGGCGATGAACTTTATCAAGGGGGCAACGGTCGACGGCGGCAAGCGGTTCACGTTTGGCGATGTGTCGTTGGATTTGGCGGGCTATGAGGGCGGGGCAATTCTTGATCGGCCCAAGGCCATCATCGGCCTGCGGCCGGAACATCTGACCATGGTCGATGCGGCCATTCCCGGTCACACCATCCCCGCCGTGGTCGAGATTGACGAACCGATGGGCGCAGATTCCTTGGTTTGGCTGCTGGCAGAGGGTCGGCAAATGTCGGTCCGCGTGCCGGTGGAACACCGCCCCGCGCCGGGCAAGCTGGTGCATCTGCGGGTGGATATCGCCAAGGCTTCGCTGTTTGACGAAACCAACGAACTGCGGATCTGAATATGCTGAACCTCGCCGGGGAATGGTCGCTATGCCAAGACAGCGGCGAGAATGCGGTGGCCTTCACGCTTCCCGGTGATGGAATTGATGCGCTGTTTCAGGCAGGCAGCATTCCTGACCCCTACTTTGGGCGCAACGAATACGGGCTGCGCTGGATCTGTGATCGCACTTGGGTGGCCAAGCGCAGTTTTGTGACAGATCGCACCGATCTGGTGCTGGTAGCCTCGATGCTGGACACTTTGGTCACGGTGGCAGTGAATGGCACGGTGGTGCTGACATCGGACAATATGTTCCTGTCGCACCGCGTTGATCTGTCATCGGTGCTGGTCAAAGGGCGCAATGACATCACGCTGACCTTCGGCAATGTGCCCGCCGAAGCCAAGCGCCGCCAAGACGCCTACCGCTATTTCCTGCCGTTTTCGGCCAACAACACGCCCATCCACAACGGCAACCTGATCCGCAAACCCGCCTGCGATTTTGGCTGGGATTGGAACATCGCGCTGGCGACCTTTGGCGTTTATGGTGATTTGTATCTGGAACCCGTGGCACCAGCGCGCATCGACCATCTGGTCATCACCCAAACCCACACCGCAGGGCTGGCCAACGTCAGCGTAACGGCGGAAGTTGAGGGCGACGATGGCCATGAAGTCACCTTTGATCTGTGCGGTGTTCAGGCAAAGGCTGTGGTGCGGCGGGGCCAAGCCAAGGCTGACCTTGCCATTGCCAACCCCGCCCTGTGGTGGCCGGCAGGGCAGGGCGCGCAGACGCTGCATGATCTGACTGTCACCCTAGGCGCGCAGGTGCTGACCCGCCGCATCGGATTGCGGCAGGCCGAACTTATCACCGAAAAAGACGCTGTGGGCCTAGGCTTTAAGGTGCGCATCAACGGGCGCGATGTGTTCTGCAAAGGGGCCAACTGGATCCCCGCCGATGCTTTGGCAGGCCGCATTAATGAAGCAGACACCCGCGCGCTGCTGCAATCGGCCAAAGACGCCCATATGAACATGATCCGCATCTGGGGCGGTGGCCGGTACGAACCGACGTGGTTTTATGACCTGTGCGACGAATTGGGCCTGATGGTCTGGCAAGATTTCATGTTTTCGTGCCATATCTACCCCGCCGACGACGCGTTTTTGACCCAAGTCGCCCAAGAGGTACGCCAGAACGCCCTGCGTCTGCATCACCATGCGTCGATGACGATCTGGTGCGGCGATAATGAATTGATCGGGGCGCTGACATGGTTTCCCGAAACCCGCGCCAACCGCGACCAGTATCTGGTGGGCTATGATCGGCTGAACCGCGCCATCGAACAGGCGCTCAAGGCCGCAGTGCCGGGGGCTGTGTGGTGGCCGTCTAGCCCCTCTCCGGGCCCGATGGATTTTGGCGATACATGGCATGACGATAAAAAAGGCGATATGCACTTTTGGTCGGTCTGGCACGAGGGCCGCGATTTTGATCATTACCGTGATGTCGCCCCGCGCTTTTGCTCGGAATTCGGCTTTCAATCCTACCCGTCGATGGATGTGATCCGCCGCTTTGCCGACCCTAAGGATTTCAACATCGCCGCCCCCGTGATGGAAAGCCACCAAAAGAACGCCGGTGGCAATGCGCGGATCGCCGAAACCATGTTTCGTTATTTCCGCTTTCCCAACAGTTTTGAGAACTTTGTGTATCTCAGCCAAGTGCAACAGGGCTTGGCGATCAAAACCGCCGTCACCCATTGGCGCAGCTTAAAGCCGCATTGCATGGGCACGCTGATTTGGCAGTTGAACGACACCTGGCCTGTGTGCTCATGGGCCAGCCTTGACCATGGTGGTGGCTGGAAATTGCTGCACCATATGGCCAAAGAGTTCTACCAGCCGGTGTTTGTCTCGGCTGTGCCGGTGAACGGCCAAGTGGAACTGCGGGCCGTAAATGACACGGGTGCGCCGATTGTCCTGACTGTCACCGCCCATGCCGCCGCAATGGATGGCAGCACCCGTCCCTTGGGCAAAGCCACTGTGACGGTGGGCGATCAGGCCCAACTGGCGCTGACGGTAGCCGTGCCAGAGGGCGAAATCCTTGTCTATACTTGGGCAGCTGACGGCCATCAGGGCGGCGACCATTTCGCACCCAAGCCTTATAAGTCGTATGACTTGCAACCCGCGGCCGTGGCCTATGAGGCCCAAGCCCTTGGCCAAGCCTACCAGATCACACTCAGCAGCGACGCCCTCGCCCTGTTCGTTGCGATCGAGGCGGATCAACCCGGCCGCTTCTCGTCCAACGCATTTGTGCTTTTCCCCGGCCATCCCGCCACCTTGACCTTTACCCCCAAATCGCTCGGCCCCGCGCCGCAGTTTACCTTGCGTGATCTGCACGCCGCCACCACCTGACAAGGACCAGACATGATCGCCTATCAGCTATACTCTTCGCGCAACTTTCCGCCGCTGGATGCCACTGCCAAGATGCTGGCTTCGGTGGGTCTGACGGGCACCGAAGGCTTTGGCGGGCTGTACGACACGCCCGCCAGTTTGGCCACCACAGCGGCGGCGCTGAAAGGGGCGGGGCTGTCGATGAAGACGGGGCATTTCGGCCTAGGCCAAGTCGAAGACACGCCCGCTTGGGCGCTGGAAGTGGCCAAGACCTTGGGGATTGAGCGGATCTATGTGCCTTACCTCATGCCCGAAGACCGCCCCACCGATGCCGCAGGCTGGCGCGCTTTTGGTGCGCGTCTGGAAAAAGCCGGTGCGCCGATCCGTGCGGCGGGGTTGGGCTTTGGCTGGCACAACCATGATTTCGAATTCAAAGCTCAAGCTGACGGCTCCATCCCGCAAGCTTCTATCCTCGAAGGCGGTCCTAGCCTTGAGGTAGAGTTGGACGTGGCTTGGGTGATCCGTGGCGGATCAGACCCCTTGGCGTGGATAAACCGCTATGCGGGCCGCATCACCGCCGCCCATGTCAAAGACATCGCCCCCAAGGGCCAGAATACCGATGAAGACGGCTGGTCCGATGTGGGCCATGGCACGGTAGATTGGAAAACCATCCATGCCGCGCTGAAAGCTGCAGGCTGCAAGCACTTCGTCTTGGAACACGACAATCCGGCGGATCACCAGCGCTTTGCGACGCGCTCTTTCGCCACCCTAAACGCTTTGTGAGGCTGACATGACAAAACTTGGCATCGGTATTATCGGCTGCGGCAACATCTCGACCGCGTATCTGCGGCTGGCACCGCTTTTCAAAGGGCTAGAGGTTCGCGCCGTTTCGGACATCAATATGGAGGCCGCCACCGCCCGCGCGGCAGAGTTCAACGTCAAAGCGCAAAGCGTCGATGACCTTTTGGCCAATCCTGCGCTGGATATCGTCATCAACCTGACAATCCCCGATGCGCATTACCCCATCACCAAGCGCATTTTGGAAGCGGGCAAACACGCCTATTCGGAAAAGCCGCTGGTCTTGACGCTGGAACAAGGCACCACGCTGCGCGATCTGGCCAAGGCCAAAGGCCTGTCGGTCGGTTGCGCGCCTGACACGTTCTTGGGCGGCGCGCACCAACAAGCCCGCGCCATTTTGGACGAGGGCACGATTGGCACCATCACCACAGGCAATGCCGCCATTCAGGCGCATGGCCCCGAAAGCTGGCACCCCTCGCCA
The DNA here is from genome assembly GCA_903845215.1 of uncultured Rhodobacterales bacterium. Classification (GTDB taxonomy): domain Bacteria; phylum Pseudomonadota; class Alphaproteobacteria; order Rhodobacterales; family Rhodobacteraceae; genus Stagnihabitans. Next base: position 100,801 of record CAIMWI010000010.1, on the reverse strand, counting down.
GAGTTCTTCTATCAACCCGGCGCTGGCCCCGTTATGGACATGGGGCCCTATTACATCGCCACGCTGATCAACCTTCTGGGGCCGGTCAAGCGCGTGGGGGCATTGACCTCGTCTGCCGAGGGCGAGCGTACCATCGGCTCCGGCCCGCGTCAGGGGCAAAAGATCAAGGTGAACACGCCGTCCAACATTCAGGCTTTGCTGGAATTCCACTCTGGCGCCACGATCAGCTTTTCGGCCTCTTGGGATGTGTGGCACCACAAGCGCAACCATTTCGAGCTTTACGGCACCAAAGGCACGCTTTATGTGCCCGACCCCAACTTCTTCGGCGGCACGGTCGAAGTGGCCTTGGCAGGTGGGGAAGCCCAAGTGCAAACGCCGTGGGATCACCCCTTTGGCAAGATCAACCAAAACGACAAAGGCCGCGAACTGGCCAACTACCGCACGGCAGGCTTGGCCGATATGGCGCAAGCCCATATCGAAGGGCGCGACCACCGCTGCTCGCTGGAACGCACGTTGCATGGGGTGGATGTGATGACCTCGATCCTGAAATCAGGCGAGACGGGGCAGTTTGTTACCCTGACCACCACCTGCACCCGCCCCGCAGCACTTGGTATCGCCGAAGCCCGCGCGCTTTTGGCCTAAGGCAAAGCGGGGGGCTGCGCAGCCCCCCGCACCCCCCGCGCCCAAGGGGGCTGCGCACCCCCTTGGGGAACCCGGCGGAGTGTTTTCGCCTCGGTGAAGGGGCTTTCGGCAATACCACTAAAACCCAACGAGGGTCTTTTCCCTTTCATCTTGGTCCAAATACTCCGGGGGTGCGGGGGCTGGCCCCCGCTTGTGGCTTGATTGCCGCGCAAAAGCCGTCATAACGCCAAGGAAGACTTGCCGGACGCCCGATGACTGATACGCGCAAAATCCCGACCCATGAGGTGACCTATGCCCGTCTGCGGGATATGATCCTGTTTGGCTTGCTGGAACCGGGCGCGCCCGTCACCATTCAAGGGCTGATCAACGATCTGGGCGCGGGTATGACCCCGGTGCGCGAGGCTTTGCGGCGTTTGGCCGCCGAAGGGGCTTTGTTGCCGCAGGGCAATCGGCGCGTGACCGTGCCGCGCGTGAGTTTGGCGGTGTTGGATCAAATTGCCTTTGCCCGCTTGACGATCGAGCCGCATCTGGCAGAACTGGCCGCCGCCCATCTGACCCCCGCCTTAATAGCGCGGTTGGAGGGTTTAGACGCCCAAGTCGATGCCGCCATTGGCGCAGGTGACATCACCGCCTATCTGGAAAGCAACCACGCCTTCCACTTCGCGCTTTACGAGGCCTCGAATGCGCCTGTCTTGGTCGACATGGCGCGTTCGCTTTGGCTGCGCTTTGGGCCGTCGCTGCGCATCGTTGTGGCGCGGGGCGGGGCTTTGGCTTTGCCCGATCAGCATGGGTTGGCCCTATCGGCGATGCGCGCTGGCGACGGTATGGGCTTGGCACAGGCCCTGCGGGATGACATCTTGCAAGGCGTTGATCAGGTGCGCAGCGCCCTTGCGCGCGGCGAGATTTAGCACCTTTTCGCGCGGGTCGAAAAATTTGATCAAATTTCTTGAAGCGCCCCGCGTTTGACTTTAAGCTGCCCCAAAGGGCGGGATTTGCGCCCGCCAGCACAAGGGTCGCATCATGAACAAGATCACCAACCACATGCCCACAGCCGAATTGCAGGCGCTGGATGCGGCCCACCATATGCACCCGTTCACCGACAATTCCGCCCTTGCCAAAAAGGGCGCGCGGATCATGAAATCGGCCAAGGGCGTCTGGCTGACCGACACCGAAGGCCACCGCATCATCGACGGCATGGCGGGCCTGTGGTGCGTCAACATCGGCTACGGCCGCAAGGAACTCGCCTCCGCTGCCGCAGCACAGATGGAAGAGCTGTCTTATTACAACACCTTCTTTCAAACCAGCCACATCCCCGCCATCGCCCTTGCCGCCAAGATTGCCGAGGTCGCGCCGGGTGATCTGAACCATGTGTTTTTCGCAGGCTCTGGGTCTGAGGCTAACGATACCAACATCCGCATGGTGCGCCGCTATTGGGATATTATGGGGCAGCCCGAAAAGCGCGTGATCATCGCGCGGACCAATGGCTATCACGGCTCTACCATGGGCGGCGGGTCTTTGGGGGGGATGGCGGGCATCCATGCCCATGGTGGTAAGATCGCCGGTATCGTGCACATCGGCGAGCCCAACTGGTGGGAACAGGGCGGCGAGATGACGCCTGAAGACTTTGGCCTTCTGCGCGCGCGCGAACTGGAAGCCATGATCTTGCAACTTGGTGTGGAAAATGTCGCGGCCTTTATCGGCGAACTCGTGCAGGGGGCGGGTGGGGTGATCATACCCCCGTCAACCTATTGGCCCGAAATCCAGCGCATTGTCGACAAATACGGCATCCTGTTGATCGCGGACGAGGTTATCACCGGCTTTGGCCGCACTGGCAATTGGTTTGGCAGCCAAACCTTTGGCATCAAGCCCCATATCATGACCATCGCCAAGGGCCTGTCGTCGGGCTATCAGCCCATCGGTGGATCCATCGTGAATGACCATGTCGCCGAAGTGCTGGGATCGGCGGGCGATTTCAACCATGGCTACACCTATTCCGGCCACCCTGTCGCCGCCGCCGTGGCCTTGGAAAACATCCGCATCCTGCAAGAAGAGCATATCGTTGAACATGTGCGCGATGTGGCGCATCCCTATCTTTGGGCGAAATGGCAGGCGCTGACCGACCATCCCTTGGTGGGCGAGGCCAAGTTGGTCGGCCTGATGGGGTCCATCGCGCTGACGCCCGATAAAGCCACCCGTGCTAAGTTCGCCGCTGATACCGGCACGGTCGGTTATCGCTGCCGCGAACGCTGCTTTGCCAATGATCTGATCATGCGCCATGTTGGCGACCGGATGATCATCTCGCCGCCCTTGGTGATCACGCCCGAAGAAATCGACATTCTGATCGCCCGCGCCACCAAGTCGTTGGACGAATGCTATGCGGGCCTGAAAGCGGATGGCTTGATGAAATCGGCCTAAGAGTGTTGCGCCGTGCCGGAGACGGGCTAGCCCGTGTCGGGCCGGGGCAACTGTTAGGCTGAGCGCTGGTCTATCAAGCGGCATGATGAATTTATCCACCCTGCGCCATGCCCGCGCCGCGCTTGCGGCCTTTTTCGCCATGGGTATTTTGTGGGGCAGTTTTGCCGCAGATTTGCCCGATATCAAAACCATGCTGGGGGTTAGCGAAAGCCGTCTGGGGTTTTTGATGTTCTTAACCCCGCTTGCTGCGATGTTAGCGATGCGGGCGGCACCTTGGATCAGCGAACAGCTTGGCCGTTATGTGCTGGGCGTGACATCGCTGTTGATGGCCTTGGCCTTTATCTTGCCCGGGCAGACGGGGGTTTGGTATCTGTTCCCCGTTGCGATGCTGGTCTGCGGGGCGACCACGGGGGCGGTGGATGTGCTGATGAACGCCCGTGTGTCGGCGCTGGAAGTGGCGCGGGGACGGCCTTTGATGAACCTGTGCCATGCGGCCTATTCCTTTGGCTATGCGGGCGGGGCTTTGGGTACGGGGGCGCTGCGGTCTTTAGGGGCATCGCCCGGCGTGGTGATGGCGGTGGCGGCGGGTTTGGCGGCCCTTGCCGCCCTTGCCGCCTTTGAAGAAGACGGCCAGATCGACGGCCTGCGCGCCCCGCCCAAGGGCACAAGTGCAGCGCTTGGGTTGATCCCCGTGATCGGTGGGGCCATCGTGCTGATCGCATTCATGAGCGAGAATGCCGCCGAAAGCTGGTCGGCCCTGCATATTGAAAAGACGCTGAACGGCTCGGCGGCCTTGGGGTCGGCGGGGCCTGCGGTTCTGGCGTTGACGATGGGCACGGCGCGGGTTTTTGGGCACGGTTTGTCTTCGCGGATCAGCGCGCTGCGCTTGCTTTTGATCGGCGCTGCGATTTCGGCCTGTGGCGCTTTGGCAGTGGCCTTTGCCGCCAGCCCGTTTCTGGCCTATGCGGGGTTTATCGTGATGGGCATCGGATCGTCGGTCATCGCCCCCACGGCCTTTACGCTGGTGGGCACCATGGCCGCCCCCGAGGCCCGCGCAAGGGCTGTGGCGAGCGCCACCATGCTGGGCTATGCGGGTTATTTCATCGGCCCCCCGATTGTGGGCCTGATTGCAGGCGGCTTGGGCCTGCGCGCCGCCTTTGTCTTTACTGCCGCCCTTTTGGGCTTTGTCTGGCTTTTGGCCCCGCTGTTGGTACGCCTTAAGCCAGTCCGTTGAGCTTGAAGAAGGCCGCCGTTGCATCCAACAGGCTGTCTAGCATGGTGGGGCTTTGGGTGGCGTTGAAGGAATGATCCATCTGGGTGATCCAGGCCTGCTGCTTGCCCTGATGGGCGGCCAGATAATGATCGGCGGCATGGGGCAGAACGGCGGTATCTTGCCCCCCATGCGCCACGAACAAAGGCCCCGTATAGTGGCGGATTTCTTGGGTGGGTTTGAGCGTCATCACACCATCGAAATAGCCTTGCTTCAGGGCAATGGTCTTATCTTCCAGCGTGATCTGCAACGCGCGATCCCCCGTTTTCAGCCCCGCCGCCAGAGTATCAGCCCCCAAAATCCCGCCAAAGGTTTCCACCGGATCAGCCACGGCAGCCCAAAGGGCTGTGGCCAAGAGCTGCTTGCTGCGGGCGGCGACACAGGCGGCGACAAGTCCGCCTTGGCTCCACCCCAGCAACGCCACCCGCTGGCCTTGCACGCGCGGGTCAGCCGCCAAAACCGCAAGGGCTGCCAGCGCATCGGCGATCTGGCCTTCATAGGTTGTGTCGGCAAAATCGCCTTGTGACGTTCCACTGCCGCGACAATCTATCCGCAACGAGGCCAAGCCCTGCTGCGCCAAACGGCGGGCCGAGCGCGAGAACACGCCTTCGCCCGTGCCCGCCACCGGCATTTCATCGCGCGATCCGGTAAAGCCATGCACCATCAGCACCACGGGCGCAGGCGCCCCTTGCGGCAGGCACAAGGTGCCCGTAACGCGCTGGCCTTGCACGGGAAAATGCAAAAGGGTTTCAATCATTCCCAACGCCCCTCGAAGCCTTCTGGCACCAGCACATGTTCGCGCGAGAATTCGCGGGCGTGCTGCACCCCGCACAGCGCCATGGTGATGTCGATTTCTTTCTGGATCACCTCTAGCGCGCGGGTGACACCGGGTTGGCTCATGGCGCCCAAACCATACAGAAAACTGCGCCCGATGAAGGTAGATTTGGCCCCCATGGCCAAGGCTTTGAGCACATCTTGGCCAGAGCGGATGCCGCCATCCAGATAAACCTCGACCTGATCGCCCACGGCGCGCACCACCTGCGGCAGGCTGCGGATGGTTGATAGCGCCCCGTCCAACTGCCGCCCGCCGTGGTTGGAAACGAGGATGGCATCCGCCCCGACATCCATGGCCATGCGGGCGTCTTCGGCGTCTAGAATGCCTTTCAAGATCAGCTTGCCGCCCCATTTATCCCGCAACTTGCGCACTTTGCCCCAATCCAGTTCGGGGTCGTAATTCTCGTTCGACCATGCGTTCAGATCGCGCAGCGACACCACGCCCTTGGCATGGCCCACCACATTGCGAAAGGTGCGCCGTTTGGTCATGGCCATGCCGTAAGACCACGCCGGATGCAGCGCCATGTCCCAAAGGTTGCGCGGCGTCATGCGGGGGGGGGCGGTCAGGCCGTTTTTGATGTCTTTGTGGCGCTGGCCCAGAATTTGCAGATCCAGCGTCAGCACCAGCGCATCACAGCCCGCATTTCGGGCGCGTTCGATTAAGCCGTCGACGAAATCTTCGTCGCGCATGACATACAGCTGAAACCAGAAGGGCGCTGTGGTGTGGGCGGCGATGTCTTCGATCGAGCAGATGGCAAAGGTGGACAGGGTAAAGGGCACCCCGAAGGCCTCGGCCGCGCGGGCGGCTTTGATCTCGCCGTCCGCCGACTGCATGCCGCACGACCCAACGGGGGATAAAGCCACTGGCATCGCCACCTTGCGGCCCATCATCGTCGTATCCGTGCTGCGCCCCGACAAATCGCGTGCGACCCTTTGGCGCAAGCGGATCTTGTGAAAATCGCTGCTGTTTTCACCGAATGTTTGTTCGGTATAAGATCCGCTTTCGCAATAATCCCAAAACATTTTGGGCACTTTGCGTCGATGGATCTGCTTGAGGTCGTCAATACAGGTGATTGTGGGCATAAGATCCTCGCGGTCTGTTTGCCGTCACTTTAGCGCGGTCCTTCCGGAAGGACAGGGGCATTGCGGCGCGCGTCCAACCTTTCCACCCGCCCGATCAAGGCGGCTTGACCATGGCAAAGGCCGGACCGGTCGGTCACTGTCCATAAGATGGTCTGCGAAATCGCAAAGCGTTGGCCTGTGGCTGAAATGCGAATGCCTTGGTAATCCCTGACCCAGCCTTTGGTTGCGGCCTGCGCCAGATAGGCGCTGCGGTCGGATTGGATGGCAGGGTCGTCTTGGGCAGAGTGGCGCGAGGGCAGTTTGGTGAAACTGTCCCAGTCCATTTCCCATAGGGTTAGGGCTGCGGGGTTGGCATAGCGAAAGATCGGGTCTGGTTCTGTGCCATGCGACACCAAGGGTTGGGCCAAAGTCCACGGGTCGCCCAAGGTGCGGCCCGTCAGTCGTTCGAAGCTTTCCACCAACACCTTGGCATAGGCCGGATCGCACATCAGGCGCGGTGCGCGCCTGCGGCAAGGCTGGCGACAAAGGCCAAAACATCCGAAACTGGACGCCCCTCGCCGATCTGCTTCACGATGGCTGACCCCACCACGCAGCCATCCGCGACCGAAGCTATGGCCTCGGCGGAGTCGGGCGTGTTGATGCCAAAGCCCACGATGATCGGCAGATCCGTTTGGGATTTGATCCGCGCCACTTCGGGGGCCACATCGGTCGCAAGGGCCGCCGCCGCCCCGGTGATGCCGGTGATCGACACATAATAGACAAAGCCCGAGGTGTTTTGCAGCACTTTGGGCAGGCGCTTGTTGTCGGTGGTGGGTGTGGCAAGGCGGATAAAGTTCAGGCCGGCCTTTTGTGCCGGAAGACACAACTCGTCGTCTTCCTCGGGCGGAAGGTCGACGATGATCAGCCCGTCAATGCCCGCTTGCTGCGCTTGGGTCAGGAAGAGATCAACCCCGCGCGCATAGATCGGGTTGTAATAACCCATCAGCACGATGGGCGTTGTGCTGTCAGAGGCCCGAAAATCGCGCACCATTTGCAAGGTCTTGTCCAGCGTCATCCCGCCTTCCAGCGCGCGTTGGCCCGCCAGTTGGATCGTGGGGCCATCGGCCATCGGGTCGGTGAAGGGCAGGCCCAGTTCGATGATATCGACACCCGCCGCAGGCAATCCCTGCATCACAGCCAAGGCCGTGGCCACATCGGGGTCGCCAGCCATGATATAAGCGACAAAGGCCTTGCGCTTTTGTGTGGCGAGGCGGGCGAAGGTGTCATCGATTCGGGTCATGTCAGCGATCTTTGCCAAAAGAAATATCGCAACCGATGTGCACTTGGGCGCAGGGAAAAGCAATGGCTTGGCCCAAACGACAGGCTTGTAGCACTATTTTTTGGCGCACAAGGTCGTGCATCAACCGTTTGGCCCCCGCCCGCCCCTTGACCAGAAGGCCCCCGCCTCCTATGCCGCTTGGGCGCAACGGCGGAGGGTGTCATGGGTTTCAAAATGGGTATCGTGGGTTTGCCAAATGTGGGAAAATCCACCCTTTTCAATGCCTTGACCAGAACTGCTGCCGCGCAGGCCGCCAATTTCCCGTTCTGTACGATTGAACCCAATGTGGGCGAAGTCGCCGTGCCCGATGCGCGGTTGGACAAATTGGCGGAAATTGCAGGGTCCAAGCAAATTATTCCGACCCGCATGACCTTTGTGGACATCGCAGGGCTGGTGCGTGGCGCCTCCAAGGGCGAGGGGTTGGGCAACCAGTTTTTGGCCAATATCCGCGAATGCGACGCCATCGCCCATGTCCTGCGCTGCTTTGAAGACGGCGATATCACCCATGTCGAAGGCCGCATTGACCCCGTGGCCGATGCCGAGACGATTGAAACCGAACTGATGCTGTCCGATCTGGAATCGATCGAACGGCGCCGTGCGGGCTTGGCGCGCAAGATCAAGGGCGGCGATAAAGAGCTGGTCGATCAAGACCGTTTGCTGGCCTTGGCGCAAGTGGCGCTGGAAGCGGGCAAACCCGCACGCACGGTGCAGGTGGGCGAAGACGATCTGCGCGCGTGGCGCTTGTTGCAACTGCTGACCTCAAAACCTGTGCTTTACGTCTGCAACGTCGAAGAGGCCTGCGCTGCCAAAGGCAACGGCCAATCCGCACGGGTGGCCGAGATGGCCAAGGCGCAGGGCGCGGCGTCGGTCGTGATCTCGGCCCGGATCGAGGAAGAGATCAGCCAATTGGCTGCCGACGAGGCCGCAATGTTCTTGGAAGAAATGGGCTTGGCCGAGGCGGGCTTGGACCGCTTGATCCGCGCAGGCTATGCGCTGTTGGGCTTGCAGACCTATTTCACCGTGGGCCCGAAAGAAGCGCGGGCATGGACGATCTTGAAGGGCACGCTGGCCCCGCAAGCCGCGGGCGTGATTCACGGCGATTTCGAGAAGGGCTTTATCCGGTCGGAAACCATTGGCTATGCCGATTATGTTGCAGGCAACGGCGAGGCTGGGGCCAAAGAGGCGGGCAAGTTCCGTGTCGAGGGCAAGACCTATGAGGTCAAAGACGGGGATGTGTTGCACTTTTTGTTCAACGCCTAAGGCCTGCGGCCGCCCAAGGCCGGGGGGCGCTGCCCCCCTGGACCCCCCCGGGATATTTGGGCACATATGAAAGGGGGGGCGGCTTGGCTTAGCGGGCGGCTTTTTCGGCGATGCCTGAGGTGCCAGCGCGTTTTTCGAGTTCTGCCAGCACGTCGGCCAGTGTCACATCGCGGGCGGCCAGCATGACGAGCAGGTGGTAGAGCACATCGGCCGCTTCAGCGGTGAGTTTGGCTGTGTCGCCTTTGACGGCTTCGATGATGGCCTCTACCGCCTCTTCGCCGAACTTTTCGGCGCATTTTTCGGGGCCTTTGGCCAGAAGCTTGGCTGTCCACGAGGTTTCGGGATCAGCGCCTTTGCGCGCTTCGATGGTGGCGGCGAGGCGGGTGAGGGCATTGGTCATGAAAGCCTCATCGGGATGCCAGCCGCGTGCATATGGGCTTTGGCTTGGGCGATGGTATAGGTGCCAAAGTGGAAGATAGAAGCGGCAAGCACGGCAGATGCGCCGCCTTGGGTGACGCCTTCGACCAGATGGTCCAGCGTGCCCACCCCGCCTGAGGCGATGACGGGTACGCTTACGGCATCGGCGATGGCGCGGGTGAGGGGCAGGTTGTAGCCGCCCTTGGTGCCGTCACGGTCCATCGAGGTGAGCAGGATTTCGCCGGCACCCTTGGCGGCCATGGTGCGGGCAAATTCGACAGCATCAATACCCGTGGCCTTGCGCCCGCCGTGGGTGAAAATCTCCCATCGGCCGGGGGCCACGGTTTTGGCATCAATCGCCACGACAATGCATTGCGCGCCAAACCGGTCTGCGGCTTCGGCCACGACATCGGGATTGGCCACGGCGGCAGAGTTGAAGCTGACCTTATCGGCCCCTGCCAGAAGCAAAGCGCGCACGTCGTGGTGGCTGCGCACACCGCCCCCGACTGTCAGCGGCATAAAACACTGCTCGGCGGTGCGGGTGACCATATCAAACATCGTGCCGCGGTTTTCATGCGTGGCGTGGATGTCCAAAAAGCACAGCTCATCCGCGCCCGCCGCATCATAGGCGCGCGCGGCTTCGACCGGATCGCCCGCATCGATGAGGTTGGTGAAGTTCACACCTTTGACCACGCGGCCATCGGCGACATCAAGGCAGGGAATGAGGCGGGTTTTCAGCATGACGCCCTTATAGATAAAACGCCTGCAAGGGCAAAGCCCTTACGCCTGTTGCAGCGCATGAAGGGCAGCGGCCAGATCAATTGCCCCATCATAGAGGGCGCGGCCAGAGATTGCGCCGGCAATGGTGCCGGTGTCGCGCAGCGCCAGCAGGTCAGACATTTGGCTAACCCCGCCCGAGGCGATCACGGGGATCGACACGGCACGCGACAAAGCCTCGGTTGCGGCGATATTGGGGCCTTGCATCGCGCCGTCGCGGTCGATGTCGGTATAGATCAGGGCCGCAACGCCGCAATCTTCAAAGCGGCGCGCGAGATCGGTGGCTTGTACCTTGGTTTCCGTGGCCCAGCCTTTGGTGGCCACAAAGCCCTTGCGGGCATCAATGCCCACGGCCACTTGCCCTGGAAAGGCGCGGGCGGCTTGGGTGACAAGGTCGGGGTTTTCCACAGCCACGGTGCCCAAGATGACGCGGGCAAGGCCCTTGGTCAGCCACATTTCGATCGTGGCCATGTCGCGGATCCCGCCGCCAAGCTGGCAGGGCACTTTAACGGCCGCCAGAATGGCCATGACTGCGGCGGCATTGACAGGGGTGCCTGCAAAAGCGCCGTTCAGGTCGACAAGATGCAGCCAGTCACAGCCCGCGGCCACGAATTTGGCGGCTTGGGCGGCGGGGTCATCGCCAAAGACGGTGGCGGCCGACATCTCGCCGCGCAACAGGCGCACGCATTGGCCGTCTTTCAGATCAATGGCGGGGTAAAGGATCATGGGTGCTCTCCAAAACTGTGCGGTTCTTAGGCGCAAGCGGTCGGCAGGGCAAGAGAGGGCAACCCTGCACATCTTGCGCTAGACAAGCGGGTTCGGGTTTGGTAAATAGTTAATGCTGATTTTTGGCACAAATTTTTTCAAAAGGATTTTATGATGAAAAAACTGATTATCGCGTCAATGGCCGTATTTTTCGCTGGGGCTTCTTTTGCCGATCCGGTCGAAGGCCTTTGGCAGACACCCCCGAATGACCAAGGCGGCTTTTCTTATGTGCAGATTGCCCCGTGCGGCGACATGATGTGCGGCACGGTGATTAAGGCGTTTGACAGCACCGGGGCCGAACAGGCGGGCGGGGATTTGGGCAAAGTCATCATCACCGGCATGACATCTGCGGGGGAAGGCAGTTTTACCGATGGCCAGTTGTTGGCACCAAGCGGTGATAAGACCTATTCTGCCTCGATGAAGGTGGACGGCGACACGTTGAAGGTCAAGGTTTGCCCGTCTTTGTGCAAAACCTTTGGATGGTCCAAAGTCGCCGGTTAACACTGACTGCAGCAGCCTGTTAGGGCTTCCACGATAAAAAGTTGGCGATCAGGCGCAGCCCGGTCGCCTGACTTTTTTCGGGGTGAAACTGGGTGCCCACCATGGTGTCGCGCCCGATGATGGCCGTGACATCGCCTGCATAATCAACATGGGCCAGGCGCTGTGCGGGGTTGATGACTTTGAAATGGTAAGAATGCACGAAATAGGCGTGATCGCCACGCTTTAGACCCGCCAGCACCGGGTGGGGGTGATCAATCTCCAGATCATTCCAGCCCATATGGGGCACCTTCAGGTGCGGATCTTTGGGGGCAATTTTTATGACCTCTCCTGGAATCCAGCCAAAACCTTGGGTGTCTTCGTATTCGCGCCCCCATGTGGCCATCATTTGCATACCCACACAGATGCCCAAAAACGGGCGGGCTTTGGTGGTGACGGCCTCTTCTATCGCCTCAAACAAGCCGCCATAACTGCCAAGGGCGCGTCGGCAAGAGGCAAAGGCCCCATCGCCGGGCAAAACGATGCGGTCTGCCCGGGCGACATCTTCGGGGCGGCAAGAGACAAGAACCGTTCCAGCCCCCGTTTCTGCCGCCATGCGTTGAAAGGCTTTTTCGGCCGAATGCAAATTGCCGCTGTCGTAATCGACCAGAACCGTCAGGCTCATAACACGCCTTTGGTCGAGGGCAGCGCATCTGTGCGGGGATCTTTTTCCACCGCCATCCGCAAAGATTTGGCGACGGCTTTAAAGGTTGCCTCGGCGATGTGGTGGCTGTTGAAGCCATGTTTTTTATCGATATGCAGGGTGATGCCGCCGTGGGTGGACAGGGCTTGGAAAAACTCGCGCACCAGTTCGCTGTCAAACGTGCCGATCTTGGGTGTGGGAAAATCAAGATTGCAGATCAGATAGGGGCGCGCCGATAGATCCAGCGCGCAGGCGATTTGCGCATCATCCATGGCGAGGGCAAAATGGCCATAGCGGCGGATGCCCTTTTTATCGCCCAAGGCCTTGGCAAGGGCTTGGCCCAAGGCAATGCCCACATCTTCGACGGTGTGGTGATCGTCGATGTGCTGATCACCCTTGGCCGTAATGGTCATATCAATCAGGGCGTGTTTGGCCAATTGGTCGAGCATATGGTCAAAAAACCCAACGCCGGTCGATATTTTTGCGACCCCCGTGCCGTTCAGGGAAATTGAGACGGAAATCGCCGTTTCAGATGTGGTGCGGGTGATCGTGGCGTCGCGCATCGGGGCCTCCCAAGGTTTGGGGTCTTATAGGGCGATTGGGCTTTGGATTGAAGGGGCCTTTGATGGGGGGGATCGCTGGGCAAACTGGCGGTTGGCTCCTGCGGTTAGCAGGTTGCGCCGGGGGCAAAAGGCAGGGCTTAGCGGTTTAGCCAGCCCAAAGGATGCGCTGAAAAGCCATGGCAGGCCGAGCCGTCGGGGAAGGTAATGTCCCAGTTTTCCCAAGTTGTGGGTGCGCCCGCCATAGCCCAGCGGCCCCAACGGGCGGTGATGATCGCGTGGATTTGGGCACTTTGGCCCAGATGATCCAGCGCTTGGAAGATGTAATGGTGCATGAAGGGGCTGGCGAGGGTCAGTTTATCGGGCGGCGATGTGTCGTCTAGATCCAGCGAGCGAGCGGTGATTTGGGCGGCGAGGTGGTGCGCCTGATCGCCTGTGACCGTGTCAGTCAAGATCAACAGCGCCAACGAGAGTTGGCAGGCAGGCGGGCCTTGGGGCGTTTCATGCCATAAGCTGGTGAAAAAGCGCGACTGGATGGCCGATTGCAGGGCGCGGGCTTGATCGGCCACCTGCGCGCTGCCCGTCAGCTTGGCGGCAATTTGAAGGGCATGCAGGTAGCGGGTGTTGTAGGTCAAGTTCGGCTCACCCCTTGGGGCTTGCGACCAATCCAGAAACAGCCGCCGTCCGGGTTGCGAGCGGATCAGGCCATTGCGGCCGACGTCTTGGTGCAGGCGCTGTAACAGCCTATCTAGCGTGTGGCGGTGGCGGGCGATCATCTGCGCGGCATCGGTGACGCCGGGGTGGTGGGCGTAAAGATCAAGCAGTTCGATCCACGAAAAGTTGTAATCGGTCACCACATAGGCGGGCACATCGCCCGGCAGAATTGACGGCAGGATGCCGTCTTGTGCGGCCCCCACCGCCGCCATGTTGATCGCACGGGCAAGGGGGCGCGGGTCGTCACTGATGCCTTGCAGAGCGAAGGCCTCGGCCACAACATCGCCCAGCCATTGCGAACTTTCGCGCCAGATGGAATCGACAAAACCATCGGCCAGACAGGACAGGATGGTGCGGCGGCACATTTGGGCTATGGCATCCAAGGTGGGTGTGGCTTGGGGCATTCGGGGGCGCTCGGCCAACGGATAGGCTTGGGTGCGGGCGAAGAACTGGATGTCGGGGGTGTAGTCGCTGTGCGCATCAAGCTGGAAAATCACATAGCGCGCGCCGCGTTGGGTGAAGGGTTCGACCCATTGCACCCCTTCGCGCAGGATGGTCCGGTCGGTGGGGCGCATCCGGCAATAGGTGTCGGGGTCAGACAAAAGCACCTGACCATCACGCAGTTTTTCGGCGTAAGACACGCTGAGACTGTCACCTGCCGCCGCGTTGATGATGTGGCAAGCGGCCGCACAGGTTTGGCTGTGGCCCAGATCGAAAATCCAGATCGCCGCGTGCCCTGCGGGGATGATCGGGGGTAGGGGGGATGGTGGGCAGGTCGCAAAGGCAGCGCGCAGGTCAAGATGCGCATCGGGTGTGGGCGCGGGGCTTGCGCCAAAGCGGGTTTGCCAGACTTGGGCAAGCGGGGACAGGGTTTCGTTCAGCAAGGGCAGATCGCGGGCGACCAGATCGCCCCAGATTGGGCCTAGGGGCGGTTGAACAAGGCGCGCCTGCGGCCAATGGGCGGCAGGTGCTGTCTGCCAATCGCCCGTTTGCCGCATATCGCGCTGCTCGGCTCCCGTGCCATAGATCGACACCCGCGGCACAAGCGCGCTGTAAGAGGCATCGCGCTTGACATGCCAGTGCCGGTCCGAAGGCGTGATATCGCCGTCAATCGCAACCCAGCCGATCCAGCCCATCGCAGCGCGATGGACATAGGCGAAATGCGAATAGCCCGGGCTATAGACCTGCACCGCCAGATGGTTGGGGCCGGCGCGCAGATAGGGGGTGATATCCAGATCATCCAGCGCCATAGCCTCCGGCCAAGACCGTGCAGGGCCGCGTGCCACATAGGTGCCGTTGACCCACAGCTTATAGCGGCTGTCGGCGGTTAGGACAAAGCGCGCTTTTTCGGGCGCTTTTTCCAGCACCAGATCGCGGCGGAAGTTGATGTAAACCTCGGCCAGATCAAAGGGGTGATCTGATCCGATCCAGACAGCACCCTCGGGGATGGGCAGGGTCATGCCGCTAAGGTGCCATAGAGCGGGGCCAGTTTTTGCACGACGCGGTAGGCATGGATCAGGCGGGCGGGCGGGATGTCGGGCTGGATGAAATGCCCGCCGTTGAAGATAAAGCCGCCACCGGGCGCATAGATGGCAAAGCGGTTGGTGATGTATTCTTCCAGTTCGTCGCCTTCAAACTTCAACAGCCCGTCGATGACATCCAAAGAGCCATAGATCGTGATCTTGTCGCCCCATTTCGCTTTGACTTCGCGCGGGTCCATGCCCGCACTTTCTTGCACGGGGTGCCACGAGGTATAGCCCATTTCGATGATGTCATCGACGATTTGCAAGATATAGCCGTCGGAATGCAGATTCACCGGCAGGCCACGGCTGCGGGCATGCTGCACCACGCGCATGGCATAGGGTTTGATCAGCTTGCGCCACGATTTGGGCGAAAACAGCATGGTGCCATTGCTGCCCCAATCATCTGACAGGGTCATCATATCCACCCCCGCCTCGACCAGATTGTCGACCTGAACGCACATCCAATCGGCGTATTTGTCAAACCATGCGGCCATGCGGTCGGGCTGCCCGCCCAGATGCATCCAGCAATTTTCGATGCCAAGGAACGACGAGGTGCCTTCGACCATGCCCCAGCAATGCGCCAAAACCGCGCGCTTGCCCTTTTGCTGGGCAACGGCGGTGGCGATATTGGTGCCGCCAAAATCGTAGTTCCACGCCGAATAGTTTAGCCATTTGGGGTCTTTTGGGTCTTCAAAAGACAGGCTGTCCAATTCCATGATGTCAAAGCGGCGGCCATATTGATTGGGAAAGGGCATCAGGCCAACAAAGACATCGACGCCGAATTCTTCCATGAACTTTTCGCGCGGGCCATAGTCGGCCTCTAGCCGTTCCAGGAATTGCTTTTGATACAGCCAACAGTCAATCGGCGTGCGGTCGGTGGGTTGGCGATTGATCGTGGCCATCACGCGGTCTAGCGAGTTCATGCTTGCTCCAATACCAACATACGCCGCCAATCGGACAGCTCGACTTTGTCGACAAATTCCGAATGAAAGGATTCCCAATGCACCTGTTCCCACTGCGGGATCAGGGTTTTAATCTCTGCCGGACATTTCTGGATCAACTCGGCATAGGCCGATTCCAAAAGCCGGTAGCCCGAGGTGTCTGACACCTTATAACGCGGATGTGGGGCGATCAGCCCGTCTTCGACCATGGTCGCGTCCAGAATATCTGACATGTCGTGCAACAACTGCAACTTTTCGTCCCAACCCGTCGTGAGAAGCGGGGCCTTTTGCACGATATGCGCCAGACGCGCGCCCATGCGGGGCAGGCGGTGGAACATCTCGGTCAGCCATTTGTCGTAAGGGTAATAGGTGCGGTCCAGCATGAACGCCATCTGCACCCCCCAGCGCAGGCTGCGCGCAAAGGTGGTCGAGGCATACAGCGTGTTGTTGCGCAGCAAGGCGCGCTTCAACGCATAAACCCCCATGCCCGAGAAATAGCGCGACCAATGGGCCAGACGGCGCAGGCGGACGGGTTCGGGGTAATAGGCCAAAAGGCTGTGGCGGATGGTGGAAAACCGCGCCGAAGGGTCGTGCCAGACCTCGCCTGCGACGATGTGGGTGATGTCTTCCTCGGGAATTTGCAGCCAGTCGGTCAGGCTGCGCGGGGCGTGTGGCAGGCCGATGGTGGAAAGAAGGTGATGGTCCAATGCTGCGAGGGCCACGCCTTTGGTGCGGGTGTAGCCTTCGCGCAGTTCGCGCCCGCGCCACGTTTGGGGCAGGTGGGCGGCCAGCATATCTTCGATGGCGCGGCCTTGGGCCTGCATCATTGCGTCAGGCAGCAGGATATTGACGCGCAAGCCAAAGTGGTGATCGGTGGAATACTGATCATCCAGCCGCAGCACGTCTGAGCCATAGCCGAAAAAGCCTGCGGCCATTTGGGCGGTTTGGGTCGGAAAATGGCTTAGCAACAGCGGAAAGACGATGTCTGACCAGAAATCGTGGCTTTCGTCGATGATGGACCGTTTGTCTGTCATAAACCCTCCACTTCTTGGGCCACGAATTCCAAGGCCACGAATTCTATGGCCACGAATTTTCTGCGAAAATTCAGGGTCGGTCCGGTGGCCGACGTGATTTTTCGCAGAAAAATCGACGGATCAGACGATGCCGGACGATGCCCCCACCACCATAGGCCGCTCTTTACCCTTCGCCGCGCGGTAGCCCGATGCCCGGTACACACCGATCGGATCCAAAGCCCCGCCCTGCCGCGCCCGCGCCTCGGCCAAGATGGGCGAGACATCGGTGATATAGGCGGCTTTCAGCATCCGATGCGCGCCCAGCACATCATTTTCGCCCTGTGCTGCGGCCAAAGCCGTGCGGTCCACCAAGCTTGCCTGCACATAAGCGCGGGCGATTTCGATGGCCGACGCCATCAGGCTTTCGATCGGATCGGTCACATTATGGCTTTGGTCGATCATATAGGCCAAATTTAGCCCCTTGGGTTCAGCATCGACCAATTCGTTGAACACCAAAAACAACCGGAACGGATCGACCGAGCCGGCATCGAGATCATCATCGCCGTATTTGGAATCGTTAAAGTGAAAGCCAGCCAATTTGCCAACATGGATCAACCGCGCGACGATCTGTTCGATATTGGTGTTGGGCGCATGGTGGCCCAGATCGACCAGACATTTGGCCTGCGGCCCCAAGGTCTGTGCTGCGATCAAGGATGAGCCCCAGTCGGAAATCACGGTGGAATAGAAGGCCGGTTCATACATCTTGTGTTCGATGAACATCGTCCAGTCTTTGGGCAATCCGGCGTAGATCTGGCCCATGGCGTCCAGATAATCTTCAAACATCTTGCCCAGATTTTGCTGGCCTGCAAAGTTTGTGCCATCGCCCACCCAAACCGTCAGCGCGGTTGAGCCGAGCTTTTGGCCAATCTCGATACACTCCAAATTATGCGCGACAGCTTGGGCGCGGGTCATGGGGTCAGCATTGGCAAGCGAGCCGTGTTTGTAAGTGCGCGCTTGGCCGATCTGGTCTTGGAAGGTGTTGGAATTGACCGCATCAAAGCCCAACCCGTACTGGGCGGCCTCTTGCCGCAAAGCATTGTAATCGCTGACCTTATCCCATGGAATATGTGGGCTGACGGTGCGGGTGCCGCGTGTGAGCGCCTGGATCACGCCGCAATCGGCCAGTTTGTCGTGAATATGGCGCGGTTCGCCCAGCCCGGGAAAACGGGCAAAGCGGGTACCGCCTGTACCCACGCCCCATGTGGGAATGGCCACCGACCATGCCATGGCGCGCTGTGTGACGGCTTCGATATCCATCCCGCGCCGCGCCAATTGGCGGCCCAAAGCGGCGTAATCTTCGGCCTGCGCCTGCGCGCCCTTGTCGTTCAGCGTTCCGATCAGATCGGCAGAGATCTCGCGCATCGCTTACCTCGTAAAGGATACGGCATTGCCCGCATCCACGTTCAGGAAGTTGCCCGTCGATTTGTTCGACAGGTCGCTCGCAAAAAAATACACCCCCTCGGCGATATCCTCGGGAAAGACCGAGCGTTGCAGCAGGCTGCGCTTGCGGTAATGTTCTTCCAACTCGTCCACGGCGATTTTGTTGGAGGCGGCGCGTTGCTGGCTCCACTCGCCTTTCCAGATTTTCGATCCGCGCAGCACGGCATCGGGGTTCACCACGTTCACCCTGATGCCCATCGGCGCCCCTTCCAGCGCCATGCAGCGCGCCAGATGAATTTCGGCCGCCTTGGCCGTGCAATAGGCCGAAGCCCCCGGCGACGCTGCCACCCCGTTTTTCGAGGCGATAAACACCATCGACCCGCCGATGCCTTGGGCCTTCATCACGCGGTAGCCTTCGCGGCCCACCAGAAAATAGCCCGTCGACAGAATGTCCATCGTGCGGTTCCACATGGCAAGCGTTGTATCTTCCACCGCCGCAGCCGAGGTGATGCCCGCGTTGTTGACCACCACATCCAAGCCGCCAAATTCGGCCACAGCCCCTTCGATGGCTGCCACCACCTGCGCCTCTTGTGTGACATCCATCAGCACACCGCGCACCGTGTCGCGGCCATAGCGTTTGGCAAAACCGGCGGTCACCTCATCCAGCGCACTTTGGTCGATATCGGCCAGAACCACATTGCAGCCCTCGCGCAGCAAGCGTTCGGCAGAGGCCGATCCAATTCCGCCCGCCCCGCCTGTGATAAAGGCAACACGGCCCTGCATCGACTTGGGCTTGGGCATGCGTTGCAACTTGGCCTCTTCCAACAGCCAGTATTCGATGTTGAAGGCCTCTTGCTCATCCAATCCCTGATAGGTCGACACGCCCGAAGCGCCGCGCATCACGTTGATCGCGTTGACATAAAATTCGGCCGAGATGCGGGCCGTGGCCTTGTCTTTGGCAAAAGACACCATGCCCACGCCGGGGATCAGGTAGATCACGGCGTTGGGGTCGCGCATGGCGGGGGAATTGGGGTGTTTGCACCGTTCGTAATAGGCGGCGTAATCGGCGCGGTAGCCGGCGATCAGGGCATCCAAAGTCACCCCGTCCGCATCGGCGGGCACGATCAAAGGCTTGATCTTGGTGCGCAAAAAGTGGTCGGGGCACGAGGTGCCCAAGGGCGCAAGGCTGGCAAGCGCGTTAGAATTGACAAATTCCAGCACCTCGGGCGCATCGGTGAAATGGCCTGCTTTCATCTCGGCCTTGGAAATTCGGCCCCTGATCAGCGGCATCAGGCGGCGGGCGGCATCGCGGCGCGCCTGTGCCGGAAGGGCTGCGATTTTCTCGCCGTCAAAGGCGGGGCGTTTGACATTGGCATCCAGCCAGACGGCGGCCTTGTTGATGATGCGCAGGGTTTGCGCGTAGCACGCCTTGGCGGTATCACCCCAGGTGAACAGCCCGTGGCTGCCCAGCACAAGGCCCACCATCTTGGGGTTCGCCTCGGCCATAGCGCCAAGCTTGATCCCAAGGTCGATCCCCGGGCGCTGCCATGGCAGATAGCCGATCTCGTCGCCAAAAATCTCTGCCGTCAGGGCCACTTGGTCGGCAGCGGCGGCAATGGCGATCACGGCGTCAGAATGCACATGATCGACATGTGTCGCCGGTACAAAGCCGTGCAGCCATGTGTCAATCGAGGGTGCGCGCGGGTTGAGGTTAAAGATGCAATGCCCCAGCGCCTCGACCATGGCGTCTTCTTGATCAAGGCTTTTGTACTGACCGCGCAGTTGGAACAGCTTGTCCATATACAAGGTCGAAAACCCGTCCAGCTTCATCGAGCCGATATCCCCGCCCGACCCCTTGACCCACAGCACCTGCACATCCGCCCCCGTCAAAGGGTCGCGCGATGTGACCTTGGCCGAGGTGTTGCCCCCGCCAAAATTGGTGATCCGCAGATCAGACCCAAGCAGGTTGGACCGATACAGCAGTTTGCCCGGCTCATCGAGCGGGGCGGCGACGGCGTCGTCCCAAAGGGACGAGAGGAGGATGTTTTGGGTCATACCAAAAACCTAGGGACAGAATCGCTCATCGTCAATCACTATGCTGCATACTGCAGCGCAGAAAACTTACTGCAATGCAGCAATGCGATTGGTTGTTGACGGATATGAGCGATTCTGACTAGCCTTGACCCATGCATGAACGTGAAAGATGGCACCTTATCCTGAACCGGCTGCGCGAACGCGGGATTGTTCGTGTGAGCGACCTTGCCGAGTTGACGGGGGCATCGCTTGCCACGCTGCGCCGCGATCTGGCACGGCTAGAGGATACGGGTCAGTTAAAGCGCGTGCATGGCGGGGCGGAAACGGCGGAAGTGTCGGGGCAGGGCGATTTGACGGCGGTGTCGTTCGGGGCCAGCCAAACCACCAACCCGCAGGCCAAACTGGCGGTGGCGCGCAAGGCGGCCAGCCTGTGCGCTGATGGCGATTCGATCATTTTGAACGCGGGGTCGACGACGTGGTTCATGGCGCAATGCCTGCGCCAGCACCGCATGCAGGTGCTGACCAACTCTTTCCCCATCGCGCAAGAGCTTATTGCCAATTCCGGCAACCGTGTGGTGCTGCCCGGCGGCGAATTGTACCGCGAACCGGGGATCATCCTGTCGCCGTTCGAAGAAGACGCGATCCAGCATTTCGCGGCCTCTAAAATGTTTATGTCTTGTTATGCGATCACGCCCATGGGGGTGATCGAAAGCGATCCTTTGATTGCGCGCGCCGAAGCCAAGCTGCTGTCGCGCGCCGAAAAGTTGATCGTCATTGCAGATTCCTCGAAATTCGAGGCGCGGGGCAACATGGTGGTGTGCCCCCTGACACGGGTATCTACGGTGGTCACCGATTGGGGTGCGCCAGCGGGGATGGTGGATCATCTGCGGTCACTCGGCATTGAGGTGCTGATGGCTGAAGATGACAGTGACGCGAGGCGATCGGCCGCTTAACGCCGAAAACAACCAACGGGAGGACGACATGAAGACATTTGGATTAGCATTGACGATGGCAGCAAGCCTGATGGGCACGACCCTGATGGCCGATGTGGTCACCGCAACCCCGGGCCAAGCCGTGAACATCGTGCTGTTGCCGAAGTTCCTTGGCATTCTGCCCTTCGACCAAGCTGACCGTGGCGCACAAGAAGCCGCCAAGGAATTGGGCAATACCGGCACCTACCAGTACATCGGGCCGACCCCTGAAAACTCTGCCGCTGGTCAGATTGAAATGCTGACAACCGCCACGACCCAGAAGCAGGGCGTGGTCATGCTGTCAAACAACGCCGGCGACCAGATTGCACCGACGGCAGAGGCTGCTCAGGCCGCTGGCACCAAGGTTGTGACATGGGACAGCCCGATCCCCTCGGGCAAGGGCGAATCGGTCTTTGTGGCGCAGGTGGACTTTGGCTCGATCGGCACCGTGATGGCCGATATGGTCTATAGCGAAGCCGGTGGCGCAGGCGAATTCGCCGTGCTGTCGGCCAGCCCCGATGCCGCCAACCAGAATGCTTGGATCGAAGCGATGAAAGTGGTGCTGGCCGCTGACGCCAAGTATAAAGACCTGAAGTTGGTCGACGTTGTCTATGGCAACGACCAATCGGAAGAATCCTACAACCGCGCCTTGGGTCTGGTGGATAAGTATCCCGATCTGAAAGTGATCATGGCCCCCACCACTGTGGGTATCGTGGCCGCTGCGAAGGCGATGCAGGACGAAAAGCTGTGCGACAAGGTCAAAGTGTCCGGCCTTGGTCTTCCGGCTGAGATGGTGTCGTACACGATGAATGGCTGCGCGCCGGAATTTGCGCTGTGGTCCTTTGTCGACCTTGGCTATCTGACCTATTACACCAGCTACCTGCTGGCAACCGGGGCGATCAAGGGCGAGATCGGCGAAGAGTTTGCCGCTGGCCGTATGGGCAATTTCAAGATCGATGAGGATCCCGGCCGTGCCGGTGCCAAGCGCGTCTTGATGGGCCCGTTCACTGTCTACAACAAAGACAACGTCGAAGCCGCTTCGAAGTAATTCGGTGCGACAAATCTGACAATCAGGGCCGCCCCGGTGGCGGCCCTGACGCCTTTTACACTTAGGAGACAGGCTTTGAGCGTTTTAGACCTGCGTCATGTTTCCAAAAGCTTTGCTGCCACGGCGGCGTTGAAAGATATGACCCTGACGATCGAGCCAGGAGAGATTCACGCCATTGTCGGCGAAAACGGGGCGGGCAAATCGACGCTGATCAAGATCATGACGGGGGTGCATCAGCCTGATCAGGGCCAGATTTTTGTTTCGGGCGCACCCGTGACGATCCGGTCAACCCAAGAGGCGCAAAGCCACGGGATTGCAGCGATTTATCAAGAACCGATGGTCTTTCCCGATCTGGATGTGGCCGAGAATATCTTTATCTCCAATCGCGCGCAGGGCGCTTTCATGAACTGGAAGCAGATCTACGCCCAAGCCTCTGATCTGATTTCACAGTTGGGTGTCACCTTGGATGTGCACCGCGCCGCATCGGGCCTGACCTTGGCCGAACAGCAAACTGTGGAAATTGCGCGGGCTTTAAGCCTGAATGTCAAAGTCTTGATCATGGATGAACCCACTGCCAGCCTATCTGCGCATGAGGTGGCACGGCTTTTGTCCATCGCGCGCGCGTTAAAGGCCAAGGGTGTTGCGGTGATCTACATCTCGCATCGGCTGGACGAGATTTTCCAGATCGCCGACCGTGTGACGGTCATTCGCGATGGCCAGCATATTTCCACCAAGCCGATTGATCAGGTCACACCCGATGGCATGGTCAAAGACATGGTGGGTCGGGCGATTGATACCTTTGCCGTGAAATCCGCCGCCAATCCGCATGGGGATAGCGTGTTGCGGCTGGAAGGTTTGGGCCGCGCGGGGGTGTTTTCCGGCATCACCTTTGATCTGTCAGCCGGAGAGGTTTTGTGCTTTGCGGGCCTTGTGGGGGCGCGGCGCACCGATGTGGCGCTGGCGCTGTTTGGCATATCGCCTTCCACCGAAGGGCGCATTTTGATTGACGGGCAAGCGGTCACGATCACCTCGCCGCAACAGGCCATGGGCCATAAGATCGCCTATGTCTCGGAAGATCGGCGCAAGATGGGGTTGGCGTTAAGCTTGCCGATCTTTGCCAATATCTCGCTGGCGAGTTTGGGCAAGCTGCTGGGGGCCTTTGGCTTGATCGACCGCAAGGCCGAAGCGGCCATGGCCGAGGGATACCGCAAACAACTGGCGATCAAATCGCCCCATGTCGGGGTTGAGGTTGGCAAGCTTTCTGGCGGCAACCAGCAAAAGGTGATGCTGGCCAAGTGGCTGGAAACCAAGCCGCGTATTTTGATCTTTGACGAGCCCACCCGCGGGGTGGATGTGGGCGCCAAAGCCGAGGTGCACAATATCATCCGAACGCTGGCGCAAGAGGGGGTGGCGGTGCTGGTCATATCCTCTGACTTGCCCGAGGTGATGGCCCTAGCCGACCGCGTGCTGGTGATGCGCGAAGGGCGGCAGGCGGGGATTTTGGATATATCCGAGGCGACACAGGAAAAGGTCATCCGCCTTGCCGCAGGGTCAGCCCGCGGGCAGGTGGCGGCATGACGCGCCTGCATCCCCAAACCCTGCGCATCATCGCCCTGTTTGTCGCGTTGCTTGCCACGGTGTTGTTCTTTTCCACCCAGATCGACAACTACCTGTCGCCGCGCATGTTCACGCGCATCACGACATCAGCCGCGGTGATCCTGCCGATTGCGGTGGGCCAAGCGATTGTGGTGATGACGCGCAACATTGACCTGTCGATCGGGTCAACTGTGGGGGTTGTGGCCTATCTGACGGGCGAGTTCTTGGGAGGCCATCCCGACCTGCACCCCTTGGCCGTGGCGCTGCTGGCCATGGGTATCGGCGGGCTGATGGGGGCGATCAACGGGGTGCTGGTGGCTTGGGGGCGCGTGCCGTCGATCATCGTCACACTGGGCACCTTGGCGCTGTATCGCAGCTTTTTGGTGCAATATTCCGATGCCAAAACCATCACCACTGCCAGCCTTCCGCAATGGCTGGTTGATCTGCCGCAGGCCAATGCCTTTAGCCTGTTTGGGCTGGATGTGCGGGTGACGGTGGTTCTGGCCCTGCTGTCGGCCCTTGCGATGGGACTAGCCCTAACCCGCCTGCGCGCGGCGCGGCGGATTTATGCGGTGGGGTCCAACCCAGATGCGGCCGTGATGGCGGGGATCAATGCGGGCATGGTGGTCTTTGTGGCCTTTGTGCTGTCAGGCGCCTTTGCCGGCCTGTCGGGGCTGATCTTTTTGGCCAAGTTCGGCAATATCACCGTGGTCGCAGGCATGGGGTTTGAGCTGAAGTCCGTGGCGGCTGTGGTGGTGGGGGGCGTGTCGATCCTTGGCGGGTCGGGCAGCATGATCGGCGTGGTGATCGGCTGCGTGCTGGTCGATACCATCGACAACTCGCTGACCCGCTGGGAA
Organism: uncultured Rhodobacterales bacterium; assembly: GCA_903845215.1. Taxonomy (GTDB): domain Bacteria; phylum Pseudomonadota; class Alphaproteobacteria; order Rhodobacterales; family Rhodobacteraceae; genus Stagnihabitans. The sequence goes on along the minus strand of CAIMWI010000010.1, from coordinate 76,143 downwards.
CTGGTATCCGAATTCTGGCGCGATGCGCTGTTGGGGATGCTGATCATGGCGGCGGTAACAGTGGACACGGTCATGTCACGCTCGCTTGGCCGCTTGGGCGGGAAGGGGGGCGCGTGATGGCGCGGTTGATGACATGGGAGGGGCTTTTGGCCCTGCTGTTCCTTGCCACCTTTGCCGGCAATGTGATGCTGGCACCGGAGTTTCTAACTCTTCAAAACCAGATCAACCTGTTTCAGCTGTCGATTGAAAAGATCATCGTCGCCTTGGTGATGACGCTGATCATCATCAATGCCGAGATTGATCTGTCGGTGGCCTCTGTCATGGGGCTATCGGCGTGCACCTTTGGCTATCTGGTGACGGGCGGCTTTCCGGCGGCGGGGGCGATCGTGGTCTGTCTGGCCGTGGGGCTGATGGCGGGGATGATCAACGCGCTGTTGATTGCGCGGGCGGGGATACCCTCGCTTGTGGTCACGCTTGCCATGCTGATCGGCTTTCGCGGCTTTGCGCGGGTGTTGGTGAAAGATCAAAGCATGGGCGACTTTCCGCTATGGGTCACGCATCTGGGCCAAGATGCGCTGCTGGGGCCTTTGCCTTTGTCGCTGGTGTTGTTTTTGGTTTTTCTGGGCGGTTTGGGCATTTTGCTGCACCGCACGGGTTTTGGCCGCCAGATCGTGGTGATCGGCACCAATGCCGAGGTGGCGCGGTTTTCGGGGCTGAATGTGGCGCGCGTCAAGACCGTGCTGTTCTTGATGAGCGGCTTTATCGCAGCCCTCGCAGGCTTGCTGTATGCCGCACGTCTGGGTTCAGTGCGCGGCGATGCGGGCACGGGGTTTGAGCTGGACATCATCACCATGGTGCTGCTGGGCGGGGTGAGCATCTTTGGTGGCAAGGGCAGCATGACAGGGGTGGTGCTGTCGATCCTGATCATCTTGAACCTGCGCAATGGTATGGCTTTGACCAATATCACCGGCCATATCCAGACGGGGGTGATCGGGGTCTTGCTGATCGCGTCGGTTTTGATCCCCAACTTGACCCAAGACCTGCGCGCCCGTCGCGCCAAAGCTTAAAGGTGGCCCCATGCGGCATGCGTTCAAAATGTACCTCAACCCCGGGATGGAGGCAGAATACACCCGCCGCCATGATGCGATTTGGCCGGAACTATCGGCCTTGTTAAGGGCTGCAGGCGTGTCGAATTACTCGATCCATCTGGACCCAGAGACAGGCATTTTGTTTGGCTATCTGGAACACAGGCCCGATGACACCATGGCCGAGTTGCCCCGCGATCCGGTGATGCAAAAGTGGTGGGCCTATATGGGCGATATCATGCGCACCAATCCCGATGGCTCGCCCGTGTCGGTGGATCTGATCGAGACGTTCTATCTGCCCTAGGCCTGCGCCTTGGTCCAAAGATCTTGCACGCTGCTGCGCCACGCCGTGGCATAGGGGCGCAGCAGCGGGTCTGGCAGCACCGGTTCGCCCTTGGCCTTTTGGGATTGCACATTCCCCGCCAGCATCGCCGCCCCCAAGCCTGTTCCTGCAGACTGCCCCGCAGGCAGCACGGCGCGGCCCGTGGCCGTGGCCAGCATGGCCGCAAAATCAGGGTTGCTGGCAAAGGGGCCTTCAACATGAATGGGCCCCTCTGCCCCGATCAGCCCCAAACATTCCGCCCCCATCAGGGCGGTGTAATAGCTTGCCGCCAGACAGCGCTGGCCGTGGGTTTGGGGTTCAACGCTCCATCCAAAGGTTAGGCCGGGGAAGGGGCCAGTGTCGGGGTGCAGCGAGGGCAGGGCCCAGATGCCCGCCAGCACCGCGCGGCGGTCTTGATCGGTGGGGGTGACCACCTGCCCTTGGGTCAGGCTGTCAAACTCGAGCCCGCCCATATAGCGCGCGGTGGGGGTGGGGCCGCCCAAGGCGTTGACATTCACCAGCACATCGCGGGCCGCATCCAAGGGCAGGGGCGCCGCGCCGATGGCCATGTTGATCATCCAAGTCCCGGTCGAGACGACCGAAAACACCGGCTCCCCGCCCAGATAGGGCAAAAGCGAGGCGTTGGAATCATGAATGCCTGAATGGACGGGCAGCCCCGCAGGCAGGCCAAGGTCTGCGGCCAGATCAGACTTTAGGGCGAATGGGGCTGCGGCGGGAAGAACGGGCGGAAACAACCGCTCCCACCCTTGGGCGGCGACCAAATTGGAAAAGCTGCCCGCCCAAGGGTTCCACAGATCGGTATGACAGCCAAGCGAGGTCACTTCCGATGCCGCAACCCCCGTTAGCCGATGCGCCCAATATTGCGGATAGGTCAGGATATGCGCAGTTCGGGCGAAGGCTGTGGGGTGGGTTTGCGCCAGCCAATAGATCTGCGCGCCAAGGTTCAACCCCCCCGGCAAGCGCGGCGCGCCTGTTTCGCCAAACGGCGGGCGCAGGGCGTTATATGCCGCCAGACTGTCAGGGCCTGCGTGCTCATAATCCAAAATGGGCAGCACCAAGGCCCCCGCTGCATCCACCAAGGCCGCACAAGCGCCGTGCGTGGTGATCGAGATGGCGTCGATGCGGTGTTTTGCGCCAAGGGTTTTCAGGCTGGCGCCGACAAAGGCCCAAAGCGCCTCTGTGTCAAAATGCGCATAGGGGGCGGTTTGGATCACGGGGTTGGGTGTTTTGAACACTGCCGCCTCAGAGCCATTTGACAGATCCATCAGCAACACCTTGGCATTGGTCTTGCCAATGTCGATCACCGCCACAAACTGCACCATGATGCCCCCCGTTTTCCTGCCAATCTACGGCGTTCACACCCGGTTCCAAAGGAAAACCACGCGCCAAAAGCAAAAGGGCCAGCCCATCGGCTGACCCTTTTTGTTGGAGCGGGCGAAGGGATTCGAACCCTCGACCCTAACCTTGGCAAGGTTATGCTCTACCCCTGAGCTACGCCCGCACTCCGTGGCGGTTTACTAGCGCGTGTCGCGGGCGGGGGCAAGCGGGTTTGTGACGGGTTTTTGTCAGCTGCGCAGCAATTCGTCCAAAAGGTCGGAAAATTTAGGCGGCTTTGCCATGGGCCGGGGCGGGGCGGGGGTGCAAAAGCCCAAGGCGGCGTAGCCATGCACCATCGACCAGACCGACACTTCTAGGCGGTCATCGGGGTGGGTGGCAAAGGGGCGGCAGGCCTGTTGCAAGATTTGGTAAGAAAGGGCTGCGGCAGGGTCTAGGGCGGGATCGCGGCGGTCAACCTCGGGGGCGGTGAACATCAGATGAAACAGGCCGGCATGGGTTGCGGCAAAGGTCAGATAGCCCTGACAGATGCCGTGCAATCGTGCGCGCGGGTCGTCGCCTGCCCCATCGCGGGCGGTTTGCAGGGTTTGGGCGAAGGTGTCAAAGGCGCGTGCGGCGATGGCGGTTAAAAGCCCGGGCAGTCCGCTGAAATGATGCGCGGGGGCGGCGTGTGACACGCCCGCGCGCAGGGCCGCTTGCCGCAGCGTCAAAGCGGCGGGTCCGCCTTCGGCCAAAAGGGCGATGCCGGCTTGGATCAAGGCTTCGCGCAGGGGGGGTGTTTCGATCATGCAGATAGTTTTGCGCGGCAGGTTGACAGTGTCAAGCTGATCTGCGACCAAGGGGTAGCTTTACACTGTCAAGGAGCGTGCCATGTCCCGCATCACCTATTGGGCCTTTGCGATCCTGTCGCTTTTGATCGCGCTTTCCTCTTTGCGGGGGTTGATCGCCCCTTTGTCCCTCGTGATGCCCAACATGGCGCATTTTTTGGACTCGGCACCGTGGCGGCTTTGGGGCCATATTCTAGGCGGCCCCTTGGCGCTGGCCTTGGCACCTTTGCAACTGTCAGGACGGATGCGTCAACACTGGCCGCGTTTGCACCGCTATGTGGGGCGGGTTTACGGGGCGGCGGTTCTGGTCGCGGGTGTGGCGGGCATGACCCTTGCCCCCACATCCGAAGCGTCAAATTTTGCGCGGGTGGGGTTTGGGGTGCTGGGGGCTTTGTGGCTTTTGACGACCATCAAGGGCATCCAGCTTGCGATGCGCGGCGATCTGGCGCGCCACCGCTGGTGGATGGAACGCTCGATCGCGCTGACCTTTGCCGCCGTCACCTTGCGGCTGATTATGTTCCCCTTGATGGCCAGCGGTTGGACTGTGGCGCAGACCTATGACATCACAGCGTGGGGGTCGTGGATCTTGAACCTCGCGCTGCTGGAACTTTGGCAGCGCAAACGCAAAACGGCACCCGAAGGTGCCGTTTAAGCCTGCGATTGGAGCGGGCGAAGGGATTCGAACCCTCGACCCTAACCTTGGCAAGGTTATGCTCTACCCCTGAGCTACGCCCGCACTCCGTCGCTGGCGGTCAGATAGTCAAGCACGCGCGGCGCTGCAAGAGGAAAAGCAACCGCCGCGCATATTTGGCTTTGACTTAGGCCTGCTCGAACTCGATCAGCAAATCTTTCGCCTCGATCTGGCTGCCGGGTTGGACATACAGCGCCTTGATCACACCGGCGCGGTCGGCGTGGATGCCGGTTTCCATCTTCATCGCTTCGATCGTCAGCATCAGATCCCCGGCATTGACCTTTTGGCCCACCATAATCCCGACCGAGGCGATTGACCCGGGCATAGGCGCGCCGATATGGGCGGGGTTGCCCTCGCTGGCTTTCGGCTTGGCGGCGGTTTTGCTTTTGATGGCGCGGTTGGGCACGCGGATCACGCGCGGTTGGCCGTTCAGTTCAAAGAACACCCGCACATCGCCTTCGTCGGTTGTATCGCCCACGGCTTGCAGGCGGATCTCTAGCGTTTTACCCGGGTCGATTTCGGCCGAGATTTCCTCGCCCGCTTCCATGCCGTAAAAGAAGGTCTTGGTCGGCAACACGCGCACGGGGCCATAGGCGAGGTGGCGGCTGATGTAATCCAAGAAAACCTTGGGATACATCAGGTAGCCGTTCAAGTCTTCATCATCAATCTTGATGCCCAGATCTTTCATCAGCTTGGCGCGGGTGGCTTCCAGATCAACCGAGGGCATATTTTTGCCAGGGCGTTCGGTCAGCGGGGCATCGCCTTTAAGCACCTTTTTCTGGATGCCCACAGGCCAGCCGCCATGGGGCTGGCCGATATTGCCCTTAAGCATATCGGCCACCGAATCTGGAAAGGCCACATCCACGGCGGGGTCTTCGACTTGCGCGCGGGTCAGGCCTTGGGCCACCATCATCAAGGCCATGTCGCCCACGACTTTGGACGAGGGCGTGACCTTGACGATATCGCCGAACATCTGGTTGGCATCGGCGTAGGCTTGGGCCACTTCGTGCCAGCGGTCTTCCAGCCCAAGGCTGCGGGCTTGGGCCTTTAGATTGGTGAACTGACCGCCGGGCATCTCGTGTAAATACACTTCCGAGGCAGGGGCGGGCAGCCCGCTTTCAAAGGCCGCATATTGGCCGCGCACCGCCTCCCAATAGTTGGAAATCTCGCGGATGGCGGCGATATCCAGCCCCGTGTCGCGGTCGGTGTGGCGCAGGGCTTCGACAATCGAGCCCAAGCAGGGCTGCGAGGTGCCACCCGAAAAGGCATCCATCGCAGCATCCACCGCATCCACGCCTGCATCGCAGGCAGCCAGAATCGTGGCGGCAGCAGCACCAGAGGTGTCATGGGTGTGAAAGTGGACGGGCAGGCCCACTTCTTGCTTGAGGGTCTTGACCAATTGGCGCGCAGCGGCGGGTTTTAACAGCCCCGCCATATCTTTTAGCCCCAGCACATGGGCGCCTGCGGCTTTCAGTTCCTTCGCCAGATCGACGTAGTATTTCAAATTATACTTGGCGCGGTTGGGATCCAGCATATCGCCGGTATAGCACAACGTGCCTTCGCAGACCTTATTCGCCTCGAGCACGGCATCCATCGCCACGCGCATGTTTTCCACCCAGTTCAGGCTGTCAAACACCCGAAACACATCGACGCCCGATGTGGCCGCCTGCGACACAAAGGATCGCACCACGTTGTCGGGATAGTTCGTATAGCCCACCCCGTTTGACGCGCGCAGCAGCATCTGGGTCATCAAATTCGGCATCTGCGCGCGCAGATCGCGCAGGCGTTGCCACGGGCATTCCTGCAAGAAGCGGTAGGCCACATCAAAGGTGGCCCCGCCCCAGCATTCCACGCTGAACAATTGGCTAAGGTTGGCGGCATAGGCAGGGGCCACCTTGATCATATCGAAGGACCGCATCCGCGTGGCCAAAAGCGACTGGTGGCCATCGCGCATGGTTGTGTCGGTGATCAGCACCTTTTTCTGCTTCAACATCCAGTCGGCCACGGCCTGCGGGCCTTTTTGTTCCAACAGGTTGCGGGTGCCCATCAGGGCCTCGGCCCCGACTTTGGGCTTGGGCGCGCGGGCCTTGCGGGCTTCGGCGGCGGGTTTGGCGCGGCCTGCGGTTTCAGGATGCCCGTTGACGGTGATGTCGGCGATATAGGTCAGGATCTTGGTCGCGCGGTCTTGACGCTTTTTGAAGGTGAACAGGTCGGGTGTCGTGTCGATGAACTTGGTGGTATAGGAATAATCTAGGAACGTCGGGTGCTTTAGCAGGTTGATGACGAATTCGATATTGGTCGACACGCCGCGAATGCGAAATTCCGACAGGGCGCGGTCCATCCGTGTGATGGCCGCCTGCGGGGTTTGCGCCCAAGCGGTGACCTTGACCAAAAGCGAATCGTAATAGCGCGTGATGACCGATCCGGCATAGGCCGTGCCACCATCAAGCCGGATGCCGTTGCCTGTGGCCGACCGATAGGCCGTCAGACGGCCATAATCGGGGATGAAGTTGTTTTGCGGGTCTTCGGTGGTGACACGGCATTGCAGGGCGTGGCCCGTCAGGCGCACCTCGGCTTGGGACGGCACGCCGGTGGCTTCGGCCAAAGTCTTGCCTTCGGCGATCAGGATTTGCGCCTGAACGATGTCAATGCCCGTCACCTGTTCGGTGACGGTGTGTTCAACCTGAACGCGGGGGTTCACTTCGATGAAATAGAACTTCGATGTGTCCATATCCATCAGGAATTCAACGGTGCCCGCACATTCGTAACCCACATGGGCACAGATGCGGCGGCCCAGATCGCAGACTTCGGCGCGCTGCGCTTCGGTTAAATAGGGCGCCGGGGCGCGTTCGACGACCTTTTGGTTGCGACGCTGAACGGTGCAGTCGCGCTCGTACAGGTGGTAAATCTCGCCGTGCTTGTCGCCCAGAATTTGCACTTCCACATGGCGCGCACGCAGGATCATCTTTTCCAGATAGCCCTCGCCATTGCCAAAGGCGGCTTCCGCCTCGCGCCGGCCTTCCAGCACTTTGGTTTCCAACTCGTCCGGTCCCAGAACGGGCCGCATCCCGCGCCCACCGCCCCCCCATGAGGCTTTGAGCATCAACGGATAGCCCACCGCTGCCGCCTCGGCCTTGATGGCGGCAAAGTCGTTGCCCAAGACTTCGGTCGCAGGAATAACCGGCACGCCTGCATCCATCGCCACCCGTCGCGCGCTGGCCTTATCGCCCAAGGCGCGCATGGTTTCGGCCTTTGGCCCGATAAAGGTGATGCCGTTTTGATCGCAGGCATCCACCAGATCGGGGTTTTCCGACAAAAGACCGTAGCCTGGATGAATGGCATCTGCGCCAGAATCTTTGGCCACCCGAATGATTTCGGCAATCGACAGATAGGCCCCCACGGGCGACAGGCCTTCACCGATCAGATAGGCCTCGTCGGCTTTAAAGCGGTGCAGCGACAGTTTGTCTTCTTCGGCATAAACAGCGACTGTCTTTTTGCCCAGTTCATTGGCGCCGCGCATGACGCGGATGGCGATTTCGCCGCGGTTGGCGATCAGGATCTTTTTAAACTCGGTCATGGCTGCCCCTAGGTGTCTGCGGGCTAAGGCCGCAGAATTGACCAATCATCCTATAAGTGCTGCGGTGCAGCGCAAGGGGCCGCTTGGGGATTTGTTCAAGAAATCAGCAAATGAAACCGTTGCGCGCAATATTTTGGCGAAAGAGCTGAAATGTATGCCAAAGTATGCCGCTTTTGGCCGGATTTACCCAGCCAAAAGCGTGTTTTGCCCTATTCGCCCGAGGGAACGGCGCGGCTGATCAAGGGCACTTCTTCCAGCAAGAAAGAGAAGGCAAAAGCCACAAGACCCATGGCGGCGGCAATCCAATAGATCGGGTGGATGGCGTTCATCACGGAATCGGCCACGATGACTTTCATCTCGGGCGACAGTTGGGCGATCATCTGCGGCCCCAGTTGGGCCCCGCCGCCCAGTTCAGCCGCCGAACTGCCCAAACCGCTGATCAACCGTTCCGAAAACAAGGCCCCAAAAGCCGCAACCCCCAAGGCTCCGCCACTTTGGCGCAGCAAGATGCCAGCGGCGGTGGCCGTGCCCAAAGATTGGCGCGGCACGGCGTTTTGCACAGCGGTGGTCAGAACCGGAAAGATGCAGCCCATGCCCAGCCCCACCAGCACCAGTTGCGCGCTGAACAAAACCATGCCGGTTTCGGAATGCAACTGTGTCAGGCTAAGCATGCCAAGCGTCAAAAGGCCCGTGCCCAAAATAGGCAGGATTTTATATTTGCCGGTTTTGCTCATATAAATACCGGCCAAGGTCGAGGCGCCCACGATCCCCAGCGTCAGCGGGATCAGTTGCAAGCCCGATCCTGTCGGCGAAGAGCCTTCGGCGATTTGCAAGTAAAGCGGCAAGAAGGTGATGGCGCCAAACAGGCAGGCCCCCACCACAAAGCCCAAGATCGATGTGACCCAAAACACGTTCAAGCCAAACAGCGTCATGGGCAAAATTGGCTCTGCCGCGCGCCGTTCAATCCGCACAAAGGCGATCAACCCCACCACTGTCAGCGCCGCCAAACCTGCGGCTGTGGCCGATGTCCACCCAAAGCTGCGCCCGCCAAGGCTGGTCAGCAGCGTCAATGCGCCAAGCCCCACTGTCAGGGCAATGGCGCCCCACCAGTCGATCTTGTGACTGACGCGCACGCCCTTGGGTTTAAAGCTTGCGGCAAACCCCACAAGGGCCAGTAACCCCAACGGCACGTTGATCAAGAAGATCCAGTGCCAGTTGGCCTGTTCGGTCAACCAGCCACCCGCCAGTGGCCCCAAAATGGACGAGGTCGAAAACACCGCCGCAAAGACGCCTTGGATCTTGCCGCGGTCGCGCGGGGGCACCGCATCGCCCACCACCGACAAGGCCAGCACAAACAACCCGCCGCCGCCCAAGCCCTGTATGGCACGCGAGACGATCAGAAAGGTCATCGAATTGGCGACCCCACACATGATCGACCCCAGAATGAAAATACCGACCGACACAAAAATGGTGTTTCGCCGCCCGTAAAGATCGCCCAGTTTGCCGTAAATCGGCGCGACGATGGTCGAGGTTAGGATATAGGCCGTGACCACCCAAGACAGATGTTCGACCCCACCAAGACTGGCCACAATCGTGGGCAGCGCGGTGGACACGATGCTTTGGTCAAGGGCTGCCAGAAACAACAACATGCCGATCGACAGGATTATTAGGCGCAAAGATCCCGCCTCGGTGGGGGCAGGGGCACCGCTTGGCGCTTGGGACATGGTGGTCTCCTAAAGGGTTCTGGCCAGCCTTAGGACAGGGGCAATTATATGTCAATCGCATGGATTTGCTCTTGTCACATACTTGACACAAGCAATGAATTCCCCCTATTGCAACCTTATGTCTTTTCCCCGCACCACAGGCCTTCATGACCGTATCAAAGCCACGCTGCAGGCCCAAGGCCATGCAACCGAAGTGGCCGAGGCCCTGCTTTCGTTAGACGCCGACCACTTTCACTTCGTGCGCCGTGTGATGAAGGGCGATGTGCCGCAAAGCTTGATGGGCGAGCTGAACCTGGGCCTAGAAACCACCCAGTTTCACGCCCTGTCTGCAATATTGCGCATTCGGGGTGGTTATGCCCGCCCGCCGGCCGAGGCAACGGTGGGCTTACTGGCAGAGGAACTGGCGCTTGACCCTTCGCGCGCAAGCCGGATCGCGGCGGATTTGGTGGATCGTGGATTGCTGCAGCGCAGTGTCAGCCAAGAAGATGGCCGCCGGTCGGTTTTGGTGCCAACGGATGCGGCCTGGGCCTTGATGGAGGCGTTTTTGGACGCCAAATGGCAGCGCACCATACGCCTGTTCGCCCAGTGGCCTGCCCAAGACATCGTGACCTTCGCCCGTCTTTTTGGCCGCTACACCGAAGGGATGCGCGAACAATATCCGGCACCCGTTTAGGGCGCAGGGCGGATCAAGCTGTGCATCGTTGGGGCCAAGGGGTGGTTGGGCCAAGCGCGTGATCGGCGGGTGATCGCGCTTGGGCTTTGGAACAAGGCGGATCTGTTGTGCGCCAACCGATCGGGCAGGTGCCGTTAACACCTGCTGCGCCTTTCAGGGTGAAACGACGGCGGGGCTGGATGCGGCGGAAAGCGGTTTGCGCCAAGCCATCCCAAGGCTTCGCCCGCAGCCAGCGCTAAGGCCAAAGCCTTGGGCCAATCGCACCCCTTGGGGGGCTGATCGCGGCGTCTACCTTTCATTGTCATGCAATCAGAACAGAAGTGGAACACCGCTTTCCATTCTAAGCAATTCACGCTAGGGTCGGGCGCATGACCGACTCTGCCGATCCATTTGATGCCATCCCCCTGTCGCGCCGCGCGCTTTCTGCCCGCCCCGCGCCCTATCTGGATGACCTGAACCCCGCCCAACGCGAGGCGGTTGAGGCGTTGGATGGCCCGGTGCTGATGCTGGCAGGGGCGGGTACGGGCAAGACCAAGGCGCTGATCGCGCGGATTGTGCATCTTTTGGCCATGGGCAAAGCCCGCCCGAACGAGATTTTGTCGGTGACCTTCACCAACAAAGCCGCACGCGAAATGAAACTTCGCATTGGCCGCATTCTGGGCGAGGCCTCGGAAGGCATCGCGTGGATGGGCACGTTTCATTCGCTGTCGGTCAAGATCCTGCGGCGTCATGCGGAATTGGTGGGGCTGAAGTCGAACTTTACGATTTTAGACACCGACGATCAGATCAGGCTGATGAAGCAACTGATCTCGGCCGCCAATATCGACGAAAAACGCTGGCCCGCGCGGCTTTTGGCCAGCCTGATCGACGGTTGGAAAAACCGCGCGCTGCGGCCGGATCGGGTGCCGACAGCGGACGCCAGCGCCTATAACAACCGCGGCACGGAATTGTATGAGGCCTATCAGGCCCGCCTGCTGACGCTTAACGCCTGCGACTTTGGCGATTTGCTGTTGCATTGCGTGACGATCTTTCAAACCCACCCCGATGTGCTGGCGCAATACCAGCGCTGGTTTCGCTTTATCCTCGTCGACGAATACCAAGACACCAATGTGGCGCAATATCTGTGGCTGCGGCTTTTGGCCCAAGGCCATCGCAACATCTGCTGCGTGGGCGATGACGACCAGTCGATCTACGGCTGGCGCGGCGCTGAAGTTGGCAATATTTTACGGTTCGAGGCGGATTTTCCCGGGGCCAAAGTGGTGCGGCTGGAACAAAACTACCGCTCAACCCCGCATATTCTGGCGGCCGCTTCCGGCGTGATCGCGTCGAACGCGGGGCGCTTGGGCAAAACACTGTGGACGCAAGAAACCCGCGGCGAAAAGGTCCGCCTGATCGGCCATTGGGACGGCGAGGAAGAGGCCCGTTGGATCGGCGAAGAGGTCGAAGCACTGCAACGCGGCGGGCGCGGCCTTGGCCTGATGGGGCTGGACGATATGGCCATTCTGGTGCGCGCCAGCCACCAGATGCGCGCCTTTGAAGACCGGTTCCTGACCATCGGCCTGCCCTACCGCGTGATCGGCGGGCCGCGCTTTTATGAACGCCAAGAAATCCGCGATGCGATGGCCTATTTCCGATTGGCCGTTAGCCCCGAAGACGACCTGGCCTTTGAGCGGATCATCAACACCCCCAAACGCGGCTTGGGCGACAAGGCGCAAGCCGATCTGCAACGCGCGGCGCGTTTGGCGGGCGTGCCGCTGCTGGACGGTGCGCGCGAGGTTTTGGCCAAGGGCGCGGTGGGCGGCAAGGGCGCAGCCCACCTGCGCGCCTTTGTCGGCAATATCGACCGCTGGCATCAGGTGATCCAAGCGCCCCACAACCACATCGAACTGGCCGAGCAGATCTTGGACGAATCTGGCTATACCGAGATGTGGCAAAACGACAAAACCCCCGAGGCCCCCGGAAGGTTGGAAAACCTTAAAGAACTGGTCAAGGCGTTAGAGCAGTTTGAAAACCTGCAAGGGTTTTTGGAACATGTCTCGCTGATCATGGACAATGAAACGGAAGAGGCGGCTGAAAAAGTCTCGATCATGACGCTGCATGCGGCCAAGGGTTTGGAATTTCCGGCGGTCTTTTTACCCGGTTGGGAAGACGGCCTGTTTCCCAGCCAGCGCAGCATGGATGAAAGCGGCCAAAAAGGCTTAGAGGAGGAGCGCCGCTTGGCCTATGTCGGCATCACGCGGGCGGAGCGGTTGTGCACGATTTCTTTCGCGTCCAACCGCCGCGTTTATGGCCAGTGGCAAAGCCAGATGCCCAGCCGGTTTATCGACGAATTGCCGGCGGATCATGTGGCGGTCTTAACGCCGCCCGGCCTTTACGGGGGTGGTTTTGGCGCTGCGGTGTCAGGGTTTGGCGCGGCGATTGAACAGCGCGCGACCAAGGCAGATGTCTATAATTCTCCCGGTTGGAAGCGCATGCAAGACCGCGCCGGCGCACGCGGCATGGCCCAACCGCAAGAGGCGCGGGGCATTGTGATTGATGCACAGGCCATATCACCTTACGGCATCGGCGACCGCGTGTTTCACCAGAAATTCGGCTATGGAGAGGTGATTTTGGTGGAAGGCGACAAGCTGGACATTGAATTTGACCATGCCGGTTCCAAAAAGATCGTCGCCCGCTGGGTGATGCCCGCGCATCAGGTTTCAGACGTGCCGTTTTAGGCCGCCCTTGCGACGCGGGGGTTTCACACCCCCGCACCCCCGTGGGATATTTGTGCACATATGAAAGGGGTTAGCGGCGCAGGGCTTTGGCGGCTTGGTCAAGGGCGAGAAGGCTAAGGCCCGCCAACAGGCCCCAGAACGCCGCGCCTATGCCCGCGATGCCAAGGCCCGAGGCGGTGAGGGTCAAGGTGACGGTGGCGGGAAAGCGGGTTTCGGCGGTGGCATAGGCGTTTGTGAGCGCGCCTGTCAGCGGGCCAAGAAGGGCAATGCCGACAAGCAGGGTCACGATATCAGCCGGCATGGCGTGCAAAACGGCCATGACCCATGGGCCTGCAATGCCCAAAAGACCCCAGACCGCCGCATAGGCCAGGCCCACTTTCCAGCGTTCGTCGCGGTCAGGGTGGACGTCATCGCCAAGGCAGATCGCGGCGGTGATGGCCGCCATGCTGATGGTATGGGCGCCAAACAGCCCAGATATGGCAGAGAGAACTCCGGTGGTTTGAAGGGCTTGGCCCACCGGCGGTTGATACCCTGCTGCGCGCAGCGTGGCAAAACCGGGCAGATTTTGGCCAGCCATGGTGACAAGGTAAAGCGGCAGCGCAAGCCCTATCACCACATCCAAACGCAAATCAGGCGCAATAAACGTAAGGATGGGATGGGGTGGGGCAAAGGCCGGCAAGGCCACACCACCCGGCCCAAAGGCCAAGATCAGCCCCGCACCAAGGGCCGCTAAGACCGCCAATCCCGGATTGGCACGTCGCACAAGCGCAAAGATCGCAAGCAGCATAAAGCCAAAGGCCCCCAAACTGCTGCTGACGGCCAAACCTTTCAGGCAAAAGGGCAGTAAGACGCCCGCCAGCATGGCCGCAGCGATGCCGTCGGGGATCTGCGCAACCATCCGACCCAAGGGGCGCAGTGCACCGGTTAGGGCGATCAAGCCACCAGCCACGACAAATGCCCCCACAGTTTGCGCCATGGTGATGCCCGAACTGGCGGCAATCAGCGCGGCACCGGGTGTGGACCATGCCAGCACCACAGGAACGCGCGTGCGCCAAGACAACAGCGCCGAGCCTACGGCTTTTGCTAAACACACCGCCAAAAGCCAACTTGCCGTTTGGGCTTGGGTGGCCCCGACCGACTGCGCCGCTGCCAGCACCAAGGCAACGGTGCTGCCATAGCCCACCAAGGCCGCGACCAAGGCCGCGCCAATTATCGACAGGCGCATCTTCGTTCCAATCTTGGCGCAAGGCGGCGACGTGTGGCGCCAAGCTTTCCCGAACATTCGGTTATATAGCCTAGCCGATTGCCCGCTATCATGCGCGGGCCTTTGAAATTTGTTCCCAAGCTGTGTTCAGCGCGCGCAGGCGGTCTTCGGCGAGTTTCACCGCCTCGGGCGGTACACCGCGGGCCAGCAGCACATCGGGATGAGACGCTTTGACACCGTCACGCCACGCTTTGCGCACCACGTCATCCGAGGCATTCGGGTCAACCCCCAGCACGGCATAGGGATCGTCTTGCACATGGCGGGCGCGCAGACTGCGAAAACTAGCATCATCCAGCCCGAAAATCTGCGCCACGCTGCGCAAAAATGCCTCTTCGGCGGGGTGAAAGGTGCGGTCGGCTACGGCGATATGAAACAGCCCCTCCATCAGGTCAATCATCACGTCGCGGTCGGTGGGTTTGAACATGGCGCGGATTTTGCGGGCATAGGCATCAAAGCCCGCCGCATCCTGACGGGCCAAATCGAACACCTTTGCGGCACTGGCCTCTTCAGCCTTTGGGATGGTGAAGACACGACGAAAGGCTGCCACTTCATCGCGGGTCACTTGGCCATCAGCTTTGGCCATTTTGGCGCCCAAGGCGATGACAGCGATGGTAAAGCCAACTGATCGTTCAGGATTGCGGCCTAGGCTGTCAAAAAGTGTGCCCAAACCCTCGCCAGTGGCGAGGGCGTTGAGAACTTGGGCAATGCGAGACCATAGCGACATGAATTATCTTAGCGCGACTGCGCGGCCCTGTCAGGAAAAAACACCATATTCATCGCAAAATGCGTTCGCCATGCGGGGTTTGGAACGTGGCTGTCAGGGCCTTTTGCGCGCCTTGCACAAGGATGATGCGGGGGTCGTGCAAGGCCAAAGCCGCCTGTAATTCGGCGGTTTGGGGGTGTTCAATCGTAAGGCTGGCCAAACGCACACCGCAATCGGGCAGCGATTGGGTCGGGTGCAGCGGGGTTTGCCATTGGATCAGCGCAGGAAAAGCGCCGTCATAGGGCAAGATACCGTCGCGCGGCACCGCCATTTGCCAGCGGTAATCGCCGCGCGCCAATGACAGCGGCGCACCACAGCCCTTGGGGCTGGCGGCGAGGGCTGCCGTCATATCATCGGTGCGCATCACCCAATTTGTCACGCGCGGCGGGCCGGAAAAGCGATCAAGGTCAAACCAGCGGGGGTGGGACGGGGCTGCGCCTGCGGGATCAACGGCGATGACCTCTAGGTAAAGATCCCCCAACCCCAGCAGGCGGTTGTGGGTGGCCATCAGCGGATGGGCACCGCCGCCGGCCATCTTTACGCCAAGGCTGTGTTCGACCCAATCAACGCCCTCTTGCAAGGTGCGGGCGGATACCGCGATATGGTCGAAGGTAAGGGTCATCTTGGCGGCACCACACGCATCTGCGCCCGCATGGCCAGCGCCAGCGACGACAAGCGCGCCTGCGCCACTTCGCCGAAAAGATCCTGACCATCGCGCGTCAGGTGCAGTTCCAGTATCCGATCGGCTTCGTTCCAGGCCAAACGTCCGGCTTGTGCGGGGTCTGCGCCGGCAAACATGGCACCAAAGCGCATGGCTTTGCCCAAGATCTCGGCTTCTTGGATCTGCGCTTCGCTGAGAAGGCGAAACAGCGGTTCCAGCCGCGAACCGGTGCGTGAATTCTTATAGCGATGCAGCAAGGACAGGCCCAAAAACACCCGCCCGGGGTGATCAAGGCCGCCAAGGTTGGCGCGGGTGGCATTGTCAAAGCAGGCCTCGGCGCGGTAGTCGGGGTGGGCACGCCATGTGGTGTCGTGCAAAAGGCACGCGGTTTTCATCAGGCGCAGGCGCTGTGCATCGGCCTGCGGAAAAAGCGGCAGAAGGAATTCGAACAATCGTTTGCCTGTTCCCGGAATGCGTGCTGCGGTTTGCTCACTCGCCCGTGCCGCCTCGATCAAAGGGTCGCGTTGGCGCAGGCGTTCGGGCATCACTTCGTAAAGCAGCCCTTCGCGGATGCCGTAAGCCGAGATGTCAATTTCTGACGGCTTGAGCATAAGGATCACCTCGCGCAGAACCTCGCAGGCGAGGGGCACCAGTTCCATCCGTTCGGCAGAGGTGCCGGTGCGCGCGCGCAAGGCCCCAAGGTCGGCGTTTTGAATCCAGTCTAGCGTTTCCAGCAGGCTTTCGGGCATCATGCGGTATTCATGCAGCACAGTCAGAGGGTAATTGCGGCGCTCCATATCCAGTCGGGCGATGACGCGCCACGATCCGCCCACCAGATAAATCCGCTCGCCGTGTGATTGAACTTTGGCCTGTAAGTCTTTGATCAGGCGATCAATATGATCGGCGCGCGCCTTGGGGCCACCTTGCACTTGCTGCAAGCGAAACGGCCCAAGGGCCGAGGTGGCGCGCCGCCCCACTTTGCCGTCGCCAATCCGCGCCAGTTCCATCGAATTGCCGCCGATATCGCAGACGACGCCCTTGGCATCAGGCCAGCCCAACAACACGCCTTGTGCCGAAAGGCGCGCCTCTTCGTCGCCGTCGACCACCCAAATTTTCAGGCCGGTTTGTTGCAACACCTCTTGTTGAAATTCGGGGCCATCTTCAGCCTCGCGGGCGGCGGCGGTGGCGACCACGGTTAGGTTTTCGATCCCCATCCCCTTGGCCAGCAAAGCAAAACGCTTTAACGCCGTCAGCGCGCGCTTGCGACCTTCGGGGTTCAGGCGGTTGGTTTCGGCCAGCCCTTTGCCCAGACCGCACATGATTTTTTCGTTGTAAAAATAGGCCGGAGAGCGCGCCGCCCCATCAAACACCACCATACGGACGGAATTTGACCCCACATCCACCACGCCCACGCGGCTAAGGGCGCGGGCCGAGGGGTCGTCAAACAGGCTGCGGCCGAACAGAACCTTGTCGGCTTCGATTTGGTCTTGCATGGCGCGGGTCGGTTTGGGTGGTTTGCTCATCGTCGATTCCCCGCGATTGGACGTCTTGGCTTGTCCATGGCGCAGGATCTTGTCGTGGTCAATCGGGCCTTTCACATCGGCGTGAGGCGGGGCGTTGCGCTGCACGCTTTGGCTTAGTAGGCAGGCCCAGCCAACAGGGGGGCGTCCTTGATCCCCGCTGAACCGCGCCCCGACAGCGAGGGGTTTTCCATGAAAAATCGGTGGCAGTTAAACAAAGACACCTGCGCCTTGACGAGATCGCGTTCATAACTGCCGTTGGCATGCAAAAGCCAGCTTTGCGACTCGTCCGCCAAGTTGGCGGCCATGATTTGGCCCATGATTTGTGCACGCACGGTAGGATTGTGGATGGCGACCAAGGTTTCCACCCGGCGCGACAGGTTGCGGTCCATCCAATCGGCTGAGGATAAGAACACCATCGCCTCGTTTGATGGCAGGCCGTGACCATTGCCAAAGCACACGATCCGGCTGTGTTCCAAAAAGCGGCCCACGACAGACTTTACACGAATATTTTCCGACAAGCCCTTGATACCCGGACGTAATCCGCAAATGCCGCGGATGATCAGGCTGATCTTCACGCCCGCTTGCGAGGCCGCATAAAGCGCGTCGATTACATCGGGTTCGAACAGAGAGTTGAGCTTGATCCAGATTTCGGCAGGGCGTCCGGCGCGGGCGTGGTCGGCCTCTGCGGCGATCAGGGCCAGAAGGCGGGGTTTAAGGGTGATCGGGGCGATGGCCAAGTTTTCCAGGCCCGTGGGCTGCACATAGCCTGACAGGTAGTTAAACACCTTGGTCGCATCGCGCCCCAAGGCAGGGTCGCAGGTGAAAAAACTGAGGTCGGTGTAAATCCGCGCGGTGATGGGGTGGTAATTTCCCGTTCCGTAATGGGTATAGGTGACCAGATTGTCACCTTCGCGCCGCACCACGGTTGAAATTTTCGCATGGGTTTTCATATGGGTAAAGCCATAAACCACATGCGCCCCCGCCCGTTCCAGACGGCGCGATTGCAAGATATTTGCGGCTTCATCAAAGCGCGCTTTAAGTTCAACAAGCGCTGTCACCGATTTGCCATTTTCTGCCGCCTCGCACAGGGCCGAGACGATCGGGCTGTCATGGCTGGTGCGGTACAGCGTTTGTTTGATGGCCAATACATCGGGGTCGCGCGCCGCTTGTTCCAAAAAGCGAATGACCGTGTCAAAGGTTTCGTAGGGGTGATGCAGCAGCATATCTTTTTGCCGAATGGCCGCAAAAAGATCGCCGTCATGGTCTTGCACGCGTTCGGCCACGCGCGGCGTAAAGGGCGGCCACAGAAGATCAGGGCGCGAGGACAGGACCAGTTGTTTGAGGTCTGCCACACCCAGCAGGCCCCGCGCCTCTACCACCTCATCTGGCGTTACGGACAGTTCGTGCATGATCATGGCGCGCAAATCTTCGGGCGCCCCGGAAGAGATTTTCAGGCGGATCACGTCGCCTCGGCGGCGGCGTTTGAGGGCGGTTTCAAATTCGCGCACCAAATCTTCGGATTCTTCTTCCACCTCTAGATCGCTGTCGCGCAGCACGCGAAACATGCAGTGGCCGCGATCGGTATAACCGGGAAACAGCATATCCAAATGCAACAGCAGCAGTTCTTCCAGCGGCAAAAACCGCGATTCCCCGGGTTTTCCGGGCAAGGGCACAAAGCGGGCGACTTGTTGGGGAATGGGCAGCAGCGCCTTTAGCGTGCGGCGGTCTGACACGCGCTCTAGCTCTAGCGCCAGCGAAAAACCGGTGTTGGGGATGAAGGGAAAGGGATGGGCCGGATCAATCGCCAAGGGTGATAGAACGGGAAACACCTTGCTTAAGAAGTTTTCCTCTAGCACCTTTAAGTCGCGCAGCGTCAACTTAGAGCGGGTCAGGATGATAATCCCCTCCGCTTCCATTTCTTTTTTCAGCTTATTGAAGACCGTCTGCTGCATTTGCATCAGACGGCGGGCATCGGCGTGGATCAAAGCCAGCTGTTCGGCAGGTGTGCGGCCATCGTCGGAAAGGGGGGCGTTGCCATTGCGCACTTGTGCGCGCAGTCCGGCAACACGCACGGTGTAAAACTCATCCAGATTGGTGGCCGAGATCGACAAAAAGCGCAGCCGTTCCAGCAAGGGCACGGCGGGGTTGGTCGCCTCGTCCAAGACGCGCCAGTTAAAGGCCAGCCAAGACAATTCACGGTTAAAAAAGCGCCGTGGCCCCGCGGTTTCGGCCGCTGGGAAAGCAACCGCTGCGGGGAAGGGGGCTTTGAGGAAATCGGTCTGGGTCATTTTATATCCAAGGCATTTCAAGCTTGCCAAGCGTGGCGTGTTTCATTGTGATGGTGCGCTGTCCAGCACCTCGGCGGCAAGGGCGCGGGTGACGGGGCGGTGGGTTGCAAGTGATTTGGCATCTAGCGCCATCACCAAAGCCTGCGCCGCAGCGATAGAGCGTTCCATGCGGGCCAAAAGATAGGGGATCAGCCGCGCCTCGGCGGTGATCTGGCGGTCGGCAAACAGCTTGACCAAGACGCCCGCCAAAAGCGCGTCATCGGGCGGTTCTAGACGCGCGATTGGCATCGCTTGCAGGCGCGACAGCAGATCGGGCAGGGTCAGCCCCCAATCGCGCGGTGCCATGTGGGATGTCAGCAGCAGGTGGCCTTGGGGGCCAAGGCGGTTGTACAGATGAAACAGCGCCTCTTCTGCGCGGCCCGCCACATCCTGCGCATCGTCAAGGATTACACGGGCGTTCGGCGCAATTTGGGGCAATTGTGCGGTCAGGTCGGCGGGTTTAACCCACAAGGCTTGGGCCATATCGGCCCAAATATGCGCCAGATGCGTCTTTCCCGCACCAGACGGGCCCACCAGCAGCAACCGCCCGCCGTTCCATGTTTTCCAACTGTCGATCGCCGCTAAGGCGGTTGCGGTGGCAGGGGTCACCAAAAAGGCATCGCGCTGCCAAGCTTGGGTCAGCGGCAGATCAAAGGTCAATTGTCCGCTCACCCTTGGCCCTTATCTTGCGATGGGTCGCTGTGGCCGCGGTACAAAAGGCTGTCTTGGTATTGCCCAATGGCAAAGCGCATCAAAACCCCCACCGCCGCCGAAATAGGCACCGCAACCAGCATCCCCGCAATACCAAACAGCCCGCCAAACAACGACAGCGCAAACATCAGCCAAACCGGATGCAGCCCGACCGATTTGCCCACAAGGCGCGGGGTCAGCACGTTGCCTTCCATAAACTGGCCAAAGCCAAAGACGGCGGCGACAATGCCAATCGCCATCCAATCTCCCCAAAACTGATAAAAGGCAAAACCAATCGCCAAGGCCCCGCCCACCAATGCGCCGATATAAGGGATCACCGTCATGGCCCCGGCGATGGCGCCAATCACCAGACCGAATTGCAAGCCGGCCATCATCAAACCTGCCGCATAATAGGCCCCCAAGGTCAGGCAAACCGAAACTTGGCCGCGCACAAAGCCTGCAAGGGCGCGGTCAATCTCTTGGGCAAGTTTGCGCACCACCGGGGCATGATCGCGCGGCAGCAAATCATCAACGCGCGCAACCAACTTGTCCCAATCCATCAGCAGATAAAAGGCTACGACAGGCACGACCACGATGAAGATCAGCCACCCCATGACCCCAAAGACCGACGAGACAAGGCCCTGCGCCAAAGTGGCGCCGCGCGCCTGAATGGCTTGGGCTATCTGATCAAGCGTGGTGCGCATGACCGAGGTGTTGTCGCTTAACTCGGGAAAGCGGGTGATCAAAAAGGCCTGAAACTCTGATACGAGGGTCGGTGCGGCATTGATCAATGAGGTCAACTGCTGCATCAAAACCGGAATCAGGGCCAAGACGATCAACACCAGCAGCACAAAGGCTGCGACCGAAATCACCAAGGTTGCCAAGGCGCGCGACAGGCCCCAGCGTTCCAAGCGGTCGGCCACCGGATCCAGAAAATACGCCACAGCGCCGCCCACCAAAAAGGGCAGCAGAACCGATCCCAAATACCACAGGGCCACAAAGAACAGCAGGGCGGCAATCATCCAATACCGACCTTGAATTTGATTTGACACGCGCGTCACTCCTACTATCGGGTTTGATATTGCCCATGATGTCTGGGGTTGCAAGGTTTCGGCAGGACTTTGACACCCGACCTATCAGGTTTTTAAGACAAAATCGCCCCAGATCGTACCAAGTGCACCCGCCCGCTTGCGAGGGGGGGTGCAACCCGTTAGGAACAGCAAGACCATTAGCAAGAGGCCCAATATGCGTTTGTCGCGCTACTTTCTGCCCGTCTTAAAGGAAAACCCCGCCGAGGCGCAGATCGTCTCGCATCGCTATATGCTGCGTGCTGGTATGATCAAGCAGCAGACCGCGGGGATTTATTCGTGGCTGCCCTTGGGGCTGCGGGTGCTCAACCGCATTCAAACCATCGTGCATGAAGAACAGGCCCGCGCAGGCCATATTCCCTTGCTGATGCCCACGCTGCAACCGGCGGATCTGTGGCGCGAATCTGGCCGCTATGACGATTACGGCCAAGAAATGCTGCGCATCAAAGACCGTCAGGGCCGCGAGATGCTGTACGGCCCCACCAATGAAGAGATGGTGACGGATATCTTCCGCTCGCATGTCAATTCGTACAAAGACTTGCCGCTGACGCTGTACCACATTCAGTGGAAATTCAGGGACGAGATGCGCCCTCGGTTCGGTGTGATGCGCGGCCGCGAGTTCTTGATGAAAGACGGCTATAATTTCGACATCGACAAAGACGCTGCCCTGCACGCCTACAACCGCCACATGGTCAGCTATCTGCGCACTTATGAACGCATGGGCCTGACGGCCATTCCGATGCGCGCCGCTTCTGGCCCGATTGGCGGCGATAACACGCATGAGTTTTTGGTGCTGGCGACAACTGGCGAATCGGAAGTGTTTTACGATTCCGCCGTGATCGATCTGAAACTGGGCGCGCGCGAGGTCGATTACGACGACCGCGCCGCTGTGGCAGAGGTGTGTGGGGAATTCACCACGCTTTATGCGCGCACCGATGAAACCCATGACGCGACCTTGTTCGACGCCATCCCCGAAGAGCGCCGTAAGGTCGGGCGCGGCATTGAGGTGGGGCAGATTTTCTACTTTGGCACCAAATATTCCGAAGCTATGGGGGCCAGTGTCGTCAACGATAAGGGCGAAAAGGTTGCCGTTGAAATGGGCAGCCACGGCATCGGCGTGTCGCGCCTGCTGGGGGCGATCATCGAAGCCAGCCATGACGACAAGGGCATCATCTGGCCCGAAGGGGTGACACCTTTCCCCGTTGGGATCGTGAACCTTAAGCAAGGCGATGCGGCCGCCGATGCCGCCTGTGCTGCCTTGGAAAAGGCCCTGCTCGCCAAGGGGTTGGAACCGCTGTACGACGACCGCGACGAACGCGCTGGCGCAAAATTCGCCACGATGGACCTGATCGGCCTGCCGTGGCGCATCACGGTTGGCCCGCGCGGCTTGGCCAACGGGGTGGTTGAACTGACCTCGCGCCGCACAGGCGTGTCGGTCGAGATGACGCCCGAGGATGCCGTGGCCAAACTGGCCGAGATTTACGCTGGCATCTGACGTAAAGCGTTTTTTCCAGACGGCCCCGACCAGCAGGTTCGGGGCTGTTTTGCTTTCGGCATCTTCACCCAAAGGCCAAATCAGACTGGCAAACTGGCCCCACAGGCCTTAGGTTCTGCGCATAGAATTCAGGGAGCGCATCATGGACTATCGCCGTTTGGGCAAATCGGGCCTGCAGGTTTCGGAATTTTCCTATGGGTCTTGGGTGACCTTTGCCAAACAGGTCGATCTGGCCCCCGCCAAAGAAATGCTGACCGCCGCCTATGACGCGGGGATCAACTTTTTTGACAATGCCGAAGGCTATGAACAGGGCCGATCCGAACTGGTGATGGGCCAAGCGATCGAGGAACTGGGATGGAGCCGCGACAGCTATATCGTCTCCTCCAAGGTGTTTTGGGGCGGCGCTAAGCCCACCCAACGCGGCCTATCGGCCAAACACGTGACCGAGGCCTGCCACGCCGCTTTGAAACGCTTGCGGGTAGACCATCTGGATCTGTATTTCTGCCACCGCCCCGATATCGACACCCCCATCGAAGAAACCGTGCGCGCCATGCACAATCTGGTGGTGCAGGGCAAGGTTTTGTACTGGGGCACTTCGGAATGGTCGGGCCAGCAGATCACCGAGGCCCATGCCGTGGCCGCGCGCTGCAATCTGACACCGCCCACAATGGAACAGCCGCAATACAACCTGTTTGAACGCCACAAGGTCGAATCCGATTACGCACCGATCTATGACACCTACGGGTTGGGCACCACGATCTGGTCACCGCTGGCGTCAGGTTTGCTGACGGGCAAATACAACAACGGCATCCCCAATGATGCGCGGGCCAATTTGGCCGGCTACGAATGGCTGCGCGACAATTTCACCTCGGAAGATGGGCGAGCCAAGATCGAAAAGGCGCGCGCCTTGGCCAAGGTGGCCGAAGGCGCAGGGCTAAGCCTGACCAACATGTCGCTGTTGTGGTGTTTGCACAACCGCCGAGTCTCGACCGTGATCTTGGGCGCTTCGCGCATCAGCCAGTTGACCGACAATCTCGCGGCTTTGACGCAAAAGGCCAAGCTGACCGAGGATGTCTTGGCGGCGATCGAGGCGATTGTCGCCAACAAGCCAGCATCAGCGCAAAAATTCTAACGCCGGACCGGAGGGTTTCACACCCTCCGGACCTCCCGTGGAGTATATGGGCAAAGGGCAAATAGAGCGGGATTGTCTTGCGCTGTCGCAAGAATTTGGGTCAAGTAGCGTAAAAAGCGCAGGAGGCTGGTATGGCAAAACGGGCATTGATCACTTGGGGCGGTTGGGACGGGCACCAGCCCGACAAGGTCGCAGCACTTTTCGCCGCCGACCTGCGCGAGGCGGGTTTTGCGGTAGATGTCACCGACAGCTTGGCGTGTTTTGACGACGCCGCGGCGCTGAAAACCCTAGACTTGATCGTGCCCGTTTGGACGATGAGCACGATTGAAAAAGAACGCAGCCAAGCGGTGGCCGATGCCGTGGAATCAGGTGTGGGGCTGGCAGGGTGCCACGGCGGGATGTGCGACGCCTTTCGCAACGACGTGGTTTGGCAGTTCATGACGGGTGCGCAATGGGTGGCGCATCCGGGCAATGACGGGGTGGAATACCGCGTGCGCATCACAGACCCGTCTAACCCTTTGGTGGCGGGGATCGGCGACTTTGATGTGAAAACCGAGCAATATTACCTGCACGTCGATCCGGCCGTAAAGGTTCACGCGGTTTGCGATTTTCCGGTGGTCGATGGCCCCCATGCGCCCAATGGCCCCGTGGCCATGCCCGTCGGTTTCACCAAACTATGGGGCAAGGGCCGCGTTTACTACAACGCTTTGGGCCACCAAGCCAATGTGATCGACCACGGTGCCCCGCGCGAAATGATCCGGCGCGGCATGCTTTGGGCCGCACGTTAGGGGTAAGCCGAATGAGCTTTCAGGCCTATCTGGACAATATCCAAGCCAAGACCGGCAAAAGCCCGTCTGATTTTAAAGCGATGGCCGCCGAAAAAGGCTTTGCTGGCCCCGATGGAATTGCCCCCAATGTCAAAGCCACCCAGATCACCGACTGGCTTAAGGCCGATTTCGGCCTTGGCCACGGCCATGCCATGGCGATTTTCGCGCTGCTGAAGGGCAAGACCCGCTAACCGAATTGACGGCTTCGTGGCTTGACGTGCGCGTGCGGCACCCGCATGGTCGTGCAACACTTGGCATTTTGGAAAGACCTTATCCTTGTCAACCCGCCCCTTTGCGCCCTTCGAATTCATGATCGCGTGGCGCTACTTGCGTGCCCGCCGCGCCGAAGGGGGCGTTTCTGTCATGACATGGATCAGCCTTGTGGGCATCACCTTGGCGGTCTTTGCGCTGATTGCCACCTTGGCGGTGCGCGCAGGGTTTCGGGCCGAGTTTGTCGACACGATTTTGGGCGCCAATGCCCATGTCACGGTCTATTCCGCGGGCTATGCCGATCAGAACGGACGCCTGATCAAAGGCTTTGCCGATCAAGCCGCAACGCTAGAAAACCTGCGTGCCGTGCCCGGCGTGACCCGTGTTGCCCCCTTGGTGCGCGGCCAAGTGATGGTGACGGCCTTTGATCAAAGCACCGGCGGCGATGTTTACGGCATGACGCTGGACGATCTGGCCAGCCTGCCGCGCATCGGGGCGGGCAATCTGGGGCAGGGGAACTTGGCCAACTATCCGCAAGGCTTGGCTATGGGGTCGGAAATGGCGCGGGAGCTGGGCGTGACAGTGGGCGACAGGGTCCGCTTGATCGCGCCTTCTGGCGTGAAATCGGCCTTCGGAACCAGCCCAAGGATCAAGGCCTATACGGTGGAATACATCTTCACCGCTGGCCGCTATGACATTGACAAGGTGCGACTTTATCTGCCCCTGGCCGAAGCGCAAAGCTTTTTTAACCGCGAGGGGCGCTTGGATGAATACGAGGTCATGGTCAAAGACCCTGATGCCGTTGACATCTATGCCGATGCGTTGATGGCGGCAGGTGGGCCGGCTTCCATGCTGTGGACATGGAAGCAAAGCTCTGGCGCTTTCTTGCGCGCGCTGTCGGTCGAGGACAATGTGATGTTCATCATCTTGTCGATCCTTGTGCTGATCGCCACGATGAACATCGTCTCTGGTCTTATTATGCTGGTGAAAAACAAGGGCCGCGACATTGGCATCTTGCGCACCATGGGCCTGACAGAGGGGTCGATCCTGCGGGTGTTTTTCCTGTGCGGATCCTTCACAGGTGTGATCGGCACGGGCATGGGCGTGGCGCTAGGGTGCCTGTTTGCGCTGTACATCGACCCGATCTTTTCCTTTGTGAACTATTGGGCGGGGGGGGGTGTTTGGGATCCTTCGATCCGGGGCATCTACACCCTTCCCTCCAAACTTCAGGGGCGAGATGTGGGGTCGGCCATGGCGCTGTCGTTGGGCCTGTCTTTCGTCATCACCCTGATCCCCGCGCGCAAAGCCGCCCGCATGAACCCGGTCGAGGCGCTGCGCTATGAATAGCTTAACCCTGCAAGGCATTGAAAAAGCCTATAATCGTGGCAAAGCGGGCGAGGTCGTGGTGCTGCGCGGCGCGAGTATCACTGTGGCGGCCGGAGAGGTCGTGGCCCTTGTCGCCCCCTCGGGCGCTGGCAAATCAACCTTGCTGCAGATCGCGGGCCTTTTGGATGTGGCCGATGCGGGCAGCGTGCACTACGGCGCCCGCCAAATGACCGGCCTGAACGACCGCGCCCGAACCGAGGCGCGCCGCGCCGAGGTGGGGTTTATCTACCAGTTCCACCACCTGCTGCCGGAATTTTCTGCGCTGGAAAACATCACCCTGCCGCAACTGGCC
The DNA here is from genome assembly GCA_903845215.1 of uncultured Rhodobacterales bacterium. Lineage (GTDB taxonomy): Bacteria > Pseudomonadota > Alphaproteobacteria > Rhodobacterales > Rhodobacteraceae > Stagnihabitans. The sequence continues at coordinate 49,513 of CAIMWI010000010.1, read as the reverse complement.
CAAGGCATCCCCAAGCCTGAGGCCGAGGCGCGCGCCCGCGACCTGTTGGCCCGCGTCGGCGTTCTGGCCCGCGCAAGTCACCGCCCTGCGGCCCTGTCGGGCGGCGAGCAACAGCGCGTCGCCTTTTGCCGCGCCTTGGCCAATCGCCCCAAACTGCTTTTGGCCGATGAACCCACGGGAAATCTTGATCCCGCCAATGCGGCCCAAGTCTTTGATGTGCTGATGCAAATCGTGCGCGAAACGGGGCTTTCGGCGCTGATCGCCACCCATAACATGGATTTGGCCGCACGGATGGACCGCGTGGTACGGTTGCAAAACGGGCAGATCGTCTGACCCGCGAATAGTTTTGCCGCACGACAGGTTTTCAACACCCAGCCACAGGTGTAGTCTGGCGCAAACTGACAAAGGAATGCCAATGCGCGCCCCCCATCTGCTGCCCGCCCTGCTGATTTTGGCCGCCTGCGTGCCGGGCCAAGCGCCCACGCCGCCCAGTTCGGGTAAAGCCGATTTCACCGAACTTTGCGCGCCATGCCACGGGGGTAGTGCGAAGGGTGACGGCGAGCTGGCCAAAAGCCTTGCCCACCCCCCCGCTGACCTGACGGGCCTATCCTCACGCCATGGCGGGGTGTTCCCCATGGCCTATGTGATGTCAAAAATCTGGGGCTATAGCCATGGAGAGGCCCCTTCCGCCCTGATGCCCAAGTTTGCGCCCTTGATGGAGGGGCCAACGGTGCTGGTGGATACCGGCGACGGGATCTTGACGCCCACGCCGTTAAGATTGGTGGAGATTGCAGAGTATTTGAAGACGGTGCAGGAGTAGGGGGGGGGCGACGCACAAAAAACAGCCTTCATTATTATTTACAGTTGTTATGGCTGCTCGAACTTCCAAATCTTACCTGGTGTCATTTTGAAATTTTCATTGCCAAGCGTTGATTTCCACCATGAAATAGTTTCTTTCGATACACTTGGAATAGATGCGACAACAAACGTCATTTCCTCATAGTCCGAGTAACGCGCGCCAAAGATTACGTCTGTCAACCGCATTTCACTATCAAAATCTCTAAAGAAATGGCCACTTACTGGGTCAGGCTTTCCGAAAGTAGTAAATAACCTTACTTCTTTTTCGTATTCCCAGCTCAAATATTTTTTCGAAATAGCACTAATGACAAATTCTGTTTCCTCACTACTGCTGGTTTTCTTGAAGTCATCATATTTCGTTAATCTTTCTCTATATCTAACTTCAGTTGTTAGAGGACTGTTTAGTTCAAATCCGAGTACTATTCCTTTATGCTGTTCCGAATAATGTGACCAGAGAACAGGATCCGCCCACTCTTTCGAAAAGCAAATCATGCCAAGGCTAAGGGATATGTAATCTATTCTGAGTTTCCAAGCCTCTTTGTCTTCAGCACTAGTGTAACTAAGCGCGTTTCCTTCCCATGGATCATTCAGAGTTGGAATTATACTAATTTTTAATCTTTTTGATAAAATAGCTTCTTTTGCCCATTTGGCAGACATAAATTTATAGACTTTCAAACATCCAACTCCTCAACAAACCTCGCGTTTTCTTGAATATACTGAAACCGCAATTCCGGCTTTTTGCCCATCAAACGCTCAACCAAGTCGCCCGTCTCGCCGGGGTCTTCCTCAACTATCGTTACGCGGATCAACTGACGTGTCAACGGATTCATCGTGGTGTCTTTTAGGTCTTTGGCATCCATCTCGCCCAAGCCTTTGAACCGCTGCACATCAATTTTTCCGCGCCCGCCCAAGCCCTTGGCCAGCATCAGCTCTTTTTCGGCATCATCCGCCACATAGATCCGCTTGGCCCCTTGGGTCAGCCGGTACAGCGGCGGGCAGGCCAGATACAGGTGGCCCTTGTCGATCAGCGGGCGCATTTGGGAAAAGAAAAACGTCATCAGCAGGCTGGCGATATGCGCGCCATCGACATCGGCGTCGGTCATGATGATGATTTTATCATAGCGCAAATCGTCAACGTTAAACTTGGCCCCCATCGTCACGCCAAGGGCTTCGCAAATGTCGCGAATTTCGGAATTGTCATGCAACTTGGCCGAGGCTGCCCCCAGCACGTTCAAAATCTTGCCCTTTAATGGCAGCAAGGCCTGCGTTTCGCGGTTGCGCGCCGCCTTGGCCGACCCGCCCGCGCTATCGCCTTCCACGATGAACAATTCTGTCCCATCGCGGTTTTTGGCCGAGCAATCGGTTAGTTTCCCCGGCAAGCGCAGCTTTTTGGTCGCCGTCTTGCGCGCCGTTTCCTTTTCTTGCCGCCGCTTTAACCGTTCCTCTGCCCGAAGGATCAGGAAATCTAAAATCGCCCCTGCATATTTCGTATTGCCCGCCAGCCAATTGTCAAAATGGTCGCGCACCGCGCCTTCGACGTATTTTACTGCCTCTTCGGTGGCCAAGCGGTCTTTGGTCTGCCCCACAAATTGCGGCTCTCGGATAAAGCATGACACAAGGGCGCAGCCCCCCGCTGTCAGATCATCGCGGGTGATCAATTCTGTCTTGCGGTTTTTGATCAATTCGCCGTAAGCGCGGATGCCTTTGAGAACTGCATTCCAAAACCCTGTCTCGTGCGTGCCGCCTTCGGGCGTCGGAACGGTATTGCAATAAGATTGAATGAACCCATCGCGCGCCGGTGTCCAATTGATTGCCCATTCCACTGACCCGGGCACCCCGAATTTGGCCTGAAACCCCACCTTTCCGGCAAAGGGCTTGTCGGCATAGGTTGTGGTTTTTTCCAAGGTATCGGCCAAATAATCCGCCAAGCCGCCGGGAAAGTGAAACACCGCCTCTGTCGGTGTGTCGCCATCGGGGATGGCGGTTTTCCAGCGGATTTCCACACCTGAAAACAGGTAGGCTTTGGATCGCACCATCCGCATCAAACGGCCTGGTCGAAACTGCTGGCTGCCAAAAATCTGCGCATCGGGGTGGAATGTTACCCAAGTGCCGCGCCGATTGGCCACGGGCCCCACCTTGCGAATGGGGGCCAAGGGTTTGCCGCGCGAAAAGCTTTGGGTGTAAAGCTCTTTGTTCAGCGCCACTTCCACATCCATCCGGTCTGACAGCGCGTTCACCACCGAAGACCCCACGCCGTGCAATCCGCCCGAGGTTTCATAAGCCTTGCCGCCAAATTTGCCGCCCGAATGCAGCGTGCACAAAATCACCTCTAGCGCGGATTTGTCGGGAAACTTCGGGTGCGGGTCGACCGGAATGCCCCGCCCGTTGTCGCGCACGGTCAGCGACCCGTCGGCATGCAATTCCACCTCGATGCGCGTGGCATGGCCTGCGACCGCCTCGTCCATCGCGTTGTCGATGATTTCGGCGGCCAAGTGGTGATATGCGCGCTCGTCAATCCCGCCGATATACATCCCCGGCCGCAGGCGCACTGCCTCTAGCGGTTCCAGCACCTCGATCGATGAGGCGTTGTAGGTATCGGTCGTGTTGCTCAAAAGGTCTGACATTTGGGGCCTGTTCTGATTGGCCCCCATTAGATACCGCCAAGGGGGCAGGGCGCAAGGGCTGGCCTTGGGCGGCGGCTTAAGGCAAGGTGCGCCCAAATCATGGAGGGTTTGATGCGGGTACTTTTTACAGGCGGTTCGGGCAAAGCGGGCAAACATGTGGTGGCTTATCTGGCAACCCAAGGGCACAGGGTGCTGAATGTCGATAAGGTGGCGCTGCGCCATCCCGGTGTGGCCGATCTGGTGGCCGATATCACCGACAGCGGGCAGATGTTTAACGCCATGACCGCCTATGCCAGCGGCGAAGATCTGGAAGACGGCCTAGGCCACCGCCCCTTTGACGCCGTGGTACATTTTGCGGCTATTCCGGCCTTAATGCTGGCACCCGACAATGAAACCTACTGCGTTAATGTGATGGGCACCTACAACGTGCTGGAAGCGGCGCTGAAATCGGGCATCCGCAAGGTGATCATCGCCTCGTCCGAAACCACTTACGGTGTGTGTTTCAGCGATGGCCAGACCGACCCCGCCTATCTGCCGTTGGACGAAGCCTATCCGATCAACCCGATGGACAGCTATGGCATGTCCAAAAAGGTCAACGAGGTGACAGCCGAGGCCTTTCAACGCCGCAGCGGTGCCGATGTCTATTCCTTGCGCATCGGCAATGTGATGGAGCCGCAAGACTACGCCCGCTTTCCCGATTTTGCCAAAGACCCAGGGTCACGCCGCCGCATCACCTTTAGCTATATCGACGCCCGCGATCTGGGGCAGATTGTCGATCTTGCGCTGAAAAAAGACGGGCTGGGCTACCAAGTCTTCAACGCCGTCAACGACACCAACTCCGTCCCCCAACCCAACGCCGAGCTTTTGGCGCAGTTTTTCCCCAAAGTGCCTTTGACCCGCCCGGTCGGTGCGAACGAAAGCCTGCTTTCCAACCAAAAAATCCGCGATGTTTTGGGCTTTAAAGAGCAGCACAACTGGCGCAGTTACGCGCCCCTGCCACGCTAATCGCTGCCCCCGCACCTCGCTTTGTCTTGGCTTAAACACGCCACGGGGGTGCGGGGGTTACCCCCCCGTTTTGGGTGCCGCCTTGCTGAGGGCAAGTGTAGCAGATAGAAAGTCGCATGGTTCCGTCATATCTCTCTCATACCCGTGCGATCTTGGCGCTGGGTCTGCCCATCATAGGCTCGCATGTGGCGGGGATGCTTTTGCATGTCACAGACACGGTGCTTATGGGGCGCTACGGCGTGACAGAGTTGGCGGCAGTTACCCTGGCGGGGTCGTGTTTTTTCATCGTCTTCATCCTTGGCTCGGGCTTTGCCCAAGCTTTGTTGCCCTTGGTTGCCGTCGCCTTGGGCAAGGGGGATGAAACCGAAGTGCGCCGCGATGCGCGCATGGCGCTTTGGCTGTCATTGGGGTTTGGTCTTGCGATTTATCCTGTGTTCTGGACCTCGGGCCTTTGGCTTTTGGCTTTAGGGCAAGAGGCCGAAGTTGCCCGACTTGCCCATGACTTTTTGCACATCGCGGGCCTTGGCATGGTGCCGGCGCTGCTGGTCATGGCGTTGAAATCCTATCTTTCCGCCTTGGGGCGCACCCAAGTGGTGCTTTGGGTGACGCTGGCGGCGGTGCTGGTCAATCTGGCCTTGGGCTGGATGCTGATCTTTGGCAATTGGGGCGCGCCTGAACTGGGTGTGCGCGGCGCAGCGCTGGCGACCCTTGTGGTGCAGTGGGTCACCTTTGGGATCATGGCAGTCTATGCCCACTATCAGCGGGATCTGCGCCGCTTTGGCCTTTTCACCCGCTTTTGGCGGGTGGATCAAGCCGCTTTGGGGCGCGTCTTTCGCCTTGGGTGGCCGATAGGTGTGACCGGGCTTGCCGAAAGCGGGCTTTTTGCGGCGGCATCCTTGATGATGGGCTGGGTCAGCACGGTTGCCTTGGCCGCGCATGGCATCGCCATGCAAGTGGCTGCCATGGCCTTTATGCTGCATCTGGGCCTGTCCAATGCTGCGACGGTTCTGGCGGGCCGTGCCTCGGGGGCGGGGGATGTGCGAGGTCTGCGCCAGATTGCCATCAGCGCGATTGGCTTGTCCTTTGGGCTATGTGTCATCGGGATTGCCTTGTTCCTAAGCCTGCCCGTCACCATCACGGCGCTGTTTTTGGATACAGATCACCCCGAAGCGTCCGAGATCCTGGCCCTTGGCACCCGCCTTTTGGCCCTTGCTGCGCTGTTTCAATTGGGTGATGCCATGCAGGTCATGGCCTTGGGCCTGCTGCGCGCCATTCGTGATACGCGTGTGCCAATGTGGGCTGCAGCCTTCAGCTATTGGGGCGTGGGCATTCCCGCCAGTGCGATCTTGGGCTTTACCTTTGACTTTGGGGCTGAAGGGATTTGGCTGGGCCTGTGCTTGGGCCTGCTTTTCGCATCGGTCAGCTTGATGGCGCGCTTTTGGGCCCGCGCCCCCCGCGCGGTAATTGGCGCCTGAACCGCATGTCTTCGAAGGCAAACCAAAGAAGGGCGCGTCTTGCGACACGCCCTATCTTTTTCAAATCTTTGGAAGATTTGGCTCCGGCGGTAGGGATCGAACCTACGGCCAGCTGATTAACAGTCAGCTGCTCTACCGCTGAGCTACGCCGGAACACGAGGCGGTCTATAGCAAGGGTGTTTGGGGCCGACAAGGGGAAATGCCGCGAAAAGTGACAGGTTGTGAAAAGACGCAGCCGGGCTTCGCGGTTAGGTCAGCGCAAAGGTTGCCACACTCAGCGGGTTAAGGCCAAGGCGCGAAACTTTGGCGCGGGCCTGCAGGTCGATCAGATGGGCCAGTACGTTGCGCGTGGCGGCCGCCTGCAGGTTGGGGGCAAGATCGGTGTATATGGTCTTCGTCAAAGCCTCTGGCGTGGCCGGGCCTTGCGACAGGGCCGCCAGCACCGAAGCCTCGCGCCCCAAACGATGCGCGATCAAGGCAGTCATGCGGGCGGCAGGGTCTTCGACAGGCAGGCCATGTCCGGGCAAAAACCGGCGCCAGATGCGCCGCGCCAGCTTGTGCAACGACGCCATATAGGCCGACATATCGCCATCAGGCGGCGAGACCAGCGACGTGGACCATGCCATAACATGATCGCCCGATAACAGCGTATCGCCCAAGCCCAGGCAGATGTGATTGCTCATATGCCCGGGGGTGTGGATCACTTCGATCTCTAGTCCCGAAAGGCTAAGGATTTTACCATCTGTCAAACAATGATCGGGAACAAAGGCATCATCGCGGCCCTCGCCGCCTGCGATGCCCTCAGCCTCTAGCGCGGTCATCTGCGCGGACATTCCGGCACGGGCATCGCCAAAAGCCAAGATGGGGGCCCCCGTCAGGGCGGATAAGCGTGGGGCGAGGGCGCTGTGGTCGGTGTGGGCATGGGTGACTAAGATCGCCTCGATCTCATGGCGCCCCACCTCTTGCAGAATGGCCGCCAGATGGGCCGGTGTGTCTGGCCCGGGATCAACGATGGTTTTTGTGGTCTGCCCCAGACAATAGGTATTGGTCCCGAGGCCGGTAAAAGGCCCGGGATTGTCGGCGCGCAAGGTTGAAAGGGGCAGGGGCATCACACGTCATCACCGGTTCAAGGATGCTGCAGCATCGCGCCCTAGCCGCGCAGGCTCAAGGCCCTAAAACCTGCAAAATGGCCCTTTCCAACCGCCCCCGCGCAGGGCTAGGCTAAGACTATGGCATTCACCTTGAAATCCTATGTCCCGCGTAGCGTTTATGGACGCGCGGCGCTTATTTTGATCTTGCCTGTGGTCTTTGTGCAAGTTGTCGTCTCGATCATCTTCATCCAGCGCCATTTTGACGGCGTCACCCGACAATTATCGCGTGGTGCGGGGATAGAGGTGGGTTTGCTTTTGTCGCAGGTTGACAGCGCGCCAGACCTGCCGCAGGCCCAAGCACGTGCCGCCGAACTTAGCGTGGCTTTGAAATTCGTGGCAACCCTGCCTGCGGGCCAAACTGTTCCCGCTGCGGATCAGCGCGATGTTTGGGATTTATCGGGGCGCGAAGTGGGTGCCGTGATGCGCGCGACCCTGCCGCAAGTTCTGGCCGTCGATATGCAAACCGATCCGCGCAATGTGCAGACTTGGGTGCAAACCCGTTTTGGCGCGATGCGTGTGGATATCTCGCGTCAACGCGTCTCGGCCAGCAATCCGCATCAGCTGTTGGTGATTATGGCCTTGGCGTCGATCTTGATGACGGCAGTGGCCTTTGCCTTTTTGCGCAATCAACTGGTTCCCATCACCCGCATGGCCGCCGCGGCCGAGGCCTTTGGTCGGGGCCAAAACCTGCCCTATAAGCCCCGCGGCGCTGCCGAGGTGCGCGCAGCCGGCATGGCGTTTTTGGATATGCGTGCGCGCATCGAACGCCAGATCGAACAGCGCACGCTGATGCTTTCAGGCGTCAGCCACGATCTGCGCGGCCCTTTGACGCGCATGAAACTTGGTCTGTCCTTGATGGACCAAACCGAGGAAACCGAGGCAATTCTGGGCGATGTTCAAGAGATGCAACGCTTGGTCGATGCGTTCTTGGCCTTTGCCCGCGGCGATGCGCAAGAAGAGACAGTGTCGGTCGACCCGGCTGAACTTCTGGCACAGGTTATGGCCAAAACCCAGCGCGGCGGTCAATCGGTTGCGCTTGGCGTCTGTACAGGCCAAGGCCAAGTGCGGATGCGCCCACAAGCCGTGACCCGTGCCCTTGACAATCTGATCGGCAATGCTCTGCGCTATGGCACAAAGGCGCGGCTGTGCTTTGCCCTGACCGAGCGATCGCTGCGCTTTGTGGTGGAAGACGACGGCCCCGGCATTCCGGCCGACCGCCGCGAAGAGGCCCTGCGCCCCTTTGCCCGCCTTGATGCGGCGCGCGACCCCAATTTTGGCGGGGGCGTCGGGCTTGGCTTGTCGATTGCAGCGGATATTGCGCGCTCGCATGGCGGGGTGCTGCGTTTGGGGCAGAGTGCGGATTTGGGCGGATTGATGGCAGAGTTGATCTTGGCGCGGTAGCCTTGCAGCAGGGCAGATCGGCTGATAAGGGTAATTCTGATGAAAACAATAGGGAATTGACCTTGCCCATGCCCCGTTCAGATGCCACACGACTGGTGGTGCAATCGCTTTCGCGGTCTTATGGTGGGCAAAAGGTCGTATCTGACTTGTCTTTGGTCGTCGAAGCGGGGCAGGTGACTTGCTTGCTTGGCCCGTCGGGTTGCGGCAAATCCACCACCTTGCGCATGATCGCCGGAGTTGAAAAGCCAGATGCGGGCCGCATCCTGATTGACGGGGTCGAGGTCTTTGGTCCCACCGCGGCACTTCCGCCCGAAGCACGCGGTGTGGGATTGATGTTTCAAGACTTCGCGCTGTTTCCGCATCTGACGGTGGCCGGCAATGTGGCCTTTGGCTTGCAGCGCAATGTGCCGCAGCGCGCTGCGCGGGTGGATGCCTTGCTGGAAAAGGTCAATTTGACGGGCTTTGGCGACAAGCACCCCCATCAGCTGTCAGGCGGCGAACAGCAGCGCGTGGCGCTGGCCCGCGCCCTTGCCCCGCGTCCGCGCGTTATGTTGATGGATGAACCCTTCTCGGGCCTAGACAACCGCCTGCGCGATGGCATCCGCGACGCCACGCTGGACCTTTTGAAAGAAGAGGGCGCAGCCGTTCTGCTTGTGACGCATGAACCCAATGAAGCCATGCGCATGGCCGATGAAATAGCCCTGATGCGCGCCGGCGTCATCGTCCAAAAAGGCGCGCCCTACAATCTTTACAACGCGCCGATCGACCGTGCCGCGGCGGCCTTTTTCAGCGACGTCAACGTCATCTGCGGCACCTCGCGCGGGGCGCTGACCCAAACGCCTTTTGGTGCGTTTTTGACGCCAGGCCATAGCGATGGCACGCCTGTGCATATCGTGATCCGTCCGCAGCATTTAAAGATTGATTTCGACCGCGCTGGCCGTGGCCCCAACCCCACGCCCCAAGACGGCACGGCCGCGCGTGGCACTGTGATGCGGTCGCGGTTTTTGGGCCATGAAAGCCTTGTGGAATTCAAAATGGATTTCGACAACTCGCCCCTGACCGCCGCCGTGCCCGGCGTGTTCCTGCCCAAGGTTGGCACGGCGCTTTGGCTGATGATCCGCCGCGATCGCTGTTTTGTTTTTGCCGGCTAAATCGCCCCGCTTTGCCCATTCATCCTTGGCTAAACTTCCAACTTGACCACTTGCCCCGCGCCTTTCGCTTGCCACTTGCGATAATCTGTCAGCCGTTTGCCGGGTTCACGGGGAAAGGCCTCGCCGCGCGGCACGATATCTAGCAAGCGGTCCAACCCAAAGGCTGCGAAGCCTGTTTTGGTGTCACACCATGCGGCCAAGACCCAAGTTTGCCCCGTCAGCGCCAAGGCAAGGGGCCGGATGTCACGCTGGATCAGTTGCCCCGCCCCGTCCAGCACGGCGATGGTTAAGCGTTCACTTTGCCTGATGGCTTTGCGCAGCATCGGCAGATGCGGGCTGGCGCGGTGGGCGGTGGGTGGCGATGGGGTAAACAGATCGTCGCTCAACTCTGAATCGCGCGGGGCAGGGGCCACGGTGGCGATCTTGCCGGCCAAACTTCGGGCTGCAGCGGCAAGGTTGGGGTCGGCCCCTTCGGCCACCAAGCGCACGCCCAAGCGCAGGGCGATCAATTCTGTCGGTTGCAGCATCATGGGTGGCAAGGTGATGGGCTGGCGCAGAATATAGCCCACGCCGCGCTCTCCCTCTACTGGCATGCCAGACGCCGCGAGTGTCGCCATGTCCCGCCAGATCGACCGCACTGAAACGCCCAAATCCCGCGCCATATCTGACGCCCGGTGCAAACGCCCGTCGCGGAGAATCTGGATCAGATCGAACAGGCGAATGGATCGTGACATGGGGGAGGATTTCCCTAAACTTGGGCCTTACTGACATAAATATGGCAGTAAGGCCGCGGGATTCCAACCCCAACCCATCTTTAAGCGAAACTGTGGCTTGCAGGTCTTTATCGATTGGCCTTTGCTTGACAAAACATCTGCCGCACCGCGCGGCGTAATGGAGGACTTCTCATGCACGCTCCCGGCCCCCTTGGTCTACTTCTGATCGCCGTTGTTGTTCTTGTCTTGTTTGGCAAGGGCAAAGTTTCGTCCCTGATGGGCGAAGTCGGCAAAGGTATCACCGCCTTCAAAAAAGGCATGGATGACAACAAGGCCGCTGCTGCGGCTGAACCGGTTGCCGAAGAGCCCCCTGCCGTCGCCCGCGATGTAACGCCGACCAACGACAAACAAGCCTGATCCGGCAATGTTTGACTTCAACTGGCCCGAACTGCTGATCATCGCCACGGTGGCTCTTATTGTCATCGGGCCAGAGGACTTGCCGCACATGTTTCGCCAATTGGGGCGGTTTACGAGCAAACTGCGCCAAATGAGCCGCGAGTTTTCGCGCGCGATGGAACAGGCGGCCAAAGATACCGGCGTGAAGGATGTCGTAAAGGACCTTAAGGCAAGTACGTCGTCCAGCGCCTTGGGCTTGGATGTGGTGAAAAATGCGGCGGACCGCTTTGAAAAATGGGATCCGCTGAAGAATGCAGCCAAACCCACTGTGCCGATGCCGGCCCGCACACTTGTGCCCCCCCCGATGCCCGCAACGCCGCCCAAGGTTGTTACTAGCGCCACGCCTTCACCTGATGTGGTGGATGATGCGGCCGAGGCGGCCGATGATCTGGCCGACCACGACGCAGCGCCCGCTTCCCAAACACCGGCTTCCCAAGCAGCGGCCCATGGCCCTGCCACACAGGCGCTGTATGACAAGCAGGCCCTGCGCGCGCAGGTTTTAAAAGAGCAGACCGAAAAGCTTAAAGCGATCGAGGCTGGCACCTATGCACCCGCCCCCCCGCCCCAAGCCGCAAAGCCAACACCCAAAAAGCGCGTGGTCAAAGCAGCCGTTCCTGCGACGGCTGCAGACGCTGCCCCCGTGAAAGCTGCCGTGAAACCGCGTAAGACACCGCGCAAACCCAAAGGCGAGGAAACGGTATGAGCAACTCCGAAAATCTAGATGGTTCGGCTGCGCCGCTGCTGGAACATCTGAAAGAGCTGCGCAACCGGATCATGATTTCGATCGGTGCTTTTGTTGTGACCTTCATCATCGCCTTTCTGATCGTCGGACATATCTGGGCCTTTTTGTCGGCGCCGATCTGCGCTGTGTTGGCTGAACGCGGGCAAGAATGTCAGTTGCAGACCTTGGGGCCGCAGGACAGCTTCTTTGTGGCCATGAAAATCTCTATGTGGGGCGGCTTTGTGATGGCCTTTCCGGTCATCACCTTCCAGCTGTGGCGCTTTGTCGCACCGGGCCTGTATCGCAATGAAAAAGCGGCGTTTTTGCCGTTCTTGATTGCCTCGCCGGTGATGTTCTTTCTGGGGGGGGCCTTGGCATATCTGCTGGTTATTCCCCAAGCGTTCCGGTTTTTCTTGTCGTTCCAAGATTCGCTGTCTTCTGCCATGCAAACCGGCTCTGTCTTGGGCAGTCTGCCCAAGGGGTTGGTGTTCCAAGGCTCGATCGATCGTTTCTATTCTTTGACGATGCAGTTTCTGATGGCCTTTGGCCTGTGTTTTCAAATGCCCGTCCTTTTGACCTTGATGGGCAAAGCCGGGCTGATCGGGTCCAAGGGTCTGAAAGACACGCGCAAATATGCCATCGTCGGCATATTGATCTTGTCTTCGATGATCGCCCCGCCTGATGTCACCTCGATGGGGGTGCTGTTTGCGGTGATCTATCCGCTTTATGAAGTGTCAATTTGGATCATCGTTTACTTTGAAAAGCAGGCCGAAAAGCAAGCGAAGTTGGACGGCACTTGGGAAGAGCCTGACGCGGAATGACCGACCTTCACCGCATCGCTGCGGCGCTGGAACGTCTGGCGCCCCAGCCCCTGCCGCCGCCCGATTTCGCGGCGGCCGAGGCTTTTGTGTGGCACACATCGCCTGACAGGCTGGATCCTGTGGCCAAAGTGTCGCGGGTTGATGTTGCCCTGCTTTTGGGCATTGACCGCTCTCGCGACACGCTGATGGAAAACACCCGCCACTTCGCGCGCGGCTTACCCGCGAACAACGCGCTTTTGTGGGGTGCGCGGGGGATGGGCAAATCCTCGTTGGTCAAGGCCATCCATGCCGCAGTCAGGGCGGAAGGCCATGATCTGAAGATCGTCGAACTTAGCCGTGAAGATCTGCCGTCGGTTCAGCGCTTGTTGGCGCATCTGCGCGCCGCCCCCTGCCGCTTTATCCTGTTTTGCGATGATCTGTCTTTTGCCAGCGATGATCAGCATTATAAATCGCTTAAGGCCGTGCTGGATGGCGGCATCGAAGGGCGGCCGGACAATGTGCTTTTCTATGCCACCTCCAATCGCCGCCACCTGATGCCGCGCGAGATGATCGACAATGAACGCGCTTCGGCCATCACCCCGGGCGAGGCGGTGGAAGAAAAAGTCTCGCTGTCGGACCGTTTTGGCCTGTGGTTGGGCTTTCACCCGTGCAGCCAAGATGATTATTTGGCGATGATCCGCGCCTATTGTGCAGCGCACGGCGTGGTGATCGGCGAAGACAGGCTTTGGGCCGAAGCCATCGAATGGCAAGCCACGCGCGGTTCGCGATCAGGACGCGTGGCGTGGCAGTTCTTTTGCGATCTGGCGGCGCGCGAGGGCGTGGCGCTTTAATCCCCCCGCTGTGGGTTTCATACTTGCCCAAACATCCTATGATCCCGAAGGGTGAAAACCCCCCGAGTTCATGGGCTGCGGCGGATTGCCTTCGTGCCGTGCGCCGCCTTTATTGCAGATAGGTAAGCGGGTCGACCGAGACTTGGCCTTTGCGCACTTCAAAGTGCAGTTGCGCAGGGCTGCCATCTTTGACGGTGCCGATGGTTTGGCCGCGTTTGACAGCCGCGCCTTTTTCTACCGTGGCAGAATCAAGACCGGCATAAACCGTCAAAAGCCCATCTGCATGGCGCAAGATCACGATCAGCGCGCCGGTTTTGGCATCATGGGTGATGACCGCCACCGTTCCTTCAGCCGCCGCCTGAACAGCCGTGCCCGCGGCGGCAGCGATGTCGATGCCTTGGCTGGTCTTGCCATCCCAAGCCCGAAGGATTTTGCCCTCGACCGGCATGCTCATCGCCGCGGCCGAGGCTTGGGTGCGCTCGCTGCCCAGATCTGGGGCGGGGGTGGGTTCTGCGGCGGCTTCGGCTGCTGCCTCTGCTGCGGGGACGGTGGCTTCTTCGGGCAGCGGTTCTTTGGACGAGGGGGGGGTGGGGGTGGGCGTGCCTTCGCCGGGCGGGGTCACATCGTCGACCTGCGAGGCAGCTGGCAAGCGCGAGATGTCAGCGGGTGTCGGAATGATCAAGAACTGGCCCTCGCGGACTGTCAGTTCTGGCCCCAAACCGTTCCAGTCCGCCAAGGCCTTGGCCGAGATGTTAAAGCTGCGCGCGATGGTAAAGGCCGTTTCACCGCGTTTGACCTGATAGCGCACCGGTTCGGGGCCAGAACCTTGGGTGGCAAAGGGCAGGTCGCCGGCTTTGGCTGCGGGGCCTTCACCAATTGTGGCGCCGGTTTGGGGGCCAGATGTATCGGCACGGTCCAGCGCTGTGGTGGCAATGGCTGCAACATCAATGCCGCCCATGGCCGCGGTGGCGCCAGCCATCCCCCCGTTCGAGGCAACGCGCGTCGGCAAGGCCAAAACCTCGCCTTGACGCAGGCTGTCATCGGGTGACAGGGCGTTAAAGCCGGCCAATTGATCCGCCGCTATGCCCAAACGCGCCGCAACCGAACTGACAGTATCGCCGCGCCGCGCCACCACGACCTGATAGCCTGGATAAGAGATGACACCCTGCCCATCTGCCGCAGGCCGCGCCCCCGTGGCGCGTTCAACCGCGCCCGAGGTGGCCCCGCCATTGTTGCGCAAGTCCCAGTCTAACGACTTGGTTTCCATACAGGCTGACAAAAGCAATGCCGCCAGAACCGACAGCGTGAAGCCTGACTTGGCTTTGCGAAAGTCCCTCATTTGGTCCATGTTCATCCCCACTCGATATACCCCATGTGCCGTGCCCGTTGATCCGGGCCTATGGTCACCCTGCTCCAAGCCCTTCGACCAGCGGCACAAAGCGCACCGGTCGCAATTCTTCATAGTCATAGCCGCTGGCCAATCTTGTGACCTTGATCAGAGTTTGAAGCGTATCTGATTGGCCCACAGGCACCACCATGATACCCCCAATCTTCAATTGCGCCAAGAGCGGGCCGGGCGGGTCCTCGGCGGCGGCTGTCACAAGGATGCGATCAAACGGCGCTTGCTCGGGCAATCCAAAGCTGCCGTCGGCGGTAAAGGCTGTGATATTGGCCAAAGACATGGCCGAAAAGACCGCCCGCGCCTCTTCCACCAAAGCGCGGTGACGATCAACCGTATAGACCCTGCGGCACAGCAAGCTTAGGATCGCGGCCTGATAGCCTGATCCGGTCCCCACCTCTAGCACCTTGTCGCGGGGTTGCGGGTTCAACGCTTGGGTCATCTGCCCCACGACCGAAGGCTGAGAGATCGTCTGCCCGCACGAAATCGGCAGGGGCATATCTTCATAAGCGCGGCTGGCGAAAACCCCGCGCACAAAGGCGCCGCGGTCGACCCGCTCCATCGCGGCCAGCACGCGGGCATCTGTAACCCCCAAGCTGCGCAAGGTTAAGATCAGCTGCATCTGCCGCTCTGCCGCTGGATCAGGAAGTGGCAGGGCGCTGTCACTCATGCCAAGGCGGCGCCAAGTTCGGCCAAGCGGTCATGTGCTGTCAAATCTGCGCGCAGCGGCGTGACAGAGATATAGCCTTCCACATTGGCCGTGACATCTGACCCCGGCAAGGTGGCGCGACCCTGCTCGCCGCCCTTGATCCACAAAAACTGCCGCCCCGTGGGCGAGACATGCGGTTCGAGCGAAAAGGCGGTGTAGCGGCGAAAACCTTGGGTGGCGACCTTTGTGCCTTTGACGCCTGCTGCCGGAACGGGGGGGAAATTCACGTTGTAAAACAGGCGGTAATCGGCTTCATCCCACAGGCCCTTGTCTAGCAGGCGCTGGATCAACCCTGCGCCGTGGATCACAGCCGCCTCGTAAGGGTCGTCAATCTTGGCATTCTGCGGGCCAAAGAACTGCGACAAAGCGATGGCTTTGACGCCTTGCAGGGCGGCTTCCATCGCGGCCCCGATGGTGCCGGAATACAGCACATTTTCGCCCGCATTGTTGCCACGGTTCACCCCCGACAGCACCAAATCAGGCTTATGGTCCTTCATCACATGATACAGCCCCGCCAGCACACAATCGGCGGGCGACCCTTCGGCCGCATAACGGCGTGGGCCGAGTTGGGCGATCATCGTGGGATGGGTATAGCTGATGCAGTGCCCCACGCCCGATTGTTCAAAGGCGGGGGCGACCACCCAAACCTCGCCTTTAGGGCCTGCCAAAGTGTTGGCGATCTGCTCTAGCACAGCTAGGCCCGGCGCGTTGATGCCGTCGTCATTTGTGATCAGAATGCGCATGAAATCCCCTTTGCGCCTAGATAGACGAGGGGGGGTGCAAGGGCAAGCAGGCCCCGCACCAGCGCGGGCATCTGCTTTGACATCGCGCAGGGCTGGGGTATAGCAAGGCTTTGCTCTCGCGCCGGATCTTGCCCATGACGCTTGCCGCCTCTCTTGCACCTTCGGCCCACCGCCTGTCGGTGGCCCCCATGATGGATTGGACGGATCGGCACTGCCGGGTCTTTCACCGCCATATGACCCGCCGCGCGATGCTGTATACCGAGATGGTGACAGCCGCCGCCATTCTGCACGGCGATGCAGCGCGGTTGTTGGGGTTTGATGCGGCAGAACATCCCGTGGCGCTTCAACTGGGCGGGTCGGATCCGGCGGAACTGGCGGCCGCGGTGCGGGTGGCTGTGCCTTATGGCTATGACGAGATCAACCTGAACTGCGGCTGCCCCTCTGACCGCGTGCAATCAGGCTGCTTTGGGGCGGTGCTGATGGAACGTCCCTCGCTTGTGGCCGCGTGTGTGGCGGCCATGCAAGCCGAAAGCCCCGTGCCCGTAACCGTCAAATGCCGCATCGGGGTGGATGATCAGATCCCCGCAGACATCTTGCCGCGCTTTTTGGAAACGCTTGCCACAGCAGGTGTGCGCCATGTCATCATCCATGCCCGCAAAGCGTGGTTGCAGGGCCTGTCGCCCAAGGAAAACCGCGAGATCCCGCCGCTGGATTACCCCTTGGTTCTGGCGATGAAACAACGCTTTCCCGATCTGACCCTTTGCCTGAACGGCGGGATCACAAGTTTGGCCCAAGTGCAGGATATGCTGGATCAAGGGATAGACGGGGTGATGGTGGGGCGCGCGGCGTATCACGACCCCGCAGCCGTCTTGATCGGGGCAGACAGGCTTTGGGGCGAGGATTTCGCGCCCGATCCGCATCAGGTGGTGGCCGATCTGCTGCCCTATATCGCAAACCATATCGCCCAAGGCGGGCGGTTGCATCAGATCACACGGCACATGCTGGGCCTGTTCACCGGACGGCCCGGCGCGCGGGGGTGGCGGCGGATCCTCTCCGAGGGGGCCAACCGCCCCGGCGCGGGGACCGATCTGTTGCTGCACGCGCTAGATCAAGTGCAAACCGCGCCCCCCTTTGCGGCTTAAGCGTTGCGTGGCACAAGCAGCGTTAAGACCAGCGTCACTGTGGCCGCAAAAGCGATGCCGGCGATCATCGGCGTGGCACTGGCCCCCAGCCATGGCCCCAAAGCCACCACCATGGCCCCGCCCGCCAGCATCTGCAACGTGCCCCCTAAGGACGAGGCCAACCCCGCCTTATCGCCCTGATCATCCAGCGCCATCACCATCGTGGCGGGCACGATCAGCCCCAGACAGGCATTGGCCAGCGCCAAACCCGCCATGCAGACCCACAGGTTCACCATCCCCAGCAGCGCCAAGCCCAAAAGCCCCACGGCAGCCAAAGCAAAGCCCGCACTCGCCCAGATCAGCACCGGCATGTTGCCAAAGCGCACGGTTGCACGGCTGGCCCCTTGGCTGGCCCCGATAAAGGCCATGGCATTGACCGCAAAGGCGATGGAAAACTGCGTGGAACTTAGCCCAAAGCCTTGCTGGTAGACGTAAGAGGCCGAAGCCAGAAAGATAAAGAAACTGCCAAAGCCAAAAGCCCCCACAAAAGTCAACAGCATAAAGGTTTTGTCCACAAGCAATTCTCCGCAGCCTTTCAGCAAAAAGCCCATCTTGAACGGACGGCGGTTGTCTTTGGCCAAAGTTTCGGGCTGGGCCAATGCCAACAGGGCCAAGCTGACCACCGAGGCGATCAGCAAGGCGGCAAAAATCCCCCGCCAGCCGGTGATGACCAAAAGCGCCGATCCCACCAAAGGGGCCAACATGGGCGAGATGGAAAAGGTCAGCATGATTTTTGACATCATCCGCGTGGCCTCGGCCCCTGTCATCATGTCGCGCACGATAGCGCGGGGCACCACACCCAAGGCGGCACCGCCCAGCCCCTGCACAAAGCGACCCGCAATCAGCCCCGTGGGCGAACTGGCCGTCATGCACAAGATCGTGCCCAAAACAAACATCGCAATCCCGGCATAAAGCGGCAGCTTGCGCCCTGATTGATCGGCCCAAGGCCCGTAAAACATCTGCGCGATCCCGAATGAGGCGAAATAGGCCGTGATCGTGCTTTGCATCACCATCGGAGAGGCCCCCAAGTCCCCGCCAATCACCGGCATCGCGGGCAAATACATATCAATGGCAAAAGGGCCAAGGCAGGACAAAAGCCCCAAAATCAGCGCGGGGCGGGCCAAAGAGCCGGACATGAGAAACCTTTCAAAAAGATGCCCGCACAGCTAACGCCGCGCCTGTGCAAGGGCAACCCCGCTCTGGCCCTTTTGCGGCGTCACGGCTAGGCTGGTGCCAAACGGTGCGAGGTGATGATGGATTATGCAACTTTCCTGCCCATGCTGGCACTTTTGCTGGCGATAGGGGCGGCCACGGGGGTGATTGCGGGCTTGCTGGGGGTGGGCGGCGGCATCGTTCTGGTGCCGGCCTTTTTCTACCTGTTCGGGCAATTGGGCTTTGCCTCTGACCATTTGATGCAGGTCTGTATCGGCACCTCAGCTGCGACCATTGTCGTCACCTCGGTGCGCTCGGTTTTGTTGCACAACAAAAAGGGCGCGGTGGATTGGGGGATCTTGACGGCATGGGCGCCGTTTTTGGTTTTGGGGTCGCTCATCGGGGTGGGGGCGGCCTATTTTCTGTCCACCACGGCGTTAAAGGCGATCTTTGGATTTTTGGCGATGATGGCAGGGCTGTACATGGCCTTTGGCCGTTCCGATTGGCGCTTGGGCGCGCAGATGCCAAGCCAACCGCTGCGCGGGGTTGAGGCGACGATGCTGGCGTTTTTCTCGACCCTGATGGGGATTGGCGGGGGCACCTTTGGCGTGCCCTTGATGACGCTGTATGGCCTGCCCATTCACCGTGCCGTTGCCACGGCCTCGGGCTTTGGGGTTCTGATTTCGGTGCCGTCGTTGATTGGCTTTTTGCTTATGCGCGTGCCGGATGCGCCGCCGTTTTCGCTGGGGGCTGTCAGCTTGCCGGCCTTTGCCGTCATCATCCCCATGACCCTGCTGACCACGCCCTATGGCGTTCGGTTGGCCCATGCGATGGATGCCAAACCGCTTAAACGCGCCTTTGCGATCTTTATCACGCTTGTCGGGGCCAATATGCTGCGCAAGGATTTAGGATGGTGAGCGGCTGGCAAAGGCTTGGGCCGACAGAGGGGATAAAGGCTTGGGCTGCGGCTGCTTTGCCCGTGGCACAAGCGGCGCTGGCCCATTCATGCGACCCGCTGCGCTGTGGGGGCACTTGGGCGGTGGGGTTGGATTTGCTGCCCAATGATGCGTCGGGCAGGGTTGGGGGGGTGGATTTGCCTTGGGGCGATCTGGGCCTTGCCCCTGAACCGCTGCACAAAGCGCAACTGTCCACTATTCTTGCGGGCTATCCGCAGCCCTCGACTGAAGAAAGTGCCTCGGCCTATGCGTTTCGTCTCAACCGCGATGCGGCGCATCTGGATGGGCTTTTGCCCATAGGGCCGGATCGTCACCGCATGGTCAAAGAGCCCCATGCGTGGATCTTGGGCCTGCCGCTGAACGCAACCGACGCCGCCCCCTTGGTGGTGTGGCAGGGCAGCCACCTGATCTTGCAAGCCGCGCTGCGCGAGGCTTTGGCCCCTTATCCGCCCGAAACTTGGGGCGATGTCGATGTCACCCAAGCCTACACCGCCGCCCGCCGCCGCATCTTTGACACCTGCGTGCGCATCGAACTGCCCACGCGCCCCGGGTCTGCCACCTTGCTGCACCGCCTGACCCTGCACGGCGTGGCCCCTTGGGATGCAGGGTCCACCGCCCCGCCCGAAGGCCGCATCATCGCCTATTTCCGCCCCTTGATGGCATCGGTACAAGATTGGCTGATGCAGCCCTAACGGCGCAGCACCATCTGGTCACCCGAGATCGAGATTTCAAACTGGCCAAGATAGGCCATCCCCAACAGGGATCCGTCCATTTGCCCCTCGTTGACCGAAGCCGACAGGCTGGCATCTGTAAACGGCCCCAAGCGCACATCCGCCAGATCAACCCGCGCGGTGCGCACAGGGCCATTGGCGGTGAAGGCTTGGCCAAGATACAGCAAAGACGCAGGGTCAATTCCCAAGCGGCGCGCATCGCGCTGGGTTAGCACCACGTCTGAGGCGCCGGTATCGACCATGAAGGAAATCTCTTGGCCCTGAATTTGCAACTGGGCATAGTAATGGCCATCGTCGGCGCGGGGCAGGGTAACTTCGTTCGCCCCTGCCAGTTGGCTAGGGCGTAGGCCCCGCGTGATATCGCCCCACAGACCATAAACCGCCATCAGCCCCAGCACGATCATCCCCCAAGCGAGGATCATCTTCGCCGCGCGCCCCAAACCTTTGCGCAGCTCCACAATGGCCCATCCGGCCAAAGTGGCCAAAAGCAGGCCCATATAGACAAGGCGCATCACGGTATCATCAGGCATCAGCGGACCTTTCGGGCAAACAACCTGACCTAGCTAAGTGGCACAGGCCAAAGCTTCAAGCCGCTGATGCGGCCTCTAGCTTTTCGGTGGCGGAAAGCCACATGGCTTCGGCGCGGTCCAAAGCTTCCATGACTTCGGAATACTTGCGGTTCCACGTTTCCAACTCGCCAATTCGGGCGGCTTCGTAAAGCGCGGGGTCGGCCAGTTTCTTGGCCAGTTTGTCGCGCATATCGTTGATCTTTTCCAAACGCTCTTCGCATTTGCGCACTTCGGCGCGCAAAAGCAAAACGTCGTCGCGCGACAGCTTTTTGGGCTTGTCGGCGGGTTTGGCGACAGGCTTTGCCACCTCGTCCCCTGCCAAAAGCTGGCGGCGATAGGCTTCCAGATCGTCGGTATAGGGGGTGACAGCGCCATTCTTGACCAGCCAAAGCCGGTCGGCGACCAGACCCAACAGGTGCATATCATGGCTGACCAGAACGACAGCGCCCTTGTACTGGGTTAAGGCTTCCACCAAAGCCTCGCGGCTTTCGATATCAAGGTGGTTGGTCGGTTCGTCCAAAATCAACAGATGCGGTGCTTCGATTGTGGCCAAAAGCAACGACAGACGCGCCTTTTGCCCGCCCGACAGGCGGCCCACGGCGGTTTCGGCCTGATCGGGGCCAAGGCCAAAGCCCGCCAGACGTGCGCGCAGGCGGGCTTGCTGTTCTAGCGGTTTCACCGCTTGAATATGCTGCAAAGGCGTTTCGTCGATGTGCAGCTCGTCAACTTGATGCTGGGCGAAGTAGCCGATGCGCAGCTTGGAGGATCGGGTGATCTTGCCATCTTGGGCGGTAAGCTTGCCGGCCAAAAGTTTCGACAGGGTCGATTTGCCCTGACCGTTGCGGCCCAAAAGGGCGATGCGGTCGTCTTGGTCGATGCGCAGGTTAAGCTTTTTAAGGATCGGCGGGCCGCCGTAGCCCACAGCACAGCCATCCATATTGATGATCGGCGGGGCCAGTTCTTCGGGTTCTGGAAAGGTAAAGACCACCGCCTTCGCCTCTTCGGGCGGGGTGATCAGGGTCATCTTTTCCAGCATCTTGACGCGCGACTGGGCTTGCACGGCCTTGGACGCCTTGGCCTTAAAGCGGTCAACAAAGCTTTGCAGATGGGCGCGGCGGGCGTCTTGCTTTTTGGCTTCGGCGGCTTGGTTGGCGCGGCGTTCGGCCAGTTGGCGGGCGAATTGGTCGTAAGGGCCGTTCCACAGCGTCAGCTTTTTTTGATCTAGGTGCAAAATGGCCCCGACTGCGCGGTTCAACAGCCCGCGGTCGTGGCTGATGATGATCACAGTGTGGGGATATTTTTGCAGGTAACTTTCCAGCCACAAAGCGCCTTCAAGATCCAGATAGTTGGTCGGTTCGTCCAGCAGCAGATAGTCAGGCTGGGCAAAGAGCACGCCAGCCAAAGCCACGCGCATCCGCCAGCCGCCGGAAAAATCTGAACAGGGGCGGCGCTGGGCTTCGGGTTCAAAGCCCAGGCCGCGCAGGATGGATGCGGCGCGGGCCTCGGCACTCCACGCGTCAATGTCGTTCAGGCGGGCTTGGATGTCACCGATGCGGTGGGCATCCGTCGCGGTTTCAGCCTCGGCCAGAAGGGATGCACGTTCGGTATCGGCGGCCAGAACCGTGTCGATCAAAGACACATCCGATCCGGGCACCTCTTGCGCCACCCCGCCGATGCGCGCGCGGTTGGGCATGGAAATGCTGCCACCTTCCAGCGCCAACTCGCCCTTGATGATGCGAAAGAGCGTGGTTTTACCCGCCCCATTGCGCCCGACAATGCCCACTTTGTGGCCTGTGGGAATGGTGGCAGAGGCGCCTTCAAACAGCGGGCGGCCTTCGACAGAATAAGTGATGTTTTCGATCTTTAACATGGCCACGGCCTTGCCCCACCTTGGGCCTGCGGTCAAGCGCGGAACAAAGAGATAGATTTGCCCGCGCTGTAAAAGCGCGGGGGGTTCACCCACCGCCCCCCCCGTGGCAGATTGGATCCCAAGTGAAAGCGGCGCGCTGGTGGGGGGCCGCGCCAGAAAGCGGCTTTTCAAGGTTTGGGGGCCATGTTAGAGGCCCGCGAGTGAAGCGGCCTGTTTTCCGGGCCGCGTGTCAAGTCATCAGGAGTCTCACATGGCCACCGAACGCACCCTTTCGATCATCAAGCCCGACGCCACCAAGCGCAATTTGACTGGCAAGATCGTTGCCAAGTTTGAAGATGCGGGTCTGCGCGTTGTCGCCTCTAAACGCATCCATCTGTCGGCCGCAACGGCGGGCGAATTTTACGCCGAACACAAAGCGCGCGGTTTTTACGGCGAGCTGGTGGCCTATATGGCGTCTGAACCTGTCGTGGTTCAGGTGCTAGAGGGCGAAAATGCCATTGCCAAGAACCGCGAAGTGATGGGCGCGACAGATCCGGCGGCTGCGGCGGATGGCACGATCCGCAAAGAGTTCGCGCTGTCGAAGGGCGAGAATTCGGTGCATGGATCGGATTCGCCCGAAGCGGCCGCACGCGAAATTTCGTTCTTCTTCTCTGGGCTTGAGTTGGTCGGCTGATCGATAGGGCAACCTTCCTTTGGCCCGCAGCCTGCAAGGGCTGCGGGCTTTTTCATGGCTAAGGCCGCTTGGGCGGGGCAAGCACGCCAAAGTAGTTTAACGCCGTTTCAAGCGCGCTGCGCCCAGAGGCGTTGCATTCGGCCTTAAGCGCATCGAACCTGGCCCGCAGCGCCTTTTTCTCTTCCCCTTTGCAGTCGTTCCAAGGCCGGTCTTGCAAGGCCATGACAAGCACATAATAGCCGATGAAATGGGCCGGTAAGCCCGACAATAGCCATGCACGATAAGCCGCATCTGGGCCCAGTGCGCGCAACTCTTCGGCGCTGGTTATCCCTGCTTTTGCAAACTGCGCCTCGGTTGCGGGACCAAGGTTGCGAATCGTCGAGATGGCAGACATGTGGCCCCTGTTTTGACGCATCTGTGCCAAATACCCATACCGCAGGACAAAGCGATTGCCTAGAATTTCGGCCATATTGGCCCGTGAGGCGCGCTGGGGCGGGGCAATGTTGGCGCCGCAACCCGCAAGCGTTTGACCCTGCCGCACGACAGGCCTGCCCTATGCGCCTTTCCTAGCCCAAGCAGAAGAACCGCTATTTTTCGATCTTGAATGCGCCCTTGCTCCACTCTTTTTGAATGCAAATTTTATGAATAAAATGAAACTTATATAGAACTTTAGGCAAAAATGTTTGCGGTAACAAAAAAACCGCTGTTTAAGGGGCAAAAGCCCGCTTTGCCCAGCCTGCGCGCCTTGACCCTAGCGCTCAGACGGGTAGGCTTATGGCCTGACCCAGCCCAGCCGATGGACATAAATTTGAACGATCTTAGTCTTACTTCGAACGGCCTGCGGGCTGATGTGCTGCGGCACTTGACCTCGACCATTGGCAAAGATGTGCCCAATGCGACAGTGTTTGATTGGCGAATGGCTTTGTCCTTTGCAATCCGCGAACGCATTGTCGGGCCATGGTTCGCTGCGACACGCAGAACGTGGGGCGAAGATCGCAAGCGGGTTTACTATCTGTCGATGGAATTTCTGATCGGCCGATTGCTGGAAGATGCCTGCGTCAATCTAGGCCTGCGCGACATTGCGATCGAGGTGATGGAAGGCTTTGGCCAAGACTTCCGTGCCTTGGTCGAGGACGAGCCCGATGCCGCACTGGGCAATGGCGGATTGGGCCGGTTGGCGGCCTGTTTCATGGAATCGATGGCCACCGTCGGTTGCCCGGCATACGGCTACGGCATTCGCTATGAACATGGCTTGTTTCGCCAAAGTTTTGTCGGCGGTGAACAGCGCGAAGAGCCCGACGATTGGCTGACCCACTCAAACCCTTGGCAGTTTGACCGCCCTGAAAGCGCCTATACGATCCCGTTTAAAGGCGGCGTCGAAATTCGCGATGGCCGCGAAGTTTGGGTTCCTGCAGAGACGGTCTTGGCTTCGGCTTATGACACGCCCGTGGTGGGGTGGGGTGGCACATGGGCCAATACGCTGCGCCTTTGGTCTGCATTGCCCACCAAGCAATTTGACCTAGAACGCTTTAATCGGGGTGATTTTGCCGCCGCGGCCGAGCCTGAGGCGCTGGCGCGTACGCTGTCGCGGGTTCTATACCCCGATGATACGACCTATCAGGGCAAGGAACTGCGCCTGAAACAAGAATTCTTCATGACCTCTGCCGCGTTGCAAGATATTCTGCGGCGCTATTTGGCTCAGCATTTCGACCTGAAAGCCTTGCCGAATTTTGTAGCCATTCAGATGAATGATACCCACCCCGCCATTGCAGGGCCAGAATTGGTGCGGCTTTTGGTCGATCAACACCATATGGACTTTGACGATGCCGTGGGCGTTGCGCAAAACTGTCTGGGGTATACCAACCACACGCTTTTGCCCGAAGCGCTTGAACGGTGGGCCACCTATACCTTTGGCAATGTGCTGCCGCGCCATATGCAGATTGTTGAACGCATCGATGCGTGGCATCGCAGGGCCTATCCGTCACGGCCGCATTATGTGGGCATCGTGAAGCATCACGAGGTGCGAATGGGCGAGTTGGCCTTTGTGATGGCGCATAAGGTGAACGGTGTATCGGCGCTGCATTCGGATTTGGTGAAATCCTCGCTATTCCCAGAGCTAGACCTTTTGCATCCGGGCCGGATCATCAATGAAACCAACGGGGTAACACCGCGCCGTTGGTTAAAAATGTGCAACCAACCGCTGTCAGGGTTGATTACGCAAACAATTGGTCAGGGTTGGGAGAGCGACCTTGATCGCTTAAAAGAGCTAGAGCCTGCGATAGAAACAGCCACGTTTCGCGCAGATTTCAGCAGTGCAAAACGGGCCAATAAGGTGGCTTTGGCCCGCTGGATCAAGACGGAGTGTGGCATAACCATCAATCCGGACGCTTTGTTTGATGTGCAAATCAAGCGCATCCATGAATACAAGCGCCAGCTTTTGAATATCTTGCAAACAGTTGCGCATTGGAATCGATTGCGCGAAAACCCGGGGATCGCCCATGTGCCACGGGTTAAGATTTTCGGGGGAAAATCTGCGCCAGGCTATGCGGTGGCGAAGGAAATCATTCATTTTATCAATGATGTGGCCACCAAAATTAACGCAGATCCCGTGACTGGCGATTTGCTAAAAGTGGTCTTTCCGCCGAATTACAACGTGTCAATGGCCGAGGTTTTGATACCGGCGGCTGATCTGTCTGAGCAAATCTCGACTGCGGGCAAAGAGGCGTCGGGCACGGGTAACATGAAGTTCATGATGAACGGCGCGCCCACAATTGGCACGCTGGATGGCGCCAATGTCGAAATCCTTAACGAGGTTGGGGCCGAGAACTTCTTTTTGTTCGGTATGACCACGCAAGAGGCCAATTTGCGCCGCGAAGACCCAGATCACGCACGCCGCGCCATCGAGGCCAGTCCCACTTTGCAAGTGGTTTTGCAGCAGATCGCGGATGGTGTTTTTTCGCCCGGACATGCGGATAGATATCATGGTTTGGTCGATCGGATTTGGAACCACGATTATTTCCTCGTGGCTTCGGATTTTGATGCCTATGATGCAGCCCAAATCAAGGTGGATCATGCCTTTGCGGATCGCGATCGGTGGACAAAAATGGCGGCTTTAAACACCGCAAGGTCAGGCTTCTTTTCTTCGGATCGCACGATACGGAACTACATGCGTGATATATGGTCGATCCCTTCGGCCCTGTAAGTTCGGATGAACAACAAAGGACGTAAAATGGCGCAGGTTCTTCTCGATCAAGGTGCAGCCTTGGCTATCGCAGAGGGGCGTCATGGTGCACCATTTGACATTCTGGGCCCTCACCTAAATGGCAAGGATTGGGTGGTGACCGCCTATGTGCCGGGGGCCACAAAACTGCAACTTTTGGTTGGCGCTAAAAGCTCAGTCCGGTTGGATGCCATGCCCGTGCCAGGGGTAGAGGGATTTTTTCAGGCCGTTTTGCCAAAACTGATGCCCTATCGCTGTCGTGCCGCCAATGACTTCACCGAATGGGAGTTTGACGACTCTTATCGTTTTGGCCCTGTTTTGGGCGAAATGGACGAGTATCTGTTATCAGAGGGCACACACCGCAGGATGTGGCAGGTTTTGGGCGCCCATCTGATGACGCATGAAGATAAGGCGGGTGTGCATTTCGCCGTCTGGGCCCCGCATGCGCAACGCGTTTCGGTTGTGGGTGATTTTAACTTGTGGGACGGTCGCCGCCACCCAATGCGCCTGCGCGGGGCAACGGGTGTTTGGGAAATCTTTGTTCCCGATTTGAAAGAGGGCAACAGTTATAAATATGAAATCCGCCTGCACAATGGGGTGATCTTGCCCCTAAAGGCCGATCCTGTAGGCTTTGGATCAGAACATCCTCCGGCCAATGCCAGTGTGGTGCGCGATATTTCACCCCGGCACTGGGTTGATGATGATTGGATGAAAACACGCGAAGCCAAGCAGAATATCGAGGCGCCGATTTCGATTTATGAAGTGCATCTGGGTTCGTGGAAACGCGCGCCCGGCAATCGGATGTTGTCTTACCTTGAGTTGGCCGATCAATTGGTTGGGTATGTCGCCGACATGGGCTTCACCCATATCGAGGTGCTGCCGGTATCTGAATATCCTTTTGATGGGTCTTGGGGCTATCAACCTGTTGGCATGTTTGCCCCAACAATCCGCCATGGGACGCCGCAAGAATTTAGGGCTTTGGTTGAGGCCGCGCATTTAAAGGGCATCGGGATCTTGATTGATTGGGTGCCGGGGCATTTTCCCAGTGATGCCCATGGCTTGGGTTATTTTGACGGCACCGCACTTTATGAACACGAAGATCCCCGGCAAGGGTTCCATCCGGATTGGAACACGCTGATCTATAATTATGGCCGGATCGAGGTGTCGAATTACCTAATCTCGAATGCGCTGTATTGGCTGGAAGAATACCACATTGATGGCATGCGGGTCGATGCCGTGGCCTCTATGCTGTACCGAGATTTTAGCCGCCCCGCCGGCCAATGGATTCCCAATAAAGACGGCGGGCGTGAGAATTACGAGGTGATTGCCACGCTGCAACGCACCAACACCATCTGCTATGGGCAGGTGCCGGGAATTATGACGGTTGCTGAAGAATCTTCGACCTTTCCCGGCGTGACACGACCTGTCAGTGCCGGTGGGTTGGGTTTTGGGTTTAAGTGGAACATGGGATGGATGAACGACACGCTGTCTTATATGAAAAAAGACCCCGTCTATCGCAAATTCAACCATAATCAGATGACCTTCGCTTCTTCCTATGCCTGGTCGGAAAACTTTGTTCTTCCGATCAGCCATGATGAAGTGGTGCATGGCAAAGGGTCAATGCTGGGTAAAATGCCCGGCAATGCCGAAGAGAAATTTGCCAACCTTCGGGCCTTTTACGGGTTTATGTGGGGCCATCCGGGCAAGAAATTGTTGTTCATGGGCCAAGACTTTGCCCAAGGTGCTGAATGGAACCACAATCAAAGTTTGGATTGGCACCAACTGGATATTCCGGCCCATGCCGGTGTGCAAACCTTGGTCCGCGATTTGAACCGAGTTTTGGCTGAAAACCCTGCACTCTACGTCAACGACTCGCGTGGTGAGGGTTTTGAGTGGATCGACGCGAACAACGCTGACATTTCGGTGTTTGCGTGGCTTCGTAAGGGCAAAGCCGCGGATCCAATCATTGCGGTTGTCAGCAATATGACGCCGGTTGAACGGCGGATCCGCTTGGGTTTGCCTGCCAATGGGAATTGGACAGAAATTCTCAATACGGATTCGGCAATTTATGGCGGGGGTAATCGTGGCAACATGGGCCTTCTGAAAGTCGAGCAAGAGGCGTGCAATGGTATGCCCCAATCTGCCATGGTCACATTGCCGCCGCTTTCGACGATTTATTTCCGGCACGACTGACGAAAAAAGGCGGCAAAGACCGCACATCTCGGGAGGATGACATGCAGCCTAAACCTAACGCGCGGCTTTCAACCCAAGCCATGGCCTTTGTTTTGGCCGGCGGGCGCGGGTCGCGCCTGAAGGAATTGACAGACAGGCGCGCTAAACCAGCGGTCTATTTTGGTGGCAAGACGCGCATCATCGACTTTGCCCTTTCCAATGCCCTGAATTCCGGCATTCGAAAAATGGCTATTGCCACGCAGTATAAGGCGCATTCCCTGATCCGCCATATGCAGCGCGGTTGGGGGTTTTTGAGAGCGGAGCGGAATGAGTATCTTGATATTCTGCCCGCCTCGCAGCGGATGGATGAAACCAATTGGTACCGCGGCACGGCTGATGCCGTGGCGCAGAACATCGATATCATCGACAGTTATGGCATAAAATATGTTGTCGTTCTGGCAGGTGACCATATCTATAAAATGGATTATGAAATTATGCTGCAACAGCACGCAGCAACCGGTGCTGACGTGACGATTGGCTGTCTGACAGTGCCGAAGGCGGAAGCCACGGCTTTTGGTGTGATGCATGTGGATGCAAAAATGCGCATCACATCCTTTTTGGAAAAGCCCAAAGATCCGCCCACGATACCGGGGGATCCTGCCAACGCATTGGCCTCGATGGGGATTTATGTGTTCGACTGGGTCCTTTTGCGCGATTTGTTGATCCGTGACATGGAAAATCCCAATAGCCAGCACGATTTTGGCATGGATATCATTCCGGCCGTTGTGGCTGGCGGCAAGGCCATGGCCCATAAGTTTTCTGACAGTTGCGTCACCTCGGGGCGTGAAACAGAGCCTTACTGGCGCGATGTCGGTACGATTGATGCTTTTTGGCAGGCCAATATCGATTTGACCGCTTTTGAACCCAAGCTTGATATCTACGACAATGCTTGGCCAATCTGGACTTATGCCGAAATCGTTCCGCCCGCCCGGTTTATCCGCAATGAAGACGGTCGCCGTGGCACGGCCATTTCTTCGCTGGTGTCGGGGGATTGCATTGTTTCAGGGTCAGAGGTCAGCAATTCGTTGCTGTTCACAGGCGTGCGCACGCACAGCTTTTCTAGCCTCGATTATTCGGTGGTTTTGCCCTATGTCACCGTTAACCGCCATGCCAGCCTGAAAAATTGTGTCATTGATCGTGGCGTCGTAATTCCCGAAGGCTTGGTTGTTGGCGCCGATGCCGAAGAAGACGCCAGGTGGTTTCGCCGCAGCGAAGGTGGCATTGTCTTGATCACGCAAGATATGTTGAACGCAAGGGCGGCCAAACTGGGCTAACTTTATTCCAAGGGCGGGCCGTTCCGCCGCCGCGCCATGTTTATGGCAAAGGAGATGTTGCAGTGCAGGTTAAAGGCAGGGTCCTCTCGGTTGCGTCCGAATGCGTGCCGTTCGTCAAAACCGGCGGTTTGGCCGATGTGGTGGGCGCTTTGCCGGCCGCTTTGGCGCCATTTGGTTGGCAAATGCGCGTTTTGCTGCCCGGCTACCGCGCGCTGCGCCAGCGCACGGCGAAATGGGCAGAGGTTTGGCATGAAAGTAACCTTTGGGGCGGGGAAGGGCGCGTGGTGTCGGGCACTTTAGACGGGGTTGATCTGATGATCTTGGACGCGCCCCATCTGTATGACCGCGAAGGCGGGCCTTATGGTGCGCATTCCGGGCCGGGCGGTGATTGGTGGGATAACCCGCAGCGCTTTGCGGCGCTGTCATGGGTGGCGGCCAAAATCGCCCGTCAGGGGGCCGGCGATGGTTGGAAGCCTGATGTTTTGCATGGGCATGATTGGCATGCAGGCTTTGCGCCGGCCTATCTGGCCTATGGCGGCAAGGGCGGTGTCGGGTCGGTGATGACCATTCACAATATCGCCTTTCAAGGATGGGCCGCAGCCGCCCAATTGGACGATCTGCGCCTGCCGCCAGAACAGTTTTACCCCGGGGCTTTGGAATACTATGGCAATCTATCCAGCCTGAAAGCAGGTCTTGTGACCTGTGACAGGATCACCGCCGTCTCGCCAACCTATGCGGCTGATCTGGTGCGTGCTGAAACGGGGATGGGGCTGGACGGGGTTATCCGTGCGCGGTCATCTATTGTGTCGGGTATTTTGAACGGGGTTGATACGGATATCTGGTCGCCCGAATTAGAACCAATCGCCTATAAATCCACCGATCTGCGTGGCAAGGCCGTCAACCGTGCAAACCTATGTGCCGAGTTTCATCTGGATGTGCCGGGCCCCTTGGCGATTGTTGTCAGTCGGATGACAGATCAAAAAGGCATTGATCTGTTGCCCCATGTGATACCCGAATTCATCGCCAATGGCGGTGGGGTGATCGTTCTTGGATCGGGCGACGCCGCCTTAGAGCAACAGATGCACGATCTGGCTTGGAAGTTTCCCGGTAGGGTTGGCTTACGGGTCGGCTATGATGAGGCGATGAGCCATCGGTTGTTTGCGGGGGGGGATGCCGTGCTTGTGCCCTCGCGGTTTGAACCCTGTGGGCTGACACAGTTGTATGGGCTGCGGTATGGGACCATACCCGTTGTGTCGGCCGTGGGCGGTTTGGCAGATACCGTGATCACCGCCAATCCGGCGGCGCTAGCGGCGGGGGTTGCGACGGGTATCACCTTTCACCCCACCGACGTGCCGGCCTTTCGCATCGCCTTGCGGCACCTGACCGACCTTTACTGGGATAAGCCAAAGTGGGCCAAACTGCAGCAATGCGCCATGGCGCAAGATGTCAGTTGGTCAGCCTCTGCCGCCAAATATGCCGCCCTTTACGAAGGTCTGCGGGGGTGACTTTGCGATCCGGGCCCTTGGCTGGTGCTAAAGGGGGGCTTTGCGTTGGACCGGGCCGGTCTTGGCCTATGGGGGCGACAGTGGAAGGGGAAGGGGTGAACTTTGCCGTCTTTTCCGCTCACGCAACGGCCATTGATCTATGCCTGTTTAGTCCCGATGGGCTGCGCGAAACCGCCCGCATTGCTTTGCCAGAACGGGACGGCGATATTTGGCATGGTTTGGTCGCGGGGCTTAACGCAGGCCAACTTTACGGCTTTCGCGCCTATGGCCCCTATAATCCCCGTCAAGGTCAGCGCTTTAACCCCAACAAATTGCTGATAGATCCCTATGCCAAAGCGTGGTCAGGCCGCTTGATCTGGGCCGATGAGGTGATGGGGTATCAAGTTGGATCTGGGCAAAACGACTTGTCGTTTGATGCGCGCGACAGCGCCTTTGCTGTGCCCAAATCGGTGGTGGTGGGGCAAAGTGATCTGCCCGCGATGGCGGCAGGCCCGCGGCGCACCCTGGCGGACACTGTGATCTACGAGGCCCATGTCAAAGGCCTGACCATGCGCCATCCTGCCGTGCCAGAGAACTTGCGCGGCACCTATGCCGGATTGGCCCATCCGGCCATTCTTGACCATTTGGTCACATTGGGGGTGACCACGCTGGAACTTCTGCCGGTGCAGGCCTTTTTTGACGACAAGGTTCTGGCCGCCAAATCGCTGCGCAATTATTGGGGCTATAACACGATGGGTTTTTTTGCGCCCGCGTCACGCTATGCCCAAACCTGCCCAAGCGCCGAGTTTCGCGCTATGGTCGCGGCCATGCACTCGGCAGGGATCGAGGTGATTTTGGATGTGGTTTACAACCACACCGGCGAAGGCGACGAAACGGGGCCAACCCTGTCGTTTCGCGGCTTTGACAATCAAAGCTACTACCGTTTGACCGAGGGTGGCCGTTTTTACGCCAATTGGTCAGGCACGGGCAACACGGTGAACTTATCTCATCCTATGGTGCAACGTTTGGTCACCGACAGCCTGCGCCATTGGGTCACCCAGTTTGGCATCGACGGCTTTCGCTTTGATCTGGCACCCATTTTGGGGCGACAAGATTCTGCCTATTCGGACACTGCGGCGTTTTTTGCCATCTTGCGGCAAGATCCGGTCTTGGCAGCGGTCAAGCTGATCGCCGAGCCTTGGGATATTGGCCCTGACGGTTATCAACTGGGCGGGTTTCCGCATCCCTTTGCCGAATGGAACGACCAGTTCCGCGACGGTGTGCGCCGCTTTTGGCGCGGCGATGCGGGCATGTCGGGGGATCTGGCCAAGCGGATTTTGGGCAGTGCGGATCGGTTTGATTGGGGCGGGCGGGCGGCCACGTCCTCGGTTAACTTTATCACGGCGCATGACGGCTTTACGTTGCAAGATTTGGTCAGTTTTGCCACAAAGCGCAATCTGGCCAATGGCGAAGACAACCGCGATGGCCACGGTGACAATCATTCTGACAACCTTGGTGTTGAAGGCCCGTCGCCAGACCGGCACATCACAGCAGCCCGCTCTCAGCGCAAACGCAACCTTTTGGCCACGCTGATGCTGTCGCAAGGCACGCCGATGTTGCTGGCCGGAGACGAGATGGGCCATAGCCAAGGCGGCAACAACAACGCCTATGCCCAAGACAATGACACGACATGGATCGATTGGTCCAAGGCAGACGGCGATCTTGTGGCCTTTGTCGCCCGCCTGACGGCGCTGCGCGCATCGCACCCGGTGCTGCGTCAACGCCGGTTCTTGCATGGGCGCTTTCGGGCGGGCGCAAAGGTGCCCGATGTGCTTTGGCACCGCGCCGATGGCGCGCGGCCCGAGCCTGACGATTGGCACGATCCAGCCTTTCGCTGCCTAGGCGTCGAACTGCGCGGCGCAGCTGAAGGGCCTGACCTGCCCGATGTTATCTTTGCCGTCTTTAACGCAGGGCCGCAACAGGCGTTGATCTTGCCCAAAAGCCAAGCAAACTGGCAGTTGATCCTTGACACCTCTCGCCCCACCGCCGCGCCCAGCCTTGCCCAAAATGGGCTAACCGCCCCCGCCAATGCCGTTCTCGTCTTTACCGCCGCCCCCGAAGGAGTGCTGCTATGACCACTGTTGCCACCCAACCCATCGCAGGCCAAAAACCCGGCACCTCGGGCCTGCGCAAAAAGACGCCGGTGTTTATGGGTAAGGATTATCTGGAAAACTTTATCCAGTCGATTTTTGATGTGGTCGGGGCGCAGGGGAAGACCTTTGTTTTGGGCGGGGACGGGCGTTATTTCAACGAGGTCGCGGCACAGGTGATCTTGAAGATGGCCGCCGCCAATGGCGCGGCGCGGGTGATCGTGGGGCAGGGGGCCTTGCTGTCAACACCGGCGGCCAGCCATTTGATCAGGCTGAACAAAACCGATGGCGGCATCATCATGTCGGCCTCGCACAACCCCGGCGGGCCAGAGGAAGATTTTGGCGTTAAATTCAACATGGCCAATGGCGGGCCTGCGCCGGAATCGGTGACGCAAGCCATGTATCAGCGCACCACCACGATCAGCGCCTATCAGATCGTCACAGCCCCCGATGTTGACCTATTAACCCTTGGGCGCAGCACTTTGGGCGGCATGATCGTCGATGTGGTCGACCCCGTGGCCGATTATGCCGACCTAATGGAAACGCTGTTCGATTTTCCCGCCATTCGCGCGATGTTTGCCAAGGGCTTTGCCATGCGGATGGATTCGATGTGCGCCATCACCGGCCCCTATGCGGTGGAAATTCTGGAACGCCGTCTTGGGTCAGGCGCGGGCACCTGCGTGAACGCCACCCCCTTGCCCGATTTCGGCGGCATGCATCCTGACCCCAACCCCACCTGGGCCAAGGGGTTGATGGACGAAATGTTTGCGCCCCACGCGCCCGATTTCGGCGCAGCCTCGGACGGGGACGGGGATCGCAATATGGTGGTGGGGCGGGGGATTTATGTCTCGCCTTCTGACAGTTTGGCGGTGCTTGCAGCCAATGCGCATCTGGCCAAAGGCTATCTTAGCGGCCTGAAGGGGATCGCGCGGTCAATGCCCACCTCGGCCGCGGCGGACCGTGTGGCGGCGGCTTTGGGCATAGCGTCTTACGAAACGCCCACGGGTTGGAAATTCTTCGGCAACCTGCTGGACGCAGGCCGTGTGACGATTTGTGGCGAGGAAAGTTTTGGCACCGGATCAGACCATGTGCGCGAGAAAGACGGGCTTTGGGCCGTGCTTTTGTGGCTGAACATTTTGGCCCTGCGTGGCCAAAGTGTCGCGCAGATTTTGGCCCAGCATTGGCAGACCTTTGGGCGCAACTACTACTCGCGCCACGATTTTGAGGCGATCGAGTCGGCCAAGGCGGAGGCGATGATGACAGACCTGCGCGCTGGCCTGTCGGGGCTGGTGGGCCAAACTCTTGAGGGTATGACGATCAGCGCGGCCGATGATTTTGCCTATACCGATCCGGTGGATGGATCGGTTAGCCACAATCAAGGCGTGCGAATATTGTTTGCAGATGGCAGTCGCATCGTGCTGCGCCTATCGGGCACGGGCACCCAAGGGGCGACTTTGCGGCTGTATCTGGAACGCTATGTTGCAGGCTCCGAAGGGCTTGACCATGACCCGCAAGA
Source organism: uncultured Rhodobacterales bacterium (assembly GCA_903845215.1). GTDB lineage: Bacteria > Pseudomonadota > Alphaproteobacteria > Rhodobacterales > Rhodobacteraceae > Stagnihabitans. The sequence goes on along the minus strand of CAIMWI010000010.1, from coordinate 14,448 downwards.
GGCCTTGGCCCCTGTGATCCGCGCCGCGCATCTTTTGGCTAAGATCGCGGCCTATACCGGTCGGCAGGCACCCGATGTGATCACCTGAGGCAAGCAGGGGGGGCTGCTCGCCCCCCCTGACCCCCCTCGGCTGGGGCGGCTGCCGCCCCCCAGCGCCCCAGGCGAGTATTTCGACAAAGGGCAAATGAGGAAGATGCGACTTGCGCAGGTCGGTTTCGGCCAAGTCTTTGGGCCCGCATGGTCTTTTCTGGAACAAATTCAAAGGATGCACCATGAGCGACGCAAAACGATCAGGACGGCAGGCGCGGCAGGCGGAACGGTCCAAGAAGGGCACGGGGCTGGGGCGGCCTTTTATTGTGCGCAACATTCCGACCTATGATGTTTTGTCGGACGAGAACCTGATCAAGATCGAACGAGCCGCTGACCGCGTGCTGGCCGAAACCGGCATTGAATTTCGCGATGACCCCGAAGCGTTGCAAATGTGGCGCAAGGCGGGGGCCAAAGTTGACGGGCTGTTGGTGAAATTTGAACCCGGCATGTTGCGCGAAATTTTGAAAACAGCACCCGCCACCTTTACCCAACACGCCCGCAACCCCGCAAAATCGGTCGAGATCGGGGGCAAATCGGTGGTCTTCTCGCCTGCTTACGGCAGCCCCTTTGTGATGGACCTTGACCGTGGCCGCCGCTTTGGCACGATTGAGGATTTTCGCAATTTCATCAAATTGGCGCAATCTAGCCCCAATTTTCACCACTCCGGCGGCACGATCTGCGAGCCGACCGATGTAGCTGTGAACAAGCGCCATCTGGATATGGTTATGGCCCATATGACCCTGTCGGACAGGCCATTCATGGGATCAGTCACCGCTGAAAACCGCTCGGAAGACAATATCGAGATGTGCCGCATGTTGTTCGGGTCAGACTTCGTTGACCAGAACTGCGTGATCTTGGGCAATGTGAATGTGAACTCGCCGCTTGTGTGGGACGGCACGATGACCAAATCGCTGCGCGCCTATGCGCGGGCCAATCAGGCGGCGGTGATTGTGCCCTTCATCTTGGGCGGGGCGATGGGGCCTGTCACCTCGGCCGGGGGGATTGTGCAGTCTTTGGCCGAAACCATGGTGGGCTGTGCGCTGACACAATTGGAACGCAAGGGCGCGCCGGTGATTTTCGGCAATTTCCTGTCTTCGATGAGCTTGCGCTCGGGCAGCCCGACCTTTGGCACCCCAGAACCTGCGATGGGGTCTATGGTGATCGGCCAATTGGCGCGGCGCTTGAACCTGCCCTTGCGCTGTAGCGGCAATTTCACCACCTCGAAATTGCCTGATGCGCAGGCGATGATGGAAGGCACGATGTCGATGTTGGCCGCCGTGCATTGCGGGGCGAATTTCATCCTGCATTCGGCGGGGTTTTTGGACGGGCTTTTGAGCATGTCTTACGAAAAATTCATGCTGGATGCCGACCTATGTGGCGCGCTGCATGCCTATCTGGACGGTATCAAGATTGACGATGACCAATTGGCCGTCGATGCCTTTGCCGAAGTTGGGCCCGGCAATCACTTCTTTGGCTGTTCACACACCATGGCGCATTACGAAACAGCCTTTTGGGACAGTGATTTGTCCGACAATGAGCCGTTTGAAAAGTGGGAGGCGGCGGGATCGACCGATGCGGCCACCCGCGCCAATGCCCTGTGGAAAAAGCGACTGGCGGAATATGAGGCCCCGCCGATGGATGTGGCGATCTTGGACGCTTTGAACGATTATGTTGCGCGCAAAAAGGCAGCGGCCCCCGATGCTTGGTATTGAGGGGCGCGCTTAGCTGGCAAGGCCGGTTTCTTTCAGCATTTTTCGGCGCTTGGCTTCGTAATAATAGCCCCGCGCATACCAAGACACCGCCTTATCTTGGCTGCCATAAGACAAAAGCCAAGCGCCGCGCAGGTATTTGCCGGCGTATTTCAGATTTGTTTCGGCATCGAGCAAATCGGAAGCAGGGCCGCTGAATCCCATGGTCTGGGCGGTTTGCGGCAATATCTGCATCAATCCATAATAGGGTCCATGCCGTGCCGCCGCGTTATAATCGCTTTCGCGTTGGATCACGCGATGGATCAGGCTGGCGGGCATATCGTAAATCTTGGCGTATTTATCAACCAGACGGTCCATTTGCGGGGTTCGGCCGGGGGGGTGCGGTTCGGGTTTTTTGGGGGCGCAAGCAGCTAAGGCGGCAAGGCTTAAGGCCAAAAACGCGCGGCGGTGGATCGGCATGGGTCGGCCCTTTCTTTTTTAACTTCTTAACGGGGGGTCTTGGGGCCGGATAGCAAAAATTTCGCACAGCCCGTAAATGTGGCAAGCGATTGCCGGTGTCATACCCCTGTCACGGGGCTTTGCCAGAAAGGATGCAGCGAAATCCGGGGGCTTGCCAGCGGGGATACGCCATATATAGTGACTTTGTGGCGCGCCGTGGCGCATCTTGTGCCTAGGGCGCGGGCCTGCAAAAAGGGCTTTGCGAAATGGACGGCGATTTTCGAACCAACTTCGTGCGTGATCCGGCGACGCTAAAATTCTGCCCAGCCTTGGTGCTGAACGCAGATTTCCGCCCCTTAAGCTATTACCCTTTGTCCCTTTGGCCTTGGCAAGAGGCGATCAAATCGGCGGTGCTGGATCGGGTCACGATCTTGGCCGAATATGACCAAACTGTGCGCAGTCAAAGGCACGCCTTCAGGCTGCCTTCGGTTGTGGTGCTGAAAGAATTTGTCCAACCCCAAAAGCGCGTGGCCTTCACGCGCTTTAATCTTTTTTTACGGGACGAATTTTGCTGCCAATACTGTGGCCGCAAAGGTGATTTGACCTTTGATCATGTGGTGCCGCGTGCGCGGGGCGGGATCACCAGTTGGGAAAATGTGGTGGCGGCATGCAGTCCGTGCAATTTGCACAAAGGGTCGAAATCTCTTCGCCAGTCGGGGATGCATTTGTCACGCCCGCCGCGCGCGCCCTCGCCGGAAGAGATGCAAAGCCACGGGCGCCGCTTTCCGCCCAACCACCTGCACGAAAGCTGGATGGATTATCTTTACTGGGATGTCGAACTTGACGCGTGAAAGCCGTCAAATCTGACAATTTGGAACGCTTGCGCTTTCGCTGTGGGCACGCTGTTGCTAGACTTTCCTTGTCGTTCGGGGTAATTAGGCCTCGTTAGCGCTAACGGCGCACTGCAGTGGAAGAGGTCTTGCATGGTTTCCCGTGTCATCCCGGTGGATACGTTCGATCTGGTGATTTTTGGTGGCACGGGTGATTTGGCCCGCCGCAAGATATTTCCGGGCCTTTATCGCCGCTATCTGGCTGGGCAGATGAACGCAGATAGCCGAATCATTGGTGCCGCGCGGGCCAAAAACACGGTTGCGCAGTTTCGCGAGTTGATCCACGCCGCTTTGGTGGAATTTGTGCCCAAAGACCGCCAAGAGCCCGCCGATATGGCCGCTTTTCTGGCGCATTTGGATTATGTTGCCATTGATGCCAAAGAAGAATCGGGCTGGACAAACTTAAAGACCATCCTGCGCCCCACTGTGGTGCGGGCCTTTTACTTCTCTGTCGCACCGGCGCTGTTTGGCGATTTGGCAGAACGTTTGCACGCCCACCACATCACCGATTTAAACAGCAGGATTGTGCTGGAAAAACCCTTCGGCCGCGATCTGATCAGCGCGCGCGCTTTGAATGCAACTTTATCTAAGTATTTCAACGAAGCGCAGATTTACCGCATTGACCATTATTTGGGCAAAGAGACGGTGCAAAATCTGATGGCCGTGCGTTTTGCGAATATATTGTTCGAGCCGATCTGGAAGGCGCAATATATTGACCATGTGCAGATCACCGTGGCGGAAACAGTGGGTGTCGACGGGCGTGGAGCCTATTACGACAAATCGGGTGCCATGCGCGATATGGTGCAAAACCATATGATGCAACTGTTGTGTCTGATCGCGATGGAGCCGCCCTATCACTTTGATCCCGATGCCGTGCGTGACGAAAAAGTCAAAGTTATCCGTGCTTTGCAGCCGATAACTTCTGCAGAAATCGTGCGTGGCCAGTATTTGGCCGGCAAGGATGACGGCGGTTATATCGAACATGCGCAAGACCCCAATTCCAAAACCGAAAGCTACATCGCCCTCAAGGTTGAAATTGCCAATTGGCGCTGGAAGGGCACGCCGTTTTACTTGCGGACCGGCAAAAAGTTGCGGGCGCGCTATTCGGAAATCGCCATCACCTTCAAAGAACCGCCGCATTCGATCTTTGACGATGCCAATGGCTGGAAGCCCAATGTCTTGGTCATTCGTCTTCAGCCGAACGAGGGTATGAACCTGATGGTGATGATCAAGGAACCCGGCCCCGGTGGCATGCGCCTGATGCAGGTGCCGTTGGATATGACCTTTGCGGATGCCTTGGGGGCAGATGCCGATGATGTGCCAGATGCCTATGAACGGCTGATCATGGATGTCATTCGCGGCAACCAGACCCTGTTTATGCGCGGCGACGAGGTAGAGGCCGCTTGGGCATGGACAGATCCGATTATCCAAGGCTGGGAGGCGCGGGGGGATCGCCCACAAGGCTATGATGCCGCATCTTCTGGCCCCGAAGATGCCTTGATGCTGATGCATCGGGATGGGCGTCGCTGGCGCGAGATCAAGGAATGAACCTGAAAACCTACCCTGACCGCGCGTCCTTGATGACAGGGCTGTCAGGGGTGATCGCGCAGGAATTGGCGACGGCCTTGCACAACGGCCCCGTCACGCTGTCGGTGCCCGGTGGGACAACCCCCGGCCCAGTGTTGGCGGCCTTGTCGGATGTCGACCTTGATTGGGCGCGTGTCTTTGTGCTGCTGAATGATGAACGCTGGGTGGGGGAGGATAGCCCACGGTCAAATACGCGGCTTTTGCGCGACCATCTGCTGCGCGGCAAGGCTGCAAAGGCCACATTGTTGCCGCTTTACGCCGCCGCGGCCCAGCCCGAGGATCGGCTGGCCGAACTGGCCCAAGGCATCGCGCCGCATCTGCCTTTGACGGTGCTGCTTCTTGGCATGGGCAATGACATGCACACGGCCTCGCTTTTTCCCGGCGCGGATCAATTGGATGAGGCCTTGGCCCCTGATGCGCCGGTGTTAATGGCCTTGCGGTCGCAAGCCGCAGGTGAACCCCGCATCACCCTGTCAGCGCGGGTGCTGCAAGCGGCCAAGCATATTCACGTTCTGATCACCGGACCGGAAAAGCGCCAAGCGCTTGAGCGTGCCTTGACCCTTCCCCCCCATTTGGCCCCAATTCGCACCGTGCTTGACCAAGCCACCGTGCATTGGGCGGAGTAGACCTATGTCCGATCGTTTTGCAGCCCTTCATGCCCATCACGCCAAAGTGGCGGATCGCGCGATTCTTAGCCTGTTTGATGACAACCGCGCCCAAGACTTTTCTGTGCAAGTTGATGGGATGTTGTTTGATTTTTCCAAAACCAACATTGATGCCGCGGCCCTAGCCCAGCTTTTGGCCCTAACCACAGCCACAGGTCTGGCTGAAAAGCGCAGCGCGATGTTTGGCGGACAAAAGATCAACGACACCGAAGGCCGTGCTGTTTTGCACACCGCTTTACGGGCGGGCGATGCCGCCGTGGTGATGGTTGATGGGGCCGATGTCTTGCCAGAGGTGCGCGCCACACGGGCGCGGATGACGGCCTTTGTCGACGACGTACGCTCTGGGGCGTTTCGGGGGCAGGGTGGTCGGATCACCGATGTTGTGAACATCGGGATCGGCGGGTCTGATCTGGGGCCTGCCATGGCCACGCTGGCCTTGGCACCCTATGCCGATGGGCCAAGGTTGCATTACGTTTCGAATGTGGACGGCGCGCATATTGCCGATACGCTGAAAGGCCTTAACCCGCAGACAACTTTGGTCATCGTCGCCTCCAAAACCTTTGCCACGACAGAAACTATGACCAATGCCGATACGGCCAAGCGCTGGATGGCGGGTCACGTGGCTAATCCTTCGGCCCAGTTTTGCGCGGTGTCGATCGCAGCTGACAAAACGGCGGCCTATGGTATTGATCCGTCGCGGGTTTTTGGCTTTGCTGATTGGGTCGGCGGGCGGTATTCCATCTGGGGCCCGATTGGCTTGGGTGTGATGTTGGCCGTGGGCCCGCTGGCCTTCGCGCAGTTTCTTGCCGGTGGCCGCGCGATGGATGACCATTTCCGCACAGCCCCCTTTGCCGCCAATATGCCTGTTTTGCTGGCCCTTGTCGGCCTATGGCACACCCAAATCTGCGGTTATGCCACCCGCGCTGTGCTGCCTTATGATCAACGCCTGTCGCGTTTGCCTGCCTATTTGCAACAACTTGAGATGGAAAGTAACGGCAAGCGTGTTGCGATGGATGGGGCTGATCTGCCCTATCACTCTGGCCCCGTTGTTTGGGGAGAGCCGGGCACCAATGGCCAGCATGCCTTTTACCAGTTGATCCACCAAGGCACGCGCGTGGTTCCCTGCGAGTTTTTGGTGGCAAAAGCGGGCCATGAACCTGACCTTGCCCACCATCACCTGCTTTTGGTTGCCAATTGCCTTGCCCAATCCGAGGCCTTGCTGCGCGGCCGTTCGTTGGCAGAAGCCACCGCCATCATGGCCCAAAAGGGCCTGACCGGCGATGAACTTGATCGCCAAGCCCGCCACCGCGTTTTTCCCGGCAATCGCCCCTCCACCACTTTGGCCTATGCCAAGCTGACACCTTTCACCTTGGGGCAGATCTTGGCCCTTTATGAACACCGCGTCTTTGTGGAAGGCGTTTTGCTGGGCCTGAATTCCTTTGACCAATGGGGGGTAGAGTTGGGCAAAGAACTGGCCGTGGCCTTGCAACCTATTCTCGAAGGTCGCCAAACCACGGCTGACAAAGACGGATCAACCAAGGTCCTCGTCGCATTTTTGCGCCCCTAAGCCGCTTTATCTTGGGAATATATGACGAAGGTTGATCGGGGGATACGGGGGGGGTGCTGCCCCCCCGCTTTGGCTTATTTCAAGGCTGCGGTGACGATGATTTCCACCAGATAATCCGGCGTTGCAAGCTTGGCCTCGCCCGTGGCACGGGCGGGGGTGTGGCCTGCGGGGACCCAAGTGTCCCAAACGGCATTCATCTGGCCAAAGGTGCCAATATCGGCCAGCCAGATCTGGGTGGACAGGATGCGCGTCTTATCTGTGCCGGCTTCTGCCAGAATACGGTCCACTTCGGCCAGGCAGGTGCGTGTCTGGTCTGCCACCGAGTCGCCCGGTGTGCCAACTTGCCCTGCCACCCAGACGATGCCGTTATAGCAAACCGCCTCTGACATACGCGCACCGGTGCCGATGCGTTTGATATCATTGTTCATGTTGATCTCCCTTTATTGCGATTTGCTACCCTGCTGGGCGGTGTTTGAAAAGCCGCTCTGTAGGCCGACAGCATAGACCTATTCGTAGAGAAGCCCGATGTCTTTTAGATGGGCATCGACCACCTCTTTTTCGGGCCGCATGGCAAAGACCAAAAGTTGCTTCTTCACATCTTCTAGATCGGCGATTTTTGCATCAACGTGTGCAATCTGGGCCAGCATATAGTCGCGACGCTCTTCGCTGGTGGTTTGATTGTTGATGACACGGTCTAAGGCCCCCGCAATTTCGCGTAACGAAAAATGCATCCGCTTGCCCAAGGCGATCAGGCTTAAGCGGTCAAGCGTTGTCTCGTCATATTCGCGGTAAACGCGGCTGCCAGCTGTGCGTGGCCTTGAGTGGATCAGCCCAAGATTTTCATAATAACGCAAGCCGTCCTTGGACAACCCCGTTATCTTCACCAGTTCACCAATTAACATCCAAAGCCCCCGCATCAGCACCGGTTGACCGATTTTGACGCTCATCTTAACCTGAATTTGGTGGAAATTGAAAGACGCTAATCTCCGGTTGCAAGTTATCGCCCATAGGTCGGTCATTTGAAACTCACCTGAAAACCATGGGCAAGATCAGCGGAAAAGGTGCCAGTGGGTTGCGCTGTGCGGCAGACAATCACTGGCGAATGATGATGTTTGGTCGGGGTGACGATGTGTCAGTTTTCCACGCCATCAACAGTTCCGCAGCAGGTCACCGCGCCCGACCAAGGTTAAGTCCCATGGCGATTCGAATCTAGCCAACACACAAACGCAACCGACACTGCAGTGTGCCGGATAACCGTGCCGCACGCCCCCAAAGCGTCCTTAGTCAATACACCAGACCTAACGAACTGGTTGTCCCACCAAAACACCCGCAGAAGGCCCATTCAGGCACTTGAAAGCTTGTGGCCTAGGACGGCCTTGGGGCACAAAATGCACGACGAACCCGAAAAATCCGTTGACATTTTGCCTTAGTTTCAGTAGCTTCAAATAATATTTATGAACAAAATCAGATTTTTAACAAGCGAAAAGAATAATCTGTCCTCGATCGCTTCATCAGAATGTTTAGATATGAATTTTGATCTGCCTCCGTTTTTCGAACTGGTTAAACTTGGTAAGATTTTCGATCTTTCGTTGGATCTCGCCACGTTGAACCGAAGCTATCTGACCGAGTTATTGCGGCCGCAGATTGAACAAATCCACTTCGATGAATCCTATTACAGAGAAAAGAACCCTGATCTTCGCGACGCCGAAGCCCGTGGTGACATCTTCGATCTGCATTTGCATTACCTTAGCTTTGGCTTTTTTGAAAACCGCCTGCCGTGCGCGGTTGAAGTCGACGGCGTTTTTTATGCTCGCGCCTATCCTGACGTTGCAATGGCATTGCTTGAAAGCCGGACGCTTTCGTTCCAGTTCCATTTCGACACATCGGGTTTCGCCGAAGGTCGCTTGCCCCGCGCGGGATGGCAATTTTCCGACTTAAGGAAAACCTAGCCATGGTCGGCGTTTTTAACACGGCTTGGGGGTTGATATGACGAATGCGAAATCAGCAGGCACATCGCCCACAGGCGGGGCGAAAGCGTCTAAGCCCAGGGTCCGCGGCCAAAGCATAGGCCGCGCATCGGTTCAGCCCGTTGTTGATTTTACGTCGAAATCATTCACGTTCCACTTTAGTGACGAGGCTTTGGTATCTCGGGCGCATGTTAATTTATGTCGGGGTGACGAAATTGCTCTGCACATCAAATATGCGCCCATCAAGGGTGGATTTGTGCTGAACGACACCGTTGATGGCATCTGGCGCGAAGAGGTTTTCGTCGAATGCCTTCGTGTTCCGGGTGGCGCTGGATTGATGGTTTCCGTCTCTCTGACAACACTGGGGGGACAATTTTTGATACCCGGATATGCGCCGATTCCGCTTGGGGAACGCTTTGATTTGACCGGAGATCTTGCCGTTGTGCACGGCGCTGTGATCAAAAGCAGCGAAGGCGCAATCCACACTGTCGAAAATCCGCAACATCTGGGCGAGCTTAAAATCAGCCGCGTTCATCGTGCCGAAGACACCGGTTTGGCGTTTGGGATAGATGCGGTTGTCGTATCTGGCAGTGCCTTTTTGATTGAAGGTTGGGTGGATGATCGCAATTCCCGCCTGATCGGAATTTCTATGCTGGATTACGACACCGGGGACCGGGCCAAACTTGTCATGGGGCGCACCCGACGCGCGGATGTCGACAGCCATTTGGCAGTTTCCAGGCCCGGTGAGTTTGGGTTTTGGGCGCTTGGAATTGGCTGCCCTGAAACCTTTGATCGGATCGCCCTGTCGTTTGTTTTTGAAAACGAATCTGCCATACCCTTTACGCTTGCACGCAAAATTCCCCAGAGTTCGATTGATTTTTTCGCCACAGTCTTGGCAACTTTTGGTCGCCGCGCGGTGATTGGCAATTTCACTGCCAGATCCTTTGCTGACCTTGACGGCGGTCTAGGCGATATCATTGGCAGGCTGCACCGCCAGATATCTGCGCAACGCGCAGTGGTAAGAAGCAGCCATTTTGGGCGCAAAGACAAGGTTTTGATCAGCCTGATCTGTGTTCTTTATGGCTTTCCAGAATTTTTATATCTCTTGGTTTCACAGTTTTCAAAATTTGGCACGCTTGAAGGGTTCGAGTTCGTCTTCGTCAATAACAGCCCAGAGCTAGAGGAGGTGCTTATTCGCGATGCCGAACTGGCAAGCTATGTTTTTGGGGCGGATATTCAGGTCGTCGGATTAAACCAGAATGCGGGCTTTAGTTATGCAAATAATCTAGGCGTATCGGTTGCGCGCGGGCCGACCATCGCCATCATAAACCCCGATGTCTTCCCTCGGGATGGCGCTGCGGTGGATCGCCTTCGTCATTGGGGGCAAACGCCGCCCGGAAATGACATTGTGGGCGGCAAATTATTTTATGCAGACGGCAGTGTGATGCATGAAGGCATGTATTTCGAAAAGGATAAAATGTTATCGGCACTGTGCAGCGCGCCAATCTGGACAGTGGAACATTTCCGAAAAGGTTTCCCCGATACGACCGCATCCGTTGCCGTCGAAGTTCCGGCGTTGACAGGCGCGCTTTTGGTGCTGGAAAAATCTTTGTATGCGCGGCTTAAGGGTTTTTCGACCGACTATGTATTTGGCCATTATGAAGACGCCGATCTTTGTTTGCGGGTGAAACAGGCGGGCGGTCGCGTCATGTTAGATCCCGCGTTGTCTTATTGGCATTACGAAGGGATGGGGTCGATCAAACAGCCTGAACATATTGGTTCGGGTTTATACAATCGGTGGCTTTTTGCGCGCAACTGGGGCAAGCAATTCAAGGAACGTGATTGATGGGCCAGCCACGCATTTTAATGATCAGCCTGTTTCATCCCGAACTCGTTCGCGGGGGTGCGCAACAGACCGCTTATGAACTGTTTTTGGGTGCCCGCAAGGCGGGACTTGATGCTTACTTCCTAGCGTCGTGCGAGCCAAATATCGACCGGGCGCTTTTCAAGCCCGGAGCCATTATCACCGGATTTGATGGTCGCCAAAACGAATACCTTTTCCTGTCCGACAGTTTTGAACACACAAACTATCGAAATTTGAACATTCGGGCCCTAAAATGGTTTGAAACATTCCTTGAGGACGTAAAACCCGACATCATTCATTTCCACCATTTCATGACTTTTGGGCTTGATTTGTTTTTAATCGCCCGGCGGGTGCGGCCGAATGCCAAGATTGTTCTAACGCTTCACGAGTTTTTGGGCATCTGCAAGGCGGATGGACATATGGTCCGCCGTAGTGATAAGACCCTTTGCCAGAGATCTTCAGCGCTGCGCTGTCATCAGTGTTTTCCAGATATATCCCCCGAGATGTTCCAATTGCGCGAAGACTGGGTGAAACACGCATTCCGTGTGTTTGACGCATTTATCGCGCCAACTGATTTTGTGCGCCGCCGCTATATGGATTGGGGTCTACCTGCCAATAAACTTCATGTCGTCACGAACGCCCAACAGGATTACTCCACCTTTGACGCACGCGTGCCGTATCAAAGGCTTGCGACATCGTCACAGCGCAACCGGTTCGGGTTTTTTGGCCAATTGGTGGATGTCAAAGGCCTTCAAGTGGTTTTTGACGCGCTTGAACTTTATGCCAAAACCCACACGCAACCTTTGACGTTGGATATCAACGGCGCCAATTTGAATTACGCATCCTCTGCTTTTAAAGAGCGGTTCGAGCGCTTTATGACGAACGCGCCGGATCTTGCGCCGCAGATCAGTGTAAACTTGAATGGCAGTTATTCTATGACAGATTTGCCCACCCGCATGGGGCGCATTGATTGGGTGATCATCCCTTCGGTCTGGTGGGAAATTTTCGCGCTGACGCTTTCAGAGGCCTATATGTTCAACAAACCGCCGGTTGTCAGCAACATAGGCGGCGTGGGCGAAAGGGTGCGGCACGATTTCGACGGAATACTGTTTGATGTTGGGGATCCTGTTAGCCTTATGGAAACCATACATCGCTGCATCACGGAAGATGGTCTGCATGCGCGCCTTGCCGCAAACTCGCCGGGTGTGCCGCCGGTACAAGATGTGGTTGCCGCGCATTGCAGGGTATATGGGTGCGATCAGGATTTCGCGAGGTAAAAGGAGTGGTAAAATGACGTATTGATTATTTTAGCTAGTTACATTATAATTTTTTCCATATAGAAAATTTCTATTTGCCATTGTTTTTTAAAAAATCACCGTAGCATTTTTTCGAGGGACGAATGGTAGAAATTTGCTATGTTCTTGGGACCATGCGGTCAGGAACTTCCGCCGTTAGGAATGCACTGACACGAACGAATTTTAAAGGGCTTGGTGAGGGGCATTTAGTTCCGCTTTTAGCAGATGTCTTAGGGGTAGTGCACAAACAGAAAACCAGTGGCTTGCGAGCAAAAGGTTCTGGCAATGGCCTCTTTAGGATGAGTGAGCATGAGATGGCTACTTCTATATTTTTGGGATTTTAACAGTAACTTCAGAAAACCTATGGGTCAGAATTTATTATTGATAAAACACCAACCATCGAACCCATTAACTTTTCCCCGTATCTGAACAGATTTCATAGTGCTGCCAAGTTTATCCACTGTGCGCGCTGCCACATTGACGACATTATTTCCAAGATTAGAAAATTGCTTGCAGCTCCATTCGATATACATTGTCGTGAATGGACTGATTGCAGTTTAGCTTGGGAAGATAAATAGGCACAAATTATCGGTAACTTTTTTGAATTCGATTATTTTGATTTTTTGAATGATATCAACGGAGTCAGCATCCAAGTGGCGAATTACTTGGGCTTGAGCGAGGATGAGCGAACGACCTTCAGCAATTATTTTAGCAATCAAAGGCCGGAAGGCTCCAAGGAAGCAGAATTGGGCGATGGTGCGCGTTTCATTGACGTTGAATGGACCAATCAAGAGAAAATGGATTTCATGCGTATCTGTGGGCCCCGCGGATTGCAAGTTGGCTATGGATGAGATTTTTATTTTGATGAATTTAGGGCATAGTTCTCTGATATTGCATCTTGAGTATGATAGAGTTTACGTCTGTTCATAGGACATCTATGTCAAAGAAATGGTTGGGATGATCGTAGGTCACCGGTTCACGTATCTGTTCTCTCACTTTGTGATGTATTATAGTTGCTGGGAACCAGTGAAGCCAGGTCAAGGTTTAAATTTTGAATCCTGTTACACCTAAAGCAGTACGAAATTTTCAGCAGTTAATCGTTATAACGGAAAATTGCTCGTAAGTGATTTTGGAGTTTCTGGCGCAGTTTTTGCAGCCTTATCAAATTTGGGTGCATCATTAGCATAAGCAAAGGCCTCCCTTTTGGAAACACTGATCCTGCTTTGCTCCTCATTTTTCAGTCGATAGAAAGTACATCAAAATTTATTTAAGATCGTCGCGACCTGTCACTACTTGCAATCTGAGGAAGCTCGTTGCGATGGCTTCGACGAATATCTCGATCTGATGCGCGGAAAAACCAAAAACATGATTTTCATCTAAGATGGGAAATTGTGCTAGATACATCTCAGCATCTAGCACACGTGGTACCTCTTCTGTTGGCATAAAATCTTCTAACTTGTTTTTTTGAAGATCATCTCGCATCCGGTCAACGAAAGCTGAAAGATCTTTCAGGCCTATGTCAGGAATTTCTGACTTAATATTGGGTAATTGATTACATAAAGGGTCGCTTACAATATGTGAGCCAAACTTGCCTAGGTATTTGTTAAATTCCGCTTGTAACTTCAGTTCAGCTCTGGTCATGGATCGATTTACGCGTTCCACTGAAGGTGTCTCCAAAGTTCCCGCAGGCAGACCAAGCCAATTTTCAATGCATGGCACAATTTGCTTTTCATGATTGCTATAATTTAGAACTTTAAGTGACACATCTGCATCTTTTAATCGGCCAAATACGGTTCTGCATTTTGGGATTATGTCGTATTCCAACAGCGAATCGCGGAATGATCCACAATAACCACCTCGCTTTACCTTTTGTTGATAAACGGAAATTGCATGATCCACGGGGTTGCGGACAAAACATAATGCGTTGATCTTTGTATCTGGAAAGGGCGCGCGAAGTCGCTCGATAAATTTGCTTTTTGATGCACCAATAACGTCAAATATAGCTTCACTTGAGATCAAGAGCTTATTCAATTTGGACTCATTTAATGCATAAATCAAATTTTCGATTGCTCCATCACGAGGCCAAAAATTGCCTGATGTTATTTTACCGGAAGCAGCGATCTGTTGAGTTTCTTTGTCAATAGGATAGGATATTCCAAATTTAAAAAGATTAGTTAGAGCCAAGGTAGACTGAATGAAGCTAGATCCGGTTTTGCTATATCCCATGTGAACAAAATATTCCAAAATGATCGTACCCTTACTATAATGAATTACCAAAATTAATTCGTTTTATGATAGGCGAGATTGGTCATTTGGCAAGATGAAAACCCTTGCTTTCTTCCATTTCGGTGAAAGGTAACGTTTACGGGTGTCTCT
>CAIMWI010000009.1 GCA_903845215.1 uncultured Rhodobacterales bacterium | reverse complement strand
GGACCGCTTTCTTTACATATAAACATGACTTATAAACCTTACCATAACCTGTTGATATCGCACAACACGCTTTGCATTTGTAATCAGGGGGTCACGGGTTCGATCCCTGTTGGGGGCACCAAATTTTATAACGACGACAATGGGTTAGCCTGTTGTCGTCGTTTTCATTTCGTCTAACGAAAAGTTATAAACAGTTATAAACACCTATAAACAGATTTTTGGGGGTGGGGCGTTTTGGGGTCTGCGGAAATTTAAGGATTTCTGGTAATTTATTGAAATAATTTGTTTATGCGCTTTGCTCAAACACTCCCGCCAGAGGCACCTCCGGCGGGAGTTGTCTGAAAAAAACTCAGAAAAACGCCTGCAACCCGGTGATCGCCCGCCCCAAGATCAGCGCATGCACATCATGCGTGCCTTCATAAGTGTTGACTGTTTCCAAATTCACCATATGCCGCATGATCTGGTAGTCTTCTTGAATACCGTTGCCGCCGTGCATGTCGCGAGCCCAGCGCGCCGCATCCAGCGCTTTGCCGCAATTGTTGCGCTTGATGATGGAAATCATCTCTGGGGCAGCGTTGGCTTCGTCCAGCAGGCGCCCAACACGCAGGCAGGCTTGCAGGCCTAGCGACACTTCGGTCATCATATTGGCAAGTTTGAGTTGGAAAAGCTGCGTCTGCGCCAAGGGCTTGCCGAACTGCTTGCGGTCCAGCCCGTATTGGCGCGCCGAGTTCATGCAGAACTCTGCAGCACCCATAACGCCCCACGCAATGCCGTAGCGCGCACGGTTTAGGCAGCCAAACGGGCCTTTAAGCCCTTCCACAAAGGGCAACAAAGCGTCTTCGCCAACTTCGACATCTTTCATCACAATCTCGCCCGTGATCGAGGCGCGCAGGCTCAGTTTCCCGCCGATCTTGGGGGCCGTCAGCCCCTTGGTGCCCTTATCCAGCACAAAGCCGCGAATTTTGCCGCCGTGGGCTTCGGATTTGGCCCAAACCACGAAGACATCGGCGATGGGGGCGTTCGAGATCCACATCTTTGCGCCATTCAGCACATAGCCATTGGCCGTCTTTTTGGCATGGGTCTTCATCCCCGCAGGGTCTGATCCGGCATCCGGCTCGGTCAGGCCAAAGCAGCCGATCCATTCGCCAGAGGCCAGCTTGGGCAGGTATTTCTGCCGCTGCGCTTCGGTGCCGTAGGCATAGATCGGGTACATCACCAAAGACGATTGCACCGACATCATCGACCGATAGCCCGAATCCACCCGCTCCACTTCCCGCGCGATCAATCCGTAGGCCACATAGGTCGACCCAAGCCCGCCGTATTCTTCGGGAATGGTTGATCCCAAAAGCCCCATCGCCCCCATCTCGCGGAAGATTTCGGGGTCGCTGGATTCCTCGCGGTAGGCGGCGATCACACGGGGTTGCAGCTTTTCTTGCGCATAGCTGCGCGCCGCTTCGGCCAGCATCCGCTCTTCCTCGCTCAGCTGGTCGGTCAGGCGGAAGGGATCTTGCCAATCAAACCGCCCCAGATCAGGCGCATCTTTGGCTTTCAACTTTGGTCGGTCGGTCATGGCATTCTCCATCATTCTTTGAAGACATCTGCCACAGAATGGGGCAGAAAGCTACCGAAACGACCTCACCATATCATGAGGAAACCTCATATGCTGGCCCGCCGCTACCTGCCCTCGATCCCCTCGCTGCTGGCCCTTGAGGCAGTCGATAGGTTAGGCACAGCCTCTGCCGCCGCAGCCGAGTTGAACCTAACGCAGGGGGCGATCAGCCGCCAGTTGCAGGTGCTAGAGGGCCAGTTGGGCGTAGCCCTGTTGATCCGAGACAAGCACCGCTTGCGCCTGACCCCTGCCGCCGCAGAGTTTGTGGCCGAAGCCCGCGCTGCCTTGCATCGGCTGGATCAAGCGGCCCTTGCCTTGCGCGCCAATCCCAGCGGCGGGTCGCTGAACCTGGCCATCTTGCCCGCCTTTGGCATGCACTGGCTGGCCCCGCGCTTGGCCAAATTCGCGAGCCTTCACCCCGAGGTGACGGTGAACCTGTCAACCCGCCTGAAGCCTTTTGACTTCACCGACAGCCGCTTTGACGCCGCCGTCCATTATGGGCGGCAAGATTGGGCGGGGGTTGAATATCTGAAGCTGACCGACGAAGAAATCCTCGCCGTCGCCGCCCCCGCCTTGGCCCCGATTGGCGCGGCGTCTGAGGCGTTGGTGCTGCCCCTGTTGCAGTTAGAAAGCCGCTCGGGCGATTGGGGCCGTTGGTTGGCTCATCACGGCAGCACGGGGCTGCGCCCGCCCGCCATGCTGTTTGACCAATTCGCTACCATGCAGCAAGCCGCCATCCACGGCATGGGCGCAGCCCTGCTGCCAGTCTTCCTGATCAACCGCGACTTGGCCGAAGGCCGCCTTGTGCCGCTGTTCGGCCCACCAATCCGCGCCTTGGGCAGCTACTATCTGGTCTGGCCGAAAGATCGGCCCAGACGCGCGCCCCTGTCATCATTCATCACTTGGCTTGGGGGCGAGTTGGGTTAGGCCCATGTTCCCCGCCGCACCACAGCGTGCGTCTTTTGCGCTCGTAGACCTTTACAGCGCGGGGCAAGGCTGGTTTGAAGTGGCATGGGTAAGCGCTTTTGACCGTGAACGGGTGAGATGATGAAAATTGGCGATGTGTCCTTTTGGTACGCCGACATCGGCCTGCCCAAAACCCGCCGTCCCGCCTTGCAGGGCGATGTCAGTGTGGATGTTGCGATCATTGGTGCTGGGTATACGGGGCTTTGGTCGGCATGGTATTTAAAGCAGGCCAGACCCGATCTGAACATCATCATCCTTGAAAAAGACTTCGCAGGCTTTGGCGCATCCGGCCGCAACGGCGGATGGTGCATGGGCACCTTTGCTTGGGACCATGAACGCTATGCGAAAACCTCATCGCGCCAAGCCGTGCTCGACATGGCAGCACATCTGCGCGGCACCGTGGCCGAAATTGCCCGTGTCTGCCAAGACCAAGGCATCGACGCAGACTTTTTGCCGACTGAAGAGCTGATGATCGCCTCGAACCCCGCGCAGATGGCGCGGCTGAAATCCGAACTGGCGCATCGGCATCATTGGGGAGAGGTGGACCGTGTGCGCGAATTGTCCGCAGCTGAGGTGACCCAACGCATCAGCGTGCCGGGCGTGACGGGGGCTTTGTCGATCACGGGCATGGCGCGGATTCAGCCCGCCAAACTGGTGCGCGGGCTGGCCGATGCG
Source organism: uncultured Rhodobacterales bacterium (assembly GCA_903845215.1). Classification (GTDB taxonomy): domain Bacteria; phylum Pseudomonadota; class Alphaproteobacteria; order Rhodobacterales; family Rhodobacteraceae; genus Stagnihabitans. Next base: position 48,662 of record CAIMWI010000009.1, on the reverse strand, counting down.
GTGGAACGCGCGGGGGTGCGGATTGTCGAGGGGACAGAGGTTTTGTCTTACACCTCTGGCCAGGTTGTGACTGCCAAAGGCACCGTCACGGCCCCTGTGATCTTGCGCGGCACCGAAGGGTTTTCCGCCACGCTCAAGGGCCATAAACGGGATTGGCTGCCGCTCAATTCGGCCCAAATCGCCACGGCCATTCTGCCGCCTGAAGTATGGGCCAAGATCGGTTGGGATGGGCACGAATTGATCGGCGATTTGAACAATTCCTATTGCTACTGCCAACGCACGCGTGAAGGCCGCATCACCGTGGGCGCGCGCGGGGTGCCGTATAAATTCGGATCAAAAATGGATAAGAACGGCGCGCCGGATGCCGAAACCATCCGCCGTTTGACCGAGGTGTTACACCGCTATTTCCCGCAAGCCGCCGCTTATCCGATTGAACATGCGTGGTGCGGTGTCATCGGCGTGCCGCGGGATTGGTGTGCCACGGTGGGGTTTGACAAGGCCACAGGTCTGGGCTGGGCGGGGGGCTATGTCGGGGTGGGGGTGTCGACCTCGAACCTTGCGGGGCGGACATTGGCGGATTTGGTCTTGGGCAAAGACACCGAGATCACCCGCCTGCCATGGGTCAACCGCCGCGTGCGGGTGTGGGAGCGCGAGCCGTTTCGCTGGTTGGGCGTGCATACCATGTACACGCTGTTGCGATTGGCAGACCGGCGCGAAGAGCGTTTGGGCATTGGCCCGTCGCGCTTTGCCAAGTTTGGCAATTGGCTGACAGGGCGGCATTGAGGCCACGATTTTTCTGCGAAAAATCAAAGCTTGCGCTTGATCGACTGTGCGCCGCAATTTTATCAACCGAACGGTTCAAACGAGAACCCCGATTTTTCGCAGAAAAATCGTGACTCAAAGGCCGGCTAACAAAACGTTAAGATCGGGAATGCTGCCCGTCGCCGTCTCGCCCTTTAAACATTCAGCCGCGGCACGGTGGCCAAGGGCCAAGGCGCGGTCGGGCGTCCAGCCCTCATGGATGCCCCAGATCACCCCCGCGCAAAAGGCATCGCCCGCCCCCAAGGGGTTGACGATCACCACCACAGGATCGGGCGCGCGGGTCACAACCCCGTATCGCGCCGCCCAAAGGCCCAAGGCGGGCGTGTGGATGATTACCGCTTGGTGCACTCCGCCATCCAGCAAAGCCCGCGCTGCGGCGTTGATGCCCGCCTGATCAGCGGGGCCTGAGATCGGAATGCCAGTGGCCAAGGCGGCTTCGACCTCGTTCAGGAAAAGGTAGTCAATCTGCGGCAGGCTGGCCGCAACCACGGCGGCAAACTCCGGTCCGGCTTTAGAGACAAGGTCAACACAGGTCACCATCCCCGCAGCCCTTGCCCGCGCCAGCACCCGCGCAGCAGCGGTTTGACCGTCTTGCAAGGCATCCAAGGCCCCCAGAAGGTTCAGATAGCCCAGGTAGAAAAGCCTCGCTCCGGCTTGGGCGGCAGCCTCGACCGGCAGGTCGGTTTCGCCCAAAAGATCATTGCAGCCGGGGTGGTAAAAGAACGTCCGGCTGTCGCCCGGAAGCGTCATGACATGGGTATGTGCTGTCATGGCCTTGGGCGTGCTGACCAACCAGCGCAGATCGACGCGTGATCGGGCTAGGGCCGCTCGGCACGTCGCCCCATGCGGGTCGTTGCCCACCAGCCCCATAGCAAACAGCGGCACATCGACGCCAAAGGCATCCAGCGCCAGCAGCACATTGGCCGCACCGCCGCCGATACCCTCCACTTCCTTGGCGATCGTCACCAGTTGAGATTTTTCCGGCCAGCGGTCGATCACATGGACGATATCCACGATCCAGTTGCCAGCGCAGACAATCCCGCCCGTCATGCGTAGTCCACCGCCAAGGTGCGCCCTTCGATGCCTGCCTGCAAAGCAGCGGTTAGAACGGCGTGGTGATCGGCGGCTTCAGCCGGCGTGGCGCAGCCAAAACCCTTGGCATCACCACCCGTCATCTCGTCCAAAAACGCCGCCCACATCTGCAAAATCGCATCGGTGAAGCCGAATTCAAAGATTCCGCCGGTGATGGCGGGGAAAAGCGGGGTATAGCCCAGATCCTCGGTCGCCCAAGCCTGCGGGCCGCCAACGGTATAGCGCATAAAGCTCCACTGGCGGGGGGTCTTGGTTGAGAAGCTGGCCGATCCGTGCATCCCTAAGACCTTGATCGACCACGAGTTGGCCTCTCCAGGCGCAATGCGCCACGTCTTCAGCGTCATGGGAAAATCGCCCAAGGCGTGGGGCACATGGGCGTGAATTGTGGCATTGTCCCATGTGTCGCAGGTGACCATAGCCCCTTTGCCATCGGGCCTTTCGCTGACACGCTTGACCAGATCGGCTGACACCCGCGAAGGCTTCCACCCCAAACGCAGCGGCACATGCAGCACATGCATGCCCAGATCGCCCAAGCACCCGTAGTCGCCGTTGATCTTGGACATGCGCTTCCAGTTCAAGGGCTTATCGGGGTTGATGTCGGACGAATGCAGGAAATGCCCCTCGACCTCTAAGATCGGACCAACAGCACCGGAGGTGACAAAATCAATCACCTTTTGCGCGCCGGGGTAAAATGGCATCTCGGAGGAGCAGCGCACAAAAACCTCTGGATGATCCGCGATGGCCTTCATGATCACGCGGTTTTGGGCGCGGTCCATCCCGAAGGGCTTTTCGCCAAACAGATGCTTTCCGGCCGCCAGAATCGCCGGATAAATCTCGGCATGCAACACATGGGGCACAGCACAATAGACGGCGTCGACCTCGGCCAGGGCCAGCGTTTGGCGGTAATCGGTGGCGCAGTGCAAGGGGCCAAGGGCGGCGGTGAACCAGTCCATCAGCGCGGGGTTGGTGTCGCAGACGGCGACAATCTTCGGCCGCGCTTTCATGCCCGAAACATGCATCCAGCGCGCTGCGGCCGAGGCAAACTCGCGCCCCATCAGGCCGCAGCCGATGATGGCAAAGCGGATCTCTTGCACTTACGCCTCCATCATCGCCAAGGCGGCATCCGCAGACACCCCGTCATGCACCACGGCCATCAGCGCCTTGGTGATCGCATCGGGGCGGGCGTGTTGCACCACATTGCGGCCATAAACGATGCCCTTGGCACCTTGTTTCATCAATTCCACCGTGCGGGAGAGGATTTCGCTGTCTGACACCCGCCCACCGCCGCGCACCAGCACGGGCAGGCCTTGGGCAATTTCGATCACGCGGTGATAGTCTTGCACATGGGTGCAGGGGTCGGCTTTGATGATATCGGCCCCCAGTTCTGCCGCTTGACGGACCAACGGGAGGATCAGGTCGATATTGCCATCCACCATATAACCGCCCTTGGCATTGTCTTGCATGACCAAGGGTTCCACCATCAAAGGCATGCCGTAAATCTCGCATTCGCGTTTGAGGGCGTTCACGTTGCGAATGCAGGCGCGGTACACTTCAGGCTGGTTGGGCAGCAACAGCAGGTTCACCACAACACAGGCGGCATCCAGCGTCAGGGCCTGTTCGACGGGTCGGTCGATCACTTCGGAAAACAGCGTGGCGGGCAAGGGCGTGCCGTAGACATTGGCGATATCGGTGCGCAGCACCAAGGCGGGGCGGGTCTTGCCGGGGATGGCCTGCAAGATCTTGGCCGTGCCGGGGGGAAGTTGAATCGCATCAGGTGCCGCTTTGGCCACGGTGTGGATGGATTTCGTCATATTCTCGATCCCGCCCAGAAACGAGGTCTCGTTGAACATGCCGTGGTCGATGGCCACATCGAAACAATGGCCCGAGGGGGCGAAAAGGCGGTTCATACGGGCTTGTTTCATGGCGGGACTCCTTGGGATTTGCGGCGCGATCTGGTCGCGCGACTCTGACCAGATAGGCCTGCGCCCGTCAACCGCGGCCTTAAGCCCAAAGGGTGCGATCAGGCGCCCAACACCGCCGCCTGCTTATCGGCTGATCCTTGGATATCAGCCAAGGTCAGGCTTTCGATCAGCACCAGATACGACCAAAACACCTCGGCAAAAACTTTGCGAATGCGGCAGGTGTCTTCATCAGAGCAATCCTCGCAGCGCTGATAGGCGCGGCGTGACAGGCAGGGCAAGGGCGCAATCGGCCCATCTATCATCCGCAGCAGTTCAGAAATTGACACCGCCGCCGCAGGCTTGATCATCTGATACCCGCCCGACCGCCCGCGGGTCGAGGCGATATAGCCCGCGTTGCGGATTTCCAGCAGAATATGCTCCAAAAACCGCTTGGGCGCGCCCGAGCGCTTGGCGATCTCTTCGATCGTCAAGGCTTGCGGGTCGGGCTGGGTGGCTTCATCAGCCAACGTCAGCAGCGCTTTAAGCGCATATTTCATCTTCTGCGTGATCATGGCCAAGACCTAGAAGGATGTGGGGCGGGAATCAACCGCGCTTAGGCCCGCAGCAGCGCCTCGATCTCGGCCCTCGCGGGCATTGCTGGGGCCGTGCCTGCACGGGTGACCGAAATGCCCGCTGTGGCAGAACCAAAGCGCACGGCATCCACCGGATCTTGCCCTTCGGCCAAAGCCGCCGCAAAGCCGCCGTTAAAGGCATCGCCGGCACCTGTGGTTTCAACCACGGGGCCTGCATAGAAGGGCGGCACATGCACGGTGCGGGTGGCGTCTTGGTAAAGCGCGCCCTTTTCGCCCAAGGTGATAATCGCAGCCCCAGCCCCCAAGGCCCGCAGGGCGCGAGCAGCAACTTCGGCCTCAGCGATCGAGGTGACAGGCAGGCCCGTCAGCGCCTCGGCCTCGGATTCGTTGGGGGTGACGTAATCGCACAGGGCGATCATGCCATCGGGCAGACTGGCGGCGGGGGCGGGGTTTAAGATCGTGGTGACACCTGAAGCGCGGGCCAGTTTCAGCGCATGGACAGCGACGGGGATGGGCTGTTCCAACTGCGTGACAAAGACCTTGGCGGACCGGATCAGATCCGCGTTCACATCAACATCACCTGTAGCAATATCGGCGGCAGCACCCGGTGCGATGATGATGGCATTGTTGCCCGTGGCATCTTCGATGAAGATATAAGCCGCCCCCGTGTAACTGTTGCGGTCTTGCGTGATGGCCGGTGTCACCCCCGCCTTGGCCCACGTTGCCAGCGCCATATCGGCAAAGGGGTCTTTGCCCAAACGGCTGATAAAATGCGTCTCGGCCCCCGCCATGGCCGCTGCCACGGCTTGGTTCGACCCTTTCCCCCCCGGCCCCAAGGCAAAGCTTTTGCCCATAATCGTCTCGCCCAGTTTGGGCTGGCGCGGCGCGCGGTAGGCGGTATCAGCAACAAAGACGCCAAGGATGACAACGCGGCCCATGCTAGTGAACCGATCCAACCGCATCCGGCGCAATCACACCTTTGCGCAAGATAAAGCAGCCATAAAACCGCCGCTCGCCGGTTTGGATCACGGCATAAGCCTCGCGCGCGCGGTCGTAAAAATCGAACCGCTCGATCGAGATCATCTCACGCACACGGCCCTCGGCAGCGTTGATCTTGGCCTGCACCTCGGCTTGTACGGGTTCGATCTTGTCCGGCGCGCCCACCACTTCCATGCGGCCAGCAAAGTCGTCCACAAAGGTATCCAGCGGCAGCACCGACAAAACCGCTTCCACCGCCTCGGCACAAGTCAGATTGTCCATCCGCAACAGCTCGCCCAGAACGGTTTGGCGGGCGATGGAATCGGACGGAAAGTTGGTGTCCGCAATCACCAGCGTGTCACCGTGGCCCATGGCGCGCAGCGCATACAGCACTTCGGCGTTTAGGCGGTTGTCGAGGTTCTTAAGCATCATTCCTCCTAAAGGGTTGCCTGAATAGCCCTTGGGCGCAGGCGAAAGGTTTTGGGCACAAGCCTGTCAGGCCAGTTGAGCACACACGGCTTTGGCCATGGCAAGGCCCAGTTGCACTTGGGCTTCAGCTTCGTAGTGAATACCGTCAACGGGGCTAACCGCAATGACACGGCCGGCATCAAAAAAGCCGGTCTGCAGGCGGTTTGCCATCGACTGGATCGCTGCGGCCAACCCATGCGATTTAACCGCCCCACCGGCAAACATCTCGGCCAGACAGCCCACCTCAAGGATCGGCGGGGGGGCCACGACGAGTATCTGAGGCGCGGCCCCGTTGGGGCCAGCCCCTGCGGAGCGGATCATGCGCACAAGTCGGTCAATGAAAAAGGCGATGTCGGCGGCACTGACGTGAAAGCAGCTTTTCAAATCATTGGTGCCCACCTTCAAGATTACCAGATCCAAGGGCTTGTGGCTTTCCAAAAGCGCGGGCAGCACGCGAATGCCGCTGCGGTATTCGCCTGTCATCGGGTCATCCAGCACGGTGGTGCGGCCCGGATGGCCTTCGTTGATCACCTCATACTCCGGCCCCAAAGCCTTGCCCATCACCGAAGGCCAGCGTGCGGCGTGATCAAACCGCCCTGCCCCGTCGAGGCTGGGCATGGGGCGGGTGCCGTGGGTGTTGGAATCGCCAAAACAAAGGATCGTGCGGGTCATGCGATGCGGTCTCCGGCTTCGTCAAACAAATGCACCATGCCGGGCAGCGGGGCGATGTGCAGCGTTTGGCCGGGTTGGAAGGCTTGGCGTTCGCGCACAACGGCCGTCATTTCCACCTCGCCTGCGCGCAGCACCAGATGAATTTCGGCCCCCGTGGGTTCGACCACCACCACCGTGACGGGCTGGCCGCTGTCAGCCAGGGTCAAATGTTCAGGGCGAATGCCGTAGGTTAGCTTGGTGCCTTGGGCGATCGTCGCCCCCGCAGGCATCGGCAGATCAATGCCGCCCGCCTTAAAACGATCCCCCGCCACCTCACCGGCGATCAGGTTCATCGAGGGCGAGCCGATAAAGCCCGCAACAAAGGTGTTGATCGGCCGGTCGTACAGCTCCAACGGCGCGCCGACTTGGCTGATGCGGCCATCGCGCATCACCACGATGCGGTCGGCCATGGTCATCGCTTCGATCTGGTCATGGGTCACATAGACGGTGGTCGTGCCCAAACGCTGGTGCAGCTCGCGGATTTCCGAACGCATCTGCACGCGCAGCTTGGCGTCAAGGTTCGACAAAGGCTCGTCAAACAAAAACACCTGCGGGTCGCGCACGATGGCGCGGCCCATGGCGACGCGCTGGCGCTGCCCCCCCGATAGGGCGCGGGGATAGCGGTCAAGATAGGGCTTCAGCCCCAAGATATCGGCCGCTCGGTTCACACGGGTTTCAATCTCGGCCTTGTCCATCCGCGCCATCTTTAGCGGAAAGCCCATATTGGCCCCCACTGTCTTGTGCGGGTAAAGCGCATAGTTTTGAAAGACCATCGCGATGTCGCGCTCGGCCGGCGGCAGGTTATTGACCACGCGGTCGCCTATGGAAATCGTGCCGCCGCTGATACCCTCTAGGCCCGCAATCATGCGCAAAAGCGTGGATTTGCCGCAGCCCGACGGGCCAACCAGCACCACGAATTGACCATCCTGAATATCGACATTCACCCCATGGACGACCTGCATTGCACCATAAGATTTCGTCAGATCGCGGATCCTGACTTCGGCCATAATTCCTCCCGAACGTCTCTTACACCTTGCTTAGAAAACCAAGCTTTGCAAATTCGTACCTCAGCGTTGCAGCGCTGTCCATCATCTAGCACGCTAACATGTTAGATGCTTGACTTGTGCGCGCACTCGCGGGAAAGTCACGCCAAGTCTAGACGAGTCTGGACCCTAGGGTGCGGAAAGCAAAGCTTATAACACGGGCCCCGCTTGGGTCAGACCAGCTTTCCAAGTCCAGAACCTGCCGCCTGACGCGGAAACATTTTGGGAGGAATGAATGAAGGTCGAACTCTACAACCATATCGTCAATTCGGGTCTGACCCGTCGTGGCGTGCTGAAGGGGGCCGCTTCGGTTGGCGCCTTGTCGATGATGGGCAGCCTGATCGGTGCCAAAGCCGCTATGGCCCAAGACGATCTGCGCCAGCAGATCTTGGCCATTCCGGGCGTGGGCAATGGCTCTCCGACGGATGCCGATTGGCAAAAGGTGGGCGAACTTTGCTTGGGCGCCACCAAAGCGAACGTCGCCGAAGGCGAGTTCGCCGGTGTCGAGCTGAGCTTCATGGGGCTGAACAACCAGAACCTGCACAACCTGTTGTTCCGTGGCTTCCTAGCCTCGTGGGAAAAATACACCGGTGCCAAGATCAACTGGATCGACTTGGCCCAGGCTGACTATAACCCCCGCCTGCAGCAAGCGATTGCCACCGGCACGGTTGACTTCGACATCGTCGAGATGGGCGCGCCCTTCGAGGGTGACACCGCCGGCAAAGGCCTGCTGGACGAGATGCCCGATTGGGTCAAAGCCCAAATCGACATGGACGACTATGTGAACTACCTCAAAGCGCCAGTCGGCACTTGGGCTGGCAAGACCTACCGCATCACGGTTGACGGCGACTGCCACACGTTCGCTTACCGCAAAGACTATTTCGGCGAAGGCTCGATCTCGGGCATGGCCGAAGCCCCAACCACTTGGCAGGGCGTGAACGCTTACTCTGCCGCCGTGAAGGGCCAAAAAGACCCGCTGACAGGTCAAGACGCCGTAGGTTACCTTGACCCGCTGAAAGGCTGGGGTGGCTTTGGCTTCTACTTCCTTGAAGACCGCGCTTCGGCCTATGCCAAGCATCCGTCCGATCCGGCATGGCTGTTTGACCCCGACACAATGAAGCCGCGCGTCAACAACCCGGCTTGGGTGCAGGCAATCCAGGACGTGATGGACAACATCCCGAACCTGCCCGCAGACCAGATCAACGCCGACCCCGGCACAACCGCGTTCCAGCAGTTCTTGGCTGGCACGGGTTCGGGCATCTGCTGGTGGGGCGACGTGGGTTCCAACGCCAAAACCTCCGACTCGTCGGTTGTGGGTGACGTTGTGGGCTTCTCGATCAACCCGGGTTCGGAAAAGGTCTACAACTCACAGACGGGTGAGTGGGAAACCCCCGAGGGCGGCAACTTTGCCCCGAACATGGCCTATCTGGGCTGGGGCATCTATGTGACCAGCCGCGTGTCGGGCGACGAGAAGAAGCGCAAGGCAGCATGGTCTGCAGCAGCCCATCTGGGCGGCAAAGACATCTCGCTGTGGACTGCGGCTTACCCCTCGGGCTTCCAGCCCTATCGCAACAGCCACTTCTCGTATGACGAATGGGCTGCAGCAGGGTACGACAAGGACTTTGTGGCAGATTACCTCGGCTCGAACGCGGACAGCTACAACCACCCGAACGCTGCGATTGAACCGCGTATCCCCGGCATCTTCCAGTACTACTCGGTCGCCGAGGACGAACTGGCCAAGGGCTATGCAGGCACCTACAAATCGGCACAAGAAACCGCCGATGCGATTGCCGCCGCTTGGGAAAAGATCACCGACCAGATCGGTCGCGATGGTCAGATCGCCCTCTACAAGGCCTCTTTGGGCCTGTGATCGGGCCGGATGGGCCTTTGGGCCCATCCAACGCATCCAGACAAGCGCGCCGGGAAACCGGCGCGCTTTTTCTTTGTGCCCGTTGAGACATGAAAAAACGGCGCAGGGTTTGACTGCGCCGTTGGGTTGGGTTGGGTTGGTTCGATCCGCTTAGCGGTGGTAAATCGTGACCAAACCGAAGATCGACGACATCAACTTGCCGCCCGATATGGCCGAGCGTTTTGAGGCTGGTGTTGTCACCAGTTTCATCGGCCAGAAAGCTTTGGACATATAAGCCCCGCCCCGCATGACCGCCGATTTTGGACGGTTGCGCGAAATCGGATTTTTGCTAAGGATGAAGCCATGCGGCAGGCTGGCGTGTTCGTTGGTCAGCATCAAACCGCCGCCCTTGATCACCGAAGTGGCATAGGCCGGATCGACAGATTCAGCGATATAGGCATCTTCGTCATGCACACCGCAGGCAATCGAGGCGGTGCGCCCGACGATTTTGGCGGCCTTACGGGCAGCACCCACGGGGTTAAACCCAACCTCGGCCACCAAAAGCGCCTGCCCGCCCGTCATAGCGGCGGCATATTTGGCTGCCGAGGCCGACGGCACGCGGGCGGCATTCATCGCGGCAGCATCGGCATGGCTGATCACGCTGATGGTGTCAGCCGTCAATCCACCGCTGACAAGGGCAGCGGCGACTGTCTCTGCGGTGGCCTTATCGGCGTAAAGTCGGGTGATGATCGTTGTCATGTGGCACCTTCTCCCTTTGTCATAAGTTGGGTTTAGTCTGGCTTGGCTTTGTCATCTGTCAACCGGCATTGCTCTTGGCAAAGCCGTCTTGCGCGGTTTTTTGGGCATCATTGGGGCGCCCTGCCCGCCCAAAGATCGGAAAGGCCAGCAAAAGGGCCAAAACCAAAAGCCCAATCTCAAGGCAAAATACCGGAATATATGCGCTAGAGGAATGCGCCCCCGCGCTGCCGCTTTGCAAGCGGTCGCGCAAAAAGCCCCCCACGGCAATCGAGGCCCCCGCCGAGGTGGTCTGCACCGCCCCCCAAGCGCCCAGCGATAGCCCGATCTGGTCGCGCGGGGCAGTGCGCATCGTGGTGGTCAAAGTCCCGTGGCCGAACAAGCCCGCGCCAAAGCCTGCGGCCAAAGTGGCCGCAATCAGCACGGCAATCGACAAAAGATGGGCTGACAGGATGATCAGGCCAAAGGCCGGAACGCCAATCAGTGCGCCATAAATCGCCACATCAATTGGCCTTGCGCCCCGCCCCATCCACCGCGATGCCATGGTAAAGCCCACAAGGGTGCCCATGGCCAGATAGACAGTCAAACGTGTTGTTTCCGCGACACTCATCTGCAAGACTTGGCCGCCAAAGGGTTCCATCAGCACATCGGCCATGCCAAATCCGGCAGTGCCAAAGGCGATAATCGCCAATAGCCGCATCAAACCGGGGCGTTCGGACAAACGGGCCCAAGCTTGGGCAAAGCTGGGTTCGGTGGTGCGCACGGCATTCCCGCGCACACGGTCGCGGGCCTCTTGCTTCCACATGGCCAGGCCGTTCAACACCACGGTCAAGAGGGCCGAACCCTGGATCACTTGGATCAAGCGCAGCGGGGAATAGGTTTCCAGTGCCGCGCCATAGATGAAGGCGCTGACGATCATGCCCGCCAGCAGGCTGACATACATCAGGCCCACGACTTTGGGTTGATCGTCTTCCTCGACCAGATCGGTCGCCAAGGCCAGACCCACGGTCTGAACCATATGCACACCCGCCCCTACCAACAAAAATGCCAAGGCCGCCGCCACTTCGCCAATCCAATGCGGGGCTTGGGCCGCTTTGCCGTAGCCCGACAAGACCAGCAAAGCAAAGGGCATGATCGCAAAGCCGCCAAATTGCAGCATGGTGCCCTTAAAAATATAGGGCAACCGCCGAAGCCCCAAAGCCGATTTGAATGTGTCAGATTTAAACCCGATCAGCGCGCGAAACGGCGCAAAGACCAAAGGCAAGGCCAACATTGCCCCCACCAGCGTTGCCGGCACGTTCAGCTCAACGATCATCACCCGGTTGAGCGTGCCCACCATCAGCACCAGCGCCATACCCACCGTCACCTGAAACAACGACAGCCGCAGCAAGCGCGACAAAGGCACAGCCTCGCTCGCGGCATCAGCGAAGGGCAGGTATTTCATGCCAAAGGCTGAAATCTTGCGGATGGCAAAGCTTTTGATGCTGATCATCTTTCCCGGGCCATTCTTGCAAAACGCACGGCTTTAGCCGCACGTGAAAAGGACGGGTGGGGCCCGCATGCCGGAGGACACGAGGCCCCACACCTGACGCCGTATCGCCCCGAAAACCGGGGCGATGTCAGCTAGTTCAAAGTTCCCGCTGCAACGGGAGCCTGCAGGACCGCATGCGCTGTGGTGCCATCGGGCATCACGACAAGCACGTCTTGCGAACCAGGGGCAAGGTAGGCTGCATTTGCAGGTGCCAAGCCGTCTGTCGGCAAGATGACCGAAGCGGTTGTTCCCAAGGGCTTGCCCGACGCGAAGTCTTCGAACCAATGGGTTTTGCTCAACACCATCACATGGACGGCGAAAGAGCCGACGGCCACTGCCCCAAGGAACAGCGGAACGCCGATATTCGGGCTGACCACAAGCCACATCTTTGCGTTGTTCATGATGCGCCCCTTAGCCCAGCCACGGGGTGGAAACGGCCACCAGAATATGTGCGATCAGGGCAATAACCCCAAACACACGGGTGCCGTCGATGAGGTAGCTGTGAACTTCTTCAGCTTCGCTCAGGGTCAGGCCGGTCGGCCAGACCTTGTTAGGATCGTTGGACATTGAAATTTCCTCCGTGCCCTCGTCGTCTATTTTGCTTGGACGGACTGACGACTTTCCCTCCGCCCGGCGCGGTGACGTTGAAACACAGCCCAGACTGCCGCCTCGCCCAAGGTCAATGTGTCACCATATCGGAACATTTACAACTGTAAGTTTATCGATACACATCTGCCAGAATCCGCAAGTACTTTGTATAGCCAGTGTTTTTAACCTGTTATTTATCATTAAGTTAAAGGTTTTTCTTCACGTGGGCGGACAAAAGCAACTTTGCGTTGTTTACAAATTTTTGCAGCATTTTTGGGAAAATTTGGCAAGAAATGGGATGATTCCGGCACGGAAAAGCGCTTTGAACACGTCAAGCGCGCGCGCGCTGACAATGGGTCGGAGGGCACAGTTCCCCTCTTGTCTGTGGGCACCGTTTCGCTAACGTAGGTCTAGGCAAGCTGGGTGGATTTTTGATGAGCGAAGGCGATCTTCTTCATGTTGTGGCAAGTGACAACATCAGCCCGACACGGCGCAACCTTGGCCTGGCGCTGATCTGGGGCTCTCCGGCAGTTTTGGTGCTGGTGGCGCTGGCGCAGACGTTGCAGGCTTGGGGCGGGTTTGACTTTGGCTTTACCAACTGGCGTCCCACGCTTTATGCCTATGTGCTTTACGCCGCTTGCCTGTGCTGGGGTCAGGTGCTGGCCAAAGGAGAGCAGGGCAAACGCATTCTTTTTGTGCTGCCCGCCGCCCTTTTTGTGGTTTCGCTGACTGTTTTTCCGTTGCTTTTCGGGCTGGTCATTGCCTTCTCAGACTGGAACCTGTCTTCGCTGGATGGGCGGCATTTCAACGGCGTGGCAAACTTGGTGCAGATGTGGCATGATCCGTTCTACTGGAACGCGCTGACCAATATGGTTTGGTATGTGCTGGCGATCCTGCCCGAATATGTGGTGGCTTTTGCGCTGGCTTTGATGCTGAACGCCGATATCCGCGGCCAAAAGTTTTTCCGCGTGGCCTTCTTGATGCCCTTGATGCTGTCGCCCGTAGCCGTGTCTTGGATGATCGGCAAATCGATGATGGAAACCCGCTTTGGCCCCTTGGCCAATCTGATGAAGCATCTGGGCTGGGCAGAGCCATCGTTCTTCTCATCCCCGTGGATCGCCAAATCCACCATGATGCTGATGGATGCGTGGACGTTTATTCCCTTCATGATGATCATGATTTTGGCCGGATTGCAGGCCATCCCCAAAGAATTGCAAGAAGCAGCACGGGTGGACGGTGCCACCGGATGGCGGGCTTTTTGGGAGGTGACCTTTCCCTTGATGTTGCCTGTTTCCATCACCGCGGTTCTGATCCGGTTGATCTTCAAGCTTAAGCTGGCAGATATCGTGATCACCGTCACATCGGGGGGGCCGGGTGGTGCGACCGACACGGTGACCAGTTTCATCTTCCGCGAATACCGTGACCGTTCGAATGTGGGCTACGGCACAATGTTGGCCATGGTTTATCTGGCGATCATCATCGTGGCCATGACGCTGCTGATGAAAGCCGCGGATCGCTATATGAAATCGAGTTACTGACATGACGACACAGATCTTTCACGACAGCGCCGCTGACCGCACCTTCCGCGCCAAGTGGTGGACAGGGCGAGTTGTTATCTATGGCCTGTTGATTTTTTGGGCCATCGTGGCGCTGTTTCCGATTTACTGGACGATTACGACCTCGTTCAAAATGGCGCCGGATGTGATGAAGGGCAGCCTTGTGCCTTGGTGGGACTTTACGCCCAAATGGCTAGGCTGGAAGTCGCTTGGCCTATCGCCGAGTACAATCTTTGAACAGTCCACTGTGCGCGGAGAGTTTCTTCGTCGGTTTTACAATTCGACGGTGATCTCGGTCAGCTCGTCACTGCTGGCGGTGGCTTTGGGCAGTTTGGCGGCCTATGGGCTAAGCCGGTTCAGCTATAAGTTTTTGTGGATGAAGAATGCCGATATCTCGTTTTTCTTCCTCAGCCAGTTGATCCTGCCGCCGGTGGTTCTGGCCCTGCCCTTCTTGGTTCTTTACCGGGAGCTTGCTCTGCTTGATACCCAGATCGGATTGATCTTGCTGTATACCCTTTCGGTCCTGCCCATCGTCATCTGGATCATGCGAGATCAGTTTGCAGGCATACCAACCGAGTTGGAAGAGGCCGCCATGGTCGATGGCCAAACGATCTGGGGTGCATATTTGACCATCATCCTGCCCATTGCCCTGCCCGGCATGATGGCGGCGCTGATCTTGTCGTTGGTTTTGACTTGGAACGAGTATTTCTTTGCGGCCCTTCTGACCTCGACCTATGCCAACACGCTGCCAGTGATGGTCGCTAGCCAAACCGGTTCGCAAGGGATTTCGTGGTGGTCCATGGCCGCGCTGAGTTTTGCTGCGATCTTGCCTTTGATCATCATCGGCATCGGGTTGGAACGGTTCATCATCAAAGGCATGGCTGCCGGAGCGGTGAAGTGAAGCGTGATTTTTCGCAGAAAAATCGAAGCTACGAATTTTCTGCGAAAATTCAGGGGGTTCAGACATGTTGAAGGGCATTGACCAGCGGTTGAGTGCTGAGATCGTGCATGTGCTGATGCTGATGGGGCACGGCGATGATCTGGTGATCTGCGATGTAAACCATCCGGCTGTGACCATTGCCAAGCAAACCACTTATGGCAAATTGGTCGATATGTCGGGCTGCAACCTTTTGGCCGCAGCCGAGGCTATTTTAAGCTTGATGCCTTTGGACACCTTTGTGCCCGCCCCCGTGGCACGGATGCAGGTGGTGGGAGACCCCGACAAAGTGTTGCCGCTGTTCACACAAATGCAGGCGACCTGTTCGCGCATCGAAGGGCGCGAGATTGCGCTGAACCCCTTAGAGCGGTTCGCCTTTTACGACACCGCCAAGCGGGCCTTTGCCATCATCCGCACCTCAGACAGCGGGCCTTATGGCTGCTTTGTCCTGAAAAAGGGCGTGATGGATCTTCCGCCTGTATAGGATCGCCAACCTTTGCATCTGTGGCCCCGGAGGGTTTCACACCCTCCGGACCTCCCGTGGAGTATATCTTCAAAGGGCAAGGGGTTAGAGATCAAGAAGCGTTTTAAGGTGGTCTAAGATCACCGCCACACCCGCCTCACCTTGGGCTTTGGTCGCCTTTGGGGCGGTTTGGGTGTACCATGCGGTGTTTTGCGCCATGCGCGCCGCCTCGACCGTTTCGGGGGCAAGCGCCAGCATCAGGGCGGTTTCGCCTTCGCCGGCGTGGTCAAAGGGGAAGTGCTGCGCCACTTGCGGCGGCATCAAGGGGTGGATGCGGATCCAGTTGAACGGGTTGTCGCCTGCGGCATGGCCTTCGTAATAGTTATCCATCGTGGGCGCCCCCCACCAGCCTTCGCCCTGGGTCGTTTCCAGATGGGCAAAGACGGCTTGGCGCGCGGCGAGGCGAAAGGCCAGATCGGTGGGCATGCCTTGGGCGAAGTTTTCGGTTTGGTGGTGGATGATGCCGTGGATGTTGCGAAATCCCACTTTAAGCAGGGCTGCGAAAAGCGCTTGCGCCATGGGCAGCAAGGTTTGCGCATCGACATGCAGCGAACCGCTTTTGGGGCCAGCCACGGCATGGCTGGCCGCGCCATAGGCGAAGGCGGGCAAGATGATCAGGCGGTCGGGGGCCTGTGCTTCAAGTCGATCAAGGCAGCGGGTGACGGCCAGAAGATCCACGCCAAGTGGCAGATGTTCGCCGTGATATTCCTGCACGCCAATCGCCATGACCAGAGGGGTATTGGCTGCAATTGCTTGGCGCAGGTGATGCGGGGTGAGAAGGTCATACCTCATAGGGCTGCCATCAAATCCTTGGTTTGCGCGTAAAGCGCGCGGAAGATCGGGTATTGGCGGGCATAGGCGGCGTGGCTTTGGGCGGGGACGGTGTAGTCAACCGGGTTCCATCGGGCGATATCGCCGGGCTGGGCCAAACCTACGGCAAGGGCTGCCAGATAGGCGTCACCGTAGCTTGCCCCCGTGGTGATGCCACACACGCTTTGATCCAAGCCCGTCAGATCCGACGTGGCCTGCATCCACGGCTTGTTCTTGGTGCCACCGCCCACGGCCAGCACGCGGCGGGGGGGGCTGCCGGCTTCGTCATAGGTGTCGGTGATGTGGCGCGTGGCCGAAGCGATGCCTTCCAGAGCTGCGCGGTACATCGCCCCCCTGTCATGCGTCAGGTTCAGGCCAAAGAAGGCACCCTTGGCGTGGGAATCGTGAATGGGCGTACGCTCGCCGGAAAAATATGGCAGGCAGATCAAGCCATTGGCGCCGGGTGGGGTGGCCTCGGCTTCAGCCGTCAAGGTGGCAAAGGCAGTGTCTTTGGGCAGATCGCGGGCGAAGTGGTCGCGGAACCAATGGGTCAGCGTGCCCGATGTCGCAAGCCCCGCCATTGCCGCATGTTGCCCCGCCACCAGCCACGGTGCATGCCACAGGCGCGGGTCGGTCAGGCGCTTTTGGGCGATTTCAATGATGAAGATGGACGAACCATACATCATCATCATGTCACCGGGTTCTGCCACGCCGACCGACACGGCCTCTGCCGCGGCATCAATGGTGCCGCAAGTGACAGGTGTTCCGACCGCAAGGCCAGTTTCACGCGCAGCCGCTTCGGTCACATGGCCCGCAACTTCGCCCGACCACATCAGTTCGGGCAGCATCGCGGCAGAGCAGATGTCGGCCAGATCAAAGCACCAGTCTTGGCGGGCGATGTCATAAAGCGGGGCGAAGTTGGCGGCGGTGTAATGGTCGATCACAAAGCGGTTGGTCAGCTTCCATGTAAGGTAGGTGGTAGAGGTGACAATCTTGGCGGTCTTGGCCCAAAGCTCGGGCCTTTGGCGGCGCAGCCATAAGATCTTGGGGCCGACCGCTTGCGAGGTCAGCGCATTGCCGCAGCGTTGCAAAATCGTCTCGGCCCCGATTTGGGCATTCAAAAATTCGATCTCGTCGGCAGCGCGCGTGTCAACGCCGTAGAGCACGCCGTTCATCAAAGGGTGTCCACCCGCATCCAACGGCAGCATACAAGGCCCGATGGCCGAGGCAGCGACACATTTGATATCCTTGGGATCAGCCCCCGATTGGGCCAACAAAGCGCGGGTGATAAAGACAAAATCGCCCCACCAATCCGCCTCGGCGCGATGTTCGGCCCAGCCGGCGCGGGGCACGATCATCTCGTGCGGGCGCGCGGCTTGGGCCACGATGCGGCCCACCTCGTCCACCAGAACGCCCTTGGATTCAAAGGTGCCGATGTCGATGCCAAGGGTAAGGGCCATGTCAGTCACGCTCCAGCTTCATACCCGCAGGGATTCGGTCCAATGCGCCGTCCAGCAGCCGTACAAGGCCCGCCAGATCGCGCAGATCGCAGCATTCCACCGTGGAATGCGAATGGCGCATCGGAAAGCCCACGTCGATCGAGGCCACGCCGTCGCCCAAAAGCTGCACATAGCTTAGGTCCGTCAGCACCCCCACTTGGGCTGAACGTTGCAGGGGCAACGAAAGGGCATCGGCTGTCTGTTCCATCAAAGACACCAATGCCGGATGCGGGATCACCCCGTTCAAGGTGCCGCGCCCGTGAAAGGAATACAGGCTGATTCCCGGCCCACCGCCCATCACCATTTCACCCCGATCGGCCATGTCGGGCGTGTCGGTGGCCAGCATCAGGTCGATCTGGATCGCAATGTCAGGGTGCAGGTTTTGCGCTGCAACCGCCGCACCGCGCAGGTTGAATTCCTCTTGCACCGACCAGACCAGATGCAGCGTCGGCCCTGTGCGGCCCTTGCGGGCGCGCGCAAGGGCCAGCAGCGCCGCACAGCCCGCGCGGTCGTCAACCGAGGTGCCTGCGATCCGCTCGCCCGCCAGTTCGATCACGCGGGGCGCGTAAACCACGGGGGTGCCGATGCGGATACCTGCGGCTTCGACCGCCGCTTTGCTGCCATGGCCGGTGTCGATGCGAATCTCGGGCGCGGTGAGGACTTTATACTTTTCCTCTGGCGTGGTGGCGTGATGGGCCTTGTTCATGATGATGCCCGCAATGTCACCTTGGGTGCCGCACAGCGTTACCTCTTGCGCGGCCATGGCGCGTTCGCTGACACCGCCCATGCGTTCGACCCTGATCAAACCATCGGCTTCGATCTTGCGCACAAAGAAACCCAACTGGTCCATGTGCGTAAAGATCATCACCGAAGGCTTGGCCGGATCGCCCGCAATCGTGGCGATCAGATTGCCCAAGCGGTCGGTGCGGTTGGGCAGGCCCAAGGCGTCTAGCTGAGCGCGCAGCCAAGCGGCCACGCGTTCCTCGTGGCCAGACAGGCCCGGAACGGCCATCAGCGCCTTAAGATCAGCGCGCAAACCGGCCGTCATTTGCCACCCCGCGCGGCGCGGGCTTTCGCCATGAAATCCAAGGCGCGGTCAGGGTCGATAGCATTCCACGTGTGGCCATCGTATTTCAACGCCGATCCGACCACGCAGCCATCCGCGGCGCGCAAGACATCGGCGATAGTCGAATGTTTGACACCGGTGTTGGCCAGAACGGGTGTATCGGGCAGCACGCGCTTGACGGCTTCCAGATCGCTCATCGCCGCCGCCTCTCCGGTGATGGCACCCGACACCAGCACCGCATCGGGGATCGAGGAAAAGACTGCCGACCTTGCCCTGTCGGCCAAGGGCCTGCGGTCAAGACTGTCAGCAAACTCAGCACTTACGTTGTACAGCATCGCCAGATCGGCACGGCCCAGACGGTTGCGGTAGCGCATGGCAGCACCCGCATTCGGCGTCCAAGGGCCCATGTCGCTGGCATAGGTGCCGGTAAAAATCTCGCGCACGAAATGCGCGCCGGTGGCGGCGGCAAGGGCCACGGTGGACATCGGGTCCCACAGCACGTTCACGCCAAAGGGCACCGTGATCTCGGACCGCAGCGCCCCGATCACCGCCGCCATCGTGGCGGTCGAGGCGGTGTCGACGGCAAACTCATAGGGCCGGTCGTTTTCATTGCCAAACATCACGGCATCAAACCCTGCCGCTTGCAACGCGCGCAGATCGGCCCGTGCCCCACTTAACAGCCCCGCAATTCCCGCCTTTTCGTCGTAAAGCGGGCTGCCCGGTAAGGCGCCCAAATGGACCATGCCAATCACCGGCTTGGTCTGGCCAAACACTGTCGCAAAATTTCGCATCTTTCCCCCCGATGTGCCGCAAAAGACTGCACAAGCGTGCAGAACCATACTAGCATGTTAGCCACGCCGCAGGGAGAGTTGCAATTGAAGACACGGGTTTGGGATCGTTTGGGCAAGGGCGCCTTGCAATTTACCGAACTGGGCTTTGGCACAGCGCCGGTCGGGGGGCTGTATCGCCCCGTCTCGGGCGACGAGGCGCACGCGACCATGACCCGCGCATGGGACGGCGGGGTGCGGTATTTTGACACAGCCCCCCTGTATGGGCTGGGGCAATCAGAAACCCGCCTGAACCGCGTCTTGGCGGGCAGGTCGGGGTTTATCGTATCGTCGAAAGTCGGGCGTCTGTTGCGCCCCACCCGCGCGGGCGAACTGCGCGACGGGATCGGCAAGTGGTTCAATGTGCCCAACCGCAAAGAGATTTTTGACTATTCCTATGACGGCGTCATGCGATCAGTCGAGTTTACGCTGGAACGCACGGGGCTGGACCGGATCGACCTGATCTACGCCCATGATCTGGATATCTTCACCCATGGCTCGGCCGAGGCGATGCAGGCCCGTTTGGATGAATTCATGGCCAGCGGCTATAAGGCCCTTGTGGCGCTGCGCGACCAAGGCGTGATCCGCGGCTTTGGTGCGGGGATCAACGAATGGCAACCCGCCCAGTGGCTGGTCGAACGCGGCGATTTTGACATCTTCCTTCTGGCGGGCCGCTATACCTTGCTAGAGCAAGAGGCGCTGGACAGTTTCTTGCCGCTTTGCCTTGCCCGCGGTGTGGGGATTGTGATCGGCGGGCCCTATAACTCTGGCGTTTTGGCCACGGGCGCACGGCCCGGCGCGTTTTACAATTACAACCCTGCCCCCGAATGGGTCTTGGCCAAAGTGGCCCAGATTGAAGCGGTTTGCGCGGCGCATAAGGTGCGGCTGGTCGATGCGGCCTTTCAGTTTCCGCTGCTGCATCCCGCCGTCGTCTCGATCATTCCCGGCGCTCAGGGCGTGGCCGAGGTTGATGCGAACCTGCGCGCCGCAAGTGCCGTCATTCCGCCCGAACTGTGGCAGGATCTTAAGGCCCAAGGCCTGATGCGCCCCGATGCCCCGACGGGAGTTAAATGATGAAAATCGACAGCCATCAACATTTCTGGAACCCCGCACGGGGCGATTACGACTGGATGCCCAAAGGCGACCCCGTGCTGGATCTGGTCTATCGCCCGTCAGACCTGACCGCCACCTTGGCGCGCCACCAGATTGACGGGACGGTTCTGGTGCAAGCCGCCGCCACCGTGGCCGAGACGGAATATATGCTGGGTCTGGCCGACGCGGCCGACTTTATCAAAGGGGTGGTGGGCTGGGTGGATTTCGAAAAACCAACTGATCTGCGGGTACTAGAACGGCTCAAATCCCATCCGAAGTTCAAGGGCGTGCGCCCGATGATCCAAGACATCCCCGACGACACTTGGATGCTGCGCGCCGATGTGCAGTGGGGCTATGCCGCTTTGGCCGATCTGGACCTGACCCTCGACGCCTTGGGCTTTCCGCGCCATTTGGGCAATTTCCTGACGGTCTTGAAGCGCTATCCAACCTTGCGCGTGGTGATTGACCACTGCATGAAACCGCAAATCCGCGATCATAATTCGGCAAACTTCACCTTTTGGGCCGAAGGAATGGCGCGTTTGGCAGGTGAGACGGGGGCTTTCGTCAAATTCTCGGCCCTGATCACCGAGGCCAATCCTGACTGGTCGGTGGCAACCCTGCACCCCTATGTCGATCATATTTTGCGGGTGTTTGGGCCGGACCGGATTATGTGGGGGTCTGATTGGCCGGTTTGCCGCTTGCGGGCGGAATATGATGGCTGGCTGTCGGCGGCCCATAGCCTGACAGATCATCTGACGCCATCCGAACAAGCGCGCATTTACGGCGGCACCGCAGCGCAGTTTTATCGGCTGTAGCGACCTGATTTTTCGCAGAAAAATCGTTTCGCATAAATTCTTGGGGCCACGATTTTTCTGCGAAAAATCGGCGCTCTTACCGGTAAAGCTGTGCTGCGACCGCCTGCATCGCCGCTGCGGCATCTTGGGCTGCTGTCGCACGACCAAGCCCTGCGTCTGCTGACAGCCGCTTTGCCGCCGCGCGCAGGCGGTCGGTCATCACCACATTGGCGGCTGCCTCTGCCTCGGGGTTCAGGCCGGAATGATCGGGGAATGTGTCAAAATAGATCACCCCGTCATAGGCTTGGCGGTCAAGCTCGACAAACAATTCCAGCGTTTGCATCGGATGGACCGATCCCACCATCAACCCGTCATCGCGCTTGCCGTACCCATCGTTCAGATGCACCCCCAAAATGCGCGAATATCGCCCCGCCAACTGCGCCGATTGGGCAGGGATTTCGCCGGCAAACAGCACATGGCAGAAATCAAGCGTGATGCCGGAATTGGCGCGGCCCAGTTCTTTGATCGCCAGAAGGTTGGTGGCAATATCGGGCATCAGCGAAAAGGCGCGCGGTTCGTTGGGCTTATATTCCAATGAGATGTCAACCGCAGGGTTATGGTCGCAGACTTGGGCCAAACACTCTAAACTGTCCTGCCACATCTGCGCGTAGTTGCCTTGAAAGGCGTAATCGACCCCGTCTTGGCCCATCCACAGCGTCATAACCTTGCCACCCATCTCGGCCATCGCATCCAAACCGCGCTTGGTGATATCGACCGCCGCTTGGCGCACTTTTGCGTCAGGGTTGCTAAAAGCGCCCAAGCGAAAGCCGGGGTCGGTGTAGTAACGCATGGCCACGCCGTTCAGGGCAATGCCGTGATCTGCCATGATGCGTGACAGCGTGGCGGGGGGGATGCCCTCGAAATGATCGGGAAAGTTCAGGTCGGCTGCGTCGATCCCGCGCACCTTTGCGATGCGTGCCAAAAGGTCGGGCACAGTGGGGTTTTTTAGCCCCAGCTTAAAAGCATTCAGGCGTGCGGCATAGCGGGGGCGGTTGGGAATCATGATATCCTAATCGGGTTCAAACAGATCAGGGCGCGCCAGCGCCAAGGGTTCCAGAAAGCCCACAAGTCGCCCCAAATGCAAGCGGGTTGCTGCACAGGCGGCCACAGGATCGCGCGCCTTGATGGCGGCAAAGATCGCCCTATGCTCGGCATAGGTCGACTGCACCCGCCCGGGCGCAGGCAAGATCAACTGCCGCGCACGGTTGACGTGCACCCACGCGGTATCGGCCAAACCCGCCACGCGCTTGTAACCGGTAAACGACAAGATCAGCGCGTGCATGGCGGCGTCAGTTTGATAAAAGCCGCCGAAATCCTTTGCGTCCAGCAGATCTTTTTGCGCAGTCAGATTGCCGTGCAGTTCATCCACCTGATCGTCCGTGATGGTTTGGGCCACCTTTCCCACAGCGGCCAGTTCCAAAGCTTCGCGCAGAAACGCGCCTTCGCGAATTTCGGCCAGCGAAAAGCGCGCCACATAGGTGCCCGCTTGGGGCACGATGCGCACCAGATGCTCGACGGCCAAGCGCGTCACCGCTTCCGAGACCGGAGAGCGCGAGACGCCCAGTTGCGCGCAAATCTCGGGCTTGCGCAGGATATCGCCCGGACGAACCGCCATCGACAAGATGGCTTCCCGCAGGCTGCAATAGACCCGCTGGGCCAGTGACCCGCTAAAGGCCTCAAGCGGACGCAGGGGTTTGCGTGGGGGCAACTGCACCTCTAGCACGGGCATTTGAGGGGGTTGGCGCGGCGCGTCTTGCATACTAACATGTTAGCTGGGGCGCTGCCCCTGTCAACCACCCCGTCTTGTCCGGCGCTTTGCCGCAGCTTTGCTCTGAAAAGGTCTGATGCCATGAACATTCCCAACACCCATTCTGTCATCCGCCTGCATCCGGCCGATAATGTCATCATCGCGCTGAAGGATCTCAGCGCGGGCGCCGTGGTGCCCGAACTGTCCGCCCCCCTCGCCCAAGCCGTACCGCGCGGGCATAAGATTGCAACAACCCCGATCAAGGCGGGCGCGCAAGTGATCCGCTATGGCCAGATCATCGGCGACGCAACCCAAGACATCCCCGCCGGGGCGCATATTCACACCCACAACCTTGGCATGGGCGCGCATAGCACCGACTACGCCTATGCCAGCGAAAGCAATCCGCAGCCGGTGGTGACGCAAAAGCGCACCTTCATGGGCTATCCACGGGCAGACGGCAAATATGGCACGCGGAATTATCTGGGGATCTTAACCTCGGTCAACTGTTCAGGGTCGGTCGCCAAATTCATCGCCGAAGCGGTGGAGCGTGAAGGCTGGCTGAAAGATTTCCCCAACATCGACGGCGTCGTGCCGATTGTGCACGGCACAGGCTGCGGGATGAGTGGCAAGGACGAAGGCTACGCCACCTTGTTTCGCACCCTGCAAGGCTATGCCCGCAACCCCAATTTCGGCGCGATCCTGCTGGTCGGGCTGGGATGCGAGGTGCTGCAGGTCGGCAACCTGATCGGCCTTGACCGCCTGCGCAGCGATGGCAATTTCCGCCATATGACGATCCAAGACGTGGGCGGCACGCGCCGCTCCATCGAGCGCGGCGTGGCAGTGCTGAAGGAAATGGCCGTCATGGCCAACCAGCACAAGCGCGAGCCTGCGGGGTTGGAACATCTGATGGTGGGGATGCAATGCGGCGGGTCTGACGGCTATTCCGGCATCACCGCCAACCCCGCCTTGGGCGCGGCCTCGGACCTGTTGGTGGCGCATGGCGGCACGACGATCCTATCAGAAACGCCCGAGATTTACGGCGCAGAGCACCTTTTGACGCGCCGCGCAGTCAGCCAAGAGGTCGGCGAAAAAATCGTCGAGCGGATCAAATGGTGGGAAGATTACACCGCACGTTTGGGCGGCGAGATGGATAACAACCCCTCGCCAGGCAACAAAAAGGGCGGCTTGACGACGATCTTGGAAAAATCGCTTGGCGCTGTGGCCAAAGGCGGCACGGCCCCCTTGAAGCAAGTGTATAAATACGCCGAACCCGTCACCGAGCGCGGTTTTGTCTATATGGACAGCCCCGGCTACGATCCGGCCTCTGTCACGGGGCAGATCGCGTCGGGGTCGAACCTGATCGTCTTTACGACGGGGCGCGGGTCGGTGTCGGGCTATAAACCAACGCCCTGTATTAAACTTGCAACCAATTCGGAAATGTATGACCGCATGGCAGAGGATATGGACATCAACTGCGGCGATATCATCACCGATGGGGTCAGCCTTGAAGAAAAAGGCCGCGAGATTTTCGAGATGTTCCTAACAGTGGCATCTGGCGGCAAGACCAAGTCAGAAGAACTGGGATTTGGCGGGGCAGAGTTTGTGCCTTGGGCCATGGGGGCGGTGATGTAACAGGGGGCGGCAGCGCCCCCTTTTGCTTTGCATTTTAATTGATCAAAAGCTTCTTATCTAAGTGTTGAATTTGGGCGAGATCGCGGCCTAGGGTCAGCGAGGGTTTCTGCCCGACGAAGGCACAATTCAAAGGACATGGTGGAAAGAAAATGGAAAATTTCAACATTCCGATGATGACCTTCGTCGCTGTGATCTTTGTGGGGATCGTGGCGAGCATGGCGTTGATCCGTCGCCCCCGCATTGATGACCGGGCTTTGAAAGCAGACTACGACCTGCTGCAGACGCGCTTGGGCGCAATGGAAGGCGACCTTCGCGCCGCCCTTTCGCGGGCTGATCGGTCAGAAGGCTTGGCCGAAGAACGCAAATCGGAAATTGACCGGTTAAATGGTGATTTATCCAAACTGCGACTGCGGATCGAGGAAGGCCAGCGCGAACAAAAGGTGTTAATCGCGGCCCATTCCGGCCTAGAGGCGAAAGAAAAAAGCAGTCAGGACTTGGTTGCAACCAAGATAGCCGAACATCAAATCGCGGTAGAAGACATCAAAACCCTGCGTGGACGCTTGGAAGAAGAACAAAAATCCCACCAAGCTTTAAAGGCCACGATCGCAAGCCTGCAAACCCAGATCGACGCCGACCGCACGGCCGCCGATGAAAAAATCGCTCTGTTGAGTTCGGTGCGCGAAGAGATGCAGACGAAATTCAAGCAGATGGCGGATGACTCGCTCAAAACCCAAGGCGATGCGTTCAGCAAGGCCAATATCGAAAAACTTGAAGCCACGCTGTCACCGCTGAAAGAACATGTCGGGCATTTTGAAAAAGAACTGCGCGAGGTTCATCAAGAAACGGTGAAAGACCGCGAGCGCCTGAAGGCCGAGATCTTGCAATTGAGCAAACGCTCGGAAGAAATCTCGACCGAAGCGGTGAATTTGACGCGCGCCCTGAAAGGCGATCATCAGCAACAAGGCGCTTGGGGCGAAATGATCCTTGAGACGATCCTAGAGCGATCGGGGTTGAGAGAGGGCGAAGAATATGAAACCCAAGCCCACCGGATGGATGCCGACGGCGGGCGGCTGAAACCTGACGTGGTGGTGCGCATTCCGGGCAATAAAACGCTGGTGATCGATTCTAAAGTCTCGCTCGTCGCCTATGCCGAGGCGGTGAATTCGCAAGACCCGATAGTCATCTCTGCCGCGCGCAAACGCCATGTTGCATCAATTCGCAATCATATCAATGGATTGTCCGCAAAAGGCTATCAGCGCGCCGAAGGGTCTACGGTGGATTATGTCATCATGTTCATCCCGATCGAAGGCGCTTTGTCAGAAGCCCTTCGCGAGGATGGATCGCTGACCGGATATGCACTTGACCGCCACATCACCATTGCAACGCCCACGACCCTTATGATGGCATTGCGCACGGTTGCGCATGTTTGGTCGGTCGAACGGCGCAATTCCAATGCCGAACTGATCGCAAAGCGTGCAGGGCTGCTGTATGATAAAATGGCCGGATTTGTTTTGAATATGGAAAAGGTGGGTAAAGGTCTTGGCAGTGCCCAGACAGCTTATGAAGGCGCTATAGGCCAGCTTTCGCGCGGTCCGGGGAACGTTCTGTCGCAAATCGGTACGCTGAAAAGCCTTGGGGCCAAGACGTCTAAAGAAATCGCCTTAGATTACGACACCGACACGATTTTAGCCATCGAACAACACGATATTGCGCCTGAGGATGCAGAGCAGCCTCAGGCGCAAGAGTGATCGTCAGATATCCAACGTGTTCTCGTTTTCCCATGTCGAGAAGTGCGATGCGTAGCTGTTCCACTCGCGCGTTTTCAGCTTGATAAACGCGTTCGAGAATTCTTCACCCATCATGGCCTTCAGCGTCTTGTCCTTGTCATATTCGCGCAAGGCATCCAGCAGGTTCAGCGGCAGTTTCGGGGCACCCTTCACAAGGTGGCCTTGCTGATACATGTCGATGTCATAGCGCTTGCCCGGATCGGCATTGGTGCGCACCCCGTCAAGGCCTGCGGCAATGATCACGGCTTGCAGCAGATAGGGGTTGGCCGCGCCATCGGGCAGGCGCAGTTCGAAGCGGCCCGGGCCGGGTACGCGCACCATATGGGTGCGGTTGTTGCCCGTCCACGTCACCGTGTTGGGGGCCCAAGTCGCACCTGATGAGGTACGCGGCGCGTTGATGCGTTTGTAGCTGTTCACCGTGGGGTTGCAGATCGCAGCCAAAGCCGAGGCGTGCTTCATGATCCCGCCAAGGAAGGTGCGGCCACGATCCGACAGCGAAAGTTCTTTGGACGGATCGGAGAAGACGTTGGTCTTGCCGTCCAAACTCCACACCGAGATATGCGCATGGCAGCCCGACCCTGTCAGCCCTTTGAAGGGTTTGGGCATAAACGTGCAGCGGTAGCCGTGCTTTTCGGCGACCGATTTCATCATGAATTTGAAGAAACTGTGCTTGTCGGCGGTTTGCATCGCGTCGTCGTATTTCCAGTTCATTTCGAACTGGCCAATCGCGTCTTCATGGTCGTTTTGATAGGCTTCCCAACCCAGTTCCAGCATGTAATCGCAGGCTTCGGCGATCACATCATAGCGGCGCATCACGGCTTGTTGGTCGTAACAGGGTTTTTCGGCCGTATCATAGGGATCGGAAATCTGCGTACCTTCGGGGTTGAGCAGGAAGAATTCCGGCTCAACCCCTGTCTTGATCCGCAGACCCTCTTTGGCGGCTTCGCCGACCAGACGCTCCAGCACGTTGCGCGGCGCTTGGTCGACCAGTTTGCCTTCCATCGTCGCACGGGCCGCAACCCATGCCACATCCTTTTTCCACGGCAACTGGATGGCCGACGATGGATCTGGCACAGCCATCAGGTCGGGATGGGCGGGGGTCAGGTCAAGCCAAGTGGCAAAGCCTGCAAAGCCTGCGCCGTCGTCCACCATGTCGTTGATCGCCTGTGTCGGCACCAGTTTGGCGCGCTGACCACCGAACAAATCGGTGTAGGAGATCATGAAGTACTTAACACCGCGTTCTTTGGCCCAAGCGGCCAGATCCTTGGTCGGAGCGTGTGACATTATAGTCTCCCTGTTCGTTTCTTCTTAGAAGCCGCCGTTGCGGCCCGGAATCCAATTGGTGCCTGCAAGGGGAACCCCGGCCATGGCAGCGCCTTCGATGGTCAACGCGCACAGGTCTTCAGGTTCAAGATTATGCAGGTGGTTCTTGCCACAGGCGCGGGCAATCGTCTGCGCCTCTAGTGTCATGACTTTCAGGTAGTTTTTCAGGCGACGCCCACCCAGAACCGGGTCAAAGCGTGCCGACAGCTCGGGGTTTTGGGTGGTGATACCGGCGGGATCTTTGCCTTCGTGCCAGTCATCATAGGCCCCTGCGGTGGTGCCGAGTTTGTTATACTCAGCCTCCAACGCCGGATCATTGTCGCCCAAGGCGATCAGGGCCGCCGTGCCGATGGCCACGGCATCTGCGCCCAAGGCCATGGCTTTGGCCACATCGGCCCCCGTGCGAATCCCGCCCGAGACGATCAGTTGCACTTTGCGGTGCATGCCCAGATCTTGCAGCGCCTTCACGGCCAAGGGGATACAGGCCAAAATCGGCATGCCGACGTTTTCGATGAACACATCCTGCGTGGCCGCCGTGCCGCCTTGCATCCCGTCCAGCACCACAACGTCAGCACCGGCTTTCACGGCCAGGGCCGTGTCGTAATAGGGACGCGCGCCGCCGATCTTGATGTAGATCGGCTTTTCCCAATTGGTGATTTCGCGGATTTCAAGGATCTTGATTTCCAGATCATCCGGCCCTGTCCAGTCGGGGTGACGGCAGGCCGAGCGTTGGTCGATGCCCTTGGGCAGGTTGCGCATATTGGCCACGCGGTCAGAGATTTTCTGACCCAAAAGCATACCGCCACCGCCAGGCTTTGCCCCTTGGCCCACCACAACCTCGATCGCATCCGCGCGGCGCAGGTCGTCAGGGTTCATGCCATAGCGCGAGGGCAAGTATTGATAGACCAGCGACTTGGAATGGCCGCGCTCTTCCTCGGTCATCCCGCCGTCGCCTGTCGTGGTCGAGGTGCCCGCCGCCGAAGCGCCGCGGCCCAAGGCCTCTTTCGCGGGGCCAGACAGCGCGCCAAAGGACATGCCCGCGATGGTGATCGGAATGTCCAAATGGATCGGGTTTTTGGCAAAACGGGTGCCCAGCCACACATCGGTGGCGCATTTTTCGCGGTAGCCTTCCAAAGGATAGCGCGAGATCGACGCGCCCAAGAACAGCAGGTCGTCGAAATGTGGCAAGCGGCGTTTGGATCCACCGCCGCGGATGTCATAGATCCCGGTGGCGGCCGCGCGGCGGATTTCTGCGTTCACGTCGTTGGAAAAGGTCCACGACATTTTTGGCGGGGTGTGGGGAAAATCGCTCATCTCTGCCTCAGTACGCCGCAGCGTTGTCGATATTGAAGTTGTACAGCTTGCGGGCCGAACCATAGCGGCGGAACTGCTCTGGCTTGGCCTTATGGTCCGCTTCACCGCGGCGCAGAAGGTCTTCAAGAAGGGCGAAATGCTCGGGGCGCATTTCCTTTTCGATGCAATCCGCACCCAGCGACTTGACCTTGCCGCGCACGAACAGACGCGCTTCATAAAGCGAATCGCCCAAAGCTTCGCCCGCGTCGCCCAAGACCACAACCGAACCCGATTGCGCCATAAAGCACGACATGTGGCCGATGTTGCCATGCACGACGATCTCGATGCCCTTCATCGAAATCCCGCAGCGGGACGAGGCGTTGCCCTTGATCACCAGCAACCCACCGCGCCCTGTGGCCCCTGCGTATTGGCTGGCATCGCCGTCAATCACAACTTTGCCTGACATCATGTTTTCAGCAACGCCCGGGCCAGCAGAACCCTTGATAAAGATCGACGCCTGCTTGTTCATGCCCGCGCAGTAATAGCCGGTCGATCCGCGCACCGTGATTTCAACGGGTGCGTCAACCCCTGCGGCGATGGCATGGGCCCCTTTGGGATTGATCACTTCCCAAGCCGTCATATTGGTCTGGCCCTTGAGCGCGTGCAGCGACGAGTTCAAGGCACGCAGGCCGTCTTTGGACAGATCGAAAGTCTGCATTCCTTAACGCTCCCAGAAGTAAACAGTGGCGGGTTCCGGCTCCCAGATACGGGCGGTTTCGATGCCGGGCAGGTTCACCAAGGCGCGGTATTCGCTGCCAAAGGCGACGTATTGGTCAGTTTCGGCCATCACAGCAGGCTTGCACGCGATCGGGTCGCGCACCACGCCAAAGCCGTTCTTGGTGCCGACGACAAAGGTAAAGAACCCGTCCAGATCGGTCAGGGTTGCTTCCAGCGCATGGCCCAATGTGTCGCCACTTTGCAGCTTGTGGCTGATAAAGGCTGCGCCCACTTCGGTGTCGTTCTCTGTCTCAAACGTCATGCCAAGGCGCTTAAGCTCGCGCCGCACGCCGTTGTGGTTGGACAGCGAGCCGTTGTGCACCAAGCACTGGTCATTACCGGTCGAAAACGGATGCGCGCCCATGGTGGTCACGGCGGATTCGGTTGCCATGCGGGTGTGCCCGATGCCATGCGTGCCGCCCATTTTGGAGATTCCAAAACGTGCCGCCACGTCTTTGGGCAGGCCGACCTCCTTGAAAATCTCGATGCCTTCGCCCGCACTCATCACCTTGACTGTGGGGCGCAGGTGGGTCAGGGCCGATCGTGCAGCTTCCAACTGGGCCACCGGCACTTCCAGCACGGCATGGGTGTCTTTGATCAGCATCAGCACCGGCGTGCCGATGGCGTCTTTCAGATCCGCATCCAGATTGGCGAAATCACGGCCGGGATGGGCCGATTGCACCGTCAGCTTGGCGCGGCCTTCGCCGGACCCGGAATAAATAGCGATGCCCGCCGAATCTGGCCCACGATCGGTCATCGTGATCAGCATATCGGCCAGCATTGCGCCCAACTTCGGCTCAAGGCTTGCGTCCTTTAAGAACAGCCCAACGATGCCACACATGGTGAGTCTCCTTGCAAGTTTGGATCACGCTAGCATTGAAGTTTGGCCATATCAACTGTCAGGAAACTTTTTTGACCAAGATGCAAGGCGGGCTGTTTCGCGCCAAACACAGCCCAAAAGCGGCTATTTTTCAGGCAATCAAGACTTTTCTTGACACAAGCGCCTTGGCAGAGTTTCCTGAAAGAAAAAAAGATGTCGGGAAAGGAAACGGGCACCAAGGCCAGCCCAACCGATGAAAGGCCAAAGGGAGGGAAAAATGTCTGATCTTAGTCAAAGAATTCAGGCCATGCACAAAAGTGACATCCGTGTCGCTTGGGCTTTTGTGCTGGGTCTGTGGTTCTCGGTGATCTTTGTGGCCTTTGCCACTTGGAACCTTGCACCCAACGGCACAGCGCGCGTGCTGCTGCTGATTGCGGGGGCGACGATCTTGGTGTTCAACACGGCCGCCATCTTGGCCATGTTGCGCCATTACCGCGAAGACCGCGATTTCATGTATGGGCTGGACATCAAGTTTCTTGATGAAGCCCGCGCAGCGCGGAGGTAATCATGGCCCATTATGTACCGCCCAAACAGGGCAAACTCAGCCAGTTGTTCGACGTTGTCGTGCTGATGGCGCTGACCTTCGGCGCCCTTTACATCCCGATGTTTATGGGTCTGGCCGGAGGGGTCAAATCGGTTCCCGAAGGTGCGGGCCAAACATGGGAAGCCATGGGCCAAAACGCGACCCAAATCGCACAATACAACGCCCTTGGCTTCACCGACCCCGCCGCCATTTCTAACATCATCAACGCCCGCTACGATTACAGCTTTTCCATCACCGCTTTGCTGGTGATGGTGGTGATCATCGTGGCCTATTACGTTTTGATGTTGAAATTCTCTGAAACCGAATACCGCGAAGTCATCGCGGAAAAATTCGACAAGTGAGGGCGCGATGAGCATCTGGAATTATGCAGAATATGCCGCTTGGGCGCTATCAGCGGCCTTTGCAGCCTATATGGTGATCGACTGGCTGAAAACGGATTCAACCTATTCGGAAGAGGTTCTCACCTCGTCACGCGAAGGCGAGCTGGAAGCGATGACCGAAGCGAAAGGGGGGCATCATGGCTGAGTTTGACATCACCTCGAAAGAACGTGACGGCATGGGGCCGCATGGCACCAATGTCGGCCTTTTGCGCGTGCTGGGGCCGGCCCATGTGTGGGCATTGGGCGTGGGCATCGTGCTTGTGGGCGAATACATGGGCTGGAACTTTGCCGTCGGCAAAGGCGGGGCTTACGCCGCACTGGTGGCCTGCTGGTTTGCGGGCATATTGTACACCTGCGTGGCCATGATCGATTCCGAAGTCACCTCAACCGTGGCTGCGGCGGGTGGGCAGTATACGCAGGCCAAGCACATCGTGGGGCCGCTGATGGCCTTTAACGTGGGCCTGTATCTGGTCTTTGCCTATACGATGCTGGAAGCCGCCAATGCCATCACGGCGGGGTATCTGATCTCGCAGGTGGCGGCGCTATCGGGCTTTACGGGCACGCTGGACCAACGGCCGTTCATCATCTTGTCGATCATGTTTCTGGCATGGCTGAACTACCGCGGAGTTCTGGCGACGTTGACCTTTAACTTGGTCATCACCGCCATCGCCTTTACCGCCATCATCATCTTGTTCTTGTCCACCTCGGGGATCATCGCCCCCTCGATGATGCACCATGCCGAGCTGTTTGCCGGCAACGCCGCCCTGCCCTATGGCTGGATCGGCGTTCTGGCGGCAATGCACTTCGGTCTGTGGTTTTATCTGGGCATCGAAGGCACGACCCAAGCGGCAGAAGAAGTCCGCTCTCCGGCCCGCGCGCTGCCCTTTGGCACGCTGGCAGGGATTATGACCCTGCTGATCGCAGCCACGCTGACATGGTATGTCTGCACCGGCCTGATCCCGTGGGAGTTTCTGGGCGACGGCTTGAACGGATCGGTGGCCCCGCTGTTCACCGCCGCTTTGCTGACCAAGTCGCAACCTTTGGTTTGGCTGTTGGGTGTCGGCACGCTTTTTGCCACGCTGGCCTCGGCCAACGGCTGTATCAACGACGCTTCGCGGGCTTGGTTTTCCTTGGGCCGCGATAAGTATCTGCCGGGATGGTTTGGCGCTGTGCACCCCAAGTTCCGCACGCCTTACCGGTCGATCTTGTTCTTGG
The DNA here is from genome assembly GCA_903845215.1 of uncultured Rhodobacterales bacterium. Classification (GTDB taxonomy): domain Bacteria; phylum Pseudomonadota; class Alphaproteobacteria; order Rhodobacterales; family Rhodobacteraceae; genus Stagnihabitans. The sequence continues at coordinate 15,588 of CAIMWI010000009.1, read as the reverse complement.
TGCCGATTGCGCTGGCTTTCGCGCTGAAAGCACCGCTTGATCAGGTGGTGACCTTCTCGATCCTGTCAGGCCTTCTGACCTACACCTTTATGCCGTTGAATATGATCCTGTTCCGCAAGAAATGGCCTATGGGTTCAATCACACGCGGGTATGAGCATCCGTTCCATCCGCTACCTTCGGTCGTTCTGTTGGCTTTGTGCGCCATCACCTTCTTTGCGGTGTTCTTGGGCTACGGCACGCAGCTTGTGGCGATGATTGCCTTTTACATCGTGGCGTCGCTGTGGTTCCACTTCTGGCGCTACCGCTTCGTCAGTCGCGCGGCGCAGTTCACCATGCCGTGGCCACGGCCCAAAGGCTACTAATCCCATCCCCGGCCCGCTTGTAAAAGCGGGCCGGTTCTTCTGGAAAGGCCCGAAATGTCCAAGCTGATCACGCTGCTTATTGCGCTTGGATTGGGGCTGTGGCTGGCGCAAACCTTGGTGCAAATCTTGCGCGCGGCCCGTGGTCGCGCTGGCGCGCGCGCGAATTACTTCGCGGCCGCAACACAGGTTTTGTCAGGCACCCAACGCCAAATCCAAGCCACAGGCTTTGCCCGCACGGCTGGAACCTACCAAGGCCTGCGCTTTGACCTGCAGGCCTTACCCGACACCTTAAGCTTTCGCAAACTTCCCGCGCTTTGGGTGATGGTGACCGTCACTGAGCCCCAGCCATTGACGGGTGAGGCGCGTATCATGGCCCGTGCCAATGGTCAGGAAAGCTTTTCCACCCATGCGCAACTGCCATATGAGGTGACACTGCCCCATGGCTTTCCAACCGATTGCACCCTGCGCTGTTCGGCCACCGCGGCTTTGCCAGCGGCCGATGTGATGGCCCAATTGGCCCCCCTCTTCAGCGACCCAAAGGTGAAAGAGGCCGTCCTATCGCCCAAGGGCATTCGCCTTGTCGTGCTGGCAGAAGAAGGCGACCGCGCCAACTACCTGATTTTCCGCGATGCCGAACTTGGCCTTGCCCCCCTGCCCGCACCCCGCTTGCAAAGCCTGCTGGACACGCTGGCCAACCTTCACACAGCTCTTAAGGCCCAGCCATGAAAAAACCACCCCATCCCTATCTGGTTCTGGCTGTATCTGTGCTGCTGCCCGGCTGCGGCCAAGTGCTGAACCGTCAACCGATGCGCGGCTTGATATTTTTGTTCTTCACGGCGCTCTTGGGTACGATCACATTTATCACAGCCCCGCCCACAGCCTCGCTGATCGGGCATTTGGCGGGGGGGATTTTTGTTTATGCCCTATCCATCCCCGATGCCTACCGCACAGCGCGCCTGCGCTGGACGATCTGGGCCAAAGGGTAAGCTACCCCTGCGGATAGGCGATCACTGACAAATAGCGCGCTGGAAGTTTGTTCAAAACCTCTGGCCCATGGCGAGAGTCGGCGTCAAAGAACAGGCTGTCCCCGGGTTTCAAATGGAAAAGCTTGTCACCATGCCGATAGGTTACCTCGCCTTCCAGCATATACAGCATTTCCAGTCCTTCGTGCTGAAAGGTCGGGAAGATATCCGCCTCGGTTGACAGGGTGATCAGATAGGGTTCCACCACCACGCCCGAATTGTTCGACCCGATATGGCCAAGCAAATTGTATTGGTGGCCCGAACGTGTGCCGCGCCGTTCCACCTCGATATGGTCGCCCGCTTGCACATGCTGCACCTCGCGGCGTTCTTCGTAAGATTTGAAAAACGCGGTGACGGGCACCGAAAAGGCATGGCTCAGCACCTGCAACGTCGTCAGCGACGGCGAAGTAATACCGTTTTCAATTTTCGACAGCATCCCGATCGACAGCCCTGTCACCTGCGCCAGATCGGCGACCGTCAGCCCCTGTTGGCGGCGAAAGGCGCGCACCTCGCGGCCAATCGCGGCCTCAAGGTTGCGCTCGGAAATGTCGCGCACCTTGTGTGGGTCTTGGCTAAGCGCGGGCTTGCCGCGCGGCACGAAGGCTTGGGCGTCATCCGTCATTTGGGCGTCCTTTGACATCACTTTTTTCACTATAGGGAAAAAAGATCGCATTGGACAAGAAAAACCGTTACAAAACCGATTGCGCCGCCACAATCAAAGCATGGTGCAGGCTTTGCGCTGACGAGCGCGGGCCATAGACGGTCACCAGTGTGTCGGTGCGTTTGATCAGATAGCAGCCCAAATGCTCCATCACGGTGCGGGTGGCAGCCCCTGCGGCGGCCTTGGCCAGATCAAAGTTGGACAGGCGCTCAAGCAATCGGGGCAGGTCTGCACCCGCCAGATCAAAGCGCACCCAAGCGTCGGTCTGTTCGGTGATAGAGGCCGCATCGCCAAAGGCAGGCAGCAGATGGGCGCGGATGTCTTCGTGGCTGGCAAAGGGCGCTTCCACCATCCACATCTCGGGCGTCATCCAAAAGGCGCTGTATAAAGCACCACTGGCCGATGCCCCTGCGGCGGGCAAAGGCAAACCAACCGCAGCAGCAGATGTCTGCACATCGCCCAATCGCCCGCGCCGCACGGCGAGCGAGGCCAGCGCCACATCGGCGCGTTCGGTGATGGTCCACGGGCCGATGATGTCAACCTCGGGCGTGGCGTGGCCAAGGGCGGTGATGGGGTTTAGGATGAAATCAGGCACGAAGACGCTCCCCTTCCGGGTCAATGAAATGCGGGCTGACGATTTCGATTTCGGTGTCAGTCCCGGCCAACAGGTTGACGGCGCGCATCTTTTCGCCAATACGGTTGGACCCGTCCTTCAGGTACCCCAGCGCGATGTAATGGCCCAGATGCGGCGAATAGACCAAGGATGTCAGCCAGCCGTCGTCATTTTCCGCTTTAGCCGCCACACCAGTTTTCAGGAAATGGCTGCCCGCTTTCAGCTCTGCCGCAGGGTTGACCGGTTTGACCCCCACCAGCCGCAAGCCATCGTCGCGGGTCATCCCCTCGCGCTGGGACAGGACCATGCCGATGGAATCTTTCTTGCGGCTGACCATCTTGCCAAGCCCCATGTTCAGCGCGGTTGACGTGCCGTTCAGCTCGTTGCCCGCGACATGGCCCTTTTCAATGCGCATCACGCCCAAAGCTTCGGTGCCATAGACCACGGCATCAAACTCTGCCCCCGCCTCCATCAGCTTGCGTATCATCGCATCGCCGTAGCGGGTCGGCACGGCGATTTCATAGGCCAATTCGCCCGAGAAGCTGATGCGGAACAACCGCGCCCGCAGGCCGCCCACAGTGATATTGCCCGCCCCCATATAGGGGAAAGCGGCATCCGAGATGTCTTGGTCAACCACCTTTTGCAGCAATTTGCGCGCATTGGGGCCTGCCACCGAGAATTGCGCCCAAGCTTCCGTGGTCGAGATCAGTTGCACATCCATATCCGGCCACAGCACCTGACGGCAGAATTCCAGATGGCGGAACACCGTCACCGCATTGGCGGTGGTGGTGGTCGTCACATATTCATTCTGCCCCATCCGCGCCGTAGTGCCATCGTCAAACACCATGCCATCCTCGCGCAGCATGAGGCCATAGCGGCATTTGCCAACGGCCAGCGTGCTAAAGGTGTTGGCATAGACCTTATCAAGGAACGCCCCCGCATCGGTGCCTTGAATGTCGATCTTGCCCAAAGTGGTCACATCGCAGATGCCGACCGATTTGCGGGTGGCCAAAACCTCGCGGTCGACAGAGTCACGCCATGTCGTCTCGCCCGCTTTGGGCAGCCACTGCGTGCGCAGCCAATAGCCCACTTCGACAAAAACCGCGCCTTGTTCTTGCGCCCATTTGTGCGATGGCGTCAGGCGGAAGGGCTTGAATTCCTGCCCCCTGCCCCGCCCGCCCAAGGCCCCCAAGGCCACAGGCGTATAGGGCGGGCGATAGACTGTGGTTCCGGTGTCGGGAATGGATTTGCCCGTCAGCCCAGCCATCACGGCCAGCCCCAGCACGTTGCTGGTTTTGCCCTGATCGGTCGCCATGCCAAGGGTGGTGTAGCGTTTGAGATGTTCAACCGAAGTGAAATTTTCCTGATGCGCCAGTTTGATGTCTTTGACGGTCACATCGTTTTGCGAGTCAATCCAAGCGCGGTTAGACCCTTTGACATACCACATGGGCGTGATGCGCACGGGTGCATCTTCCGCCTTTGGCAGGTTGGCCGCTGTCGCCGTCAGCCCCAAACTTGCCAGCGCCGCGCGTGCGACCTCATCACCCGTCACCAAAGCGCCGTGGGTTGACAGCGTGCCAGCCGCGGCCCCTGCGACCGACAGGTTGGCAATCTCGCCCGAACCGGGCACGAAGGCCGCGATATCGTCGCGCCAGATCGGGCGCGAGCGGTGGTGCGAGGTGATGTTGACATTGGGGTTCCAGCCGCCCGAAACACCAAGGGCGGTGGCCTTGATCACCTCAGTTTTGCCATCCGCGTGGCGCACGGTGATCGACGACAGGCCCAAACGGCCCGCGCTACCCATCACCTCGGCCCCGCGCAGGTGGCGAATGCCGGGAAGAAGTTCGCCACCTTCGCGGCTGTCAATCACGGCGACGACATCCACGCCCTTGGATTGCAGATCGCGCGCGGTGCGCAGGCCGTCGTCGTTGTTGGTGAAAATCGCCGTCTTGTCGCCCACGGCCACGCCCCAGCGGTTGGCATAGGCGCGCAGCGATCCGGCGAGCATGATGCCCGGGCGGTCGTTGTTTTCAAATGCAATCGGGCGTTCGGTGGCCCCGCCCGTCAAGATCGCGCGTTGGCTATAGATGCGCCAGAATGTCTGGCGCGGCTTGCCGGGGGCGGGTTCGATCAGGTGATCTGACACCCGCTCGACCGCGCCGTAAATGCCGTGGTCAAAGGCCCCCGCCACCGTGGTGCGCGTCATCAAACGCACGTTGGGCAGGCTGGAAAGTTCAGCCACAGCCCCGTCGGCCCAAGCAGAGCCCGCCTGATCGCCCAGTTCAAACGTCTCGGCGTTCAAGCGCCCGCCCATGCGGAAGTCTTCATCCGCCAAGATCACCCGCGCCCCTGACCGCCCCGCCGTCAGCGCCGCCGACAATCCCGCAGGACCAGCCCCGATGATCAGAATATCGCAGTGCAAGAAGCCTTTGTCATAGGTATCGGGGTCTTCCAGCTTGGTCAGGCTGCCAAGCCCCGCCGCACGGCGGATGATCGGTTCATAGACCTTTTCCCAAAAAGACGCCGGCCACATGAAGGTTTTGTAGTAAAAGCCCGCCGTCAGAAAGCTGTTGAAGCGGTCATTGATCGCCAGCGCGTCAAACTTCAGGCTGGGCCAGCGGTTCTGGCTTTGGGCGGTCAACCCGTCAAACAGCTCGGCCACTGTGGCGCGGGTGTTGGGTTCTTGCCGCGCCCCGCTGCGCAGTTCGACCAAGGCGTTGGGCTCTTCAGACCCCGCCGAGATCGGCCCGCGCGGGCGGTGATATTTAAAGCTGCGCCCCATCAGACGCACGCCGTTGGCCAAAAGGGCCGAGGCCAGCGTATCACCCGGATGGCCCAGATAGGGCAGCCCGTCGAAATGGAAGCGCAGGGTCTGGCTGCGGTCGATCAGGCCGCCGGATATGCGGTTGGATTGGCTCATTTCGAACGCCCCTCGGCCCGGGCCACATCACGGGCCAATTCTACCTGCAAAATCTCATGCGTTACCGTGTTGCGCGTCACAACCAGCCAAGAGCGGTCGCCTTGTTCGTGGTACCACAGCTCGCGGTGCGCGCCTGCGGGGTTGTCGCGCAGGTAGGTGTAATTGTGAAAATCTTCGATGCTGGCTGTCAGCCCGTCAGGCCGCCCAATCAGGCTGGCGTCGCCGAGATAGACGAATTCCTGCGCATCGCGCGGCCCAAGGATGGGATGATGGATGATCATGGCAGGTTCCTAGTGCAGGTTCGGTTGCGCGCCTTGGCCTTTTTCGTCGATCATCAACCCTTTGAGGAAGCGATCGAAACGATAGGCCTTGGCCGTCACATGCGGTTCGTCTTTGGCCAGCAGATGGGCAAAGCACCACCCACTGGCGGGCGTGGCCTTAAAGCCGCCATAGCACCACCCGCCGTTGAAATAGAGCCCGTCGATATGGGTCCTGTCGATGATCGGCGATCCGTCCATCGACATATCCATGATCCCGCCCCATGTGCGCAGCAGACGCGCGCGGCCAATCATGGGCATCAGGGCCATTCCCCCCTCGATCACATCCTCGACCACGGGCAGGTTGCCGCGCTGTGCGTAAGAATTGTAGCCGTCGATGTCGCCGCCAAAGACCAAGCCGCCCTTGTCCGACTGGCTGACATAAAAATGCCCCGCCCCAAAGGTCATAACCCCGTCAATCAGCGGCTTTAGCCCTTCGGAGACGAAGGCCTGCAACACATGGCTTTCCATCGGCAGGCGCATTCCGGCATGGGCCATCACCTTAGAAGACGACCCCGCCACAGCCACGCCAACCTTCTTGGCCCCGATAAACCCACGAGAGGTTTCGACCCCCAAGATCTTGCCATTCTCGATCCGCATCCCCGTGACTTCGCAGTTCTGGATCAGATCCACGCCAAGCCCATCGGCCCCGCGCGCATAGCCCCAAGCCACGGCATCATGGCGCACTGTGCCACCGCGCCGCTGCATCAACGCGCCTTTGATCGGAAAGCGCGCGTTGTCAAAATTCAAGAACGGATACATCGCCCGCACCTGATCGCGGTTAAGCAGTTCGGCATCCGCCCCGTTCAAGATCATCGCATTGCCGCGCCGTGTCGCCGCATCACGCGCCGCATCGGTGTGGATCAGGTTGATAATCCCGCGCTGGCTGACCATGGCGTTGTAGTTGAAATCTTGCTCTAACCCTTCCCAGAGTTTCAGCGAGAATTCGTAAAACGGTTCGTTCCCGTCGAGCAGATAGTTTGACCGGATGATCGTGGTGTTGCGCCCGACATTGCCGCCGCCCAGATAGCCCTTTTCCAGCACCGCAATGCGGGCCTGTTTGAATTCTTTGGCCAGATAATAGGCCGTGGCCAAGCCATGCCCACCGCCGCCTATGATGATGTAATCATAAGACGCCTGCGGTTCAGGGTCGCGCCACGCATGGCCCCAGCCCTTGTGCCCCGTAAGCGCCTCTTTAAGGATCCGAAAGCCGGAATAGCGCATTCTTGATCTCCGTTTGCTTGGGTCGAAGTTAGCGCGGGCGCCGCCGCCACATAGCGCAATTTCCGCCATTCGAGTCTTATTTCCGGCCATCCGACCCACATCACCCAGACGTGAGCCGCAAGTGCACTTTAGCTTTGCGGGCGCGTTTTCTTGGGGTCATAGGCCGAAAGGGCCGTGATCACCGCAGGCAGACGCTTTTGGTGGCCATCCAGCTTGCCAACTTCAACCGCTGTGCCCACCTCGGAATGCGCCACATCCACCCGCGCCAGCGCAATCTGCTTGCCCAACAAAGGCGAGCGCATGGCCGAGCAGATCACGCCAATCTGCGCACGCCCGATGTGCAGGCAATCGCCGTGGCCGACATCGGTCGCAGCATCGACCTCGATCCCGACAAATTTGCGCGCGGGGTGGTCTTTGCGGCGGATCAGCGCGTCGCGGCCAATGAAATCGTCGGGCTTGGATTTCAAGGGTACGGTAAAGCCAATGCCCGCTTCGAACGGGTCGGTTTCGTCGGAAAAGTCGTAACCGGCAAAGATCAGACCGGCTTCGATGCGCACCATATCCAGCCCCAGCAGGCCCATCGGGCGAATGCCCAGATCGGCACCGGCCTCCATCACGGCATCGTAAACCGCCACGGCATCTTTGGGGTGGCAGAAGATTTCATAGCCCAATTCGCCCGTATAGCCCGTGCGCGACACCACAAGCGGTGCACCGGTAAAGCTGTGCAGGCGGGCAACCGTGTGGCGGAACCAGCCCAACTCCTCAACTGTGGCTTGGGCGGGGGCTGTCCAGATGATGCGTTTCATAATCTCGCGGCTGTTGGGGCCTTGCACCGCCAGATTGTGCAACTGATCGGTGCTCGATCGCACCATGACCTTAAGCCCCAGCTTTTCGGCCTGCTCGCGCAGCCAGATGCCGCCGAAATCATCGCCACCGATCCAGCGGAAATTGTCGCGCCCCAGACGGAACAACGTGCCGTCATCAATCATCCCGCCGTGTTCATAGCACATGGCCGAATAGACCACCTGCCCCACCGCCAGCTTTTTGACATCGCGGGTCAGAGTGTATTGCATCAAGGCCTCGGCATCGGGGCCGGTGATTTCAAATTTGCGCAAGGGCGACAGGTCAATGGCCACCGCCGCCTGACGGCAGGCCCAGTATTCCTCAATCGGGCCGGCGGCGGCATAGGCATTGGGCAGCCAATAGCCGCGGTAGTCGATCATGTTGCGGGTGCGCGCAGCGGTGGCGGGGTGAAAGGCGGTTTCTTTGGTCATCTTGGGCTCTGCCTCGGGTGTGGCGCGCCAAGCGACCGCGCGCGAAAAGGGTTCAGCGCCCGAATAGGTGCGCACATGGATGTCGGAAAGATACCAGCCATTGGCCGGAGAGGTGTCGTCGGGGCAGGCAGAGTTCACGCAGACCAGATCGGTCAGGGCGCGGAATAAGACGTAATCGCCCGGGCGGCTCCACGGTTCGTCGCTGACCAGAACGCCGTGCGCGTCAATGGCGGTGTTGAAGAACAGGTTTACCGCCATCCAACCCGGGCGCGCGTCAATCCCGTGCGCGGCCAGCGCGCCGTTGAAATTATCTGAACAATTCGCATGGCCGGGATAGCCGATTTCGTCGTAGTATTTGCTGGCACAGGCCATGGCAAAGGCGTCATGGCGCCCCACGGTGTCTTGAATCACCTCGACCAAGGGCTCCCAGTCTTGATCGTAGTATTTGGCATGCAAGCCGGGCATCGAATAGGCGTGGCCCATCAGCGTGCGCGAGGTTGTCACATCCAAAGCGTGCTGGATGCCCTTGTCCAGCTTGCGGGCCGAAAAGCACTGAAAATCGGTGCATTGGCGGCCATCGACATCAATAATCTGGATATAGTCGCCCGCCTTGACATGATAGGCCCGCGCTGTCGCCGAAGAGACGCGCAGATCCAGCGTGGGGTCGGCCAAGGGTTCAGGCAGGTCATGCAGCGTAGCCCATGCCGGATTGGCGCGGCGGATGGTCAAGATCAGCGGCGTCAGGGTGGATTGCTCATGCGGCGACATGGGCGCGCCCGGTGCGGCAAGGATCACATGGCCCGCGCGCTGTGCGTGAAAGCTGGCCTCTTCCTTGGCTTGGGTGTCTGCGCCAAACAGACGCAGAGCTTTGGCGCGGCCCAAATCAATCCCGCGCTTGACCAAACCGGCCCGCAAGCGACCCATGCCCGACCCGCCAGCCGTGATCAGGGCTTTCAATCCCTCGCCCGTACAATCGCCCGCAACACCCAGCAGCATCGGGTCAATCTGCCCCGTAGCATCGGCCGCCAAAAGCTCGGCCATTTGGCCGCCTTCAAGGTTGGTGATCGTGATCTGATCGCCCGTATCAATCGCCACCATCAAAGCGCCGCCACCGGGCACTTCATAGCGTTCAATTCCCGACTTGCGCTGCATATCGCGGGTTGTCAGGATGCGACTGGGCCGTGGCGGGCCGGGGATGACCTTGGGATAGGGACTGTCGAGCATGGGGCCTCTCGCAGGGACGATTTCATTCGTCGTAAAACTTGTTCATTGTGAAGAATAACACGGGCTGCGCCCGGCACAAGCAGGAAGGAGAGAGATGCTCGCCCTAGGACTTGGATTGATCGCGGCCTTGGGCTGGGGCACGCATGACCTATTGGTGCGCCGCATTGCGCCGGGCGCACAGGTGCTGCCGCAATTGGCCGTGGTGATGGCGGTGGCAGCGCTGGTGACAGCGCCATTTGGTTGGACCAAACCGCTGCCTGATCTGGCGACGCTGGGCTTGGCGCTGGCCTCGGGCGGCGCCTATTTCGGGGCGAGTTTGGCACTGTATGCCGCCTTCGCCCGCGCCCCTGCAAAACTGGTCGCCCCCGTGATCGGGGCCTACAGCTTGCCCGCCTTGGGGTTTGAACTGCTGCGCGGCCATCCGGTCAGCGGGGTGGAATGGCTGGCGGCGGGGTTGATTGTGGCGGGTGTGGCGGTGGTGGCGATCACGGGGCAAAGTGACAGTCAGCGCCCGCATCCTGCAGCACTGCCCTTGGCCTTGGCCGCCTGTCTGGGCATGGCCACCAGCTTTGCCCTTGGGCAAGAGGCGGCCGGGCGCGTTGATCCGATGCAAGCGGCCAGCTTAGCACGGGCAGGTGGAGCGGCTTTGGCCTTGGGCATTCTAGCCATGCGGCCCAGGGGCATCGGGGCCGCGCTGAAACGCTGGCCCGTCTTGCTGGCGATGGGGGGGCTGGACGGGCTGGCGCTGTCGTCTGTGATCGTCGCAGGCGGATTGGCGCAGGCGAGTTACGCTTCGGTTGCGTCGTCTTTGTTCGGGGTTGTGACGATTTTGCTGGCTTGGGCTGTGCTGGGCGAGAAAGTAAAACCCGCGCAAGGGATTGGTATTGCCCTGATCTTTATTGGACTTGGGCGGTTGGCGATCGGATGATTTTTCGCAGAAAAATCGTGGGCAACCGAACGATTTTTCTGCGAAAAATCACCTCTCGGGCGGCAAAGCCCCCGAGAGGCCACGCAACCCTGCCAAGGCCTTGCGTTCATTCTGCGGGCTGACGCCAAAGGCCTGAGCATAATGCCGCGCCATCGGGCCAGAGCGCGGATAGCCCACCGAAGCGGCAATCTCGGCCAACGAATCGTCTGAATACAGCACCCTTTGCCGTGCCTTGGCCAAGCGCACCAAGCGGTAATAGCGCAACGGGCTTTGCCCCGTTTCGCGTTTGAACAGGCGTTCAAAGTTGCGCTCTGACATATCGACTGCCTCTGCCACATCGGGAATGCGCAAAGGGTCTTCGATATGGGCATCAAACAGGCGGATCGCCTCGCGGATGGGCGTGGGCAAGGCATCGGCTGTGCCGCCCGCACCTTGAACCGGCACCTTTTGGCGGGCATCTTCATCGCGCACAAAAGGGTGCTGGAACCAGCAGGCCACTTCGGTCATCGTTTCGCGGCCCAAGCGTTCCTCGATCAGGCGCAGCATAAGATCAAACACCGCGCCCGCGCCCGAGGCGGTGATGCGCCGCCTGTCGCGCACGATCACGGTTTCTACCGCAGCAACATGGGCAAACTCGGCCTTAAAGGCCGTCTCGTAGCACCAATGCACCGAACAGCGGTGGCCTTCCATCAAACCTGCGCGCACCAGCGGGAAGATCCCGCCCGAAAACGCGCCCATTGTCACACCGGCGCGGTCCAACCGGCGCAGCACGGCGGGGGTGTGTTTGGCGTCACTAAACGCCCCTGTGGGGGGTGAAAGCAGATAGACCTGATCCAATCCCTGCGCGTGATCCAACATATCATCGGGCGTAAAGCGCACCTCGGCAGACGACCTGACAGGATCGGCTGTTTCCCCCAACAGCACCCAGGCAAAGGCATCGGTGCCCGTGATCTCGTTTGCCGCGCGCAAGGGCTCGATGGCCGAGGTCAGGCAGGCCATCGGAAAGCCCGGGAACATCAAGAACCCAAGTTTCAAAGGCTTGGTCATCTGTGTGGCGTCATTCCGGCGTTGGCCACCACCCCGGCGAGGTCGGTTTGCCATCGTCGTATTTGGCCAGCCATTCCACCATTGCGGGTTGATTGCGTGCAAAGCCTTTATAGGCCGCGATATCGGGGTGAATATCGCGCAGCACGCGGTGCAGGCGGCGGCCCCATTTGGGCATGGTCACCAGCTCTTCAAATTTGCCCAGATAGGCACGGATCGAAAAGGCGATGGCGTTGGATCGCGGCAGGCGGAACAAGGCTTGCAATTCAACGCGCAGGTGCTGTTTGTGGCCCAAATTCTCTTGCGTCAGCGTCGCCTTGGTCGGACCCCATTTGGGATAAGTCTCGGGCGCGGTATCCAGCAAGGGGTTCACCGTCATGGTCCAGTTAAACCGCCGCACAGGCGATCCGTTTTGCAGCTTGAGCAAGAATTTCAACGCGCGGTCAAAGATTTGCTTTTCATGGGCCAGGGGCACCGGCGCGTGCCATTCCATGAAATTCATCCCCACATCGAAATCCAGCGACCAGTCGGCCTGTGTGGTGATCATTCCGGCATCCATCCACAGGTTGGCATCGCGTTCATCTTGCAAAGAAAAATCGCCCTGCGTCTGTCGGGTGATATATTCCATCGGTCCGTAAGGCAGAGTCGATTCGTCCAGAAAGGTGAATTTCTGGTCGATCCCTAGGGGTCGGTTGATCCAGTGCCACTGGTTGCCGTTCTTATGCAGCGAAAACCATTGCGGGTAATCGCGGGCATTGCTGTCCATGATCAGTTCCAGCAAATCCCAACCTGCCAAGGTCATATGCGGCAGGCTTTGGCAGCGCAGCGGATCTTCGGCCAAAACCTTGGCGCGGTCGATCATTTCGCTGACATAATGTTCGTCCACGTCAAAGGTCTTTTCAAAGACCGATCCGGGGCGGCCAGGCACATGGGGCTCCATATTGACCGAATACATGTATTCGTCGCGGTCAAAGGGGAAAGGAAAGCGCGCAATAGATGCGGGCGAGTTCTTAAAGGTAAAATCCTCGCGGAAGGTTTCTTCCTTGAAAAAATCGCCAAGGTCGGGTTTGAAATCCAGGCTCATCTGGTCCTCCTATCGGTCCAGCACAAGGGTCTTGCCCTCGAACCGGGAAACACAGGGCATGATCTTGGCACCCTCGGCCTGTTCGTCTTGGCTTAGCCAGTGGTCACGGTGCAAGATCGCCCCGTCGCAGTGCAGAACGGCGGTTTCACACTGCCCACAGGCCCCGCCCCTGCACATATAGGGCGCATCGATTCCCGCCGCCTCGATGGCTTCCAGCAGTGATTGATGCGTGCCCACAGTGATGGTCTTGCCTGAAGCAGCCAGTTCCGCCGTAAAGGCAAGCCCCGTGCCGGGGGCCAAGAATTCTTCAAAATGCACCGCATGGGGCGGCCATCCGGCGGCTTCGGCGGTTTTGCGCACCCAAGCGATCATCCCCTTGGGGCCGCAGACATACAGATGCGTGCCGATGGGCTGGCGGTTTAACAGCCCCTTCAGGTCAATCACCATGCCATCGTCGTCGTAATACAGATGCACCCTATCGTCATGCGCGGCCTTCAGGTCGCCCATATAGGCCCCCAAGGCACGGTTGCGTGCGGCGTAATGCAGTTCAAACTTGGCCCCAAAACGGCCCAACTGCTTGATCTGCGACAAAAACGGCGTGATCCCGATGCCGCCGGCGACCATCAGGTGCTTTCTGGCCCGCGTGTCCAGCGCAAAGAAATTCAACGGATGGCTTAGCACCATCTCCATTCCCGCCTGCACATGGTGGTGCAAGTACAGCGACCCACCCCGCCCCACATCATCGCGCCGGACCGAGATTTCGTAGCCCGAAGTATCCGCTGGGTCCGACATCAGCGAATAGGGGTTCAGGCGGCGGGTGCCGTGGTCGTCCATTTCCACCACAACATGCGATCCGCCCGAAAACGACGGCAGCGCCGCCCCATCGCGTGCGACAAAGCGAAAGCGCTTGATCAGGTCGTTGACCACGACCACTTCGGCCACCTTGACCGCAAGCTTTGCCCCGCCACTCATTTGAACCGCTCCACCGTTGCGGGCACAATGCCCGGGTCTTCCGCATCAATATTGACGCCCTGAAAGGCCGCGATCCGGCGTGAGTAGTGGTCGCGCACAAACAGGTTCAGGCCACAATGGCTGCACGCAAAGGGGTCCATCGCCACATTCTCGGTGATGCCCTTGCAATGCACGCATTGCACGCGGCGCAGGGTCGATCCGCGGTGCTCTTTCTGGACGGCGTCAAAGGGAAGGCCGGTCATCATGATTTCGCGCTCGGCTTGACCCATCAGGCCTTCGGTTCCAGTCAGATAAAACTGGGTGCCCATATGCGCTTCGCTCACCACCTTGCTTAAGCGCGGCAACATGGCCGGAATGGTCGGCGCGCGGTAGCTTTGGGCTGCCCCAAAGCCCTGCACCTTGGCCCACAGGTCGGTGCCATTCGGGCCGGGCGTGTAAAGGATATGCAGCGCCGCCAACATCCCCGCGCGGTCGGGGGCCTTATCTAACAGATCACCCAAAGCATCGGCCCCCTCGCCGTCAGCAATGACGACATGGGCCTTTCCGGGGCGCGGTTCCAGCGTGGCATAAACGGGGCGGCTTTTGATCGATTGGGGGAAGATCGTCTTGCTCATATCTTGCCTATCTTCACGTCTTTCATATGTGCCCAAATATCCCCGCCGGAGGCGCGGTCCGCGCAACGCGCACCGGCGGGGGATGGGCCTTTGCCTTAGCCCTGAACGGACCGGCGCTTTTTGTCGATGTCGTAGAAGGGCAGCGAATGGCTGGTGGCCTTAATCGCCCCATGCGTGCCGCAATTCACGACCAGTTCGGTGCCATTGTTGGCGCAACCCACCGGCAGGCGGGCAATGGCCACGGTGTGGTGGTTCAGCGGCGAATACATCGCTTGAGTGACAACACCCACCTGCTTGCCGCCCTGCATGACCGGCGCGCCGTTGCCAGGTGCGTTCTTACCCTCAAGCTTCAGGCCCGAAATCTTGAACCGCTCGCGGCCTTTCAGGCGGTAATGCTCTTCTGCGCCCCTAAAGCCCACTTTGCCGGGCGATACGGTGAAATCCAGCCCCAGTTCCCACAGGGTATCGCCGGGACCTTCGTTTTCAAACGGATACATTTCCGAATTGTCGAAGGGGAAGAACAACAGATAGCTTTCGGTGCGCAGCAGATCAAGCGTGGTAAAGCGGCAGGGGATGATCCCCATGGCGGCTCCCTCTTGCAGAATACGGTCCCAGATCAGGCCCGCATCTTGGCCACGGCAGAAAATTTCATAGCCGCGCTCGCCGGTGTAGCCGGTGCGTGACAGAGTGATGGGCTTGCCAAACAGGCTGGTGCCCATATGGCTGAAATAGGGTAGCTGGCGCACGCCGGGGATGTGCTTTTCCAGATAGTCCACAGCCAGCGGCCCTTGCAGCGACAGATCGTGCAGTTGGTCATCAAAGCGCACCGAGACATCGCGCCCCGTGGCCGCCATCGTCAACTGCTCGTGCCCTTGGCCCGAACCATGCACCACGGTGAAGCTGTCCGGCCCAAAGCGGTAGATCACGCAATCGTCCACAAACTTGCCCGCATCATTCAGCATGCAGGCATAAACTGCCTTGCCCGGCATCAGCTTTTCCATGTTGCGTGTGGTGGCACGCTCGATCACATGGCTGGCCGCAGCGCCGGTGATATGCACCTTTTTCAGGCCCGACACATCCATCAAGCCCGCCTTGGTGCGGATGGCCATGTATTCGGCTTCTGGATCGCCCGCATAAGACCAAGCCGTCCCCATGCCAGACCAATCCTCCAGATTGGAGCCCAAAGCCCGGTGACGGTCGCCCAAAGTCGAGAATCGCCAAGAATTCGTCATAGTTCCCCCCGCAGGTTCAGATTTGGCCGAAGTTTGTAGGGCGCTTACGCAAAAAGCAATACTCAAGTGCAACATATTTTCTTGTCAGCAAACAAAG
>CAIMWI010000008.1 GCA_903845215.1 uncultured Rhodobacterales bacterium | reverse complement strand
CCTTTGGCGCAATACTCCACGGGGGGTCTGGGGGGTGTGAAACCCCCCAGCCGGGGCCGCCGCGCGCCCTGCCCCCGCCGTCTATTCCGCAGACAGACGGCTGATCACCACGGTGACTTCCGGCTTCTTGCCGATCTCTTCCATCGCCACCTGCCGCACGGCCCGCTTCAAAGCTTCTTCCAGCTTGTCATCATCGGCCATCAATTTGCGGCCAGCAGCGGCGATAAAGGCCGTCAGGTCCGCTTCCAGCACCTCGGCCAGATCGCGCCCGCCGCGCCCTTTGGTGGGCAGGCCCATCGTATCCACCCAAGGCTCGCCCAAAGCCTCGCCGTCTTCATCGACAATCAGCGTCAGGGTGACATGGCCGTTCAGCGCCAGACGAATGCGGTCGCGCACCACACCGTCCATAGCGCCGATCAGCACGGATCCATCCAGATAGACACGCCCCGCCTCGATGCGGTCAACGACCTTGGGAGTTTCACCCGTCAGATCAATCATCATGCCATTGGTCGCCACCAAAGCCGCAATCCCGGCGTCATTGGCCAGTTTGACATGTTCGCGCAGATGGCGGTGTTCGCCGTGCATCGGCAGCACCATATCGGGCAGCAGCAGGCGGTGCACATGTTCCAGATCGGGCCGGTTGGCATGGCCCGAGACGTGGTATTTGCCATTGCTGTCATCGACAATGGTGACACCCTTTTCCGACAAGGCATTGACCACTTTAAGAACTTCACGCTCATTGCCGGGAATGGTCTTTGAGGAGAACAAGAACGTATCCCCCTCGCGCATCTCTAGCCCCAGATATTTGCCCCGCGCCAATTGGGCCGAGGCGGCACGTCGTTCGCCCTGACTGCCCGTGACAATCAACATCAAATTCTTGCGCGGCACCTCTTGCGCGTCTTCTGGCCCGATATGACGCGGAAAGCCCTGCAAAACGCCCGATTCTTCGCCCGCAGACACCATTTTCTTCATCGCCCGCCCCAGCAGGCAAATCGTGCGGCCCGCCGAACGGCCCGCTTCGGCCAAAGTCTTCAACCGCGCCACGTTTGATGCAAAGGTCGTGGCCACCACCATGCCGCTGGACCTTGCGATCAATTCCGACAAGGGCACGCCCAAGGTTGATTCCGACCGACCGGGCAGCGGCGAGAAGACATTGGTGCTGTCACACATCAGCGCCTTGACCGGACGCTCGGCTGCAATCGCCTCGAACGCCGCGTCATCCCACGCTTCGCCCACGATCGGGTTGCGGTCCAGCTTGAAATCGCCCGAATGCACGATACGCCCTGCCGGTGTGTCAATCACCAAAGCCGCACTTTCGGGGATCGAGTGGCTGACGGGCACGAACTGCACCTCGAAGGGGCCGGCCGTGATCACCTCGGGGCGGGGTCTCACGGTGCGGATCGCATCGCGGGCCAATCCGGCCTCTTCCATCTTCATGCGGCCCAAGGTGGCGGTAAACGCACGGGCATAGACTGGCTTTTTCAGTTGCGGCCACAAATGCGGCAAGCCGCCCAGATGGTCTTCGTGGCCATGGGTGATGAAAATCGCCTCTAGCCTGTCCAACCGCGCGGTCAGCCAAGAGATATCCGCCATGATCAGATCAACCCCGGGCGAGCCATCCATATCCGGAAAGGCCACGCCCAGATCGACCAAGATCAGCCGCTCTTTTCCCGGCATTCCATAGCCATACACATAGGCATTCATGCCAATTTCCCCGGCACCGCCAAGAGGAAGGTAGATCAGTCGTTCACCGGGTTTAGACGGGGCCATCGGCACTCTCTATGTTGCAAACACGCGCTTATGCGGCGCTGTGGTCTTTGTTAAGGGCATGGATCAGGACCAGACCATGCATGGTCAAATCATCCTCGATCGCATCAAACGTATCGGTTCCTTGGGCAAAGAGGGCCGCAAGCCCCCCCGTTGCAATAACTTTCATCGGACCGGGACGTTCCTTGCGCACTTCGCGCACAATCCCTTCGACCAGCCCAATATAGCCCCAATACACGCCTGACTGCATACAGGCCACCGTATTCGTGCCGATCACGCGCGCAGGTTTGGCCACATCCACGTGAGGCAGGGCGGCCGCCGCCATATGCAACGCTTCAAGCGACAGATTTGCGCCAGGTGCTATGACGCCGCCAATATAGGCGCCGTCAAAATCGACCACATCAAAGGTGGTGGCGGTGCCAAAATCAACCACGATCAGATTGCCACCGTGCCGATCAAACCCGGCTGCTGTGTTCACCAAGCGGTCCGGCCCCACGGTTGCGCCCTGATCCACCCGCGGCGCAATGGGCAAGCGGCATTCGGGCTTGCCCACCACGATCGGGCGGCAGTCAAAATAGCGGTTGCACAGGACGCGCAGGTTGAACACCACGCGCGGCACGGTCGAGGAGATGATCGCCTCGGTGATCGCCACCTCGGCCTTGGTCAAGGCAATGAGGGACGAGAGCCAGACGAAATACTCGTCTGCTGTGCGTTTATGATCGGTCGAGATCCGCCAAGTGACACGGAACTTGACCCCATCCCAAACGGAAAAAACGGTATTGGTATTGCCGCAGTCGATGGCCAAAAGCATGGGATCACCTTTTGAAGCGAAGCAGCGAGGGGTTTCACACCCCTCGCGCTCCCCGTGGAGTATTTAGACCAAGATGAAGGGAAATCGACGTCAAAAGAAGACCTCGGCGGCGGGAATCGCAAGGGTTCCTTCGGCGGTGCGCAAGATCAGAGCGCCCGTTGCGTCGATGGTTTCAAAGATGCCGTGGTGAGTGGCGGCCCCCGTTCGGGCGCGAATGGCTTGGCCAAGACGGGCGGCATAAGACAGCCATGCCGCGCGCAAGGGGGCGAAGCCTTGGAGGGTGAGGATGTCTTCCCACCGCGCGTAAGCTGCGGCCAAATGGGTGAGGAATGTTTCAGGATCGACCAGGAGGCCGGTTTCACCCAAAAGCGAGACGGGTTTAAGGGCGCCCTCATCGACCAAACTGGCATCAGGGGCGGCGATCAGATTGACGCCGATGCCAATGGCCAAATGCGCAACACCTTGCCCGCTAGAGGTGCTTTCCAGCAAAATCCCCGCCAATTTGTTGCCATCGAGCAGCACATCATTTGGCCACTTCAGGCCAAAAACTTGGGGAAGGTCGCTTACCGCGACCAAAGCCTCGCGCAGCGCCAAAGCAGCGGCAAAAGACCGTAGGGCAACCTGCGGGGCCGCGTCTTTCGGGTGCAGCAGCAAAGTGGCGTGAAAATTGCCGCGCGGACTGACCCAGGGGCGCGCGCGACGCCCTTTGCCCGCGGATTGCTCATAAGCCAATATCCAGGCAGGCCCCGGCGTGCGCGGGGCCATGCGCAGCGCATGGGCATTGGTGCTGTCAAGGCTGTCGCAGATATGGCGCGCCACGCCTGCGGGCCAGACCGGCGCCTTATCCCGCAAGAGAGGCGGCGGCGGCGATTGCCGCAGGTTCCAGCCCAAAGAAGTTGATCACACCCGCGAGCATCACCACAGCCACACCCATCAAGGCCAACCATTGTATGGGGGCCATTTTACTGTCTGCCCCTGCCTGCTCGGCCCCGAAGTACATGAAATAGACGATCCGCAGGTAATAAAACGCCCCAATCACCGAGGCGACCACCCCTGCCGTCGCAAGCCATCCCATCCCCGCATCCACCGCGGCTTTCAGCACATAGAACTTCCCAAAAAAGCCCAGCATCGGCGGCACACCAGCCAGAGAAAACATCAAGACCAGCACCGCCAGCGCCTTAAGCGGCTCACGTTTCGAGAACTGGTTTAGCAAGGCGATATCTGTGACAGGCTTTCCGTCCATCTCAAGCGACAGGATGAAGGCAAAAGTGCCTAAGTTCATCGTCACATAGATTGCCATATAGACCAGCATCGCCTGCACGCCAAACACCGTGCCCGAGGCCATACCCATCAGCGCAAAGCCCATATGGGCGATCGACGAATACGCCATCAGGCGTTTGATGTCTTTTTGCCCGATGGCGGCCAAAGCCCCCACAAACATTGACACCACCGACAGCGCGGCCAAAACTTGGGTCCATTGCGGGGTGATGCCACCAAACGCCCCATGCACCAACCGGGCGATCAATGCCATGGCTGCAATCTTCGGGGCGGTGGCGAAAAAGGCGGTGATGGGGGTGGGCGCACCTTCGTAGACGTCTGGCGTCCACATATGGAAGGGCGCGGCCGAGATTTTGAACGCCAAGCCTGCCAGCATGAACACAAGGCCGAACAGCAACCCCACAGGCACGTCATGCTGCACCAAGGACAAGATGCCTGCAAAGCTGGTGGTACCGGCATAGCCATAAACCAGTGATGCGCCATATAGCAGTAAACCCGAAGACAGCGCGCCAAGCACGAAATACTTCAACCCCGCCTCGGTCGAGGTTTTGCTGTCACGGTCCATCGCGGCCACCACATACAGCGCCAGCGATTGCAGCTCTAGCCCCATGTACAGCGCCATAAGATCGCCCGCCGACACCATCGCCATCATGCCAATCGTGGCCAAAGCAATCAGCAGCGGATATTCAAACCGCGCGAGGCCGCGCTTGGCCATATACCCCTCGCTGATCAACAAAACCGACGCACCTGCCAGCAAGATCACAACTTTGGCAAAGCGCGCAAAGGCGTCATCGACAAACAGGCCGCCAAAGGCCGTCTGGCTGCCCGCACCAGCAACGGCCACCCACAGGGCAACAGCGACCATGACAGCCGCGGTGGCCCATGTCACCAATTGGGTCAGCCCGTCTTTGCCCGTGTAAACCGCCAAAAGCAGCGCCAGCATGGTGTAAATCGCCAGAACCAGCTCGGGCAGGACGGTTGCGATATCTTGGCTCAACATCTTATGCGCCCTTTCAGTTCGAGGCTGGGGGAATGGCCGCGGCGTAATTGGCCACCATGGCTTGGACCGAGGGGTCGATGATGTCTGTCACCACCTTGGGGTAAACGCCCAAAAGCAGCGTCATGATGATCAAGGGCGCAAAGATCGCCCGTTCACGGCGGGTCATGTCGGTGATGGTTTTCAGACCCTCTTTAACCAGCGCGCCAAAGACCACGCGGCGATACAGCCACAATCCGTAAGCTGCCGACAAAATCACGCCAGATGTGGCCACCGCTGCCACCCAAGTGTTGACTTGGAAAACCCCCATCAGCGTCAAGAATTCGCCCACAAAGCCCGAAGTGCCCGGCAGGCCCACGTTCGCCATGGTGAAGAACATAAACACCAGCGCATAGGCCGGCATCCGGTTTACGAGGCCGCCATAAGCGTCAATCTCACGCGTGTGCATGCGGTCGTAGATGACGCCCACGCACAAGAACATCGCACCCGATATGAACCCGTGGCTGAGCATCTGGAAGATCGCGCCGTCCACCCCTTGGGCGTTCATCGCGAAAATCCCCAAAGTCACATAGCCCATATGCGCCACCGACGAATAGGCCACCAGTTTTTTCATATCGGTTTGCACCAAAGCCACCAGCGAGGTGTAAACGATGGCAATCGCCGACATCCAAAACACCACCGGCGTCCACAGATGCGCTGCCACCGGAAACATCGGCATAGAAAAGCGCAAGAAGCCATAGCCGCCCATCTTCAGCAAAATCGCCGCCAGCACGACAGAACCCGCCGTCGGGGCCTGAACGTGGGCATCGGGCAACCAAGTATGCACCGGCCACATCGGCATTTTCACCGCAAAGCTGGCAAAAAAGGCCAAGAACAGCAGCGTCTGCAAACCGCCTGTGATCGTCATGCCCAAGGCTACCATCGGCTCATGGCTGAATTGGTAAGTCATCAAGGTGGGAATGTCAGTTGTGCCGGCGGCATGGTACATCGCCACCATCGCCACAAGCATCAGCACAGACCCCAAGAAGGTGTACAAGAAAAACTTGAACGCCGCATAGATCCGGTTCACCCCACCCCAGATCCCGATGATCAGGAACATGGGGATCAGGCCGGCTTCGAAGAACAGATAGAACAGCACCAGATCAAGGGCAGTGAACACGCCCAGCATCAGGGTTTCTAGCAGCAAAAAGGCGATCATGTAATCTTTGACGCGGGTTTGCACATTCCAGCACGAGGCAATGGTGATCGGCATCAAGAAGGTGGTCAGCATCACAAACAGGATCGAAATCCCGTCAACGCCCATCTTGTAATGCAGGCCCATGATCCACGGGCGATCCTCGACAAACTGAAAGCCGGTGTTGGCAGGATCAAAGCCCTTCAGCAGCACCAGCGACAGCGCAAAGCTAACCACAGTGGCAAACAGCGCCAGCCACTTGGCATTACGCTGTGCGGCAGGATCATTGCCGCGCAGAAACAGCGCCATTATCGCGGCAGCCACCGCAGGCACAAAGGTGATAAGAGAGATCAAGGTGTTCATCAGTGCGTCCCCCCGGCGATGGACATCCAGGTGATCAGCACGACGATCCCCAGAACCATGGCGAAGGCATAGGTGAAGATATAGCCCGATTGGGCGCGACCGGCGAGGCGGGTGAAGAAGGGCACGATCCCCATGGCAACCCCGTTCAGCGAGCCGTCAATGATGTCGCCATCGCCGCGCTTCCACAGCAAAGCACCAAGCGCCTTGGCCGAGCGGACGAAGACCACATCATACAACTCGTCAAAGTACCACTTGTTCAGCAAAAAGCGGTAGAGCAGCCCTTGCTGTTCGGCCAACTGGCCGGGCAGTTTGGGATTGCGGATGTAGAACTGAAACGCCACGGCAAAGCCGATCAGCATGGCGATAAAGGGCGACAGGCTGACCCAAGCAGGGCTTTCATGCGCCAGTTCGATGACATGGTTGTCAGGCCCCATGAAGATGGCCCCGATCTCATGTCCGCCTTCATGGGGCAGGCTGAAGAACTGCGCCATGGTTTCATGGCTGCCAAAGAAGTCATTGAACCAGATCATCCCCGCAAAAACGGCCCCCAAAGCCAGCACTGCCAAGGGTATGGTCATGGTCAAGGGGCTTTCATAGGCGTGTTCGTGCGCATGATGGTCGCCCTTTTCGGGCCCGTAGAAGGTCATAAAAATCAACCGCCACGAATAGAACGAGGTGAAGCAGGCCGCCACCACCAACAAGGCAAAGGCATACATCGACCCACCTGCAAAAGCGCTTTCAATGATCGCGTCTTTCGACAGGAACCCCGCAAAGCCAATCGGCGTGCCGAACCATTCGCCCGAGAAAGGAATGCCAACGCCGGTGATCGCAAGCGTGCCGATCATCATCATGGCAAAGGTAAAGGGTATCTTTTTGCGCAAACCGCCGTAATGGCGCATGTCTTGTTCGTGATGCATCGCGGTGATCACCGATCCTGCCCCCAAGAACAGCATGGCCTTAAAGAAGGCATGGGTGAACAGATGGAACATGGCCGCCCCGTACACGCCCGATCCTGCGGCGACGAACATATAGCCCAGTTGCGAGCAGGTCGAATAGGCGATGACGCGCTTGATATCGTTTTGCACCAAGCCGACGGTCGCGGCAAAAAACGCGGTCGAGGCCCCTATCACAACGATAAAGGCCTTGGCCTCTGGCGCGAATTCGTACAGCGGCGACATGCGGCAGACCAAGAACACGCCTGCCGTCACCATAGTGGCGGCGTGGATCAGGGCTGACACGGGGGTTGGCCCCTCCATCGCGTCGGGCAGCCAAGTGTGTAAGAACAGTTGCGCCGATTTGCCACAAGCGCCAATGAACAACAGCACGCCAATCAGGTTGGCCGCGTTCCAATCGGCCCACAGGAAATGCAAACTGGTGGTGCCCAAGGCGGGGGTTGCTGCAAAAACATCGTCGAACTTGATAGAATCGGTCAGATAGAACAGCCCGAAAATCCCCAAGGCAAAGCCAAAGTCGCCAACCCGGTTGACCACAAAGGCCTTGATCGCCGCCGCATTGGCCGTGGGCTTGCGGTAGTAAAAGCCGATCAGCAGGTAGGAAGCAACACCCACCCCCTCCCAGCCAAAGAACATCTGCACCAGATTGTCCGAGGTGATCAGAGCCAGCATGGAAAAGGTGAAGAACGACAGGTAGGCAAAAAAGCGGGCGCGGTACGGCTCGTCATGGCCCCAATTCTCGTCATGCGCCATATAGCCAAAGCTGTACAGATGCACCAAGGCCGACACAGTGTTGACCACAACCAGCATGATCGCCGTCAACCGATCCAGCCTTATGCCCCAATCGGTCGACAAAGACCCGCTTTCGATCCAGCGCAGCAGACTGATGTGCTGGGTGACGCCGTCAAAGGTTAAAAACACATACCAAGACAGGCCCGCCGCCAAAAACAGCAAGGCGGTGGCGATGACTTGCCCCGTCCTTTCGCCGATCAAACGCCAGAAGAACCCGCAAATCAGCGCACCCACCAAGGGGGCAAGAAGGATGATCGTTACCATATCCTTAGCCCTTCATCACATTGGCATCTTCAACATCAATCGACCCACGATTGCGGAAGAACACGACCAGAATGGCAAGGCCAATCGCCGCCTCTGCCGCAGCCACGGTCAGGATCAAAAGGCTAAAAACTTGCCCCACCAGATCCCCCGACGCCGAGGAAAACGCCACGAAGTTGATGTTCACCGCCAAAAGCATCAATTCAATCGACATCAAGATGACGATGACATTCTTGCGGTTCAAGAAGATGCCGAAGATGCCGATGACGAACAAAGCCGCCGCCACGACAAGGTAATGTTGCAGTCCGATCATCAAAGTTCCTCCGGGTCTTGGCCCGTTGTCCTTAGGTAGGATGGGCGCAGCCCATCTTCTTTACGTTCGAAACGGGGGCCTAGGCCCCGACTTCGCGGTTACAGCCCCTGCCCCGGCTTGACATCAACCATCTCAAGCGCCTTGGCCGGATCGCGCCACATCTGATGCAGCACGTTCTGCCGCTTGATATCGCGGCGGTGGCGCAGGGTCAGAACAATCGCGCCGATCATAGCCACCAGCAAGATCAGGCCCGACAGTTGGAAGAGGTAGAGGTATTTATCATAGAGCAGCAGGCCCAAGGCGCGCGTGTTATCAATCTGGGTGGCATCGGGCGTGGGCGCTTGGTGCAAGCCCATCGCACCGTCAGCCGTCACCCAAGCGCCAAGGCCAAAGGCCAGTTGGATCAGCAAGATCACTGCCACCAAAAGCCCGATGGGCATATATTTCGCCATCTCGCTTTTCAGCGCGGCAAAGTCCACATCCAGCATCATGACAACAAACAAGAACAACACCGCCACAGCACCGACATAGACGATGATCAGCAGCATCGCGACAAATTCCGCCCCCAGCAGCACAAACAGCCCCGCCGCCGACAGAAAGGTCAAGATCAGCCACAACACCGAATGCACCGGATTGCGCGACAAGGTCACCATCAGGGCGGCGGCCACCGTGACGGTGGAAAAGGCGTAAAAGGCCAGGTCTGCCACGGTCATGCAGGGGTCTCCTCGGTTTCGGTAAAGACGGCTTGTGCTATTTCCAGCGCCTTTTGGGTGGCAGGCAAGCCGCCGAACATCGACATTTGCCAGATCACTTCGGCAATCTCACGCGGGGTTGCGCCAGCCGCCAAGGCATTGCGCACCGTGGGGCGCAGCTGCGGTTCGCCAAGTGGGCCCAGCACGGTTTGGGCAGCGATCGTCACCAAAAAGCGGGTGCGCGCATCAAGCCCTTGGGGATTGAAGGTCTTGCCAAAGAACATCTCTAGCATTTCCTTGGGCATCGCCGGAAACATCGCCTCGAACGCCGCCGGATCAATCGTGCCAAAGGCAGATGGCGTGAAGGCGCGGGCCATGGTTTGGCCCTGCTCCATCATCGATTGGAAAAGTTTAGCGAAATCTTGGGTCATCAGCGATACGGCGCATCTAATTCAAGGTTGCGGGCAATTTCGGCCTCCCAGCGGTCGCCGTTATCCAGCAACTTGGCCTTGTCGTAGAACAGTTCTTCGCGCGTTTCCGAGGCGAATTCGAAATTCGGCCCTTCGACGATGGCATCCACGGGGCAAGCCTCTTGGCAAAAGCCGCAGTAGATGCATTTGGTCATGTCGATGTCATAGCGGGTGGTGCGGCGACTGCCGTCTTCGCGCGGTTCGGCATCAATTGTAATGGCTTGGGCAGGGCACACAGCCTCGCACAGTTTGCAGGCAATGCAGCGCTCTTCGCCCGAAGGATAACGCCGCAGCGCGTGTTCGCCGCGAAAACGCGGGCTAAGTGGGCCTTTTTCGTGCGGATAGTTCAGCGTGGCCTTGGGGGCGAAGAAATACTTCATCCCCAAGCCAAAGCCTTTGATAAAATCCATCAGGAAGAAGTATTTGGTCGCACGGGTCCAATCGACATTGGCCATAGATCAGCCCCCCATCGCGTAGCGGGCCCAGAAATGGCCGAGGATTTCAAACTTGGCCAAAAAGGCCACCAGCACAACCCAGCCCAAGGACATGGGCAAGAACACCTTCCAACCAATCCGCATCAGCTGGTCATAGCGATAGCGCGGCACAATCGCCTTAACCATCGCGAACATAAAGAACCACACCGACATCTTGGCCACCATCCACAACACCCCGTCAGGAATGCCCGGCACAGGCGACAGCCAACCGCCAAAAAACAACAGCGTGATCAGCGCGCACATCAAGAAGATGGCGATGTATTCACCAGCCATGAACAGAAGGTAGGGGGTCGAGGAATATTCCACCATGAACCCTGCGACGAGTTCAGATTCCGCTTCTGGCAAATCAAACGGCGGGCGGTTGGTTTCGGCCAAGGCCGAGATGAAGAACAACACCACCATCGGCAAATGCGGCAGCCAGTACCAGCCAAGCAGCCCGTATCCCGTGTCTTGAGCCGCAACAATGGCGCCAAACGACAAAGAACCTGTCGACAAGATCACCCCGATGATGATCAACCCCAGCGAGACCTCATAAGAAATCATCTGCGCTGCCGAGCGTAGCGAACCAAGGAAGGCATATTTCGAGTTCGACGCCCATCCACCCATGATGACGCCGTAAACCTCTAGCGAGGAGGCGGCAAAGACGAACAGCACAGCCACGTTGATATCGGCCAAAATCCAGCCGGGGCTAAAGGGCAGCACAGCCCAAGCCAAAATGGCCAGCACGAAAGACATCAAAGGTGCCAAGAAGAACACCGGGCGATCGACGCCAGCCGGAACGACGATTTCCTTGACGACATATTTCAGCGCGTCGGCCACCGTTTGCAGCAAGCCAAATGGCCCCACCACGTTCGGCCCACGGCGCATTTGCACGGCGGCCCAGATCTTGCGGTCGCCGTAAACCAAAAACAGCAGGCTGATCATCACAAACGCGGTGATCAGCAGGCTTTGGCCAATCAACAGCACCGCCGTGCCAAGCCCTGTCGCAAAGAAACCCATGATTCCTGTCCTCTTTCCTTCAGGCGGCCAAGGTCGCGGGCAAAGCCCGTGCCGTGATCGTCTTTACCCCGTCCACCACGACCAATTTGCAACGCAAACCGGTCTTTTTAGGCTCGGCGCTGTAAACCGCATCTGCGGGCAAAGTTCCACCGCAAACCTGCATCATTCCGCCGCCATCTGCGGGGCCGCGCGGCCCGATTCCAAAGCCGCCAATTCGCCCATCGTGGCCGAAGCCCGTGCGATGGGGTTGGTCAGATAGTAGGCCTTGTAAACCGTGCGGAATGTTGCCGCCCCCATGTCGCGCGGGGCAATCGGCGTCCAGCCATTGTCGGCCACCTGATCGACAACGCCCAGATGCGGATGCTGGATCACAAGGGCCGCGCGCAGTTGGGTCAGGCTATCCCACGGCAAGGTCTTGCCCAGTTCGGCCGACAAGGCGCGCAGAATGGCCCAGTTTTCCTTCGCCTCACCCGGCGCAAAACCAGCGCGCATCGCCAGTTGCGGGCGGCCTTCGGTGTTCACGAACAAGCCGTTTTCTTCCGTATAGGCGGCGGCAGGCAAAATCACATCGGCGCGGTTGGCCCCGCGGTCGCCATGGCTGCCTTGGTAGATCACGAAGGGGCCAGCGGCGATGTCGACTTCATCCGCGCCAAGGTTATAGATCACCTCTGCGCCCTCAACCGCGGCGAGCAGCCCGCCTTCGGTGGCAGCGCCCACGTCCATCGCGCCAACGCGCGATGCCGCGGTGTGCAACACCAGCATCTTGCCGCCGATCTTTTCGGCCAAGGCCATGGCATGGGCCAAAACAGCCTCGCCGTCGGCTTCGCTGATTGCCCCCTGCCCCACGATCACCAGACCGCCGGTTTGGGTGGCATTGGCCACCGCCGATGCCAAGGCCGCGCGGTCGGTGCCTGCATGGGTGTAGTCATAAGTCAGATCGGCAGCAGGGCCTATCAACGAAATCTTGGCATTCTTGGTCCAAGCCTTGCGCAGACGGGCGTTCAGCACCGGCGCTTCCAAGCGCGGGTTGGTGCCGATCAGCCAGATCGTGCGGGCGTCGTCAATATCGGCAATCATGCCGTTGCCCACATAGGCCGAGCGGTTGCCGATGGGCAGCCGCGCCCCATCGGTGCGGCATTCAACCTGACCACCAAGCGAACCCACCAAGGCTTTCAACGAAAACGCCGCTTCCACAGGGGCCAGATCCCCCACAAGGCCCAGCACCTTTTTGCCCGCCATCGCGGCGGCGACTTTGGCCAAGGCCTCGCCCCAGCCCGCTTTGCGCAGTTTGCCGTTCTCGCGCACATAGGGCGTGTCCAGCCGCTGGCGGCGCAAGCCGTCCCAGATAAAACGGGTTTTGTCCGAGATCCACTCTTCGTTCACGCCGTCATGGTTGCGCGGCAAAATGCGCATCACTTCGCGGCCCTTGGTGTCGATGCGGATGTTCGAGCCTAAGGCGTCCATCACGTCGATGGATTCAGTCTTGGTCAATTCCCAAGGACGCGCCGTGAAGGCATAGGGTTTTGAGGTCAGCGCGCCCACGGGGCACAGGTCAATGATATTGCCCTGCAGGTTGGAATCCAGCGTCATGTTCAGATAAGACGTGATTTCCGCATCTTCGCCGCGCCCCGTTTGGCCCATCTGCGTGATACCGGCCACTTCGGACGTAAAGCGCACACAACGCGTGCACGAAATGCAGCGCGTCATCTTGGTTTCGACCAAGGGGCCAAGGTTCAAATCTTCCGAGGCGCGCTTGGGTTCGCGGTAGCGGCTGAAATCAACGCCGTAGGCCATGGCCTGATCTTGCAGATCACATTCCCCGCCTTGGTCGCAAATCGGGCAATCCAGCGGATGGTTGATCAGCAAGAATTCCATCACGCCCTCACGGGCCTTTTTCACCATGGGCGAGTTGGTCTTTACCACCGCCGGTTCGCCATTTGGCCCACCGCGCAAATCTTTGACCTGCATCGCGCAGGATGCCGCAGGCTTGGGCGGGCCGCCCACAACCTCGACCAAGCACATCCGGCAGTTGCCCGCGATGGTCAGACGTTCGTGATAACAAAAGCGCGGAATTTCAACACCAGCCACTTCGGCGGCCTGAATGAGGGTCATCGCGGGATCGACCTCGACCTCGATGCCATCGATGATCAGCTTTTTCAGGGTAGACATCTTAGAAGATCCTTCCGCTTTGGCCGCGCTTGTCACAAAGGGCAAAAGCCCCTTGCAAGGTCTGGCGCGGTTCATCTGCTCTTCGCGCCGCCTTGGCAACGGGCTTTTGGCATCCCATTGCGTCGTGACTGCAAAATTCTGCTTGATCACCCAAGTCTTGCACAACTGGGCCTTTGGGCGAAGCGACGCTCATCGGGTGGACCGCAACAATTGGCCCAAGGGCGTGTTCTTGGCAATTTCATCTTCGCCGACAGCGCAGTAGCTTTCTGCATCATCCGGCTTTGCACCGGCTGCCGCCAGATAAGCCGCCGCTTCGTCTTTCAGGCGCTTTTTTTGCACCGGATCATTGCGAAAGGCATCATAATCGGCACTTGTGTAGCCTTGTGCTTCTGCATAGGCCTTCAGATCCCACAGACGCCCCATCACCACCAGCATCCGCGCCGACAGGGTCGGGCAGGTTTTGCGCAGCACATCCCCCGCAAAACCCGCGCGCAATTCATCGTTGATATGCGCGTTCTGGGCCATTGGAACTGGGCCCGCCACCACAGGGGCTGCGAGTGTTGCACACACAAACACCGCAGCGGCCGTCATCCGGAAAATAGCACACCCAAAGCGCATCGCTTTACTCGGCCGCGATGGCGCTGACGCGGCCAGTTTTTTTGTATTTGATCCGGTCCTCAATCTCATTCCGAAAGGCGCGCACCAAGCCTTGGATCGGCCAAGCGGCCGCATCGCCCAAGGCGCAGATCGTGTGGCCTTCGACCTGTTTGGTCACCGACAACAGCATGTCGATTTCTTCCAGTTCGGCGTCGCCTTTCACGATGCGTTCCATCACGCGCATCATCCAGCCCGTGCCTTCGCGGCAGGGCGTGCATTGGCCGCAGGATTCGTGCTTGTAGAACTTCGATAGGCGCCAGATCGCCTTGATCACATCGGTTTGCTGATCCATCACGATCACCGCCGCTGTCCCAAGGCCAGAGCGTTGTTCGCGCAGCCAGTCGAAATCCATGATGGCATTGTCGCATTGCGAAGCGGTCAGCATCGGCACCGACGACCCGCCCGGAATAACCGCTTTCAGGTTCGACCACCCGCCGCGCACGCCGCCGCAATGCTCTTCGAGCAATTCACGCAAGCTGATCGACATGGCCTCTTCGACCACGCAAGGGTTGTTCACATGGCCGGATATGCCAAACAGCTTGGTGCCGGTGTTATTCGGGCGGCCAAAACCTGCAAACCATTCCGCCCCGCGGCGCAGGATGGTGGGAACGACGGCGATGGATTCGACGTTGTTCACTGTGGTCGGGCAGCCGTACAGGCCAGCGCCCGCCGGAAACGGCGGCTTCATGCGCGGCATGCCTTTTTTGCCTTCAAGGCTTTCCAAAAGGGCGGTTTCTTCGCCGCAAATATAGGCCCCCGCGCCGTGGTGCAGATAGAGGTCAAAGTCATACCCCGACCCGCAGGCATTCTTGCCCAACAGGCCCGCGTCATAGCATTCGTCGATCGCGGCCTGAAGCGCCTCACGCTCGCGGATATATTCGCCGCGAATGTAGATATAGCAGGTGTTGGCCCCCATCGCGAAAGAGGCGATCAGCGCGCCTTCGATCAGCGTATGGGGATCATGGCGCATGATCTCGCGGTCTTTGCAGGTGCCCGGTTCGGATTCGTCGGCATTGATGACCAAATAAGACGGCCGCCCGTCAGAGGCTTTGGGCATAAACGACCACTTCAACCCCGTCGGAAACCCCGCCCCACCCCGCCCGCGCAGACCCGAGGCTTTGACAATCTCGACGATCTTATCGCGGCCCAAGGCCAGAATGCCCGCCGTGCCATCCCAATGGCCGCGCTTGCGTGCGCCAGAAAGGCTGCGGTCGTGCATCCCGTAAAGATTGGTAAAGATGCGGTCTTGATCCTTGAGCATCTGCCCGTTCCTTCATTCCCGGCCCTTAAGGCCCATTACGCCTGACGTTTGCGCCAAAGCCGGTAGGTTGCAATCATCGCCCAAAGAAAGGCTGCCCCAGCGGACAGGTCCGCCAGAAAAACGAACTTCGGCGGCCAGTTCATCTGCCCGCCAAGGTATTCGACCCCCAGCCACAACAGGGCGGCAAGGGCGATCACCACCGCGATCAACCGCGCTTCAAAGCTGCTGTTGGGTTGGGTGGGTGCCATTCTTAGTGCCCGTGATGCCCGTGGTCGTGGGTGTCGCCGTGCGGCGGGTCTTCCCAGAACTGGGCCAACACCACAGCATAGACGACAAAAACCGAGCCCGCCAAAAGGGCCGCCGCCGCCAAAGACATGCCCGTCAGCCAAACGGCCAGACAGGCCGCGGCAAGGGCCGCCACCAAGGCCCAAAGCCAGTTCGACGCCCTTGCGCCTTCTGACGGTTCTGCGTGATGATCGCTCATATCCGCCCCCTAAGCCGTAGCACGGCCCTTAAGCCACGGCGTTAAAATCGGCACTTCGGTTCCGTCGATGCGCTTGACCGTATCGCCCAGATCCACCGCAGCTTGGGCCGAAGCGTTGTATTGCTTTTTGCCGCTTTCAAAATCTTTCAGGCTGGTGAGGCCCGACAAAGGCTCGGCCGCGTAGCGCCCGTTTTGCGGGCCGGGCACGGGCACTTCGCCTTTGGAAAACCGCGCAATCAGATCGCGCAACTTGTCGGCTGTCAGATCCTCGTAATAATCCTTGCCGATCTGAGCCATGGGCGCATTCGCGCAAGCACCCATGCATTCAACCTCTTCCCAAGAAAACTTGCCATCGGCCGACAGGGTATGGGCATGGGGCGAGATCATCTCTTTGGCCACCGCCACCAACTCTTCCGCGCCGCAGATCATGCAGGTGGTCGTCCCGCAAATCTGGATATGGGCAACGGACCCAACCGGTTGCAGTTGGAACATAAAGTAAAATGTCGCCACTTCCAAAGCGCGGATATAGGCCATGCCCAGCATATCGGCGACATGTTCAATCGCAGGACGGGTCAGCCAGCCTTCTTGCTCTTGCGCGCGCCACAACAGCGGAATGATGGCGCTGGCCTGACGCCCCTCTGGGTATTTGGAAATCTGCCCCTTGGCCCATTCCAAGTTCTTTTCCGTGAAGGCGAAAGAGGCAGGTTGGTCTTTGTGCAAGCGGCGCAGCATCAGCGGTCCACCTCTCCGAAAACGATGTCCATGGTGCCGATGATGGCGGAAACGTCGGCCAATTGGTGGCCTTTGCACATGAAATCTAAGGCTTGCAGGTGCAAGAACCCCGGCGCGCGCAGTTTGGCGCGGTAGGGTTTGTTGGTACCGTCTGCCACAAGATACACGCCGAATTCGCCCTTGGGCGCTTCCACAGCGGCATAGACTTCGCCGGCGGGGACGTGGAAGCCTTCGGTGTACAGCTTGAAGTGGTGGATCAGGCTTTCCATCGAGGTTTTCATATCGGCACGTTTCGGCGGGGTCAGCTTGCCGCGCGCCAGAATGTCGGTTTGCGCGGCAGGTTCGCGCAGTTTGGCGACGGCTTGGCGGATGATCTTGGTCGATTCCTCCATCTCGGCCATGCGCACCAGATAGCGGTCGTAGCAGTCGCCGTTCTTGCCGATGGCGACTTTGAAATCAAACTCGTCGTAGCATTCATAGGGCTGGCTGCGCCGCAAATCCCACGCAAGGCCCGACCCCCGCGCCATGACGCCCGAAAAGCCCCAAGCCTGCACATCGGCTTCGGATATGATGCCAATATCGACATTGCGCTGCTTGAAGATGCGGTTTTCGGTCAGAAGTCCGTGCAGATCATCCAGCACGCGCTGGAAGCCATCGCACCAAGCGGCGATATCGTCCAGCAATTGCGGAGTAAGGTCTTGGTGCACCCCGCCCGGGCGGAAATAGGCGGCGTGCAGGCGCGCACCCGAGGCGCGTTCATAAAAGCCCATCAGCTTTTCACGCTCTTCAAAGCCCCACAGCGGCGGGGTCAAAGCGCCCACGTCCATCGCTTGGGTCGTGGTGTTCAGGATATGGTTCAGCACGCGGCCGATTTCGGAAAACAGCACGCGGATCAGGCTGGCACGGCGCGGCACCACCGTGCCGGTCAGCCGTTCGATGGCCAAGCACCAAGCGTGTTCTTGGTTCATCGGGGCCACATAATCCAGCCGGTCGAAATAGGGCAGGTTTTGCAGATAGGTACGGCTTTCCATCAGCTTTTCGGTGCCGCGGTGCAACAGGCCGATATGCGGGTCGCAGCGTTCGACGATCTCGCCGTCCAGCTCTAGCACCAGACGCAAAACGCCGTGGGCTGCGGGGTGTTGCGGGCCGAAGTTGATGTTGAAATTGCGAATGCGCTGCTCGCCCGTTTCCAGATCAACCGAGCCGTCGTCGTAATGATTCTGCCGGAGTTCGCCGTCCATGTTTCAAGCCTTCTTTTCGTCGCCCGGAAGGATGTATTGCGCACCCTCCCATGGGCTCATGAAATCGAACTGACGGTATTCTTGCACCAGTTTGACCGGTTCATAGACCACACGCTTTTGCACCTCGTCATAGCGCACTTCGGTGTAGCCGGTGGTCGGGAAATCTTTGCGCAGCGGATGGCCGCGAAAGCCGTAGTCGGTCAGGATGCGGCGCAGGTCAGGGTGGCCGCTGAACAGAATGCCAAACAGGTCATATACTTCGCGCTCAAACCAATTGGCCGCAGGATAAACGCTGATCAGCGAGGGCACCATGGCCGTGTCGGCGACATGGGCTTTCACCCGAATGCGGCCGTTGGTGTACATCGACAGCAGGTGATACACCACATCGAAGCGGTCAGCGCGTTCGGGATGGTCAACAGCCGTGATGTCAACAAGGCTGGTCATGCGGGTAAAGGGGTCAGCCTTAAGATGCCCCATCAGGTTCAGCAGGTTGCCCAAAGCCACGGTCACGGTCAGCTCGCCAAACGCCTCAACCGCGCTAAGAACACCCGCGCGGGTTGACAGGGCAGCGGCAAGGTCGGTCAAATTCAGTGCCATGATGCCCCCTTAACGAACCAAAGTGCCGGTGCGGCGGATTTTGCGTTGCAGTTGCAAGATGCCGTACAACAGCGCCTCGGCTGTGGGGGGGCAGCCGGGGATGTAGATATCCACCGGAACGATCCGGTCACATCCGCGCACCACGGAATAGGAATAGTGGTAATACCCACCACCATTCGCGCACGACCCCATCGAGATCACATAGCGCGGCTCTGGCATCTGGTCATAAACCTTGCGCAGCGCGGGGGCCATTTTGTTGGTCAAAGTGCCCGCCACAATCATCAGGTCAGATTGGCGGGGCGAGGCGCGGGGCGCTGTGCCGAAACGTTCCAAGTCATAGCGCGGCATCGAGACGTGAATCATCTCAACCGCGCAGCAGGCCAGACCAAAGGTCATCCAGTGCAGCGACCCGTTGCGCGCCCAGTTGATGATGTCTTCGGTCGAGGTCAGCAAAAAGCCCTTGTCTTGCAATTCTGCATTCAGGGCCTGTGTTGCCACTTCGCGGTCAGCGCCTGCGGTGTTCGCCCCAGTCATCACGCCCATTCCAAGGCCCCCTTCTTCCATTCATAGGCAAAGCCCACGGTCAAGACGCCCAAAAAGACCATCATCGACCAGAAAGCCACCATGCTGATATCGCCAAAGGCCACGGCCCAGGGGAACAGGAAGGCGACTTCAAGATCGAAGATGATGAACAAGATCGACACCAGATAGAACCGCACATCAAACTTCATGCGCGCATCGTCAAAGGCGTTGAAGCCGCATTCATAGGCTGACAGCTTTTCTGGGTCAGGGTTGCGCACGGCAATCAGCGCGGCGGCAAGAATCAGCACCAAACCAAGGCCCACGGCCACAGCCAACAGCACTAAGATGGGCAGGTAGTCACGCAGAAGACTGTCCACGAGGGGCTCCTTCATCCGATATCATGAAAGCGCCACACACGGCCCCTTCCAAACTTGCGCCCCGTTTACCCCCAGCCCATCGCGGGGTCAACCAAGGGCGGGCGAAATTGCGCTATTTCGTAGGCTTAGGCACAAGCCTTGTGCACAAGGGTCTACCAGCGCAGGCTTGCCCCCTTG
>CAIMWI010000007.1 GCA_903845215.1 uncultured Rhodobacterales bacterium | reverse complement strand
GAAAACAGCACTCAGGCAATTTAATCGTCGCCTTATGGCTGTTGTGCGGTTCCCTTTCTCAAATAGCTTGCTGACGAAGTTCCTTGCATCTTGTCGGGTGTATTGACCCACATCCATATCGCCTGACATCGAAATCAACGCGTCGACCGAACTCTTCGTAGGGTTATGTTGAATAACTTTCACTTCAAGGTATTCGGACACCACGGCAGAGAGCGATGCAGTCTTTGTCTTTGTGGCGTCTTTGAGGGAGTCGATGCTGATAGGTTGCATGACGTTTTTCGCTTGCCATATCGCATCGAGCCGCTTGGTCATTGCCTCCGCAGCTTGTGGTGAGTCGATCCTCATTCGGATGAAGTCACCGAAGATTTCCTTGGCGTGTGAAGGGACACGGCGGTTGTAATAGAGCAGTCCAGCCCGAGTCACTGTATGCTGTGGTGTGATCGTTGTGGTCATTTGATGCACTTCTCATTCGGTTAAACCATTGAGAAGTAACGAGAATCGTCGGATTCTGGAGCGGGTGAGGGGAATCGAACCCCCGTATTCAGCTTGGGAAGCTGCTGCTCTGCCATTGAGCTACACCCGCGATCTTGGCACAGGTAATCGCTTGTCGCCGTTGCGTCAAGCGGCGAAGAAATGCTTGGCGGTGCTTTGGGCTTGGGGGTCTTTTTGCCAATCGCCGGGCGCATTGGCATCGCATATAAGGGCGCCGCCCCACATCATGCCCACATAGGCCGTGGCCAGCCGCAACCCCTCGCGGGCGGGGGCGATCTCGGCCTCGGTGGATCCGGCATGGGCCATGATCAGCCACGCGCGTTTGCCAGCCATGCGGGCTTTAAAGTTCAGCTCTGGCCGCCGCATCCAGTGCGACCAGTGGTCAAGATAAAGTTTGGCAGGTGCGGGCAAGCTGTACCAGTAAAGCGGTGCGACAAACACAAGATCGCTGGCTTGCAGGGTAAGGTCGGCCAATTCGGCCATCGCGGGGGACAGCGGGCCATAGCTTGCGCCGTGGCGCAGGTCTTCAAAGGCGGGCAGGGCGGGAGCGGTCAGGTTGCACCAACTTTGCGCCACATCAACGGGCAAAAAGGCCGCCGCTTCCCGTGCCAGCATTTCGCTATTGCCACCGCTGCGCGCGCTAGACAGCAAGAATAGGAACCTGCGATCTGTCATGCTTTGGCCCTTCCTGAACCGCCTTTACCCGCGCCGCCGCTTGCGCCCACCTTCGCCGCCGGACCCTGCGGTGTTAAAGCTAACATCTGGCAAGGCGTCCAGATGCGGGAAAGCATCCACCGCGTTTGGGATGGCCGAGGCATTGACGAAATGCTCTTGAAAGCGCGGTTCTATGGCGGTTTCGACCTTGTGGATATCATGCACCACGGCTTCGATTGTGTCGCGGGCGGTGCGGTTGCACAGGGCGATGCGTGCGCCCGTGCCAGCTGCATTGCCTGCCGAGATCACTTTATCCAGCGCGGCGTCGGGGATCATGCCCAAGATCATCGCGTGTTTGGGCGAGATATGCGCCCCAAAGGCCCCTGCCAGCACCACGCGGTCTACGGTTTGCACGCCCATTTCATCCATCAACAGCTTGGCACCGGCATAAAGTGCGGCCTTGGCCAGTTGAATGGCGCGGATATCGCCTTGGGTCACCAGAATGCGCGGGCCCCCCTCGGCGGTGCCGTCATGCAGCACATAAGAATGGGTGCGCCCTTCGGGAACCGACCGCGCGGTGCCGGTTTGATCCGGCCCGCCGATCAGCCCGCCTTGATCGACCAATCCTGCGCTGCGCAGTTCGGCCACAGCTTCGATGATTCCCGATCCGCAAATGCCCGTCACACCCGTGGTGCCGATGGCGGCCGCAAAGCCTGCATCGGTTGACCACAGGTCAGACCCGATCACCTTAAAGCGCGGCTCTTTGGTGACGGGGTCAATCTCGACCCGTTCAATCGCGCCGGGGGCGGCCCGTTGGCCTGACGAAATCTGCGCCCCTTCAAAGGCTGGCCCCGTGGGGGAAGAGCAGGCCAGAACCCGCGTTTTGTTGCCCAACAGCAGCTCGGCATTGGTGCCGACATCGACGATCAGCACCATGTCTTCGGATTTGTTCGGCTCTTCGGCCAAGGCCACCGCCGCGCAATCTGCGCCGACATGGCCGGCAATGCACGGCAGCACATAGACCCGCGCGGTGCGCGCCACGGCCGTAAGTTCCAGCTCGCGCGCATCAAAGGACAAAGCGCCAGAGGTGGCCAGCGCAAAGGGCGCTTGGCCCAGTTCGACCGGATCTATGCCCAACAGCAGATGGTGCATCACGGGATTGCAGACAAAGACCAATTCGTAGATGGCACTGGCATCCACCTTGGCCTCGGCCGCAATCTCGCCCACCAGCGTGTTGATCGAGGCGCGCACGGCGGTTGTCATTTCCACATCGCCGCCGGGGTTCATCATCGCGTAAGACACGCGGCTCATCAAATCTTCGCCAAAACGGATTTGCGGGTTCATCACCCCGGCCGAGGCGAGAACCTTGCCATCGGTCAAATCGCACAGATGGGCCGCGATGGTGGTAGACCCAAGGTCAATTGCAAGGCCCAAAAGCGGGCCTTCGTGATAGCCTGGCCACAGGTCTAGCAGATGGTAATCGGCGTCGTGGTTGCCCTTGTTCAGGGCCACGGTGATCTTCCAGTCGCCCTTGCGCAGGGCGGGTTGCAGGCGGCGCAACAAGGTCAGTTCGGCTTGCACGCCGTTAATCTGCCATTGTTCGGACAAGGCCCGTTTTACGCGTTCAAAATCGCCCGTGGGTTCGTGCATATCGGGTTCGGCTACGTCGATGAAATACAACCGCGTCGCGGGGTCCATCGCGATCACGCGGTCGGATGCCGATTTGCGGATGACCTGTTTGTGCACTTGGCTTTCGGGCGGCACATCAACGATCACATCGCCCATTACCTTGGCCTGACAGCCCAAACGCCGCCCGTCGATCAGGCCGCGCACGCGTTTATAGCGCGCCTCAACCTCGTTCCATTCGGAAAGGGCGTCAGCCGCGACTGTTACGCCGTGCTTGGGAAACTCGCCGTAGCCGGGCTGGATTTGGCATTTGGAACAAATGCCCCGCCCACCACAAACCGAATCCAGATCGACCCCCAACTGCCGCGCCGCCGTTAAAATCGGCGTGCCCAGCGCGAAGCGCCCGCGTTTGCCCGAGGGCGTGAAAATCACAAGCGCGTCTTGGCTGGCGGCATCGGTCATAGCTGTCTCCTGCTTATGGGGACTTTTTAGGCCGGATGGGGCCTGCCGCAAGGGCTGAATGCGGCAGAGAAGGGTCAAGCTGCGGCAAATGCGGGGTAGGGTGCGGGGAAAGGGCAGAAAATCAGATAAATGAGGGATTTTCCATCATAAGGACGCCATGCCCTTTTCCAACGCTGTCTTGGCCCATCCGCAGGGATTTTTCCCTGCGCGCAAGTCTTCCTTCGCCAGACGACAGCCGCCCCAAAGGCCAGCGCTGTGGCCCAAGGGGGCAAGAAGATGCGCCTTTGTCCATCGGGCAAGGTCGACATGGACTGAACCTAAGCCCAAAGGAGCGCGTTCCGCGCCTTGTTTTTTTCTCGCCTCTGGCGTGCCGCCAACCGGCTCGGGCAGGCCTTCGGCGAGAGTATTTTTCGCAAAGAGCAAATGGGCTTTTTGCCCTTGATCTTAAAGGCCTTGGGCTTGAGGGCCAATGCCTTGGGCAAAGGGGCTTGTGATGTGGCGGGCTTTGGCGGATGCTTTGCCAAATGCAAGGGGAGCCTCATGCCAATCAAGAACCGCTTTGCCGAATGGCTGCCGCAGATCACCGCCTGGCGGCAAGATTTCCACGCCCATCCCGAACTGATGTTTGATGTGCAGCGTACGGCGGGCAAAGTGGCTGATCTTTGCCGCTCTTTTGGCTGTGACGAGGTGGTAGAAGGCATCGGGCTGAGTGGTGTGGTTGTGGTGATCAAGGGCCGGAAAAGCACCTCGGGCCGGGTGATTGGGCTGCGCGCCGATATGGATGCTTTGCCGATTACCGAGCAGACAGGGCTAGATTATGCGTCAAAGACGCCGGGCAAAATGCACGCTTGTGGCCATGATGGCCACACCGCCATGCTTTTGGGCGCCGCCCGCTACTTGGCGGAAACGCGCAACTTTGACGGGACGGCTGTTTGCATCTTTCAACCGGCCGAAGAAGGTGGCGGCGGCGGCAAGGTGATGGTTGATGACGGATTGATGGACCGTTTTGGCATTCAAGAAGTTTACGGCATGCACAATATGCCAGGCATTCCCGTGGGGGCCTTTGGCATTCGCGATGGGGCGATCATGGCTGCGGCCGACACAGTTGATATCTTGATCACGGGCAAGGGCGGCCACGCTGCCAAGCCGCAAGACTGTATCGACCCCGTCGTTGTCGCCTCGCACATCATCCTTGCCTTGCAAACCATTGCCAGCCGCAACGTTGACCCACTGCAGCAGGTGGTGGTGTCGATCTGCGTGGTGGAAACCGATAGCCCGGCCAGCAATGTCATTCCCCAAACGGTCAAGCTGAAGGGCACTGTGCGAACGATGGACCCCAAGGTGCAAGATCTGGCAGAACAGCGCCTGGCAGAGATTGCCCAAGGCACGGCGCTGGCCTTGGGCGCGCGGGCCGAAGTCAGCTATCGGCGTGGGTATCCCGTGACGGTAAATGCCGTGGCAAATACCGGTTATGCGACCGAGGTGGCGCGCGCCATTTCTGCCGATGTTGATACCAACATTGCCCCCATGATGGGGGCCGAGGATTTCAGCTATATGCTCAACGCCCGCCCTGGGGCCTATATCTTTGTGGGCAATGGGGATACCGCGATGGTGCACCACCCGTCTTATAACTTTGACGACGATGTCATTCCGTTTGGCGCAAGTTGGTATGCAGGCATGGTCGAGGCGCGGATGCCGGTGTGAGGGGGGGCAATCCCCTTAACCCCCCGTATGGCTCATATGTCTACTTACCTGCCCAGCCACTTTGGCGCGCGAATAGTCAAAGTCGTGGCCTTTGGGTTTGCGGGTGATGGCGGCGCGGATGGCGGCTTCTAGCCCTGCATCCGATGCACTCGCTCGCAGGGGGGCGCGTAGGTCGGCCATGTCTTCTTGGCCAAGGCACATATACAGTTCTCCGGTGCAGGTGATGCGCACGCGGTTGCAGCTTTCGCAGAAGTTATGGGTCAAGGGCGTGATCAGGCCGATTTTTTGGCCGGTTTCCATCAGTCGAAGATAGCGGGCGGGGCCTCCGGTACGCTCGTCTAATTCTGCCACGGTAAACCGTTCTGCCAGACGGGCACGCAGGTCTGACAAGGGCCAGTATTGGTCAACCCGCTGCGCCTCGCCCATATCGCCCATGGGCATGACTTCGATAAAGGTCAGATCGTGGCCTTCGCGGGCGCACCACGCCACAAGCGTGAACAATTCGCTTTCGTTAAACCCTTTCAGCGCCACGGCGTTGATCTTCACCTGAAGCCCGGCTTCCTTTGCCGCAGCAATCCCGTCGAGCACTTGGGGCAGGCGGCCCCAGCGGGTGATTTGGGCAAACTTCGCATCGTCCAGTGTATCCAACGACACGTTGATCCGCTTTACCCCGCAGGCCGCCAGATCAGCCGCATATTTGCGCAGTTGCGAGCCGTTTGTTGTGACGGTTAGTTCTTGCAAGCCGGTTCCCAACTGCCGACCCATGGCTTCAAAAAATGCCATAATACCCTTGCGCACCAAAGGTTCCCCGCCGGTGATGCGCAGCTTTTGCACCCCCATGCGGATAAAGGCGGAACACAGGCGCTCTAACTCTTCTAGCGACAAAAGCTCTGCCTTGGGCAGAAAGGTCATATGCTCTGTCATGCAATAGGCGCAGCGAAAATCGCAGCGGTCGGTGACTGAGACGCGCAGATAAGATATGGCGCGGGCGAAAGGGTCGATCAAGGGTGCTGTCATATGGCCAAGATAGGCGCAAATCTTGCAGCGTAAAAGCCCACACCTTTCATGCTGCCCAAATATCCCACGGGGGGTTGGGGGGCTGAACCCCCAGTTGGGGCCGCAGCGCCGACTTTTGGTTTTACGCGCTGCGGGTGGGGCGATCAAACACCTTGCGGCCCATCAGGCTTCCGACCAGATCCACCATCAGATGCGCCGTCTTGCCGCGCTCATCCAAAAAGGGGTTGAGTTCGACCAAATCCAACGAGGTCACAAGCCCGCTTTCATGCAAAAGCTCCATCACCAAATGCGCCTCGCGAAAGGTTGCCCCCCCCGGCACGGTCGTGCCGACGGCGGGGGCGATCGAGGGGTCTAGAAAATCGACATCCAGCGACAGGTGCAGCATGCCTTGGGCTGCAGACACCTTGGCCAGAAAGGCGCGCAACGGGGCCACCACGCCAGATTCGTCCAAAACCCTCATATCGTTGATGGCGATAGCATGGGTCAAAAGGGCCGCGTGTTCTGCCGGATCAACCGAGCGGATCCCGTAAAGGCATATGCGCTCGGCAGGGATCGGGTCTGGAAAGGCGCCAAAGGCGTCAAACCCCGACCGCCCCGCAGCATAGGCCACAGGCGTGCCATGCAGATTGCCCGATGTCGTGGTCAGCGGCGTGTGAAAATCGGAATGCGCGTCTAGCCACAGCAAAAACAACGGGCGACCCGCGCTTTGTGCGAAGGTTGCCGCGCCTGCAACCGACCCCAAGGCCAGCGCGTGATCGCCGCCCAGCACCACGGGCAAAGACCCTGTCTGCAAAGTCTTTGTGACAGCGTGCCGCGTGGCTTTTGCCCAAGCCACCACATCGGCCAAGCTGTGCACCGCCGCATTGGGGCAGGCGGCAGGGGCCGTCACGCCCGTCAGGGCCAGATCGCCGTGATCCACCACCTGATGGCCCAACCCTGCAATCGCCTCAGCCAAGCCGGCCACGCGGTAAGCCGCAGGCCCCATCACACAGCCTGCCCTTTGCTGCCCCGCATCCATCGGCACGCCGATCAAAACCACCTGTGTCATGGGACTGCCCCTTTTTCATCGCTGCCCCTTACTATCGGGCAATACAAGGGCGGGTCCACGACAAAAGCGCGCAGCGATCACAAGCTAGCGCGTTGGCCCGCAATCGGCTTGGCCCCCATTGGATCGCGCCGCGTTTCGTCTTATGGTCGCACCAGCACGCCCGCGAAAGGACAGCCTATGATCGTCGAGCTTGGCCACTACGCCCTGATCCTTGCCTTTGTCATCGCAACCCTTCAGGCCATCGTGCCGATGGTAGGGGCGCAGCGCGGTGATCGGGTTTTGATGGCGCTGGCTGGCCCGGCGGCCACCTCTCAATTCTTTCTGGTCGCTATCAGCTTTGGCGCTTTGACCTATGCCTTCGTGACCAGTGATTTCAGCTTGCGACTGGTGGTGAACAATTCTCACACGCTAAAACCCATGCTTTACAAAGTGGCGGGGGTTTGGGGCAATCATGAAGGCTCGTTGTTGCTGTGGGTCTTGGCCCTTAGCTTCTATGGTGCCTTGGCGCATTGGTTTGGCAGCCAGTTGCCCGCCCGCCTAAAAGCGCGGGTTTTGTCGGTGCAGGGTGCCATTGGGGCGGCGTTTTTGGCCCTGATGCTGTGGACATCCAACCCTTTCTTGCGGCTGGCCTCTCCCCCGATGAACGGGCATGATTTGAACCCCCTGCTGCAAGATCCGGGTTTGGCCTTTCACCCGCCG
Organism: uncultured Rhodobacterales bacterium; assembly: GCA_903845215.1. Lineage (GTDB taxonomy): Bacteria > Pseudomonadota > Alphaproteobacteria > Rhodobacterales > Rhodobacteraceae > Stagnihabitans. The sequence continues at coordinate 40,077 of CAIMWI010000007.1, read as the reverse complement.
TTTTTGTATCTGGGCTATGTGGGGCTTTCGATGGCCTTTGCCTTTGCCGTGGCAGCCTTGATCGAGGGGCGGGTTGATGCCGCCTGGGGCCGCTGGGTGCGGCCCTGGACACTGGCTGCCTGGCTGTTTTTGACCATTGGCATCACGATGGGATCGCTTTGGGCCTATTACGAGTTGGGTTGGGGCGGGTTTTGGTTTTGGGATCCGGTCGAAAACGCCAGTTTCATGCCTTGGCTGATTGCGACGGCGCTGCTTCATTCGGCCATCGTTGTGGAAAAGCGCGAAAGCCTGAAGGCTTGGACCATTCTTTTGGCGATTTTGGCCTTTGGCTTTTCGCTGGTGGGCACTTTTATCGTGCGCTCGGGGGTGATCACGTCGGTTCATGCTTTTGCTTCCGATCCGACGCGGGGGATGTTTGTTCTGGCGATCCTTGCGGTCTTTGTTGGGGGGGCACTGACGCTGTTTGCCCTGCGTGCGGGCGCCTTAGAGGCGAAGGGTGTCTTTTCCATGGTAAGCCGCGAGACGGGGTTGGTGGTGAACAACCTTTTGCTGACCGTATCGTGTTTTGTGGTGTTTATCGGCACGATCTGGCCCTTGGTGGCCGAGATTTTATGGAACCGCGCGCTGTCGGTCGGCGCGCCTTTTTTCAACGCGGCCTTTATGCCTTTTGCGATCGGCTTGGCGATTGTTCTGCCGATTGGCGCGGTTTTGCCTTGGAAACGGGCTGAACTGGGCCGCGCAATGAAACCTTTTGCGGGGGCCTTGGCCCTAACCGGGGCGGCTGCTTTGCTGGCTTATGCTGTGACGGGGGGCGTTTCTACCCTTGGGCCCTTGGGCGTGGCGCTGGCCGTCTGGCTGGTGGCGGGGGTTGGGGTTGATCTGCTGCAAAAGTGCGGGCGCGGTTCGGTTGGTGCAAGGCTGGGTCGTTTAACCCGACTGCCCCGTGCCGATTGGGGCCGTGCTATGGCGCATGCGGGATTTGGCGTGGCGATCTTTGGCATTGTGTCGCTGACGACTTGGGCGGTTGAAGATATTCGCGTGGTTCAAGTGGGCGAAAGTTTTGACCTTGGGCCCTATCAGGTGCAACTGGTCGGCATGTCGGAACAAAAGGGGCCAAACTACACGGCCGAAGTGGCCGAAATGCGCGTGACCAAAGGCGAAGCAGAGGTGGCGGTGCTGCATCCAGCCAAACGCACCTATCCCATAGCCGGCATGGCCACGACCGAGGCGGCCATCAGGCCTGGCATCTTTGGTGACATATACTTGGTGGTGGGCGACCCGCAAGAAGGTGGCGGCTATGCGGTGCGATCGTATCTGAAACCCTTTGCCTTGTGGCTGTGGCTGGGCGGGTTGATGATGGCTTTGGGCGGGATGCTTAGCCTGTCTGACCGACGGTATCGCATCGCGGCGGGGGCGCAGCGGACATCGACGGTTGCGGTCGCCGCAGAATGAAGCCTCTTGCCGCCATTTTGGCTTTTGCGCTGCTGGCCACCCCAGCCTTGGCCGTGCGCCCCAATGAAATGCTGGCCGATCCTGCTTTGGAATCGCGCGCGCGCGCTTTATCGCAAAGCTTACGGTGTCTGGTCTGCCGCAATGAAAACATTGACGATTCCGATGCCGATCTGGCGCATGATCTGCGTGTGCTCCTGCGCGATCGCCTGACGGCAGGCGACACCGACGATCAGGCCTTGGCCTATATCGTGGCGCGCTACGGCGAATTTGTTTTGTTAAACCCGACCACCCAAGGGACAAATTTGATCCTGTGGGGGGCGGGCCCTGCGGCCTTGCTGGCAGGCGCTTGGCTGGCATTATCTGTCACGCGTCGTCGCGCGCGTTCCGCAGAGATGGCAGAGCTTTCGGCCGAAGATCAGGCCCGCGTCAAAGCGCTGTTGGACGATCTGCCAAGTTAAAATGGGGGGGGGCAAGCCCCCGCCGTTAAGCCCCCCGCGACAGGGCCGCGACACCGGTGCGCGCGATTTCACGCAGCCCCAAAGGCCGCATCAAATCGGCAAAAGCGTCGATCTTCTCGGGCGTGCCCGTCATTTCAAACACAAAGCTTTCCAAGGTGGAATCCACCACATTCGCGCGAAAAATCTCGGCCAAACGCAGCGCTTCGATCCGTGCCTCACCCTTGCCAGACACTTTGAACAGCGCCAACTCGCGTTGAACACTGGGGCCTTCCGCCGTCAAATCATGCACTTCATGCACGGGTACCAACCGGTCAAGCTGCGCCTTGATCTGGGCGATCACTTGCGGCGTGCCGCGCGTTACCACGGTGATGCGGCTTAGATGGCCTTCGTGGTCCACCTCGGCCACGGTCAGGCTGTCGATGTTATAGCCCCGCCCCGAAAACAACCCGATCACCCGCGCCAAAACGCCGCTTTCATTGTCCACCAACACGGCCAGCGTGTGGCTTTCAATCAAATCGCCGTTCGGGTCGCGCAACTCATAAGCCGAATGGCTGGTAGAGCCTTTTTTGATATTGAGAGCGCTCATCTTCGCCCCTTTCATACTTGTATAAATATCCCACGGGGGGCGGGGGTGTGAAACCCCCGCGTCGCCGCATCAGACCAGAACCGCGCCCTTAGACCCGATAACGCCCTGCGTATCCGCATCGCCCAGCAGCATTTCGTTGTGTGGCTTGCCTGACGGGATCATGGGGAAGCAGTTTTCGTGCTTTTCCACGCGGCAATCAAAAATCACCGGCCCATTATAGGCCAGCATTTCCTTGATCGCCTCGTCCAGATCGGCTGGGTCGTCGATGCGAATGCCCTTGCAACCAAAGGCTTCGGCGAGTTTCACAAAGTCGGGCAGGGATTCAGACCAACTGCTGGAATAGCGCTCGCCGTGCAGCAATTCTTGCCACTGGCGCACCATGCCCAGACGTTCGTTGTTCAAGATGAACTGCTTGACAGGTGCGCGAAATTGCATCGCGGTGCCCATTTCTTGCATGTTCATCAGCCAGCTTGCCTCGCCGGCCACGTTGATCACCAAGGCGTCGGGGTGGGCCACTTGCACGCCAATGCTGGCGGGCAGGCCGTAGCCCATTGTCCCCAACCCGCCCGAGGTCATCCAGCGGTGCGGGTCTTCGAACCCAAGAAACTGTGCGGCCCACATCTGGTGCTGGCCGACTTCGGTGGTGATATACCGGTCCATGCCCTTGGTCAGCGCCTCTAGCCGTTCCAGCGCGTGTTGCGGCTTGATGACGGTGGAAGAGTTCTTGTAGGTCAAGCACTTGACCGCGCGCCATTCGGCAATCTGCGCCCACCATTTGGGCAGGGCGGCGCGGTTGGTCTTTGATCCGCGCGCGCGCCATTGGCGCAGCACCTCTTCCAAAACCAGCGTCACATCGCCAACAATACCCACATCAACCCGCACCACCTTGTTGATGGACGAGGGGTCGATATCAATATGCGCCTTTTTGGAATGCGGGCTGAAATCTTTGATCCGCCCCGTGATACGGTCATCAAAGCGCGCGCCGATGTTGATCATTACATCGCAGCCGTGCATGGCCAGATTCGCCTCGTACAGCCCGTGCATCCCCAACATGCCAAGCCAATTCTTGCCTGAAGCCGGATAAGACCCAAGCCCCATAAGGGTCGAGGTGATGGGAAAATCTGTCTCGGCCACCAGATCGCGCAGCAAAACCGATGCGGTGCGCCCCGAATTGATCACACCGCCGCCGGTGTAAAACACCGGGCGTTCGGCCGTTTCGATCAGGTCGACCAGCTTGGCGATCTGGTCTTCATCGCCGCGCACACGGGGCTGGTAATGCGAGGTTTTGGCCTCTTCTCGGGGCGTGTAAAGGGCTGTGGCAAACTGCACATCCTTGGGAATGTCGACAAGCACCGGGCCGGGGCGGCCTTTGGTTGCGACATGAAAGGCCTGATGGATGGTTTCAGACAGTTTGGCGGTGTCTTTCACCAACCAGTTCATCTTGGTGCAGGGGCGGGTGATGCCAACGGTGTCGGCTTCTTGGAAGCCATCGGTGCCGATCATAAAGGTGGGCACTTGGCCCGAAATCACGATGATCGGGATGGAATCCATCAAAGCATCGGTCAAACCCGTCACAGCATTGGTCGCCCCCGGCCCCGATGTCACCAAGGCCACCCCCGGCTTGCCGGTGGAACGGGCATAGCCCTCGGCCATATGGACGGCCCCTTGTTCGTGGCGCACCAGAATATGGCGGATGTCGTTTTGCTGGAATATCTCGTCATAAATTGGCAGCACGGCCCCACCGGGATAGCCAAACACCACCTCGACGCCCTGATCTTTCAGCGCCTGCACCACCATTCTTGCCCCGGTCATCTGTCGCATCGTCTGGTCCTTTATCTCAACAAAAAGCCCCCAAAGCGTCTGGGGGCGCGGGGCGGTTCCCTCAAGTGCCGGCCTAGGGCGATTGCGCCTTGGGCCTGCCGGATTGAGGGGGAAGCCCCATCGGTTTTCATCATATCGGCGCGGACACTAGGGTTGGGGCAGGGGGGCGTCAACCGCAAATCGACATGAAAAATGTCGTGCGCGCGGGATAAATTGAACTATTGTTGCCAAAATGGGAATTTCCACGCAAGTTTCAGAAAAAAATTGGGACTGGGCGGGTTTTTGGGGCCCGCAGTTTGCACTGTGCTTGTGTGTCAGCAACGTAACAAGACCCTTGGCGCGCGCGCTTAGCCTTGCTAACGTGAAATGGTAATTGATTTGGTCAAAAAACCCCATGCGCCATACGCTGCCCATAGCGCCCCAGTTTTATGTCACAGCCCCCCAGCCTTGTCCCTATCTGGACAACCGGTTCGAGCGCAAGTTGTTCACAGCCTTGCAGGGGGAACACGCGCAAAAACTGAACGACGCGCTATCAAAGCAAGGGTTCCGCCGCAGCCAGAATGTGTTGTACCGACCTTCTTGTGCCGAATGTTCCGCTTGCCTGTCCGCGCGGATCAAGGTGGCCGATTTCGTCCCCTCGCGCACGCAAAAGCGTGTGCTGAAAGGCGCCAAGCATCTGCGGCGTGCTGCCACGTCGCCTTGGGCGACCGAAGACCAATTTGCGCTGTTTCGCCGCTATCTGGACGAGCGTCACGCCGATGGCGGGATGGCGGATATGGATGTGTTTGAATTTTCGGCCATGATCGAAGAGACGCCGATCAAATCGCGGGTGATCGAATACTCTCGCCCGGCAGGCCCGGGCGAGCATGGTCGCCCCTTGGCCTGTGTAACCCTGACAGATGTGTTCGATGATGGGTTGTCGATGGTCTATTCTTTTTACGATCCCAGTCTGCAAGATCTGTCTTTGGGCACCTATGCCATTCTTGACCACATAGACATCGCGCGTGAGGCGGGCTTATCTTACGTCTATCTGGGCTATTGGGTGCCGGGGTCGCGCAAAATGGGCTATAAGGCCAATTTCGCCGCGCTTGAAATTTACAAGGGGGGGCAGTGGGTTCCCATGGGCGACCCCGCCGATCACAGCGCGCAGTTGCATCCTCTGTCCGTTGAACCCATCGCCGAGCAGGTGGCCCATATCGCCCTTCCGCAAGCCCGTATCGGATGAGACTTGCCGCCCTATCCCTGCTTGTGGCGGACTATGACGCCGCCATTGCCTTTTTTTGCGATGGCCTTGGTTTTTCCTTGACCGAAGATATCCCCCAAGGGGCCAAACGCTGGGTGACAGTTAGCCCAGCGGGCCAAAACCTTCGCCTTGTTCTTGCGCGGGCCGATACCTCTGCGCAGCGTGCGGCCATTGGCCAACAAGCTGGCGGGCGGGTCTGGTTGTTCTTGCACACCGATGATTTTGCACGAGATTCGGCGAAAATCACGGCGGCGGGGGGGGTGTTTGAAGAGGCGCCGCGCTATGAAGTTTACGGCACAGTCGCGGTGTGGCGCGATCCGTTCGGCAACCGCTGGGATTTAATCCAGCCCAAGCCCTAGCGCCCCGCTTAGGCTGACGCCAGATTACACAGTCATGGCGCGCGTTGCCGCCATCTTTGCGGCCAATCGCAGTGCTGCGATGGTGCTGTCGGGTTTGGCAAGACCTTTGCCTGCAATATCAAACCCCGTGCCATGATCGGGCGAGGTGCGGATGAAGGGCAGCCCCAAGGTCACATTCACCCCGCCGTCAAAGTCTAGCGTCTTGATCGGGATCAACGCTTGGTCGTGATACATACAGATGGCCGCATCATAGGTTGCCCTTGCGCGCGGGTGAAACAGGGTGTCGGCCGACAGCGGCCCGCGCAGATCATAGCCTTGGGCTTGCAATCGGGCCAGCAAGGGGCTGATCCAAGCAATCTCTTCGCGCCCCATTTCCCCACCTTCGCCGGCATGAGGATTGAGGCCCGCTATGGCCAAACGGGGCCGGGGCAGGCCAAAATCACGTTGTAACCCCTGATAGGTAATGCGGATCACCCCCTCCAGCAGGTCAGGGGTCAAGGCAGCAGGCACTTGCGATAGGGCAATATGGATCGTCGCTGGCACCACGCGCAGGGTGTCGCAGGCCAGCATCATCACGACAGAGGCGCCGCCCGCCAGATAGGCCAAATACTCGGTATGCCCGGGAAAGGCGAAGCCAGCGCCATCTTTTAAGGCTTTTTTGTGAATGGGCAGCGTGCAAAGCGCCTGTGCTTGGCCAGATGAGACAAGGTCCACCGCGCGCGCAATCACGTCGATGACACCTTGGGCATTGGCAGGATCGGGACGGCCGGCGGTCGCGTTACCCGCAAAGCGGTGGGCCAAAACCGGCAAGACACCCTTTGGCACAAGTGCGGCCTGATCAGGGCTGGCAATTTCAGCAAAGCTAGTGCCTTGGGGCAAATGGCGCGGATCGCCCAGCCAAAAGAACGGCAAGTCTGGCAGGGCCAACCGGGCCAGAACCGCAATCTCTGCCCCGATGCCTGCGGGCTCGCCGCAGGTCACAGCGATGGGTCTGCCGATCATTGCTGAACAATGATCGCTTGGGCGCGCAGTTCTTGCAGGTAGGCGGTCGACATGAGTGCCAGCTTTTCGTTCAACAGGGCGGTGCGCACATCATCGCGCGAGGCGGGCACTTGCGACTGAGGCAGGCGCGAACACAGCATCACCAATTCGCTGGCTCCCCCCACACCCGCCACAACAGCGCTTTCGCCCGCATCCAAGCCGGCCAGAACCCCGCGCAAAGCTTGGGGCAGGGCGGCTTCGGCCAAGGTTTGACGTTGCAGCGCCTGTTCGGGCAATCCGCGCGCGGCAACATCCAGCCCCGCGCAATCGGTGGCTTGGCCTTGAACCTTGGCCAAATCTAGCCCGGACGCAGGCCGCAATACCGCATAGTCCACCTGCATCGCACCTTTTACAGCGCCCGCCCCCTCGCTTTGATCGCGCACCAGATAGATGGCCACGGCCCCTTGCAAAGCAACGGGTGGGCTGATGTCGCCAGATTTCAGGCCGCTTAAGGCCTGTGCCACCTGTGGCGGCAAAGTGGTCGTGTCAATCCAGCCCAAGGCGCCGCCACTGGCCGCCGTGCTGCTTTTGGAAAAGATCCGCGCGGCATTGTTGAAATCTGTCGGTGATTTCATCTTGGCACGGATTTTGACGGCCAAGGCCATGGCATCGCTTTTGCCATCATCTGGCAGAACCAGTTCAGACAAAAGGGCCCGCAAAGGCCCACCCGAAGCCCCGCCTTGGGCGATGCGCCGGTCAATCTCGGCCTCGGCGACCGTCAATCGTCCACCGAATTGGGCGCGCAGCACCGTGCGCCAGACAAGGCCCGCTTTGACAAAATCGCGAAAGCTTTGCGGTTCCACACCCGCTTGGGCGATGGCATTGATAAAATCTTCAACCGACAAGTTGGCGCGCGCGGCGAATTCTTCCATGCCTGCACGCACGTCAGGCTCGCCCAATGTGATGCCAAAGGATTTGGCCGCATCCATTTGAAGTCGATCGTCGATCAGATCATTCAAGGCGCGCTGTTCCAAATCACCAGTTTGTTGCAAGGCCTGCAAAAAGGCCAAACGTTGGGCAAGTTCGAAATGGGTGATGACTGTGCCATTCACCGTCACAGCGGGGCTGAACAATCCCCCCTCGGCCCGCGCAGGGTTTGTGGCCAAGCCGAAGGCCAACATTCCAAGGCTTAGGCTGAAGGCCAGTGCCAGTCGCATCCCGATCGTCACTTTGCGCGTCATAGGGTCATTCCTGTTGCGTCACTTGCGGCATTGTTGCTGCGGCCCTTGTGCAGCACTTCCGCCAAATCCCAAAAGCTCGACCGTTAAGCCGAAATCCGTGCTTGGCTTTACACTAGTCGAGGACGTGTACCTGCGCGAGACGGAAAGATCGACCAAAAGGCATTCATTCTTGTAGTTCAGTTGTAAACCCGCTTGCGCCGCACTTTTAGAGACAAAGTCATAGCGGTTGGTCAGATGGGCCGTCCAGTTGGGTGTCACAGCATAGGTGCTGTTTAGCACAACTTCGCGCACGTCTTGGCTGCGATTTTCCTTAAGGTCGGCCAAGATAAAACGATACCCGCCTGACATTTTCACCTTGTCGCGGTCGACTTCGAACAGCAATTCTGCCTTGGTTGGGTTTAGGTCTTTGTTCAACAAGAACCGCGACAAGACCCCAAGTTGGTCAGGATTGTTCATCGACCATGACAAGAGCCAATCCGAATTCAGCCCCGATAGGCCAGAGGGTTCGCTGAATTGGTTCAGATCTTTCAAACGCAATACACGCCCTGCCGTGGCATCCATCGTCCATCCTGCAGGGGTGGTGCCCAAATAATGGCCCCCTAGATTAACCCGCGTGCCGCCTTCAAAGGCATCAACCCCGGGAAACCGATCAAGGCTGAACAGATTGCTTTCATCGAACTCTACCAAGGCTGAATCTTCATTGGGAATGCGGTTGTCAGGCCGGGGGGCTGACACCAGTTGCGCCACAGGTTCGATCACGTGCACCTTGCCTTGGGCATCGGTTTTCACCCAAGGCCAACGCAGCGCCACTCCGCCAGTGGCTGTGCTGCGATTAGGGCTGCCGCCATATTGGGTATCTTGACGGATGCGGTATAAATCGGCTGCGCCGTCTAAACCACTGGAAAGCTCGATCCCGTTGCCAAAGACCCAGTTGCGCCGCCAAGTTCCGTTAAAGCTAAGGCGCACCATATCACGGCCATCGGCCACATCGTCACCATTGGTATCTGTTGGGTCGTTTGAGGGGCGATAGAGGCTGTGTGACTGAAACTCGAACGTGCCTTCGCCGCCCAAAACTGCCGGTACAAAACGGCGGTGCAGCACAAAATCTGACAGGGCGGCGGGTTGGGTTGTGTTGCTTTCGCCTTCGCGCAACGAATGCAATCCGGTGAATTTCCCTGAAAAATAGGCGTCACGTTGCACGCGGGTGATGCCTATCGTCGAATCCAGCCGGTCGGCGTCGGTGATACCATAATCGACCAGATAGGCGTCATCGGTCACGATGATGCCGTGAAAGGCCAACTGATAGCTGCGGCCCAGATCAAAATTGCCCGTGGCCGCCAAATAGCCGCGCCCTTCGCCGGGCAGGGTTTGATCGCTTGTGATCGCCCCGTTCACAGTCAGTGTGCCTTGGGTGAAAGCCTGTCTGTAGCGCAGGTTCAGCGTTGTTCCCCCGCCCGAGGTGACATAGGGCGTCAGCAATACATCGCGGTCGGGGGCCAGAGCGATGAAATAGGGCAGCAGAACGCCGCCGCCCAAGCCACTGGTTGTGCGGATTTGCGGTGTCAAAAAGCCTGTCACGCGGTTTAGCGTTGGGTCTGGCACGCGCAAAACCGGCAAATACATCACCGGCAGCCCCGCAAAACGCAGGCTGGCATCCGAAAACCAGATTTGCTGAGACAAAGCGTCATGCACCACTTCGCGGGCGCGTATTTCCCATAGGGGCGTCGTCGAACCTGCACAGATGTTGCATGACGAGGCCGCAACATTGCGCAGGGCCGTATAGCGCCCTTTGTCGGATCTTTGCATCTCGCTTGCCGCCAATTGTAGCTTTTGGTGCAGCATGATGCGGGCCGATGTTAACATGCCTTCGGTCAAATCGGCAGACAGATCGGCCTGATCGGCCAGCATAAGATTGCCCATACCGTCGTCAATGCGGATCGGCCCTGTGATCGTTAAACGATCGGTCGCCTTGTTGTAGATAATCGTCGATGCGGTCAGGTGCTGGCCGTTGAAAAACACTTCGACATGGCCCGTGGCGGACAAAACACTGTCGGATTGCACGCTGACTTGGTCGGCAACCAAAGTGGCCTGATCTTGGGCACGCGCCAAAGGTGCCGCCAAAAGGGTAAGGGCAAGCAACAGCCAGCGCATCAGCCATCCTCCAGATGGAGCAAAAAGCCCAAGGCCATCAGCATAGCGGCGACAGGCGGGCTCCACGCGGCCAAGAGTGCCGGGATTTGCCCGTTCTCGCCCAAGACTTGCCCGAAGTTGCGCAAAAAGAACACCCCAAAACCGGCCAGCAGCGCGAACAACACCAAGGCCCCGGTTTGCGCCATGCGGGCGTGGCGCATGGTAAAACCCGCCGCGATCACAACCATGGCGGCCAAAAGCAGCGGATGGGCCAATTCGACTTGAAACCAGACAAAATAGCTGCGTGCCGAAAAACCCGCCCGCTCTAAGCCTGCGATATAGGTGGGCAGGTTCCAAAAGCTGACCGCACTGGGGGTGCCAAAACTATCGCGGATCTGGTCACGGGTAAGTTCTGTGGGCAAGCTGGCCCCTTGGCCCAAGACTTGCACCCCGCGTTGCGGATTGGCATCCGACAGGGTCCAAAGGCGGGCATCTGTAAGCGCCCAAAAGCCCGGAATTAAACTGGCCTCTGCCGCCTCGACCCGTTGCAGGGGGGTGCCATCGGGGGCAAATGTCAAAAAGGTGACGTCGTAAAGGGCTGTGCCATCCAGATTGGCGCGTTTGGCTTCGATCACGGTTTGGCCTGCCTGATCGCCTTGGCGCAACCATAGCCCCGCCTCAGAAATGGACAGGATCGATCCGCCCCTTGCATGGCCTTCGGACAAAACATCATACCGATGCGAGGTGGCGGCCACCAAAGGGTTTAACACCCCCACCGCAAAAGCGCCGATCGCCAAGGCGGTGACAACCGGTGCCATCAAAAACGACAGGCCCGACCGGCCGGCTGTGCGCACAACCACCAATTCAGACGACCGCGACAGGCCCAAGAACAGAGCTATGGCCGAAAGCATTACGATCAGCGGTAAAATGCGGTAAAGCGTGGCAGGCACCTTCAGGCAGGCCAGCACAAACGCCTCTGTTAAGCTGATGGCCGGGTCGGAAAACTGGCGGATTTCTTCGATCATGTCGATCATCACGAAAAGGGCAAAAAATCCCGCAAATATCTGCAAAAACAAAAGCAAAAAGCGCCGCGCGATGTAAAGGTTCAAGATCATGCCCATCCCCTTTGCGGGCGTCGGTTGCGTCCGGCCAAACTTAGCAAACCCCAAGCCATTCCCAAACCGATGAGAGGGGCCAAATAGGCCAAAACCCAGCCACCCGCCACTTTGGGGCCCCATTCTGCCGCTGCTGTGTTCAAGCCTTGCACCAAGATCAGCAAGGCCACTGCCAGCACGATCTGCCGCCACAAGCCAAACCGGCTGAACCCCCCCAAGATCAGCGCACCAAACCCCACCAGAGTGACACAGATGGCCAAAAGCGGCTCGGCAAAACGGATATGCGCGTCGAATATCAGGCTATCGGCTTGTGCGCCGGTTTCCTCCACAAGGTTTTGGGTCGGCCACAACAACTCTGCCGTGGTCAATTCGCTGGGCCCGCGCCTGTGGGCCGCCGCCGCTTTTAGCAAGGCACCGAGGTCAAAGGTGAAATCGGCAAAGCGGGTCATAGACAAACGCTGGGTCGTGGTATCCAACGCTTGGGCCATGCCATCCAGCATGATCAGCTTTGGCCCCGCATCGCCCCGCGCAAACAGCGCTTTGCGGGCGGTGTAAGTGGTGCGCATGTCTGGTGCGCGGTTGTCGGCCAAGAACAGGTCCAACAACTCGCCCTGCGGCGAGATGTCGCGGATGTACAACGTCACATCTGGGGCGGGATGGGTAAAGCGGCCTTCGGTCAGGTAGCGCGCTGTGATGTTTTCGGTAATCGTCGCCCGCGCTGATTCGAGTGCCGATCGGCTGGCCGGCACCAGCGCATGGCCCAAAATGGCCATCAAGACCCCGACCACCATGCCAAAATACAAAACAGGCCGCGCCAGCCGATAGGCCGAAAAGCCTGTGGCTTGCATCACAACCAACTCGCTTTCGGTCATCATGCGGTTTGTGACATAGACTGTGGCGATAAAAGTCGCGATCGGCAGCACCAGTTTGATCACCAAAGGCAGCGTCAACAGCGAGAATTCGACAAAGACCAAGGCCGACTGCCCGTCGCCGATCAATTGATCAAACAGACCCACGGCCTTGTTCATCCAGTACACCCCGACCAGAACAAGCGCGAAGAACCCGAACAATTGCAGGAATTGCGACAGAAGATATCGGTCGATCCGGGGCAAATCCAATCCTTTGGGCTTGGGGGCAGGGCGAAGTTGGGCCAAGTGTAAACCCAAAGCAGGGCGGGGAAAACTGGTATCTGGCCAATTGCGGCTATGGGGTCTAACTTGCCCGCAATCTTGCCTGCGCGCCGCCGCGTTCGGCCCCTTTTTGGTGGAGTATCCTTTATGAGCGACGTGATGATCCCTGAAATTCTGCCGATGAATGCCGAAGATCTGGCCGCCCGCCTTGGGCGCATTGTGCTTTTGGTCGACGGCGATGCGCCCAGTTCTGCTGTGGCCAAAAGGTTGGACAGGCTGACCCGCGGTGCTATCGGGCGCGCGATGGCGGGCGAAGTCTGGGGGCGGGTGAAACCGGGTGAGGCGTTGGAGTTGGCCTATCCCGCAGGGCTGGCCGCAGAGGCGCTGCATCTGCTGCGCCTGCCGCGCCGCGCCGAGGTTGCTGTGGCGCGCAAGGCAGGCGGCGCCATCGCTCGCCTTTGCGGCAAAGACCCTGTCTTGGCACTGGTGGAAGGCCACCCCCGCCATGGCGATCTGATCTTGGGGCTATTGCTGCGTGCCTACAGTTTTGATCATTACAAATCGGGCGAGAAAAAGGCCAAGGGCAGTGTCACGCTGATGGTGAACGATGTGGCGGCGGCGCAAGCCTCTTATACGGCGGCCAATGCTTTGGCGCAGGGCGTGTTTTTGACGCGTGATCTGGTCAACGAACCCGCCAATGTGCTGACCACCACCGAGTTTTCGCACCGCCTGACGGGTCTGCGCGCGCTGGGCGTGGAGGTCGAGGTGCTGGACGAAGCAGAGTTAGAGCGCCTTGGCATGCGGCTTTTGTTGGGGGTGGGCGTCGGGTCAGAATGCCCCTCGCAAGTTGTGGTGATGCGCTGGAACGGCGGGGTGGCGGGCGAGGCCCCCTTTGCGCTGGTGGGCAAGGGCGTGTGTTTTGACACAGGCGGCATCTCGATCAAGCCAGCGGGCGGCATGGAAGAGATGACGATGGACATGGGCGGGGCAGGGGTTGTCGCCGGGGTGATGAAAACCTTGGCGCTGCGCGGGGCCAAGGCCAATGTGGTCGGACTGGTCGGGCTGGTGGAAAACATGCCCGATGGCCGCGCCCAAAGGCCCGGTGACATCGTCAAATCCATGAAAGGCGACACGGTCGAGGTGATCAACACCGATGCCGAGGGCCGCTTGGTTCTGGCCGATGTGCTGTGGTATGCGCAAGAGACGTTTAAGCCCAAGGCGATCATAAATCTGGCCACCCTGACGGGGGCCATCATTGTGGCTTTGGGGTCGGAACATGCCGGTGTATTTTCCAACAACGATGCCCTCTGCAATGCGTTCCTCAAGGCCGCAGCGGCCGAGCACGAGGGCGCTTGGAGGATGCCCATGGGTCAGGCCTATGACGACAGGCTGAAATCGCGGCTGGCCGATATGATGAATGTGGGCGGGCGTGATGGCGGGGCGATTGTGGCGGCACAGTTCATCAAGCGGTTCATCAAAGACGATATGCCTTGGGTGCATCTGGATATCGCCGGCGTAACGCTGCTTAAGGGCGATACGTCCGTGGCGCCCAAAGGGGCGACGGGGTGGGGCGTTCTGGCGCTGAACCGGTTGATTGCCGATATGTTCGAAACCGCCCCCGCAAAGGCCTAAGACCAAAATGCCCGCCACTGCGGTCTTTTATCATCTGATGCGTGCGGGGCTGGATGACACGGTTCTCACCACTGTCACCCGCGCTCTGGGTGCTGGCTGGCGCGTGATGATCCGCGCGCCCGATATGGCGCTGTTGCAGCGCTTGGATGCCAAGCTGTGGCTGGGGCCGGAAGAGGGGTTTTTGGCCCATGGCCTGGCCGGCGGACCCTATGACGCTGATCAGCCCGTGTTGCTGGGCCACGACAAGATAGCCAATGGCGCGAAAGGGCTGATGCTTTTGGGCGGGGGCGAAGCCAGCCCAGAGGAGGTGGCGGGGCTAGAGCGGATCTGGGTGCTGTTTGACGGGTCTGACCCCGACGCCGTAGCCCAAGCCCGCCAAAGCTGGACCCGCTTTTCGGGTTGGGGTCTGGCCGCGCAGTATTGGAGTGATGAGGGCGGCGCTTGGGTCAAAAAATCCGAACGTGCCGCAGTGCCGCCCGCAGGGTGATGATCGTCCCGACCCGGCCGAAGCTGCGATAGATCGCGTGCTTCGGGCGGCCAGTCTTGCGCCCTTAGCCGCGCAACGCCCGCGCCTCGGCGGCAAGGGCGGTGATCTGGGCCCAATCGCCCTTGGCCAAAGCCTCTTTCGGGGCGACCCAGCTGCCGCCAACGCATAAGATGTTGGACAAGCCCAAATAATCGCGCGCGCTCTTTAGGCTGATCCCGCCCGTGGGGCAGAATTTCACCTGCGGCAGGGGCGACCCGATGGACTTAAGGTATGCCGCCCCGCCCGCTTGTTCGGCGGGAAAGAACTTTTGCACTGTATAGCCCATTTCCAGCAGCGCCATAACCTCGGACGCGGTGGCCGCGCCGGGCAATAGGGGCAGTTCGTACTCTGCACAGGCCTCCAACAACCGCTCGGTCGCGCCGGGTGAGACGCCAAACTTGGCCCCCGCCGCTTTGGCGGCCTTGACATCGGCCGGGGTCAGCAAAGTGCCAGCCCCCACAACGCCGCCCTCAACCTCGGCCATGATGCGAATGGCGTCGAGGGCCACCGGGGTGCGCAGCGTCACTTCTAGCGCGGGCAAGCCGCCTGCGACCAAGGCTTGGGCCAAATTGCGGGCATGAGACAGATCATCGACCACGATCACCGGCACCACAGGGGCAAGACGGCAGATCTCGGCGGCTTTGAGCGATTGCTGGGCGGGGGTCATGGCGATTTCCTTTCGCCCTTGGGCGCTGGTGGAGAGGACAGGAGCCTCCGGCGGGGATATTTGGACACATATGAAAGGGCAAGGAAGAGGGGGAGGATCGGACCCCCCGCCACGGGCCGGAAACCGGGGGCAGCAGGGGGCCTTTCACATGTGACGGTCATCGGCGTCCCCGCCTGTACCGCACCTTTATCTTCCAACCTTATCCTTTCATATGTGTTAAAATATCCCCGCCGGAGGCACTTTTTTTCTTTGACGTGTCAGTAAAGGCTCGAGGCCCCTTCGGTCGAAGGGCCCACTTGGGCGCGAAAGGCGGCGAAGAGTTCACGGCCAAGGCCCCAAGCGTTGGCGGATAGGTCGGCTGTGGCCAGCGGGCGCTGGTCGAAATCGGCGTTCAGCACACTCAGCGTGCCTGCCACGGCATCCAGTCGCACCACATCGCCGTCGCGCAGCTTGGCGATGGGGCCGCCCGCAGCTGCCTCGGGTGAGACATGGATCGCGGCGGGCACTTTGCCCGAGGCGCCAGACATGCGCCCGTCGGTCACCAGCGCCACTTTCAGGCCGCGCTCTTGCAGGATCGACAGCGTGGGGGTCAGCGAGTGCAGTTCGGGCATCCCGTTGGCTTGCGGGCCTTGGAAGCGCACGACGACGATGGTGTCAGAGATGAATTCGCCTGCCTTAAACGCCGCTTTCACGGCGTTTTGGTCGTGAAACACCCGCACGGGTGCCTCGATCACATGGCGTTCGGGGGCCACGGCGGAAACCTTGATCACGCCGCGACCCAAGTTGCCCGACAACTGCTTTAAGCCGCCGGTCGCAGCGAAGGGGGCGGCGACGGGGCGCACGATTTTATCGTTCAGCGTTTCCTTGGCCCCTGCAACCCATGTCAGGCGGCCTTCGGCAAGTTTGGGTTCGGTTCGGTAGGCGGCCAAGCTGTCGCCCATCACGGTTTTGGCATCGGCATGCAGCAAGCCTGCATCCATCAGTTCGCGCATCAGCAGACCCAAGCCGCCCGCCGCGTGAAAGGCGTTCACGTCGGCCATGCCGTTGGGGTAAACCTTGGCCATCAGGGGCACGGATTGCGAGATCTCGTCGAAATCGGCCAGATCCAGCAAAACGCCCGAGGCGCGGGCCATGGCGGGCAGGTGCAAGATCAGGTTGGTCGACCCGCCCGTGGCCATCAGCCCGACGATGCCGTTCACATAGGCGCGCTCGTCAAGGATGTCGCCTGCGGGGCGAAAGTCATTTCCCAGCGCGGTGATCGCGGCAGCGCGTTCCACCGCCGCCGCCGTCAGCGCATCGCGCAAGGGGGTGCCGGGATTGACAAAGGACGATCCGGGCAGGTGCAGGCCCATGAATTCCATCAGCATCTGATTGGTATTGGCGGTGCCGTAAAAGGTGCAAGTGCCAATGCCGTGGTACGAGGCCATCTCGGCCGCCATCAGGGCATCGCGACCCACTTCGCCATTGGCAAAGGCATTGCGCACGCGGGATTTTTCTTCGTTGGGCAGGCCAGAGGTCATCGGGCCTGCGGGCACAAAGACAGCCGGAATATGGCCAAAGGTGGCGGCGGCGATGATCAGGCCGGGCACGATTTTATCGCAGACCCCCAAATACAGCGCCGCATCAAAGGTGTTGTGCGACAGGGCAATCCCCGCTGCCATAGCGATGACATCGCGCGAAAACAGCGACATCTCCATCCCCGGTTGGCCTTGGGTGACACCGTCACACATGGCGGGCACGCCGCCGGCCACTTGGGCCGTGGCCCCAACGCGGCGGGCGGCGGTGCGGATCAGGTTGGGGTAATGTTCATAGGGTTGGTGGGCGGACAGCATGTCGTTATAAGCCGTCACCACGCCGATATTGGGGGCCTGTGCTGCGGCAAGCGCGTCTTTGTCTTGTCCCATCGCCGCATAGGCATGGGCCTGATTGCCGCAGGCCAGATGGCCGCGCACTGGCCCTTTGCTGACGGCTTGGCCGATCCTGTCAAGATACAGCCCCCGCGCGGCGGCCGATCTTGCGCGGATCCGGTCGGTGACGCGGGCGATGGTGGGGTGCAGGGCCATGGGAACCTCGACAGAAAGCTTGGGCGTGGATTAGCAAAGCTCGTTAGCGCTAACAACAGCTAATTGCTTAGACGCGAGTTCTGATACCGCAAATCGGGGCCTTTCGAAAGGGCACCGATGGGGTTAAACGGGCTGCATGAGCGATCAACCCCATCTCGATGACGAGCCCGCCTTCGCCCCGGCCCCGACCGGCCGTGCCCATTCCCGCCCCGTGGTGCGCTTGCGCCCCAAGGCCGAAGCCCGCGCCGTGCGCTTGGGCTTTCCCTGGGTTTATGCCGACGAATTGGTAACCGACCGGCGCACCGCGGCCCTTGCCCCCGGGGCCTTGGCCGTGCTGGAAGACGGCGAGCGCCGCGAGATCGGGCTTGTCACCGTCAACACCAAATCCAAAATCATCGCCCGCATGCTGGACCGCGACCCTTTGGCGCAGATTGATCAGGCGTGGTTTGCGGCCCGCTTGACCACTGCCTTGGCGCTGCGTGAACGCCTGCACGACACACCGCATTACCGCCTGATCCATGCCGAGGCTGACGGATTGCCCGGTGTCATCATCGACCGCTTCGGCGATGCCGCTGTCATCCAACCCAACGCTGCTTGGGCCGAGGCGCATATCGACGCCCTCAGCGCTGCCTTGCAGCACGTCACGGGCGTTTCAGTGGTGATCAAGAATGGCACGGGCCGCGCGCGGGCGCTTGAGGGGTTAAAGGACGAAAACGTGATTATGGCGGGGGCCTTGTCTGGCCCCATCGCCGTGCCAATGAACGGGGCCACCTATTTTGCCGATCTAGAGGGTGGGCAAAAAACCGGCCTGTTCTTTGACCAACGCCCAAACCATGCCTTTGCCAAAAGATTGGCCAAAGGTTCCAAGGTGTTGGATGTGTTCTCTCATGTGGGCGGATTTGCTTTGGCGGCTTTGGCGGGCGGGGCAGACAGGGCTTTGGCGGTGGATGCTTCGGCCCCCGCTTTGGCGTTGGCGGCCAAAGGGGCCGAGGCTTCGGGCTTTGCCAATTTTGCCACACGGCAGGGTGATGCCTTTGATGTGCTGGAGGCTTTGGCTGCTGAAGGTGCGCGGTTTGATATGGTCGTCTGCGACCCACCCGCCTTTGCGCCCAACAAGAACGCATTGGAAGCGGGTTTGCGCGCTTACGAGCGCGTGGCGAAACTGGCGGCGGGGTTGGTGACGCAGGGCGGCTATCTGGTCTTGTGTTCTTGCAGCCATGCCGCTGATCTGACAGCTTTTCGCAACGCTTGCGCGCGCGGCATCGGGCGGGGCGGGCGCAAGGGTCAGTTGATTTATACCGGCTTTGCGGGGCCGGATCATCCGATGATGCCGGTGCTGGCCGAAAGTGCCTACCTTAAGTCGCTGTTTTTCCGGCTGGAGTGATGCGCGCCGTTCTGGATGCTTGCGTGCTCTATCCCCCCGTGCTGCGCGCACTTTTGTTAGGTGTGGCAGCACGGGGGCTGTATGAACCGCAATGGTCAGACCGGATCTTGCGCGAATGGGTGCTGGCCACGGCCAAACTTGGCCCCGTGGCGCAGGCAATGGCCGAGGGCGATGCCGCCCTTGCTAAAGCGGCCTTTCCCCGTGCCAGCGTGCAAGCCCAACCCAATATCGAAGCACGTCTGGCCTTGCCGGACCCTAACGATATTCACGTTCTCGCCGTAGCGATTGCCGGTCATGCTGATGCGATTGTGACCTTTAACGCCGTCGATTTCCCCCGTCCCGTTCTGGCGGATGAGGGGATCGAGCGGCGCGATCCGGATGGGTTCTTGTGGGAGATGTGGTCGCGCCACCCGTCCGAGGTGGGGGCCGTGGTGGCCGATGTGCACCGCCGCGCGGAAGAAATGGCGGGTAAACCACTGGCCATGCGGGCCTTTCTGAAACGCGCGCAGTTGTGGCGGTTAGGCAAGGCGCTGGAAGGGGCCGCAGGCCCTAGCGCAGGGTCTTGATGCCCTTTGCCAAGCCCGCCAAGGTCAGCGGCACTATCTGCCCGTCAAACAGGTGGGATATCATCTGGGTGGAGCGGGCATAGGCCCATTGCCGTTCGTCTACCGGATTGATCCACAAATGGCGCGGCCAGTGCTGGGTGGCGCGGGTCAGCCATGTCTTGCCGGGTTCGGGGTTCCAGTGTTCGACCGAACCGCCGGGGCTGTCGATCTCATAAGGGCTCATCGCGGCATCGCCGACAAAGATGGCGCGGTAGTCGGGGCCGTAGCGGCGCAAAATGTCCCATGTGGGCAGGCGCTGGGTCAGGCGGCGGGCGTTGTCTGTCCAGACCTCTTCATAAAGGCAATTGTGGAAGTAAAAGAAGGAAAGCTGGCGAAACTCGGCTTTGCAGGCGGCAAACAGGGCTTGGGTGGCCAGAACATGTCCGTCCATTGACCCGCCGACATCTAAGAATAACAACAGCTTGACCGCGTTGCACCGTTCGGGGCGTTCTTGCACATCCAGCCAGCCTTGGCGGGCGGTGGCGGCGATGGTGGCGGGCAGATCAAAGCGGCTTTCGCCGGTGCGCGCCCATTGGCGCAGGGCGCGCAGGGCCAGTTTCAGGCTGCGTGGCCCCAGTTCGGCGTCGGTATCAAGGTTGCGAAACTCGCGCTTTTCCCAGACCTTGACAGCACGGTGATGCGTGCTTTGCCCGCCGATGCGCACCCCTTCGGGATTGTAGCCAGAATTGCCAAAGGGCGAGGTCCCGCCTGTGCCGACCCATTTATTGCCGCCCTGATGGCGGCCCTTTTGCTCGGCCAGCCGGTCGCGCAAGGTATCCATCAGCGCCTGCAAGCCGCCTAAAGATTTAACAGCCTCACGCTCTTCCGTCGACAAATGGCGCATCAAACGATCGTCCAGCCAGTCGGCTGGCAGGTCTAGGGCTTGCAGCACCTCTTCCAGTGGCAGAGTATCAAGCCCCTGAAAACTTTCAGCAAAAGCACGGTCAAAACGGTCAAAGAAGCGCTCGTCTTTCACCAAGGCCAATCGGGCCAGATGGTAAAACCCCGTGGCATCATGGGTGACAAGGCCGGTTTTCAGCGCGCCCAAGAATGCCAGATATTCGCCCAAACTGACCGGCACCCCTGTCTTTTTCAAGCACAGGAAGAAGGGCAAGAACATCTTAGTGCGTCAACCGGTCAATCGCGATGGAAACCAGCACCGCCAAAAGCCCTAGGCCAATCGCATAGGCCGCGCCATATTGCGCCGAATCCAAGCGGTTTCCGCCGCGTTTGCGCGCCCGTACTGCGCCCCAAACTGCGCCGATAACCATTGCCGGAAGCCAAATCATAGCGCCTATCCCTGTTCTGCCCGTGTCGCCGAAGCCTTAACGTGGCGCAGGCCCAGTGTATAGCTACCTGTCACGCCGCGCCAAAAAGGCAAGCTTTTCAAACAGCGCCACGTCTTGCTCGTTCTTCAGCAAAGCGCCGTATAGCCGCGGCAGGTTGGTCTTGGCATCGCGTTGCAGGTCGGCGGGGGTCAGATCTTCGGCCAACAGCAGTTTCAGCCAATCCAGCACCTCAGAGGTTGAGGGTTTTTTCTTAACCCCCGGTGCTTCGCGAATCTCGAAGAACTGGGTCAGGGCGGCGGCAAGCAGGTCTTCTTTCAGATGGGGGAAATGCACGCGCACGATGGCACCAAGGGCCTCGGGCGAGGGAAAGCGGATGAAGTGGAAAAAACAGCGGCGCAAAAAGGCGTCGGGCAGTTCTTTTTCGTTGTTCGAGGTGATGATGACCACGGGGCGGTGAATGGCGCGGATGGTTTGGCCTGTTTCGTAGACGTGAAATTCCATCCGGTCCAATTCTTGCAACAGATCGTTGGGAAATTCGATGTCGGCCTTGTCGATCTCGTCGATCAACAGCACCACGCGGGCGGGGGCGGTGAAAGCTTGCCACAGTTTGCCCGGGCGGATGTACTGGGCGACATCATGCACCCGCGCCTCGCCCAACTGGCCATCGCGCAGGCGGGCGACCGCGTCATATTCATACAGGCCTTGCGCGGCTTTGGTGGTGGATTTGACGTTCCATTCGATCAATTCCATCCCCAAGCTGGCCGCCACTTGGCGCGCCAATTCGGTCTTTCCCGTGCCCGGTTCGCCTTTCACCAGCAAAGGCCGCCCAAGGGCTACGGCCGCGTTGACGGCAAGGGCCAAATCCTCGGGCACGACATAGGCTGCGGTTGTGGTAAATTTCACTGTCATTCCAAGCCCCTGCGCCCTGATCTGCAGCCAACCTAAAGCAGGCGTGCGAATCGCGCAACGCCTAGTGACAAGGCGGCGACTTTGGGCTACAGCAACCCGCGACAGAAGCGCACCTTGGACAGTCTCCAAGGCCGCCCAAGGAAGGCCCCCTTGGCTGCGTCTGAACAGGAGAGCTTAGATGAAAGCCGAAATCTTCCTGCCCGAAGATTACCGCCCGGCCGAAAGCGAGCCTTTCATGAACGATCTGCAGCTGGAGTATTTCCGCCGCAAACTGATCGTCTGGAAGCAAGAGCTTTTGGACCAAAGCGCTGAAACCATCGACAATTTGCAAGATTCGGCGCGAGCCGTGCCTGACCTTGCCGACCGCGCCTCGGAAGAAACCGACCGCGCCTTGGAACTGCGCACCCGCGACCGGCAGCGCAAACTGGTGGGTAAGATCGATGCGGCGCTGCGCCGGATCGAGAATGGCGAATATGGCTATTGTGAAGTGTCGGGCGAACCGATCAGCCTAAAGCGTTTGGACGCGCGCCCGATTGCCACGATGACGCTGGAAAGCCAAGAAAAACACGAGCGCCGCGAAAAGGTGCACCGCGACGAGTGAGTTTGTGAGGCCCCGTGTGGGTGGACGCGCCGGGCCCTATGGTCCGGCGTTTGCGTTTGACGGGGTCGGGGGGCGCTCGGCGGACCCGCTGGGAGGGCCTGCTGCCCTCCCAGACCCACCCGCGAGTATTTTCGCCAAGATGAAGGGATAAGGGGTGAGTGTGATCGGGCTGCGGGTGACGGTGCTGGGGGCGGGCATTGCGGGGCTGGCCGTAGCGCGGGCTTTGGCGCTGCGCGGGGCTGCGGTGACAGTGGTAGAACAGGCCGCGGCCATTGCCGAGGTCGGGGCCGGTGTGCAGGTGTCGCCCAACGGAGCGGCGGTGCTGCGCGCGTTGGGGCTGGGGACGGCGTTGGAGGCTGTGGCGCTGCGGGCGCAAGCGGTGGCGCTGTGTGATGGGCTGACGGGGAATGTCGTCACGCGGTTGGAGGTGGGGCGACTGGTGCCAGATCAAGGCTACCATTTTGTGCACCGCGCCGATTTGATCGAGGTTTTGCGTCAAGGCGCGGTTGGGGCGGGGGTAAAGCTGCGGCTGGGGGCGCGGGGTGAGGCGGTGTCTTTGAACGGGGTTCGGCCTGTGGTTGGGATTGCGGGCGGGGCCGAAGACTGCGGCCTGCTGATTGGGGCGGATGGGCTGCATTCCTTGGCTCGGGCGGCATTGAACGGGGCATCTGCGCCGTTTTTTACCCATCAGGTGGCGTGGCGGGCCTTGATTGCGGGTGACGGCGGGCCGGATGTGGCCGAGGTGCATATGGGGGCGGGGCGGCATTTGGTCAGCTATCCGCTGCGCGCTGGCAGCTTGCGCAACATTGTCGCGGTGGAGGAACGGCAGGCTTGGGCAGACGAAAGCTGGTCGCTGCGCGGCGATCCGGATGGGTTGCGCGCAGCCTTTGCCAACTTTTCGCCGCGCGTGCGGGGATGGCTGGATCAGGTGCAAGAGGTGGGTCTTTGGGGCCTGTTCCGGCACGAGGTGGCGCAGGTTTGGCAGCGCGCTTTGCCGCAGGGCGGGGTTGCGATTTTGGGCGATGCGGCGCATCCGACCTTGCCGTTCTTGGCGCAGGGGGCCTGTATGGCGTTAGAGGATGCTTGGGTTTTGGCCGCGGCTTTGGCGTCCACCGACAGTTTGGCGGCGGGGCTTGCGGCCTATGAGGCGGCGCGCAAGCCGCGCTGTGGGCGCATTGTGGCGGCGGCCAATGCCAATGCGCGGCTGTATCATCTGGGCGGGGTGGCACGGCCCTTGGCGCATCTTGCGCTTAACTTGGGCGGGCGGATTGCGCCTAGGGCGGTTTTGGGGCGGTTTGACTGGCTTTATGGGTTGGATGTGACCAAGGGGGCCTAAAGCAAAAGGGTGGGGGGGCCTAAAGCAAAAGGGCGGCACGCAGGGGTGCCGCCCTTTTGTCGTTTCAAAGCTTGATCTTAGGTCTTGGCCAGATCGCGCAACACATAATGCAGCACGCCGCCGTGGCGGACATAGTCAATCTCGATCTCGGTATCGATGCGGCATTTGATCTGGATCGTGACAACCTTGCCATCGGCATAGGTGATGGTGCAGGGCACGGTGGACAGCGGTTTGATATCGCCCTCTAGCCCCGCGATATCGACACGCTCGTCCCCCGTCAGGCCCAATGATTTGCGGGTTTGTCCGCCGGTGAATTCGAACGGAATAACCCCCATGCCAACAAGGTTCGAGCGGTGGATACGTTCAAAGCTTTCCGCAATCACCGCCTTGACGCCCAACAACGCTGTGCCCTTGGCGGCCCAATCGCGCGACGACCCTGCGCCGTATTCGATGCCGCCAAAGATCACCAAGGGCGTTCCCGCGGCCTGATAGGCCATCGAGGCGTCATAGATCGAGGTTTGCCCCCCATCGGGCCCTTTGGAATAGCCACCCTCGACCCCGTCGAGCATTTCATTCTTGATGCGAATATTGGCAAAAGTGCCGCGCATCATCACTTCGTGGTTGCCACGCCGAGCGCCGTAAGAGTTAAAGTCAGCCACTGGCACTTGCCGGTCTGTCAGATACTTGCCGGCGGGGGTCGTGGCCTTGAACGACCCTGCGGGCGAGATGTGGTCGGTGGTGATCATATCGCCCAAAACCGCCAGAACCCGCGCGCCTGTGATGTTGTTGATCACGCCCGGTGTTTGCGACATGCCGCGGAAATAGGGCGGGTTTTGGATATAGGTCGAGGTTGCGGGCCAATCATAGGTTTCCGAATCGGTGACCTTGACCGCTTGCCACTTGGCATCGCCTTTGAAGACATCGGCGTATTTCTTCAAAAACGCCGCACGGGTGACGGTGGCGTCGACCAGATCGGCGACCTCTTTGGTCGTTGGCCAAATGTCTTTGAGATACACGGGGCCATCGGTTCCCATGCCCAAAGGCTCGGTTGTCAGGTCGATATTCAAGTCGCCTGCCAAAGCATAGGCCACAACCAAGGGCGGCGAGGCGAGGTAGTTGGCGCGCACGTCGGGCGAAATGCGCCCTTCAAAGTTGCGGTTGCCCGACAAAACGGCAGTGGCGACCAGATCTCCCTCGGCAATCGCGGCCGAAATCGCCGGATCCAGCGGGCCGGAATTGCCGATGCAGGTGGTGCAGCCGTAGCCCACAAGGTTAAAGCCCACAGCATCCAGATCTTCTTGCAGGCCCGCCGCGTTCAGATATTCGCTGACGACTTGGCTTCCCGGGGCGAGCGAGGTTTTCACCCAAGGCTTGGCCGTCAGCCCCAAGGCCCGCGCTTTGCGCGCAACAAGCCCTGCGCCGATCATGACGTAAGGGTTCGAGGTGTTGGTGCAAGACGTGATCGACGCGATCACAACCTTGCCCGACGACATGGTGTAATCATGGCCCTTTACAGCCACATTAGCCCCCTGCGGGCGTTTGAACGATGTGTCCATCTCGCGCGCGAAAGAGGCTTTCGCCTCGGTCAGCGCCACGAAATCTTGCGGGCGTTTGGGGCCAGAGATGGCGGGCACGATCGTGCCCATGTCCAGATGCAGGGTCGAGGTGTAGATGGGCGCATAATCATCCCCGCGCCACATGCCGTTGGCTTTGGCATAGGCCTCGACCAGTGCGATGCGCCCCTCATCGCGGCCGGTGCCGCGCAGGTAGCGGATTGTCTCGCCGTCAATCGGGAAAAAGCCACAGGTCGCGCCATATTCGGGGGCCATGTTGGCAATGGTGGCACGGTCGGCGAGTGGCAGGTGGTCTAGACCCTCGCCGTAAAATTCCACGAACTTGTTCACCACGCCGTGTTTGCGCAGCATTTGCACAACTTTCAGCACCAGATCGGTGGCAGTTGTGCCTTCAACCATGGCACCTGTCAGCTTAAAGCCCACCACTTCGGGGATAAGCATGGAAACGGGTTGGCCCAGCATCGCGGCCTCGGCCTCGATCCCGCCCACACCCCAGCCCAGAACGGCCAGTCCATTGACCATGGTGGTGTGGCTGTCCGTGCCCACCAGCGTGTCGGGATAGGCGATATCGTGGCCGTGCTGGTCTTTGTCTGTCCAGACGGTTTGGGCCAGATATTCCAGATTGACCTGATGGCAAATCCCCGTGCCCGGCGGCACAACGCGGAAGTTGTTAAAGGCGTTTTGGCCCCATTTTAGGAAAACATACCGCTCCATATTGCGTTCATATTCGCGGTCGACGTTGGCTTGAAAGGCGCGCGGTGTGCCAAATTCGTCAATCATCACCGAATGGTCGATCACCAGATCAACGGGCACCAAGGGGTTGATCTTGGCGGCAGTGCCTTTCAGCCCCAAAATTCCGTCACGCATCGCGGCCAGATCAACCACGGCGGGCACGCCAGTGAAATCCTGCATCAAGACCCGCGCGGGGCGGTAGGCAATCTCGCGTGGGTTCTGCCCACCCAAGGTTGCCCATGCGGCAAAAGCGCGGATGTCATCAAGCGTGACTGTCTTGCCATCTTCAAAGCGCAGCATATTTTCCAGCACCACTTTCAGCGCAGCCGGAAGGCGCGAAAAGTCGCCCAAACCTGCCGCCTGTGCCGCCGGGATAGAATAGTAATCCACCGACGCGCCGCCCGATGTCAGGGTCTTGCGGGTCTTTGCGCTGTCATGTCCAACGGTGACGGTCATTTTGGCCTCCTAAGGGTCTTTGGGCGCCTTTTGCCGCAGGATGGCAATCAGGGCAAGGAATCAATCGGGGTATGGGTTTATTGTATGCGATAGTATGCCGAAATTCCAGAGGCTCTGATCCAATTGTGTCAAAATCCCCGCCAAGATGCTGGTAGCATCGCAAAACCTTGATTGGCTTGGCGATGCGGTATTGGTTAAAGAGGGTGGGCAAGGAGATCTGGTGATGAAATACTTGGCACTCAGCGCCGCCTTTGGCCTTTTGATGGCAAGTGAAGCTTTGGCCGCAGATCTGGCGATGCCGGGAACGGTGGTAGAGCTTTACACCTCGCAGGGCTGTTCCTCTTGCCCGCCAGCGGATGCCTATTTGCGCAAATTGGCGGCGGATCCTGATGTCATCGCCTTGGCCCTGCATGTCGATTATTGGGATTACATCGGTTGGAAAGACGACTTCGCCCAACCCCTTTTTACCGCACGCCAGAAAGCTTACGCGCATGGGGTGGGATCAAATACGATCTATACCCCCCAGATGATCGTGGGCGGGCGCGCGCAAGTGGCGGGGGCTGACCCCGAAGAAGTCGAACGCGCCATTCGCCATGACCAACGTCTGCCCGCTGTGGTGCAATTAGATCTGATCCGGCACGACGACCAGCTGGAGATCGTTGCAAAAGCCATTTCCCCCTTAACCGCACCGGTGCAGGTGCAATTGGTGCGGTATCATCCGCTGGCCTCGGTGCAGATCGCAGAGGGCGAGAACGCCGGGCAGATTCTGTCTTATGCCAATATCGTCACCGATTGGGTCAGTTTGGGGCAATGGGGCGGGCGTTCGGTTTTGCACCTGACGGCCCCTGTCTTGGGCGCAGATGCCGTTGTGGTGATTGTGCAGGCCGCAGGGCCGGGTGAGATTTTGGCGGCAGCGCAGATCAGGTAGATTTGCGCCAGCGCCGATGCACCCAAAACCACTGTTCAGGCCGCGCACGCACTTGGGCGGCCAGCGAGTCGTTGAGCGCCTGTGTCATGGTGACCGGGTCGGAATGCGGGATCGGGGTCTCGATCAGCAGATCGAAATGCAGGCCATCGGCTTGGCGGATGCCATAAACGGGCACCAACAGGCAGTTGTATTTCAGCGCAAGTTCCGCCGCTGACAGGGAAGTCATTGCGGGGTGCC
Organism: uncultured Rhodobacterales bacterium; assembly: GCA_903845215.1. GTDB lineage: Bacteria > Pseudomonadota > Alphaproteobacteria > Rhodobacterales > Rhodobacteraceae > Stagnihabitans. Next base: position 12,622 of record CAIMWI010000007.1, on the reverse strand, counting down.
CCAAGAAATCAAGCGCCGCGCCCGAATGAAAGTGCTGATCTATCAGCATCCCCAGCATCCCGCCGGCTTTCAAATGGGTGACCAGTTCTGCCAAGCCACGCCTGCCCCGTGCAAACAGGGGTTCTGAAATGGCGCGGATCGTGGCGGCAAAATGGCGATCGAAATAGGGGTTTGTTTGCGGCCGATACAGGGCAGCCACGGGTTTGCCCTGACTGGCCAAGACAGCGCGCGCGATATCGTGATTGCCAAAATGGCCCGAGACAAAGATCACCCCGCGTCCTTCGGCTTGGGCTGCCAGAACAGGGGCCAAGCCTGCGCCCAAAATGGGGGCATTGGCGACGAGGGCTTTGAAGGCCTTTGGCGAGTAAAGCTCGGCCATGGTGCGACCGGCATTGTCGCAAACCGCGCGCGTGATGGCATCAACCTGCTTTGGGGGCAGGTTGGGCCAAACCAGGGCCAGATGCGCGCGCACGCGTTTTCCATAGCCTGCGACAGGGGCAATCAGCACGCGCATGGCCCAGCCCGCGAAGGCAATGCGCCAAGGATAGGGCAGGGCGCGCAAAAGGGCCAAAAAGACCACGATGGCAAGATTCTGCGCCCTGTCAGACAGATCAAACAGGCGCATTGTCAGGGGGGAAGCGGTGCTTTTGCTGGCCAAGATCCCTATGCCGACGGCTTGTTCGCGCCGGCCCTTTCCTGACGCCAGACATAAAGACCCGCCATGGCGATCACAAGCGCCCCGATCAGGGTGAAGGCGTCAGGCCAAGCCTTGAAAATCACAACCGCCCAGATCACGGCAAAGACCATGTCCAGATAGCCAAAGGGTGCAAGCAGCGCCGCCTCGGCCAGTGAATAGGCGCGGATGGTGAAGAACTGCGCTATCGCCCCAAGCGCGCCCACCAAGGCAAACAGTGCAATGTCGGATAAGGCGATCGGTTTCCAATAAAAGGGCAAAAGCGCTGAGGTGATGATAGACCCAAAGAGGGCTGCGTAAAACATCGACGCCCAAGGGCTTTCCTGCGCGCCGACCAAACGCGTCAGCAACATATTGGCGGAATAGCACACGGCACAGGCCAAAGGCAAAAACGCCGCTGCGGTAAAGACTCCCATGCCGGGGCGGATCAGGATCAAAGCCCCGATCATGGCCACCCCGACGCCAACCAGCCGCGCGCGTGTAAGCTTTTCCCCCAAAAACAGCCCCGCGCCCAAGGTGATCAACACGGGGTTGATATCGGCCAAGGCGGTGGCTTCGGCCAAACCGATGTAGCTGAGCGAGGTGAAAAACAATATCGTTGTGCCCAGTTGCGTGGCCGATCTTAGAACATGCCAGCCCGGAAGCTTTGTGCGCACAGCCGTGGTGATTTTGGGGCCAAGATAGATCAGCACAAAAGCCAGTTGTCCGACGTTGCGCACCCAGACAACTTCAAGTGCGGGATAACTGGCCACCAAATGCTTGGCCAAAGCATCCATTGCGGTGAAGAAAAAGATAGCGATTGCAAGAAAAGCTATGCCCTTGCTGGTGGCGGGAAGAGCCGTCTTGAACACGAGATATCCTTGGAATTGGGGCCAAAGTCAGACTAGGCGTGCTGGCCCACAAGGGCAAGGGTCGCTGACAGGCGCATCTTAAGGCATGCGCTGAAGGGGTGTGCCTAGTCCTCGGATTGCAACAAGACAAGTTCGCCGTTGCTTTCCAATTGTCGGATGACGGCCACGATCTTGCCCATAGCCTCTTCGCCCTCTTTTGTTTTGATTTTGCCGCGCGATGCGGCCTCTTCACGCAGCGCTTGGCCCATGCGTTGGGACAAGTTGGCCAAAAGGAATTCCGCCGTCGCGTCTAGCTTGGGCTGGCCGCGTGCGAAGGCCAAGGCTGTGATCAAGATTTGCGTGTCAACCAATCGAACCACGGCCGGCACATCGCGGGGGGCAAGTTTGGATTTGATATGTTCAAAGGGTAAAATGCTTTTTTCGACCGTTTCAGCAAATTGAGAGTCATCCTCTTGCAGGCCTTTGAGCAGGCTGTCGCGCAGCGCGGCAGGTGCGCTGGTTAAGATGGCACCCACCCTTTCGCCGGGTTGGATTTTAAAGGCCTTTATCGGCCGGTTGTCCAATTGTTCGGCCACCGAAACGCCGATGCGGCGCACGGTGTCGGGGGAAACATCACCCGTCAAAGAGACGGCATAGGCCAAATGGCGCGCCCGATTGCCCGGTACTTTCGACAAAAGCTCGGCCGCCAATTGGGCGGGCAGTTTAGACAGGATGACGGCGCAAACCTCGACACCTTCTTCCAGCAAAACCGATAAAAGCGCATCTGCGGGAACAGACATGATCCTAAGCCACGGGTCTGTGCTGGTGGTTTCGGCAGATTGGCGCCGCAGACGGCCGGTGGCCCCGTCAGACAAATGCCCCTCCATCAAGGACAGGGCATTGGAAAGACCGGTGGGAAACGACAGGCCAAGACTATCTAGTTCGGCTAAAAATTCACGCACCACGCTGTCCATCGTGCTGCGCGAGACACGCCGCATTTCGCCCATTTGATGGGCTAAGGCGGTTTGGAGATCTTCTGGCAATGCGGCAAGATCTAGGCTTGCCCCTTCGGACAAAGCCAGGCGCACGATGATCGCAGCCTTTTGCCTTGGGCTTAAGGATTGCGCCAGATCCACGTCATGCGGTTTAGAGATGAGGCCCGTTGCGATCGGCACTCTGCCCTTTGGCTGTGGATTGACGGCCATTTTCCCCCCGATTCGTGCTGACACAGCACGTTAGGTCTTATGGCGTAAAGACTGGGTTAAGATCGAAAGCCGTCGCCTCAGCGGCCAAAAACCCGGGCAAAAATTGTGTCCACATGTTTGGTGTGATAGGCCAGATCAAATTTTTCTTCGATCTGGGCAGGTGTCAGCGCGGCGGTCACCTCTGGGTCGCCCAGAAGTTCGGTTTTGAAATCGGCCCCCGCCTCCCAGACCTTCATCGCGTTGCGCTGGACCAGACGGTAGCTGTCTTCGCGGCTGACGCCGGCTTGGGTCAAAGCCAAAAGCACGCGCTGCGACATGACCAAGCCTTTGAACTGGTTCATATTTTTCAGCATGTTTTCAGGGTAGATCACCAGCTTTTCAATCACACCGGCCAAGCGGTGCAGCGCGAAATCTAACGTGATGGTGGTGTCAGGGCCAATCGCACGTTCCACCGAAGAATGCGAAATGTCGCGTTCATGCCACAGGGCCACATTCTCTAGCGCGGGGGTGACGGCCGAGCGTACAAGTCGCGCCAGACCGGTCAGGTTTTCGGTCAAGACCGGGTTGCGTTTGTGCGGCATGGCCGAAGAGCCCTTTTGGCCGGGCGAGAAAAACTCTTCCGCCTCAAGCACTTCGGTGCGCTGCATGTGGCGAATTTCGGTGGCGACGTTTTCGATCGACGACGCAATCACCCCCAGTGTGGCGAAATACATCGCATGACGGTCGCGCGGGATGATTTGGGTGGAAATCGGCTCTGGCACAAGGCCCATCATGGCGCAGACGTGTTCTTCGACCGAGGGGTCGATGTTGGCAAAGGTGCCGACAGCGCCGGAAATGGCGCCGGTTGCCACCTCGGCCCGCGCATTGATCAGGCGGGCACGGCCACGGGCCATTTCGGCGTAAAAGCGGGCAAAGGTCAGCCCCATGGTGGTGGGTTCGGCGTGGATACCGTGACTGCGGCCGATGCGCAGGGTGTTTTTATGCTCAAAGGCGCGGGTCTTTAGGGCTGCCAGAACACGGTCCATCGCCACCAGCAGCAGATCGGCGGCGCGGCACAGCTGGATGTTGAAGGTCGTGTCCAAAACGTCAGAAGAGGTCATGCCCTGATGGACAAAGCGCGCCTCATCCGCGCCGACAATCTCGGCCAGATGGGTTAGAAAGGCGATCACGTCGTGTTTGGTGACGGCCTCGATCTCGTCAATCCGTGCCACATCGAACGTGACGTCTTTGGCCTTCCACACCGCCGCAGCATTGGCTTTGGGGATCGTGCCATTGGCGGCCATGGCGTCACAGGCGTGCGCTTCGATCTGGAACCAAATGTTGAAACGGCTTTCGGGCGACCAGATGGCGACCATTTCGGGGCGGGAATAGCGCGGGATCATGGGGCGGCCTTTCGATGCGGGATGCGCCCCCTTAATCGCCAAGGGGGCGGCACGCAAGATCGCGGCCGCGGCTTAGCCCAGAAGGCGGGGGTCGAAGGGGTATTTCGTCAGGTTTTCAAAGCCGGTGTCCGTGATCAGCACCTGATCTTCCAGCTTGATGGAAAAATCCCCACCCTCGGGGGAAACCAGTGCTTCGACACACAGTGTCATGCCCGGTTCCAGCACATGGTCAAACGACCCTTCCACCCAAGAATCCGGATAGGGCACATAGGGCCATTCGTCACACAGGCCGACCCCGTGCATTTTGCACGAATACTTGCCCTTCCAATACTGCCCGTCCAACTGGTGGCCGGAATGCACGATGTCGCGAATCCGCGCGCCGGGTTTGAGCAGGTCCATATTCACGCGGATGTGGTCCAGCGCGTGGTGCATGGCCGAGATCATCGCGTTGGTGGGCCGCGCATCGCCCACCCACCATGTGCGCGAAATGTCGATGCACATGCCGTAACAGCCGATCAGATCGGTATCAAAGGCCACGATTTCGTTGTTTTGCACGATCCTTGGGCCGCATTCTTGAAACCACGGGTTGGTGCGCTTGCCGGAGGCCAAAAGCCGCGTCTCGATCCACTCGCCGCCGCGTTTGATGTTGCCCTTGTGCAGTTCGGCCCAGATCGCGTCTTCGGACATATCGCCCTTGGGCACGCCGTGCCGTGTCGCCTCTTCCATCTCGGCCATGGCGGCTTCGCAGGCGTGGTGGGCGCAGCGCATGGCAAGAATGTCATCGGGGCCTTTGATGGATCGGGCGCGTTCGGTGACTTCTTCGCCTTCCATCACCTCGAATCCGGCGCGTTCTAGGGCGCGCAGGCCGTGGACCATGATTTTGTCGACCGCCAGCTTTCGATTCGATCCGGCATGGGCGCGCATCACCTCATCGACTTGGGCGGCGAAGTTCTTGGCGTCATTGGCCGAGGTGTCGCCCGTGACGGAATAAAAGAATGACGCGCCAGAACGCAGTTCTTTGACCAAAGGGTTGAAGGTGACAAGGAAGGGAGAGTTCTTATATTCCCACATCACCATATGCCCGTCGGCACAGATCAGGCAGGCGCGAAACGGGTTGTGGCTGTTCCAAAGCTGCATGTTGGTGGTGTCGGTGGCGTAGCGGATGTTCATCGGATCATACATCAGCAAACCGCCGTAACCGCGGGCCACGATGGCATCTGTCATGCGTTTCCAGCGGTATTCGCGCATTTGCGCAAGGTTGGGCAGGGTCAGCCCCGCCGCCTCCCACTCGCGAAAGGCAAGTTGGGTGGGGCCTATTTCGATGCGGTCGTTGTCGTTGGGGGTGCCGTCGCCCAGTGTCGCCCCACGCGATGGGTCAATCTTGCGACGATCTGCGTAATGGTCTGCCATATCTGCCCCCTGTTTGCGCCAGTCTGCGCGGTGGGGGCGCGGCGTCATTGCCATGCGCGACAGGCTGTGTCGGATTTTGGCTTACGGGCCAACGCAAAAGGGGCGCATCGCTGCGCCCCTTTGTCGTCATGCCAATCAGATCAGCAGGAATAATACATCGCATATTCAATCGGATGCGGTGTGTGTTCAAAGGCATAAACCTCTTCCCACTTCAGCGTCATATAGGATTCCAACTGATCGCGGGTGAACACGCCACCTGCCAGCAAGAAATCCATGTCTTTGGACAACTCGTCCAATGCTTCGCGCAGCGAACCGCAGACGGTTGGAATTTCGGCCAGTTCTTCGGGCGGCAGATCGTACAGATCCTTATCCGAAGCCGGGCCCGGATCGATCTTGTTCTTGATCCCGTCAAGGCCAGCCATCAACAGGGCTGCAAAGGCCAGATATGGATTGGCCGCCGGATCGGGGAAGCGGGCTTCCACACGCTTGGCTTTGGGCGATTCGGTCCACGGAATCCGCACGCAACCCGAGCGGTTGCGGGCCGAGAACGCACGCAGAACCGGTGCTTCAAAGCCGGGGATCAGGCGCTTGTAGCTGTTGGTCGACGGGTTGGTGATGGCATTCAGCGCCTTGGCATGCTTAAGGATACCGCCGATGAAATACAGCGCCTCTTGGCTAAGGTCGGCGTATTTGTCGCCTGCAAACAAGGGTTTGCCGTCTTTCCAGATCGACATGTTCACATGCATGCCCGACCCGTTGTCGCCCTTCATGGGCTTGGGCATGAAGGTTACGGTCTTGCCGTAAGCGGCAGCCACGTTGTGGATGACGTATTTGTACTTTTGGATATTGTCGGCCTGTTCAACCAAACCGCCAAAGATCATGCCAAGTTCATGCTGCGCCGTGGCCACTTCGTGGTGGTGCTTGTCCACGCGAATGCCCATGCGCTTCATGGTCGACAGCATTTCTGAGCGCAGGTCTTGCGCTGCGTCGATCGGGTTGACCGGGAAGTAGCCGCCCTTATAGGTTGCGCGGTGTGCCAAGTTGCCGCCTTCAAAGGCCGCATCTGTGTTCCAAGCCGCATCTTCCGAATCGATCTGGTAAGACACTTTGTTGGGGCTGATCTGATAGCGCACATCGTCGAAGATGAAGAATTCAGCTTCCGGCCCGAAATAGGCCGTATCGCCCACGCCGGAGGATTTCAGATAAGCTTCCGCTTTCAGCGCAATCTGGCGCGGGCAACGATCATAAGCCTCGTTCGTGTCGGGCTCGACCACGTTGCAATGCACGCACAGCGTTTTTTCGGCATAGAAGGGGTCCATGTAAACCGAGGCCGCATCGGGCATCAGTTTCATGTCGGACTGGTCAATCGACTTCCATCCGGCAATCGAGGATCCGTCGAACATAAAGCCTTCTTCAAAGAAGTCTTCGTCGACCAGATCAGCCACCAGCGTCACATGCTGCAGCTTGCCCTTGGGGTCGGTAAAACGGATGTCGACGTATTCGACGTCTTCGTCCTTGATCAGTTTCAGAGCTTTCTTCACTGCGCTCATCATTCTGCCTTTCGGGGTTGAGGTTTAAGACAATTGGACAGGGATCCACCGGATCCTGCAGTTTAGATGGCGTCGTCGCCCGATTCGCCGGTGCGGATGCGAATGGCCTGTTCGACAGCCGAGACGAAGATTTTTCCGTCGCCGATTTTGTCGGTGCGCGCGGCAGATATGATGGCCTCGATGGCGGCGTCAACCATATCGTCGGCCAAGACCACCTCGATTTTCACTTTGGGCAAAAAGTCTACGACATATTCCGCCCCGCGGTACAGTTCGGTATGGCCCTTTTGCCGACCAAAGCCCTTCACCTCTGTCACAGACAGGCCTTGAATGCCCGCCTCTTGCAGAGCCTCTTTGACTTCATCAAGTTTGAATGGCTTGATGATGGCTTCGATCTTCTTCATGCGCGCCCCCAAAGGAAGTCGGTGATGGCCCGTCTGATCACTTCCCGCCGTCTGCCACAATTGATCAGGCAGCGGGTGGGGCGTTAAGGGGCGGAAATCTGCGCATAGCGATGAATTTTTATGCGGATTTGCCTAAAAAATAGGCGGAATGTAAACTTAGGGGCGCAAGATATGTCAGATCTTCTCACCAATGCCCAAATGCGCGCCGTTGAGGACGCTGCCATCGCCTTGGGGCGGGTCAGCGGTTTGGACTTGATGGAACGCTCAGGCCAAGGGGTTGTGGCGGCCATTTTTGCGACTTGGCCCGCCCTGCGGTGCGATGCGCAGCGCGCGGTCGTTCTGTGCGGGCCGGGGAACAATGGCGGCGATGGGTATGTTGTGGCGCGGTTGCTGCACGCATGGGGCTGGCAGGTGTTTGTTCACGCCACCGAGGCGGGGGGCGCAGATGCGGCGATTGCGGCGCAGGCGTTTGTCGCCGCAGGGGGAAAGGTGCTGCCCTTGAGCTATGACGCGGTGCTTGCTTCGCTGCGCGGTGCTGCTGTTGTGGTTGATGCGCTGCTGGGCATTGGCCAGCTGCGCAATGCCGATGCTTTGCTAAAGCCGATTCTGCAGGCCAAGGCGGTGTTGGGGGCGGGCGATCTGCGCTGGGTTGCGGTTGATCTGCCCACGGGCTTGAACGCGGACAGCGGGCGGCTGACAGGGGCGCTGGTTTGCGCGGCTGACCTGACCGTCACCTTCCACCGCGCAAAGATTGGCCACCACTTAGGCCTTGGTCCGGCGCTGTGCGGGCGGTTGGTGGTGGTGGATTTGGGAATTTCCAGCGGGCAAACGCAAGGTCTGCCCCTTACGGCACCCGCTGCTCAGCTGGGCAAGGGTGTGGGTCACAAGTTCAGCCATGGCCATGCGGTGATCTTGGGCGGGCCAGTCGGGCAAGGGGGGGCAGCACGGCTGGCGGCACGGGGCGCTTTGCGGGTTGGGGCAGGGCTGGTGACTTTGGCTTGCCCGCCGCCATCTCTGGCGGAGAACGCAACGCGGCTGGATGCGGTGATGCTACGCGCGGTTGAGGACGGCGCGGACTTGAACGCCTTACTGCAAGACGCACGCATCACCGCTTTGTGCCTTGGGCCGGGGTTGGGGTTGGATGCACGGGCTGCAGGGCTGGTGCGTGCCGCTTTGCAGGCGGGGCATTTGCGCCCATTGCCCACTGTATTGGATGCCGATGCGTTGACCCTTCTGTCGCGCGATCCCACTTTGGCATCACAGTTGCATCCCGCCTGCGTTTTAACCCCCCATGGCGGAGAGTTTGCGCGCCTTTTCCCCGATATTGCGGCAATGCTTTCTGAAGGGTCTGACGCGAAGGCCAGCTATTCGAAGGTCGATGCCACGCGGGCTGCAGCACTGCGGGTGGGTTGTGGTGTGCTGTTCAAAGGGGCTGATACTGTCATAGCCTGCCCTGACGGCCACTGCGCGTTGAATGCGGCAACTTACGAGGCCCAAGTGCCTTGGCTGGCCACTGCGGGGGCGGGTGATGTGCTGGCGGGCATGATTTGCGGCCTTTTGGCGCGGGGATTTACCCCCCAAGTCGCGACAGAAACTGGCGCTTGGCTGCACCGCGCTGCAGCACAGCAGTTCGGCGCGGGGCTGATCGCAGAAGATTTGCCCGACCAATTGCCCGCAGTTTTTCGGGCCTTGGGTTTGTAAGCCTCAGGGCCTAGGCGGTCTGTGGCCAGATTGCGTGATTTTCCCCTCGCATCCTGCAGAAGCCTTTGTTAGAAGGGCGCGGATTTTGCTGGGAAGGTGAGAAAGGTGCTTTCGGGGCCTTGGCGCTTTTCTAGCTTAAAAATGCGGGTGTGGCGAAATTGGCAGACGCACCAGATTTAGGTTCTGGCGCCGCGAGGCGTGGGGGTTCAAGTCCCTCCACCCGCACCAGACAGGGATGAGAAGGACGAAAGAATGCAGGTCACCGAGACCCTTAAAGACGGACTGAAGCGCGCCTACACCATCACGGTGACAGCGGCCGAACTGGACGCCAAGGTCAACGAAAAGCTGGTCGAGGCGCAGCCCGACGTCGAGATCAAGGGCTTCCGCAAGGGTAAGGTGCCCATGGCCATCCTGAAAAAGCAATTCGGTCAGCGCATCATTGGCGATGCGATGCAAGAAGCCATCGACGGCGCCATGAAAACCCATTTTGACACCTCGGGCGATCGTCCGGCCTTCCAGCCAGATGTGAAGATGCTGGGCGGTGAGACGTGGAAAGAAGGTCAAGACGTCGTGGTCGAGATGACCTACGAAGCCCTGCCGCCCATTCCGGATGTCGACGCGGGCAAGATCACGCTGGACCGTTTGACGGTTAAGGCAGACGCGGCTTCGGTTGACGAAGCGTTGAAGAATCTGGCATCGTCTGCGCAAAGCTTTGAAGACCGCAAAAAAGGCACCAAGGCCAAAGACGGCGATCAAGTGACGATCGACTTCAAAGGCTCGGTTGATGGTGTGGCTTTTGATGGCGGCGCGGGTGAAGATTACCCGCTGGTTCTGGGATCGAATTCGTTCATCCCGGGGTTTGAGGCGCAATTGGTTGGTGCGGCCGCCGGCGATGCTGTCAGCGTGAACGTAACCTTCCCCGAAGCTTATGGCGCGGCCAACTTGGCTGGCAAAGCGGCGGTGTTTGAATGCACAGTCAAGGCCGTCAAAAAGCCTGTTCCGGCCGAGTTGAACGATGAATTGGCCAAGAAATATGGCGCCGAAGATATGGCAGCCCTGCGTGGCCAGATCAGCGAACGTCTAGAGGCTGAATATCGCACTGCAGCGCGTGCTGTGATGAAGCGGTCTTTGCTGGATCAGTTGGATGCTTTGGTGAAGTTTGACCTGCCCGCAACCTTGGTCGAGGCCGAGGCCAACCAGATCGCCCACCAACTGTGGCACGAAGAAAACCCGCAAGAGCATGGCCACAACCACGGCAGCATCGAAACCACGGACGAGCATAAGGTTTTGGCCGAACGCCGCGTGCGGTTGGGCCTGCTGTTGGCTGAGGTTGGCCGTAAGGCTGAGGTGAATGTGACGGATCAGGAAATGACCCAAGCCGTGTTGAACGCGGCACGTCAATATCCGGGCCAAGAGCGCGCTTACTTTGAGTTTGTGCAGAAAAATCAGCAAGTGCAGCAACAACTGCGCGCGCCGATTTTTGAAGACAAGGTTGTTGACCATATCGTGGCTGGCGCCAAAGTGTCAGACAAGGACGTCAGCAAGGACGAGTTGCAAAAGCTGGTCGAAGCGCTGGACGAAATGTAAGGCGCGATTTTTCTGCGAAAAATCAGGGGCCGCGACACCATGTCGCGGCCCTTTTTCTTTTTGACATAAGATTCTGACGGCGGGCACGATTTTTCGCAGAAAAATCGGGGTGGCAGGTCGGTCTTTGTTCTTAGGCGTTTTGGGATGGCGTCGATTGCACCCCTTCGGCGCGCAACACATAGACGCCCGCCCCGATGATGATCGCGGTGCCCAGCCAGCCCATAGCATCCGGCCATTGCCCCCAGATCAACCAGCCCCACAAGATCCCCCAAAATGCAAAGCTGAATTCAAAGGGCGCCACGATCGAGGATTGGCCGATACGGTAGGCTTGGGTCAAAAGCGTTAATCCTACAGCCGCGATAAGGCCGCAGGCGCACATCAGGCCAGCGTCGGTTAGGCTGGGCATGGCCCATCCGCGTGTCAGGAAAGCCAAGCTGGGGTGGACAGAATCTGCAGTCTGTCCCGCCCCAAAACTGGCCGTGAGGGCCAAGCCGCACAGCAAAAAGGCATTGTTGCCCCAAAAAGCCATGGCTGCCGCCGAATCCTTGCTGCCCATCGTGCGGGCCATGATCATCGAAAGCGCATAGGCAAAGCCGCCCAGGATCGGCAGGAAAGCCGCCCAGTCAAACAACTCTCCGCCGGGCCGGATGATGATCACAACGCCGAAGAAGCCCACCGCAACAGCCAGCCAGCGTTGCAGCGAGACAGGTTCTTTCAGCATCACCACCGACAGAATCACGATGATCAGGGGGGCGGTGAAATACAGGGCCACCGTGGTGGCCATGGGCAGGGCGGCGAGTGCCAGATAATAGGATGTATAGGCGACAAAGTTCAAAAGCCCCCGCGCCAGCATCGCCCCCCAGCGGCGGCTGATCAGGCTTGAAAGGCCGCCGTCATACCACGCCACAATGCCCAGCATAAACGGAATGGCCGTGATCGAGCGCAGCACCATCGCCTCGGACAAAGGGTAATTGGCGGAAAGAAGCTTCAAGATCAGGTCTTGCACCGAAAAGATCGCAATCCCCGCGCATAGGCACAAGATACCGACCCCATTGGCCGAGCGTTTCATATTCTATCGTCCGGCATGGCTGGGTCTTTTCGTTATAGGGTCCGCGTAACGATGCGGTGGGCAAGGGGGATGGGCTGTTCTGGCGGCGACATTGGGCGTCGGGCAAGGGAAAGCCGCGCAAGGTTTCCCATGCGCGGCTGACGTTAACGTTGCTTTGCGCCTTAGCGGGCGTCGCGCGGATCGAAGTCGTTGGCAGCGCCGATGTCGTCGAACAGTTCGGCGATTTCAAATTCGGCTTCGGCTTCGGCTTCGGCGGCCAGTTCTTGGATCGATTTGCCAGCCGCTTGCAGCGTGGCCTCTTCGATCGAACGGGCGACGTTCAGCTTGACCTTGACCACCACTTCGGGGTGCAGCGTGACGCTGACTGTATGCATCCCCAATTCTTTGATCGGGCGGTCCAGAACCACTTGCGCGCGGTTCACGGTAAAGCCCGCATCGGTTGCGGCTTGGGCGGCGTCACGGGTGGTGACAGAGCCATACAGCGCGCCGGCGTCCGATGCCGAACGGATGACGGTGAAGATCTGGCCGTCGAGCTTGGCGCCCACGGCTTCGGCTTCTTTCTTCGTCTCAAGGTTTGTCACCTCGAGTTGGGCTTTTTTCAGCTCAAACGTTTTGACGTTTGCGGCCGAAGCGCGCAGCGCCTTGCCTTGCGGCAAAAGGAAGTTGCGGGCGAAACCGTCTTTGACGGTGACGACTTCACCCATTTGGCCCAGTTTGGCCACGCGTTGAAGAAGAATCACTTGCATGTCTGTCCCCTCACTTCACGGCATAGGGCAGCAGGGCAAGGAAGCGG
>CAIMWI010000006.1 GCA_903845215.1 uncultured Rhodobacterales bacterium | reverse complement strand
TGGTTGTGGACAGCGGCAAGTTTGACTGGTCGGCCTCGGGCAAGTTCCCCTCGCTGGCAGCGCCCGAACCGGCCTATCACGGCCTGAACTTTCATGCTGCTTTGGGGGCGATGGCCTTTACCTTCCACTGTATCGCGGTGGGTCTGCGCGATCTGGGCATGACGATGAACCCGCAAGGGGCGCATTACACGCTGATGGGCATCGAAACCCTGCCCCTGCGGATGGAGCGTCATGTGCAAAACGCCCAAGCCGTCGCCGAATGGCTAGAGGCCGATCCCCGCGTGGATTTTGTGACATATCCGGGCCTGAAATCGTCGCCCTATCACAATCTGGCCAAAATGATCGTGCCGGGCGGGGCGGGGGCTTTGTTCACCTTTGCCGTCAAGGGCGGCTATGACGCCTGCGTCAAGCTGGTCGACCATCTGAAACTGTTCAGCCATGTCGCCAATCTGGGCGATACGCGCAGCTTGGTGATCCACTCGGCCTCGACCACGCACCGCCAGCTCAGTGACGAACAACGCGCGGCGGCGGGGGCATCCTCGAACGTGGTGCGCTTGTCGATCGGGATTGAAGATGTGCGCGACATCATCGCCGATCTGGATCAGGCGTTGACGGCTGCAACGGCTTAAAGGGTTGAAAACGTGACTTGGGGCCGCCTATCAGGCGGCCCCTATTTTTAGGGAAGCAGCTGCCAGACAATCGTCACCTCGGCCGTAACCCCGACCTCGCCCGCCGCCAAAGGCACGGTGCTGTCTGCTGCGGCTTTGTAAAGCATAGGCATGGGCTGCTGGCCACCCATGCCTTCGGTGATCGACAATATAGGGCCCAAGGTTGCGCCGGCCGCCGCTGCCAAGACTTTTGCCCGCGCCAAGGCATCGGCCACGGCGGCCTTGCGGGCGTCGTCTTCAACCGGGCGGGGATCAGACAGGCCAAAGGTCAAGCCGTTTAGCGTATTCGCCCCGTCGGCAATGGCCGCGTCCAGCACGGATCCGGCCGTATCAAGCACTGCAATCCGGACAGTCAGCACCGCGTTTGCAACATAACCTTGGATCTCTTGCGCTGTGCCTGCAGCATTCATCACCCAGTTTGGGTTCAGCGATAGGCCTGTGGTTTGCATATCGCGGTCTGCCACTTTGGCAGCGATCAGCCGCGCCATCACCGCCGAGGCCGATTCATTGTTCGCAGCCATCGCCGCTGCCGCCGTCGGGCCGGTTGTGGTGACCCCCAGCGATAAAATGGCTTGATCGGGCGCAGCATTCACAGTGGCCACCCCCGTCACGGTCAAGGTGCCAACCCCCTCAGCCATACAGGCCGCGGGCCATAGCAAGGCCGCCATCACAGCAAAGCGGATCAAAACACGCATCAAGGCCCCCTTCCAAGGTGGTTCAGCGGCATCCTTGGCCTCTGACGCAGGTTTATGCAGTTAAGCCGTTGGGCTTTGGCTTTCAATCGGCGATTTTCTGCTGTAGCGTCACCCAGAACCCCGGGCAGCGTTACCGGTTACCTGATGGCTGTTATAGACACGTCTCATGAAACCTTCCTTTGCCCTTGATCTTCGCACAAGCACGATAGCTTTGCTGCACCGCACCTCGCGGGGCTGGACAAAAGTTGGCGAGGCTGCGCTGGAGGCGCCCGATTTCGGGGAAACTTTGGCCTTCATGCGCTCGACCGCCCTTGGCCTGTCGCCGCGCGGCATAACGACCAAGCTTATCCTGCCAAACGCGCAAATCCTGTACACCAAGGTCACGGCCCCCGTGGCAGAACCTTGGACCCGCACGCGCCGCATTGGCGCCGCCTTGGAGGGATTGACCCCCTACCGGCTGGACGAATTGGCTTATGACTGGTGCGAAACCGCAACGGGCGTGCAAGTGGCGGTGGTTGCCAAGCAAACGCTGGAAGAGGCCGAAACCTTTGCGCGCGACCACCGGTTCAACCCGGTGTCCTTTGTTGCCGTGCCTGAGGCAGGCACTTTTCTGGGTGAGCCGCTTTTTGGGCAATCTCGGCTGTCGAAATCCATCTTGGCCAAAGATGAGACAGTCGAACGCGACAGCGAAGCCGTGCGCGTGGTGGGGCGTGTTGCACCCAAGGCCAAGGCCAGCGCCGCCGTAGAACCCGCGGTCGATATTGCCAAGCCTGAACCCGCCAAGAGTGCCGCGCCCGATGTTTCAGATGCAATCTTGGATGCGGCCCCTGCGGCCGAAGCCGCAAACGAACCGACGCTTAGCGCCACGCCCGAGGCGCTTTCGGCACCCGCCGTGGCACCTGATGGGCAAGCCGAGGCGGCAAAACCCGTTTCAATCGAACCCGCGCCAGTTGAACCTGCGCCGGTCGAACTTGCGCCAGTCGAACTTGCACCAATCGAAACCGCCCCAGCCGAACCTGCCCCAGTCGAAACCGCCCCAGTCGAGCCTAAGCTTCTCGATCCGGCACAGGCCGAAGTGCGCGAAGCGTCGCAAGTCGACCCAATAAAAGATGCCACCACCGCGCCAAAGGAATCTGCGTTACCGCCCAACCAAGCCGCTGCGCCCGAAGCCGAAGTGCCCGAGGCCCCAATGGTGGTTGACGTGGACCCAGAGAACGATGACCCGCGCCCAAACACTGACCTAAAACGCCCTCCCGCCTTGAAAAAGGGGCCACCTGCGGCGGCTTCGGCAAAGACCAAAGCGCCGCGCGACGCCCGCCTGCAGGCCCTTGGCCCACCACCGGCCGCGCGGGCAGGGGCAACACGCCCTGCAGTGGCGCGGCCAGCAGCGGCGAAACCGCAGCCAAAAGCAACCACCATTGTCCGCCCATCTGCAGCGCTGCCTTGGCGACCGTTGCCGGCAACCCCGGCAAAGGACAGGGCACGCAGCACGGTTGCCTTGGCTGCGACCCGCGCCGCCCTTAGCGGGTTTACAGCCGCAAGAGGCGTCATAACGCCCAAGCAGCGCCGCTTGGTCGTCTTGGTCGTGATCGCTGTTTTGGTGGCCCTTTTGGGCGCAGTCGCCATTTGGGCCAGCCAAAGCCTAGGGACGAGCGAGGCGC
The DNA here is from genome assembly GCA_903845215.1 of uncultured Rhodobacterales bacterium. Lineage (GTDB taxonomy): Bacteria > Pseudomonadota > Alphaproteobacteria > Rhodobacterales > Rhodobacteraceae > Stagnihabitans. Next base: position 109,679 of record CAIMWI010000006.1, on the reverse strand, counting down.
AGAATACCACGCCTTCCCCCGCACCCACAGATGTTTCCACCTCTGACATTGCAGCAAACCAAAACACCGCGACTCAGACCGCACCAGCCCAAGCGACCATTGCGCAAGGCGAGACGCTGGCCGATCGCCAAAGCGTGGACGCCGCCGAAGTGGCCACGCCCCTGCCCCCCCCAGATGGCCCTGCCCCAACCGCCGCTGTTATGGCAAAAAACAATGCAACCGCCTCTGCACGAAGCGGTGCCAAGGATGAGATCTTTTTGGCAGGTGCCGATACCCCACCCGTCAGCCAAGACCCAATCGCCTTGCCTGACTTGCCCGTGGTGGCCGATCAAGCGCCGATACTTCCGCCATCGCCGCCACCCTACGGGGCAAATCTTGCCCTACAACCCGCACCAGCCGGCCAGCCCCTCGGTTCCGAAGATCTTGTGACGCCGGAGGAAGACTTGATCCTTACCGGCAAACCATCCACGGTTCCCCCAGCACGGCCGAAAGATCTGGTGCCAGATGTAGCGGTGCAAGAGACTGTCGTGCCGCAAGACCCCAGTTTGGTTGGCAAACGTCCGCTTGGGCGGCCTGTTGATCTGTTGCCCATGGCTGTTGCACCGACCGACCCTGAGAATGTTGTCCCAGAAAGCCGCTTTGCCAGCTTGCGCCCCCAAGCCCGCCCCACCGAGCTGACCTCGCCCTTACCGACCCCAGACGCGCCCATAGCCGAAGCTGTGGGGCTGGCCTCCTCGCCCATACCGCCCGCGCGACCGGCAGATGTGACCAAAGAAATCGACGAAGCTGTGGCCGTTGCTTTGAACCAAGCCGCTGTCGAGGAGCAAGCCGCCCCCGATCAACCCGCCCCAGACCTTCCCGCAGCCGAGCCCGAGGCCGAGGTGGAAACCCTTGCGCCAAGCCTGCCCACCAATGCCTCGGTTGCCAAGCAAGCAACCGAGGTTAACGCCCTCAACGCCAATAGGGTCGCCCTTTTGGGCATCTTTGGAACCCAAACCAATCGCTATGCGATGATCAGAATGGTCAGCGGGCGGGTGAAGAAGGTGCAAGTGGGCGATTCGGTTGAAGGCGGAAGGATCGCAGGGATCACGGGCGATGCCGTCAAATACCAAAAGGGCAACCGGATCATTACCCTTTCTATGCCATAAGACCGTGGCTTTGGCCCCGCCTTTAGCCTGCGGCCACGCCCGCCTCGGCGAAAGTTGCCATGCCAGAGTGACAGGCGGCTGCGGCCTTCACGATGCCTATGGCCAAAGCCGCACCTGACCCTTCCCCCAATCGCAGACCCAGCGACAAGAGGGGCTGTTTTTCCAAAGCGGCAAGCAAGCGGATATGGGCCGCCTCGGCGCTGGCATGGCCCGCGACGCAGTGATCCAAAGCGCCAGCCGCGGATCTGTGCAAGATAGCCGCAGCAGAACAGGCGATAAACCCATCCAGAATAACAGGAATGCGCAAGGTGCGCGCGCGCAGCATCGCCCCTGCCATCGCCGCAATCTCGCGCCCGCCCACCCCTGCCAAAACGGCCAAAGGATCGCGCGCGGACAGCCGCGCCACTCCTGCCTGAACGGCCTTGGCCTTGCGGGCAAGGCCCGCATCATCCACACCGGTGCCACGCCCAACCCAATCTTCCGCAGTACCACCAAACAGGGCGCAAGATATCGCTGCGGCTGCGGTGGTGTTGCCAATCCCCATCTCGCCGGGAACCAAAAGGTCGGCTTTGGGGTCAACGGCATCCCATCCCGCCTGCAACGCAGCCATCACGTCGGCCTCGCTCATCGCGTCGCTTTGGGTGAAATCGGCGGTTGGACGACCAAGATCAATGGCGTGAACAGTCATCGTGGCCCCAAAGGTTTTGGCCAGTTGATTGATCGCAGCCCCACCATGGGTAAAATTGGCCACCATCTGCACGGTCACCTCCGGCGGAAAGGCTGATACGCCCTGCGCTACAACCCCGTGATTGCCCGCGAAGATCGCAATCTGCGGCGCTTGGATGCGGGGGGTATCTGTGCCCTGCCACCCTGCCAGCCAGAGGGCGAGATCCTCAAGCCGGCCCAATGCCCCCGGCGGTTTGGTTAATTGAGCGTTGCGCGCACCAGCCGCATCGGTGGCGGCGAGATCTGCTTGGGGCAACTGCGCCAAAAGGCTGCGAACATCCGCAAAAGTGTCTGGCCTGTGGGTCAATTTTGCCTCCGATACAGCGTGTATAAGGGGTATCGTGAACGCCAAGTAATGGCCAGATGGGGCAGACGCATTGAGGGTCTTTCACGACATGACAAAGGCGGCCCCAAAGGACCGCCTTTGTCATTTTTTATCAAAACATCAGGCCGCGCGGCCAACCAGCACTTCGCCAACTTTCTTTTGCGCGCTGGCTTCATCCCCGCCCGCCACAGCCGCGACTTCGCGGGTCAAACGTTCAAGTGCTGCTTCGTAAAGCTGACGCTCGGAATAAGATTGCTCGCGCTGATCATCGGTGCGGTGCAGGTCGCGCACCACTTCGGCGATTGCCATCAGATCACCCGAGTTGATCTTTTGCTCGTATTCTTGCGCACGGCGCGACCACATGGCGCGCTTTACACGGGCCTTGCCTTTTAACGTGTCCAGCGCCTTGGTGACCAAATCGGGCGACGATAGCGAGCGCATCCCGATATCGGTGGCCTTGTGGGTGGGCACCCGCAGGGTCATTTTGTCTTTTTCAAAAGAGATGACGAACAATTCCAACCGAATACCGGCGATATCTTGTTCTTCAATAGACACGATTTTGCCAACTCCGTGGGCGGGATAGACCACAAAGTCGTTGGGGTGAAAGTCTGGCTTCTTGCTTTTGGTCATGGCGTCATTCCTATGCGGCATAGCCTGACCCAACGAAAAGAGAGAAGCGGGCCCGAAGTCCCGCTGTCATGCACCCTCATAATCGTCGAAAAAACCTTCCCCAAGCCTAAGGCTGTGACAGGGTTTCAGGCATCCTTCATTGATTGTAACCATTCTATAACACAAAATTTGCGAATTTCCAAGAACCGCGTGCAGACGAAATGCGGCCTATCGGGCAATCGTGCTAAGGTTTTCATCAATTTTGCGGCAAGCCCACAAGATTTGGGCGCGAATCAGCCGCCCAAGCCTGCGGCTTCGGAGAAATATGTTTTCAGCTTGTCCTTTTCGCCATCACGTTCGGTGGCTTCGGGCAGCGCGTCTTTCTTGGTGACAATCACCGGCCAAAGCTCGGCATATTTGCGGTTAAAGGTGACCCAATGGTCAAGATCCGGCTCTGTATCAGGGCGGATCGCATCGGCGGGGCATTCGGGTTCGCACACACCGCAGTCAATACATTCGTCAGGATGGATGACGAGCATATTCTCGCCCTCGTAAAAGCAATCCACCGGGCAGACTTCGACGCAGTCGGTGTATTTGCAGGCAATGCAGTTGTCGATCACCACATAGGTCATGAGAGCATTCCATCCTTAAATCGCAGCAGAGTCTGAGTAAACGAGGTGTCCGCATCATTCAAGGGAGGATGCGCTGTCTGCCGGCCTTGGTGCATCAAGGTCAGCAAAAAGAGCTTGGGCTTCAGGCGCAGGGCCGCGCCGCTGACCAAGGGCCAAGACCCGCACCACCCGAATCTGGCTGCCTTGTGGAAAGGTTAACACATCCCCAACCGCCACAGCGTGGCCGGGTTTGGTGCATCTTTGGCCGTTCAGGCGCAGATGGCCACCCAACACCACATCAGCAGCAAGGTCGCGCCCCTTGAAAAAGCGCGCCTGCCATAGCCATTTATCCAGCCGCAGTTTTGGGCTGTCAAAGGGGGTAGTCTTTGCCCCCGGCCCCGCCAATCACTTCTGCAGCTTAAGTGCTGCCAAAACAGCGAAGGGATTGTCCGGATCGATGGGCTTTTCCACTCGCGGCGGGCGGGCTTCGAAGCTGCGCTGGGGTTTGGCATCGGGCTTTGCGCCATCGCGGTTTTCGCGGCCGCCGTCGCGCGCACCATCTTTGGGGCGCGGTTTGCGGTCGGAACGGGTTTCACCTTGGCCATCACGGGGCTTGTTGCCCTTATAGCCGCCGCGCTCGCCGTCACGGCGCGGGCGCGGTTCGGCGGCGGGCGTTGCGGCGGCATCGACGTTCGCGCCATCGCCGTCAACGACAGGGCTTGGGTCTTTGCTTGGTCCACGATCAGGCCGCGGGCCGCGTTCTGGGCGGGGGGCGCGGTCGGGGCGCGGGGGGCGTTCCGCGTTGGCAGCACGTTCGGGGCGCGCCGGGCGTTCGGGGCGCGGGCGGGGTTTGGGCGCCCAAGTGAAGGTGAAATAGGTTTCCAACTCTGGCGCAACCTCGGCCTCGGCCTCAGCCACGGGCTCAGCCACGGGCTCTTCGACCACGGGGTTGATCAGCGACACTTCTTCGGGCACCGGATTCATCGACACCGGCTCTTCAACCTTGACCTCAACCACTGGCGCGGCTTTGGCCTTAACCCTTTCGCCCTTTTCGCCCTTATAGCCCAAACCGGCCATCAGATCGACGAATTGGTCCAGCGTCATGCCGGTGATCGACAGCATTTCGGGCGTGGCTTCAAAGCCTGCGCGGCTGTCTTTGGTGCGCAAGATATCGGCCAGACGTTCCAGCATATCAATGCGGATCGCCCGCGTGCCCGAGGGGTGATAGCCCGACAAGGTGTAATGGGTGCGCGGCACTTCGGCCAAGTTGGGGATCGTCACCAAACCGGGCGGAGGGCTTTCGGGGAACTCTTGCAGGCCTGACCACAAGCTCCACAACACAAGGCGCAGGCGGGTGGCGGCAGGCTTTAACAGCAAGGGCAAGAAGATGGTGAACTGGCCAAAGCGCACGCCATGCTTGCGCAATGCAGCGCGGGAGTCTTGGTCCAAGGCTTTCACGTCTTCGGCCACATCTTCACGCGGGATCACGCCCATCGCTTCGACAAGGCGGAAGGCAAAGCCGCGGGCAAGGCCCGTCAGCCCCTCATCGCGCGACATGGCGGCGAGGGGTTCGAACAGCGCGGCCACTTTGCGGTCAATGAAATGCTGCGCGCGGCGGCGCACCTTGTCGGCTACGTCGGGGCCAGCTTCTTCGTCGACAAAGACTTCGACCTGCGGGCGCAATGCCTCGCCGCCTTTGACCAGCTTGCCCACGGCGGAACTGCCCCACATCAGGCCACCTTGGGTGGAATAATCCATCTCGGTGTCGGGCGCGTTATAAAAACGATCCGCCCGCAGGTGAAACTCGGGCTTAAGCGCCCCAAGTGCCGCCTGACGCAGGGTCTGCGCCTCTTCGGGCGACTTGGTCGCGTCCTGCCGGAACCGGAACCCGTCCAGCTTACCCACAAATTCGCCACTTACTGTGACTTCGCCTTTGTCATTCACCTCGGCCACGAGGGTCTCCTTCTGCTTCAACCGCCGCAGCAACACGCTGGTGCGCCGGTCAACAAATCTTTGCGTCAGCGCCACGTGGAGGCCATCTGACAAACGATCTTCTACTGCACGCGTTTCGTCGCGCCAATGGCTTTCATCTTCAAGCCAGCCTTTACGCTGGGCTACATAGGTCCAAGTGCGGATATAGGCCAGACGTTTTGAGATGGTGTCAATGTCACCGCCCGGTTTGTCGATACGTTCGATGGCTTTTTTCAACCATTCCGAGGGGATTCGCGTCTGCGACAGGCCACGACCTGTCAGAAATTCGAAAAGCCGCGTCAAAAGGGTGAAGTGTTCGTTATCGGATGCACTGCGAAAATCGGGCACGCGGCAGACATCCCACAACAGGCGCACCCGCTGCGGGCCGGTGAGTTTTTCGACAACCTCGGGCAAGCCCGACAGATATTTCAGCGCCAAGACATCATCGGCATCGCGTGCCCGCGACAGCCAAGGGTCAAAAGTCGGCTTTTCCAGCGAGCGGATCAATCGGTCAGCCGAGGCGAAATCAAGCTCGGCATTGCGCCACATCAGTTTGCGCACGGGTTCAAAGCGGTGCGCTTCGATGGCCTCGATCTCTTCTTCATCAAAAGGCCGCGCCTCGCCCGTCACACCAAAGGTGCCGTTTTCGGTGTGCCGCCCCGCACGCCCAGCGATCTGGCCAATCTCTTGCACATTCAGCATCCGCATCCGGCGCCCGTCAAACTTGGCGGTCGAGGCAAAGGCGACGTGTTTGATATCAAGGTTCAGCCCCATGCCGATGGCATCGGTCGCCACCAGATAGTCAACCTCGCCGTTTTGATACATCGCAACCTGCGCGTTGCGCGTGCGCGGGCTAAGTGCGCCCATCACCACCGCACAGCCGCCCTTGGTGCGGCGGATCAGTTCGGCGATGGCATAGACATTTTCAACCGAAAACCCAACGATCGCCGAGCGTTCGGGCATCCGGCTGATCTTTTTTGACCCCGCAAAGGTCAAGGTCGACATCCGCTCTTTGCGCAGAAACTGCACACCGGGGATCAGGCCCGCAATGGCCGGTCGCATCGTATCCGACCCCAAGAACAGCGTTTCCAGCAGCCCCCGCGCGTGCAGCAATCGGTTGGTAAAGACATGGCCGCGTTCCGGATCGGCGCACAGTTGGATTTCATCGACAACCACGATATCTGCGCCAATCTCGAGCGGCATCGCTTCGGTCGTGGCCACCCAGTACAGCGGGCGGTCGGGCACAATACGTTCTTCACCCGTGATCAGCGCCACCACCAAGGGGCCGCGCAGTTTGACAATGCGGTCATAAACCTCGCGCGCCAAAAGCCGCAGCGGCAGGCCGATCACGCCGGTGCGGTGCGACAGCATCTTTTCGATGGCGTAATGGGTTTTGCCGGTGTTGGTCGGCCCAAGGACCGCCGTCACTCGTGAAGATCGGTGCACTTACAGCTCCTGCCCGCCCAGTTGCGCATCCAAGCGTTTGACAGCCTCTTGCACGTTTGTCAGATGCGGGTTGAGTTTCAGCGCCGCACGGTACACTTCCAGCGCCTTGTCAGGCTCGTTCAACTCCTCAAAGATCATGCCAAGGCCGGACAAAGCGCCAAAATGGCGTGGGTTGAGGGCCAGCGTTTTGGCCACATCGGCCAGCGATAGGCCCAGTTCTCCAAGCTGGAAATAGGCGGTGGCCCGCATATTGTAGCCTTCGGCAAAATCGGGTGCGTGGTCAATCAGGGCCGATAGGTGGTCTACAGCGCTTGGCAGATCGCCCATGGCCAAGGCGGCTTGGCCCCGTTTTAGCAGCAAATCCATCGCGGCCGAACCGGATTTAGACCATTCCAACCAGATGTCGCGCGTGATGGTTGCACCGTCGGCATCATTTGCGCTTTGAAGTTGGGCAAACAGGCGATCCAACCGCGCAGAATCGGCCCAAACCGGTGCCAGTCCTGCCCCAAACAGCAGAACGGTCACAACGATACCATTGGCAAGCTGGCGCAGGGCTTTCATAAGTATCAAACTAGCGTATAGCGCGGCAAACGCCAGTGCGCCCGCGAAAGATTGGAGCCTTTGATGAGCAAAGTGATCGACGCTGCGATGGCGGCCTTGTCCTCTAAGCTGGGGGCGGGGTTTGACGGCGTGGCCAAGTTTGTCTTTTTGGGCGAAGGGGCGATCGTGGTGGATGCGGCGGGCCTGCGGGCGGGCGATGATCCGGCCGACGTGACGCTGACGGCCACAACAGAGGTTTTCCAAGCCCTTTTGGCGGGTGAGATGTCTGCCGCTGCGGCCTATATGTCAGGCAAATTGGCCCTAGAGGGGCCATTAAGCTTAGCAATGAAGCTTGGGCAGGCCCTGCGATGAATGCCGCACCACTGGACAATGTTTTGGCACAAGGCCCACAGAATGGGTGTGCAGTCTGGCTCAAAACGGCGGATGGAACACGCATTCGCGCGGGTTTTTGGGCGGCAGATGCCGCCAAAGGCACGGTGGTTCTGCTGCCGGGCCGCACGGAATACATCGAAAAATACGGCCGCACCGCCGCTGATTTTGCCAAGGCGGGCTTTGCCACCCTGACGTTGGATTGGCGTGGACAAGGCATGTCGGCCCGCGCCTTGGCTGACCCGAAGGTTGGCCATGTCGGCGACTTTGCCGAATATCAAGAAGACCTGGACGCCCTTCTTGAATTTGCCAAAGCCAAAGGCCTGCCCCAGCCTTACTTCCTTTTGGCCCATTCGATGGGCGGGGCCATTGGCCTGCGCGCCCTGATCCGCCGCCTGCCGTTTCAAGCGGCGGCCTTTTCGGCCCCTATGTGGGGGATTTTGCTGTCAGCTTGGACAAGGCCCTTGGCCAACGCACTCTCTGCAGCCTCGCGCTATTTGTCGTTCGATCATGTTTATGCCCCGGGCACCGGCCCTATGACCTATGTGCTGGAAGTACCCTTCGCAGGCAACTCTTTGACGCGTGACGCTGCGCATTGGGACTATATGCGCGCCCAAGCCCAAGCGCATCCAGACCTGTCGCTTGGCGGCCCCAGCTTTGGGTGGCTGCGCGCCGCCTTGGCCGAATGCCACGCGCTGCGCCAACTGCCGTCACCACCCCTACCCTGCCTGTGCGCCTTGGGCAGTCTTGAACGTATCGTCGACACAGCCCCGATCCACACCCGCATGACGGCATGGAAGACCGGCCGTCTTAGGCTTTTTTCAGGCGCAGAGCATGAAATTCTGATGGAGCGCCCAATCCCCCGTGCCGCCTTTATAGCCGATTGTGTGGCGCTGTTTGCGCCCCAAGCCTAACCAATCTTATCGAGGTTCACATACTTCGGCGGGGGCGGGGGGCTGCCCCCGTTTGGGATCGGGCGCTTGTGGCCGATCTGGACAAGCCCATCACAAGGGCGCGGCCTTGCGCGGTACATTTGATTCGATCCGGCGCAAGACAAAAAGTGCTACACTTACGTCGGTTTGGCGCAAAATGCGGATGAAACTGCTTTCACCTTTGCGCTAAGATCGCCAGATGACACCCGCGCCCCTTGTTATTCACACCCCAAAGGGCCTGTTTTGCCCAGATGGGGATTTTCACATTGACCCGATGGGCCGCGTGCCCCGCGCTCTCATCACGCACGGCCATTCTGACCACGCAGCCCGCGGCATGGGAACCTATCTGTGCACCCATCAAGCCCTGCCCGTCATCCGCCACCGTCTGGGAAAGATGGTGGCCGAAGGCATCGCTTACGGCGAGGCACGTCAGATCGGCGGCGTGCGCGTCAGCTTTCACCCCGCCGGCCATGTGCCCGGATCGGCCCAGATCCGCATCGAACGGGCGGGCGAGGTTTGGGTTGCCTCGGGCGATTACAAAACCGCCCCCGATGCGCTGTGCGAACCGTTCGAACCGGTGCGCTGCCATACCTTTTTGACTGAAACCACCTTTGGTCTGCCGATCTTTCACTGGCAGCCCGAAGTGGTCGTGATGCGACAGATTGCCGCATGGTGGCAGGCCAATGCGGCGCGTGGGGTGGCGTCGGTGCTGTTGGCCTATTCCTTTGGCAAGGCGCAGCGTTTGATGGCAGGCTTGGCGGGTTTGGGGCCGATCTGCACCCATCCCGTGGTCGAAGCTGTGACCGAGGTTCTGCGCCGCCAAGGCTACACCCTGCCGCCGACCACGGCGCTGTCAGGCACCCCGCCACCGCAAGGGGCGCTTGTGATCGCCACGCCCAATGCCATGGCGTCTGACTGGGCGCTGACCTTGGGGCCGCATCAGGTCGCCGCCGCCTCGGGCTGGATGGCGCTGGCGGCGCGGCGCAAGGGGGTGGGGGCGGCCTTTGTGCTGTCTGACCATGCTGATTGGGCGGGATTGACTGCAGCGGTGGCGGCCACGCAGGCAGAGCGGGTCTATACGCTGCACGGCTTTACCCACCCCTTCGCCGCATGGCTGCGCGCGCAAGGTTTGTCGGCACAGGCATTGTCATGATGCGATTTGCCGCCCTTGTGGCCCAAGGTGCGCCGCAGCCACAGGCCTTCGCAGCCTATCAGGCCAAAGTCGGTGCTGACGAAGGTGCTGCCGCCCTCCGCCTGCTCTGCGGCCAGCGGCCCAAACGCTTGGCCCCGCCCGTGACCTTGCTGGATTGGGTGGCCACAGCCACCAACACCCCCGCCTTTCTGATCGAAGCCTGCCTGAAAACCTGCCCCGACAAAGCCGAACTCGCCGCCCTTCTTTTCCCCCCGCCCCCCAAGGCATCGACCACGACCCTGACCGAGGCGCTGGCAAGCCTCACCTCAGCCGCCGCCTATCTGGCCCTTGTTCACACCCTGCCGCCCGAAGCGCGCACGATCTTTAACCGCCTAGCCGGTGGCACCTTTCGCACCCAACTCGCCCCAGCGCCCACAGGCCCGCAAACCGCGGGGCGCTGTCTGGCGATCTTGACCTTCGTCGATCCTTCCGGCCCCGAAGCAACCTTTGCCCTGCCCCATGGCAACACCTTGGTGCCTTTGACCCGCCTGCGCCTGACCTTGCCGCAAACCCCTGCCCTTCTGGCTTGGGCGCGCGCCCATGTCGCCGACCGCTTCGGCCCGCTGCGCCAAGTGCCCCCGACCCAAGTGTTCGAACTGGCCTTTGACGGCATCACCCCCAATGCGCGGCGCAAATCGGGGATCGACCTTGTGGGCGGGCGGGTGACCTCATGGGCGCAAGATGTGCAAGCCTGCGACGTACCGCCCCTGTCTGCCCTGCTGGCCCAACAGACCTAAACCTGCCCTTTGCCTGTCATACTTGCCCAAATATCCATCCAACCTTTCCGCCAAAACACGGTTTCCATTCACGCCCAGCCCCCCTACATAGACACAAAGCCACTCAGAGGTCGCCATGTTCCCCAAATTCCGTCCCGTCCTTGACGCCACCGCCGCCGGTTCCGCAGACAGTTTCGCCAACCTGCCTGATTGGGATCTGACCGACCTGTATCCCGGCCCCGACAGCGCCGAATTTTCCCATGACATGGCGTGGCTGGAAGAAAACTGCGCAGGCTTTGCGGCGATGTATCAGGGCAAGCTTGCCGCCCTGTCTGCCGACCAGATGCTGACCTGCGTGCAAACCTACGAACGGATCGAATCCATCGGCGGGCGGGTCATGTCTTACGCGGGCCTGCGCTACTATCAAAACACGCTTGATGCCGACCGCGCCAAGTTCATGGCCGATGCCGAAGGCCAGATCACCGATTTCACCGCCGCCTTGGTATTTTTCACGCTGGAATTCAACCGACTGGACGAAGACCATCTGTCCGGCCTTTTGGCGCAAAACGCCGCCCTTGCCCGCTATAAGCCGGTGTTTGATCGCATGCGCGCCATGCGCCCGCATCAGCTGTCAGACGAGATGGAGCAGTTCTTGCACGACACCTCGGTCGTCGGCGCCTCTGCTTGGAACAAGCTGTTTGACGAGACGATGGCGGGCTTGATGTTCAAAGTGGACGGCGAGCCGGAAGAGCTGTCGCTGGAAGCCACGCTGAACTTTCTGACCGACGCCAACCGCACCAAGCGCGAAGCGGCGGCCCATGCTTTGGCGGATGTGTTCGCCGCAAATGTCAAGCTTTTCGCCCGCATCACCAACACCTTGGCCAAGGAAAAAGAAATCCACGACCGCTGGCGCAAAATGCCTTCGGCCCAAGCGGGGCGGCACCTGTCCAACCACGTCGAACCCGAAGTGGTCGAGGCGCTGCGCAATGCCGTGGTCGCGGCCTATCCCAAACTGTCGCACCGCTATTATGCGCTTAAAGCCAAATGGTTGGGGTTGGACAAGCTGCAAGTCTGGGACCGCAACGCGCCCTTGGCCGAAGAAATCCCGCGGCTGGTCGGCTGGGACGAGGCGGTGCAAACCGTGTCATCGGCCTATGCCGCCTTTGACCCCCGCATGGCCGATCTGGCAGCACCTTTCTTTACCAAGGGCTGGATTGATGCCGGCGTGAAACCCGGCAAAGCCCCCGGCGCTTTCGCCCATCCAACCGTCACGACAGTGCACCCTTATGTCATGCTGAACTACCTTGGCAAACCGCGCGATGTGATGACGCTGGCGCATGAACTGGGCCACGGCGTGCATCAGGTCTTGGCGGCAGGACAGGGCGAGCTGTTATCCTCTACCCCGCTGACGCTGGCGGAAACAGCGTCGGTCTTTGGCGAGATGCTGACCTTCCGCAAGCTTTTGGATCAGGCCAAGACCAAGGCCGAACGCAAGACCCTGCTGGCAGGCAAGGTGGAAGACATGATCAACACCGTCGTCCGCCAGATCGCCTTTTACGACTTTGAATGCAAACTTCACGCCGCGCGCCGCGACGGTGAATTGACGCCCGAAGGCATCAACGCCCTGTGGATGAGCGTTCAGGCCGAATCCTTGGGGCCGGTGTTTGAATTTATGGAAGGCTATCAGACCTTCTGGTCGTATATCCCGCATTTCATCCACTCGCCCTTCTACGTCTATGCCTATGCCTTTGGCGACGGGTTGGTGAACGCGCTTTATGCCGTTTATGCCGACGGGCTGGAGGGGTTTGAGGATAAGTATTTCGACATGCTGAAAGCCGGCGGGTCCAAGCACCACAAAGACCTGCTCGCCCCCTTTGGCCTGGATGCCAGCGACCCCAAGTTCTGGGATCGCGGGTTGTCGATGATTGCTGGCTTTATCGACGAGCTAGAGGCGATGGAAGGCTAACGCCCTACTACACTTGCGTCACCTCTTTGAAATGTGACGGCAGTTCGTGCGCAGGGATTTTCATCAGATCCTTGTGCACTTCGCCCGAAACATGGGCGTGCAGGGCCTTTGGCATCGCATCGCGCAGGGCGCCCAGCAGCTTTGGGCCAGCGGCAACGATGATGCGGTCATGCGTGCCCTTGGCCCATTCCGCCTGCAAAGCTGCCATGATATGGCGCGCAAAGCGCAGGCGCTGTTCGTCAACCTTATTGGCCGAACCGCTGACATCGAAAGAGGCCCCATGCGGGCCAGTGTGGCTGCGGCTTTGCTCGCTGGGATAGGTATAGTGGACATCGGCAAAGTCGTCGGCCTTGCGGACCGCAATCTCGGCAAGGTCGGGGCTGTGGCTTTGCAAAAGCCGAAAGCCGTCTTCCGCAGCAATCAGATATAACATCCGCAGCGTTTTCATCGCACTCTCCATCGTTGGTTGATGGGATTTTGGCAGGCTTGGGCTTCGAACGCTTTGATCTAAAGCAACCAACGCGTCAGCCCAGCGGGGCCCAAGGCCAAGGCTTGTCGTCTGTCGCGGCGGTTTGGAAACGGGCGGCATGGGCCAGCCACAGCCCCAGACGCTTGCCAAAGGCGGCAATTTCAGCATTGGGCTGGCGCTTGTTGGTCGCCATGATGATCAGCTGCACAAGGGTCAACAGGCTGACCAGCGTTTGCGCCACGCTCATCATCGCGGCGATGATGACCAGCCACAACAGGCGCAGCCATAGGGAATCGGGGGTGTTGGGGTCAGACATGGCATCCTCCAAAGGTAACACGTCTAATACATAGGTAGCGCGGGCCGAGATTACATCCTCGCGGCCCGCTGCTTCGGCGTTAAATTGCCACGGCAGTTTCGGCCTTAAAGGCCCAGTCGATCATCGCTTGCGTGCCGCGCACAAATTCCAGCGGGCAGGCATAGGGCGCACCCGTGCGCACCGAGCGGCTGAAGGCTTCAACTTGCAGTTTGTACTGGTTCACACCGGGGAAACGATCAATCGACAACTTGCCGCCGGGTTGGTGCAATTCCACTTGTGCCTGATCATGCACGCCGGCGTTAAACGGCCCGTTGGCCACGCGGATCATGCCTTTGTCACCCTGAAACACCACTTCCTGACGATTGTACAACCGCATCGAGGTCATGGCCGAATAGGTGAATTTGCCCTTCGGCCCTGCCATCACGCTGGTCACTTGCGCCCAGACATCCACGTCATTCTCGCGCCGGATGCGGCTTTGCAGCTCAATCGGTTCGGCCCCCATCACAAAGCGCGCCGAGCCATAGGTATACACGCCAATGTCACGAATGCCGCCACCGCCCGCATCGGCGCGGTTGCGGATATTGCCCAGATCGGCGCGGTTGTCGTAAGAAAATGCCGCATCGACATGGGTGACAGTGCCGATGGCACCCTGTTCGACCAGTTCCTTGGCGCGCTGCCATTGGGGATGAAAGACGATCATATAAGCCTCTGCCGCAAGTTTCTTGGCGGCGTCGCGGGCGGCGATGATCTGGTCAATCTCGGCAGCTTTCATCGCAATGGGCTTTTCGGTCAGCACATGCTTGCCAGCGGCCAAGGCTTTGAGCGTCCATTCCACATGCAGGTGGTTGGGCAGGGGGATATAGACGGCCTCAACCTCGGGGTCGGCCAGCAGCGCTTCGTAGCTGGAATGCACTTTCAGGCCGGGGCAAAAAGCGGCAAAGCCTGCGGCTTTTTCGGCCGACTGGGTGGCCAAGGCATAAAGCTGCGCACCCGATGCCGCGTGGATGGCCGGGGCCATATGGTCAAGGGCAAATTTGGCGGCACCAAGCACGCCCCATTTAACGGCTGTCATCACAGTCTCCTTCTAAGGTTTGGGCAACCGTAGAAAGAACTTAGGCGTCCTTCAAGGCGCAACCCGTCAAAGCCCACGCAAACCTTTGCGATTCTTGCGAAACTGCCATGCCGATTTGATCAAAATCAGACTGTAGCCCACTGTCACCGCCACCATGGTCTGCCACGGAAAGGTTAACAGGGCAGCCACCAGCGCCACAAATCCCACCACGACAAAGCGCACGCTGTCGGCATAGACCGTCACAGATTTGAACGAGGGCGTGGGAATGCGGCTGATCATCAACCCGCCAATCAGCACCATGTAAACCGCCAAGGCCCAAGACGGCATCTGCGGGGCCTCAGGCGCCATGAAAGACACATACATGGGCAACATCGCCAGCATAGCCCCTGCCGGAGAGGGCACGCCGGTGAAATCCGCAGGCTGCTTTTCACCCGCAGTCTCGATCATTTTGTCGCTTTGCACACGGTTGCCTATGTTAAACCGCGCCAGTCGCAAAAGGCAGCACGTCGCATAAACCAAAGTCGCGATCCAACCGCCGCTTTGCACACCATGCAGGCCCCATAGGTACATGATCAACCCGGGGGCCACGCCAAAGTTGACGAAATCGACCAACGAGTCCAGTTCGGCCCCCATTTCGGATTCGCTGCGCAAAAGCCGGGCCACACGGCCATCCAAACCGTCCAGCAAGGCCGCCACTAAGATCATTGCCACAGCCGCGCCGAACTGGCCGGTGGTCGCAAACCTTATGCCGGTCAACCCCGAACACATCGCCGCAATCGTCATCAGATTGGGCAAAAGCTGCACAAGATTCAACTCGGATGGGCCGCGCTGTTCTGGCATCTTAAACGCTTCGCGCCAGACGGGCAGCAGCGGTTGATGACAAGTCGGCGATGATACTCTCCCCCGCGATCATCGTCTGGCCCAGCGCCACCATCGGGGCGACGCCGGCAGGAAGGTACACATCCAGCCGAGAACCAAAGCGGATCAGCCCAAAGCGGTCGCCGGCCCGCAGGCTGGCTCCGGGTTTGGTAAAGCACACGATCCGTCGCGCAATCAGGCCCGCAATCTGCACAACCGCAACACGGGTACCATCGGGCATGCCGATCAACAGCGCATTGCGTTCATTGTCTTCTGACGCTTTATCCAGCGAAGCGTTCACGAAGGTGCCCGGGCGGTAAGAGATCGCCTCGATCTGGCCACCCACGGGCATGCGGTTCACATGGCAGTTAAAAACCGACATAAATACTGACACGCGAGTCAGCGGCTGCGGACCCATACCCAGTTCAGGCGGCGGGATGGCGGGTTCGATCAGCGATACAATCCCGTCCGCCGGGCTTAAAACCAAGCTGTCGCCCAAGGGCACCGACCTTTTGGGGTCACGAAAAAAGTAATAGCACCAAATCGTCAGCCCAAGACCTACCCACCCAAGCGGTTCCCAAAGCCAGAACAAACCTGCCGTGATCACGCCAAAGATGCCCACAAACCGGCGCCCTTCGGGGTGCATGGGTTTGATGAAAGTATCGAGCATATTCATGGTCCGCTCCTCGGTTGGGTTGGGCGCGGTGATACGCGCGGGCGGGCAAGGTTGCAACCAAGACCACCCGCCCGTGTCAGGCGGGCACGACCATGCCTTTTTTTATGGCCAATTCGCGCATCCGCGCTTGCAGCTTTTCAAAAGCGCGCACTTCAATCTGGCGGATGCGTTCGCGGCTGACATTATAGCTTTCCGACAATTCCTCTAGCGTGATGGGTGTTTCAGCCAGACGGCGCTTTTGCAGCACATCTTTTTCGCGTTCGTTTAACGCGGACATCGCCTGCACCAGCAGGGCGTGGCGGGTGTCGAATTCGTCTTTTTCAGCATAATCACCGGCCTGATCGCTGTCTTCGTCTTCCAGCCAATCCTGCCATTGGGTTGTGCCATCGCCGTCCGAACCAACCATGGCGTTCAACGACGCATCGCCGCCAGACAAGCGGCGGTTCATCGAGGTGACTTCTGCCTCGCTGACGGCCAAGTCTTTGGCAATCATCGCCAGATTTTCCGGCCGCAGATCGCCTTCCTCTAGCGCGCCAACCTTGGCCTTGGCCTTGCGCAGGTTGAAAAACAGCTTTTTTTGCGCCGAGGTTGTGCCCAATTTCACCAGCGACCAAGACCGCAGGATATATTCCTGTATCGACGCGCGGATCCACCACATGGCATAGGTCGTCAGCCGAAACCCCTTTTCAGGATCAAACCGCTTGACTGCCTGCATCAGGCCGACATTGGCTTCGGAAATCACCTCGGCCTGCGGCAATCCATAGCCGCGGTAGCCCATGGCAATTTTGGCCGCCAGTCGCAGGTGAGAGGTGACCAATTTATGGGCTGCTTGGGTGTCTTGATGATCAACCCAGCGCTTGGCCAGCATATATTCTTCTTGCGGTTCCAGCAGCGGAAACTTGCGGATTTCCTGCATATAACGGTTAAGCCCCTGTTCGGGGCTGGGTGCAGGCAGATTGGCATAGGTGCTCATGTAGACGCCCCTTTTTTGAAAACTCCGGTGCGATTGCGCCCCCGGAACTTGGTTACAGCAGGTAGGTAGCCTACCCCAAAGGGTCAAGCCCCGCCCTGATCTAAGTCGTGCCGGGCGCGAACGATCTCATCACAAAGATGTTAACGCCCGATGAAGGTGTTTTCGGCGCTATTTGCGCAAAAACGTCGCGGCACAGGCCCTAGGCCGCCCCCCGCAGCGCTGTCAGCAAAGCGGACAGGTCAGCGGGAAGCGCAGACGAAAAGGACAGGTTTTCCCCCGTCACCGGATGCTCAAACCCCAAAGTTGCGGCGTGTAGGGCTTGGCGGGGGAAGGTGTTGGCAAACTCGGCCGCTTCGGGGCCAAACACCTTGGGGGCCAATCGCCGCGTGCCGCCATAAGTGGCATCGCCTAACAGGCCATGGCCCGCATAGGTCATATGCACGCGGATCTGATGGGTGCGGCCTGTCTCCAACCAGCATTCCAGCAAGGACGCACCGCCCGAAAAATCCTCCATCACGCGGGCGCGGGTGACAGCATGGCGGCCCGCGCCGTCCCAGACCACGGCTTGGCGCTGGCGGTCGGTTTTGTGGCGGGCCAGTTCGGTGGCGATGCGCAAGATCCCGCCCGCCTCCATGGTGATACCGCGCAAGCCGCGCAGGCGCGGGTCCGATGCGGCGGGGGTACCGTGCACCACAGCCAGATAGCGCCGCGCGACCGAGTGGTCTTCGAACTGGCGCGCCAGCCCATGGTGGGCGCGGTCGGATTTGGCCACGACCAACAGGCCGGTGGTGTCCTTGTCGATGCGGTGCACGATGCCGGGGCGGCGTTCACCGCCGATGCCGGACAATGTGTCGCCGCAATGGTGCAGCAGGGCGTTGACCAACGTGCCGCGCGGGCTGCCCGGGGCGGGGTGAACGACCATGCCGGCGGGCTTATCGATCACGATCAGGTCGCCGTCCTCCCAGATCACCGTCAGGGGGATGTCTTCGGGCAGGGTTTCAACGGGTTCAGGCGGGTCAAGCTGAATGCGGTAAACCTCGCCCTCGATCACCTTGGCCTTGCCGTCGGTGACAGGCACCCCGTCGCGGCTGACAGCGCCTTCATCGATCATCCGCGCCAGACGGCTGCGCGACAGGGCCGCGCCCTCTGGCACAAGCACGGCAAGGGCCTTATCAAGGCGGGCGGGCGCAAAGTCAGGGATGGTGATAAAGATCGCCTCATCATCTGCCAAATCATCGGGGATAAAAGGAAACACCATGGCCGAACCTCCAGAGGATGACACACCCTTGCCGCCTGCGCTGCAATGGCTGAAATGGCTGGTGATGACCCTCACGCTCAGCCTGATTGGGGGGGTCTTAACGGTGGTTTGGCTGCTTGTCACCCGCTTGCCGATGCCCGGTACGCATCCGGTGGCCCCGACAAGCTTGGATATGCCTGCGGGGGCCACCCCTTCGGCGGTGACGCTGGGGACGGGCTGGGTGGCAGTGGTGACAACCGACAACCGAATTTTGATCTTCGGGGCAGATGGCAAGTTCTGGCAAGAGATTGCCGTTAAGCCGCCCGCAAACTGACCCGCTTGCGCCGAATGCGACATGATCGCGGCGCAAGCGAAACGGACGGGTGCTGGCGCTGACGCCAGCATGGCACCTAGGCGCAGCATAGGGCGAGGTTTGTCATGGTGGATTTTCTGGCACAAGATGCAACGGCATTGGCAGGCATGGTGGCCAAGGGCGAGGTGACGCCGACCGAGCTGTTAGACGCAGCCCTTGCAAAGGTGGCGGCGGTAAACCCTGCGCTGAATGCGGTGGTTTTGATGCAAGAAGACACCGCCCGCCGTTCCATCGCCCAAGGCCTGCCGCACGGCCCCTTTCGCGGCCTGCCGTTCTTGCTGAAAGATCTGGGCTGCGAGGCGGTGGATTTCCCTTCGCACAACGGCTCTCGGCTCTTTGCCAACACGACATACAGGCGCAACTCGTCGATCTTTGAACGCATCCGCGCCACGGGGGTGGTGACCTTTGGCCGCACCACCAGCCCCGAAAGTGGGATCGGGGCTGCGACGGAAAGTGCGGTTTATGGCGGGCCAACGCGCAACCCTTGGGGGTTGGATCACACCTCGGGCGGGTCGTCGGGTGGGGCGGGGTCGGTGGTGGCGGCGGGGATTGTGCCCCTTGCCCATGGGTCAGACGGCGGTGGGTCGGTGCGGATACCGGCCTCGTCTTGCGGGCTGTTCGGCTTTAAATCCACCCGCGCACGGCTGCCGGACGGGCCCTATGCGGGCGAAGGCTGGGCGGGGATGTCGATTGACGGGTTCCTAACACGCTCGGTGCGCGATACGGCCACGATGCTGGATGCTTGCGCTGGCCCCGATCTGGGCGCGCCCTATGTGGCCCCGCCCCTGCTGAAAAGCCACGCCGATGCCATCAGCCGCCCGCCGCGCCGCCTGCGGATCGGGCTGTGCGATACAACCTTTACCGGCACGGCCATCCACCCCGAGGTGGCACAGGCGGTGCGGGATACCGGGCGTTTGATGGAAAGTTTGGGCCACCATGTCACCCCCGCCGTGCCCAAGGCCGATGTGCCGATGATGATGCGGGCTTGGACCGATATTGTCGCGGTGGGCACCGCCTTGTCGGTGCGCCACGGCTTGAAGGGGCGCGCCATGACGGGCGATCTGGTGGAAGGCGTCAGCCGTGGGGCAACGGTGCTGGCGGAAACCCTGTCGCCGCTGCGCTATTTGGAAGCTGTGGGCGAAATTCACGCCTTTGGCCGCCAGATGGCGGCGGCTTTTTCAGAGTTTGACATTCTTGTGTCGGCCACGCTGTCAGAACCCCCCGCCAAAGTCGGGCGCTTTGCGCATGATACCGAGGATTATCTGGCCTACCGCATCGGGCCAGACGGGGTTTTCGCCTATTCGCCCTTCTGCGCGATCTTCAACGCCTCGGGCCAACCGGCGGCTTCGGTGCCCTTGGGCATGTCGCAAAACGGGCTGCCCATCGGGGTGCATCTGGCCGCCCCTTACGGCAATGATGAAGAATTAATCGCCCTTTGTGCCGAGTTAGAGGCGGCAGCGCCTTGGGCGCACCTGCGCCCCGCCGTTTGCGCATGAGGGCAAAAAACCATTTGCAAGCCCTGCGCGGCGCTGCGCAATATGATCAAAACAACGCAGGAGTGCGCGGTGACAGACAGCATCGCCGTTGAAGCCCGCCATGTCGTCAAGGCCTTTGGCCAAGGCGATACGGCGGTACGGGCCTTGGATGACGTTTCGGTCAATATCCGAACGGGAGAGTTCTTTACCCTGCTTGGCCCATCAGGCTGTGGCAAGACCACGCTGCTGCGTCTGATTGCGGGGTTTGAAATGCCCTCGGGCGGGGCGATTTTGCTGGAAGGGGCCGATATCACCACCCTGCCGCCCAACAAGCGGCCGGTGAACACGGTGTTTCAAAGCTATGCGCTGTTTCCGCATCTGACGGTGGCTGAAAACGTCGGCTTTGGCTTGCAAATGCTTGGCCGGCCCAAGGCCGAGGTGGCCGCCACCACAGCGCGGATGCTGGCCTTGGTCAAGCTGGAAGCACTGGCAGGTCGCAAGACCAGCCAGCTTTCGGGCGGCCAACAACAGCGCGTGGCCTTGGCCCGCGCGCTGGCCCCTGCGCCCAAGGTTTTGTTGCTGGACGAGCCGCTGTCTGCCCTTGACCTAAAGCTGCGCAAGGAAATGCAGATTGAACTCAAGCGGTTGCAGTTGGAAACCGGCATCACTTTTATCTTTGTCACCCATGATCAGGAAGAGGCCTTGACCATGTCTGACCGCATCGGTGTGATGAGCGCGGGCAAATTGCAGCAAGTGGGCACGCCCAAAGACATCTACAACCATCCCGTCAACCGCTTTGTTGCGTCGTTCATCGGCGAGTCGAACTTCTTGCCCGCCACGCGCGAGGGGGATCGCTACCGGTTGGATTGCGGCGCCCTTATCGCGGCCCCCGCCGCGAAATCCGCCCGTGTGACGCTGACGGTACGCCCCGAACAGGTGCGCCTTGCTGCGGTGGGTGAGGCCGATGCAATCCCCGCCACGATCACCAATCTTGTCTATTTCGGCACCGACACCCATTGCCATCTGGCCCTGTCAGACGGCACCGAGGTGGTGGCGCGCCTGCAAAGCCCCGCCACGGGCGATGCGGGCTTGGGCCTTGGCCAATCGGTTGGCCTGCGCTTTGTGCCCGAAGCCATCCAAGTGCTGGAGGATTGATGAGCCCCGCAGAACAGGCCGAAGTCACAAGATCTGCCCGCAACGGCTGGCTTTTGTCAGCCCCTGCGCTGGTCGTGCTGACGCTGGCGGCGATTGGGCCTTTGGCCATTGTGGTGGCTTATTCCTTCATGCCTGCGGGCGAATATGGCAATGTCGCTTGGGGCTTTTCGCTGGAAGCATGGCAAGGGATATTGTTCACCAAAGACATCTTTGACGGCACGCTGGCTTGGGCGGATGCCAACCTGACGATCTTTTGGCGCTCGGTGAAACTGTCGGTGCTGACCACGGTATTTGCCTTTGTCGTAGGCTTTCCAACAGCGTGGTTCATCGCCACAAGGCCGCCCAAGGCGCGGGCGATGTGGTTGTTTTTGATCACCATTCCCTTTTGGACCAACCTGTTGATCCGCACCTTTGCCATCACAGAGATCATCCGCAAGGAAGGCCTGCTGAACACCGTCTTGCTGAAGCTGCAGATCATAAGCCAACCCTTCGAGATGATCTATACCGACACGGCGGTCTTTATCGGTATGACCTATGTCTACCTGCCCTTGATGGTGCTGCCGCTGTTTGCCTCGCTTGACCGTTTCGATATGCGCCTGCTGGAGGCGGCCTATGATCTTTACGCCAATCCGTGGCAGGTCTTGCGGCGGGTGATTATACCTATCGTGAAACCGGGGATCATTGCCGGGTCTATTCTGGTCTTTGTGCCTTCGCTGGGGGCCTATGTCACCCCGCGTTTGCTGGGGGGGGGCAAGAATATGATGATTGGCAACTTTATCGAATTGCAGTTTGGCCAAGGGCGCAATTGGCCGTTGGGCGCGTCTTTATCGGTGACGCTGCTGATCATCGTCACGGGGGCTTTGCTGGTCTATGTGCGCTATGCCAATCGGGAGACGCGCCATGGCCAGTAAGGGCTTTGTCATCTCACGTTTGCCGGGGTTCAACCCGATCGCGGCCTTGGTCTTTGCGGGTCTTTACCTGCCCATTATCATTCTGGTGATCTATTCGTTCAACGCGGGCCGTTCGGTTTCCAGTTGGGAAGGCTTTTCGCTGCAATGGTACGCGGTGGCTTGGGAGAATGACGCGGTCAAGGATGCAACGATCCGCTCGTTGTATCTGGCGGCTTCGGCGGCGGTGATATCAACCTTTTTGGCCACGCTGGCGGCTTTGGGCACCACGCGGCGCAAGTCGTTTGGCGGTCAGACCTTTATCTATGTGATGATCAACCAACCGCTGATGGTACCGGAAATCGTCTCGGCTGTGGCGTTGTTGATCTTTTTTGCCATGATCAAACAGGCCACGGGCTATGCGGGCATGGGGTATCTGATCGCAGCCCATTCGGCCTTTTGCATTCCCTTTGCCTACCTTCCCATCCGCGCACGGCTGGAAGGCATGGATATGACGCTGGAAACTGCGGCGGCGGATCTTTACGCGTCCCCTTGGCAAGCCTTTCGCTTTGTCACCCTGCCCTTGCTGTTGCCGGGGATCATCGCAGGGATGATGCTGGCCTTTGTCACCTCGCTGGATGATGTGGTGATCACGGTCTTTGTGAAATCGGCCGGACAAGACACCTTGCCGACCTATATGCTGGGCCAGATCCGCCGTCAGGTCACGGCCGAGATCAACGCGATCTCGACCGTGCTTTTGGCCTTGACCATTTTGCTGCTGACGCTGTTCTTTTTGCTGACGCGCAAGAAAGACTAACAAACCAACCAACCGGGAGACTGACATGAAAAAACTGATGTCCACCGTGGCCCTGCTTTTGGCCACCGCTGGTATGGCGCAGGCCGCTGGCGAATTGCAGCTGTACAACTGGGGTGACTATACCAGCCCCGAACTTCTGAAGAAGTTTGAAGCCGAAACTGGCATCAAAGTGACTGTCACCGATTATGACAGCAACGACACCGCACTGGCCAAGGTGGAAGCCGGCGGGTCGGGGTTTGACTTGGTCGTCCCCTCGGCCAGCTTCATTCAGATTTTTGTCGAAAAAGGCCTGATCCAAGAGCTGGACTTGTCCAAGATCCCCAACCACAAAAACATCGCGCCGGAATGGATGAATGTCGATTACGACCCCGGCCGTAAGTTTACGGTTCCGTGGCAGTGGGGCACCACCGGTGTTGCTGTGAACCAAACAGTTTATTCGGGCGATATCAACACGTCGGCCATTTTCATGGATCCGCCGCCGGAATTGGTGGGCAAGGTCAATGTGACGCCGGAAATGGGTGAAGTGCTGGCACTTGCGACCATGTATATGGGTGGCAAGCCTTGCTCGGACGACGCAGACTTGATGAAAAAGGTGCGTGACAAGCTGTTGGAAGCCAAGCCGAAGTGGATTTCGATGGACTACGGGATGACCGAAAAGATGACGAACAATGACGTCGTCGCCTCAGAGTACTGGAACGGTGCTATGTTCCGCGTGCGTCTGGCCAATCCGGATGTGAAATACGGCTATCCCAAAGAAGGCTTCCCGATCTGGATGGACCAGGTGGCCCTGTTGACGGATGCAAAGAACGTCGAGGAAGCCTATAAATTCCTAGACTTTATCGCGATGCCAGAGAACGCCGCCCTGATCTCGTCCTTTGCCCGTTATGCCAATGGCATTGCCGGTTCGGAAGAGTTCATGCCCGCCGATATGAAGGACGCGCCCGAGATCGTGATCCCCGCAGAGTTCAAGGACAAGGGCGTTTTCTTGCCCACCTGCACCGGCAAAGCGCAAGAATATATCACTGCGATCTGGACCGAACTGCAAAAGTAAGCGCCAAAGGCGGGGAGGGTCTTGCCCCTCCCCGCACCCCTGACGCGTGAGGGGGGCTTGTCAGCCCCCCTCACACTCCCCTTCGAGAGTATTTGGGCAAAGTGCAAATGGATCTTTGGCAGATTTCAGCATCAGAGTTGGCGCGTTTGATCGCTGCGCGGCAGGTGGCCCCGTCAGAGGTGATGGCGGCCTATCTGGCGCGGATTTCTGCCTTCAATCCGGCGTTGAATGCTTTGGTGTCGTTGCGTGACCCTGATGAATTGATGGCCGAGGCGCGGCTGGCGGATGATGTGGCCCCAATGGGGTGGTTGCACGGGATGCCGTTTGCGGTGAAAGATTTGTGTGCGACCAAGGGATTGCGGACCACTTTTGGATCACCGCTGTTTGAGAATTTTATCCCAGAGCAAGATGACCTTTTGGCCGCAAGGATGCGCAGGGCCGGGGCGATTTTTATCGGCAAAAGCAATTCGCCCGAATGGGGCCATGGCAGCCATACGTTCAACCCTGTCTTTGGGGCCACACGCAACCCTTACGATCTTACCCGCACGCCGGGTGGGTCGTCAGGCGGGGCTGCGGCGGCGCTGGCGGCGCGGATCGTGCCTGTGGCGGATGGGTCGGATATGATGGGCAGCCTGCGCAATCCGGCGGCCTTTTGCAATGTGTACGGCTTACGGCCGAGTTGGGGTTTGGTTCCGGCGGATGCACAGGGCGATACCTATCTGTCGACCATGTCGACAGAAGGGCCAATGGGGCGCACGATTGAGGATGTGGCGAATCTGTTGCAGGTGCAGGCGGGGCCTAATCCTGCCGTGCCCTTTGATCGTGCGGCGGGCGACTATGTCGCGGCCTTGCAGGGTGCAAGCCTGAAAGGCAAGCGCATCGCTTGGGCCGCCGATTGGGGTGGGGCCTATGCCACCGAACCGGGGATTTTGGAGCTGTGCCAAGCAGCCCTGCGCCAGATGGAAGAGATGGGGGCGATTGTCGACCCCATCGCTCCGCCTTTTCCGGCCGAGCAGATGTGGCAGGCTTGGGTCACCTTGCGCGCCATGATGAACGCCAACGGCTTTCGCGCCCTTTACGCCGACCCCGCCAAGCGCGCCCAGATCAAGCCCGAAACCCTGTGGGAAATTGAGCAGGGCCTAAACCTGTCCGCACAGACGGTGTATGAGGCGAGTGTGATCCGCTCGGCTTGGTATGCTACCGCGTCTCGGCTGTTTGACACCTATGACGCAATCGCCCTGCCCACAGCACAGGTCTGGCCATTTCCGGTAGAATGGCGCTGGCCGCAGGCGATTGGGGCGCGCGATATGGACACCTATCACCGCTGGATGGAGGTGGTGATCCCTGCAGGGCTCATCGGTTTGCCCACGCTGTCAGTGCCGGTGGGCTTTGGAGCAAACGGCTTGCCGATGGGAATGCAACTTGCCGGACGCGTAGGAGGCGATGGTGCGATACTTGCCTTGGGGCAGGCATGGCACAACGCGACCGATTGGCCCAACCAACGCCCGCCGCTGCTGTGAGTTTGGCGTAAATGCGCCTGATCGCCCGGCTTTTATTGCCCTTAGTGCCTTTCATGATGCTGGCCATGGCCCTGTGGCGGTGGATTTTGGGCCACGAGCCGCGTTCGGCCCTTGGCGCGCGTTTGGGCTTTGTGCCGCGCCCTGCGTCGGGCGAAACCCTATGGCTGCACGCAGCGTCAAACGGTGAGTTGGCTTCAGCCCGTTGGGTGGTGGAGGATCTTTTGGCGGCACGCCGCGGTTTGCAGGTCTTGGTCACAACCAACACGCAGACCGCTTTTGTCATGGCGGGGGCTTGGGGCTTGAAGGGGGTAACGGTTGCCTTTGCGCCGCTTGACTTGGGCCCTGCCATTCGAAGGTTGGTGCAGCGGTGGAAGCCGCAGGCGCTTATCACGGTTGAGGCCGAGATATATCCACGCCGGTTTGCCATGTGCGCCTCAGCGCAGATCCCCATCATCCTGATCGGCGCGCGGATGTCAGAGCGCAGCTTTCAGGGCTGGCAGAGGCTGCAGCCGGTGATGGCGCGGGCCTTGGGGCGGGTGCACATGGCTTCGGTTCAAGATGAAGCGTCGGGCAACAGGCTGCTGGCCTTGGGTTTGCGAAAGGCCGCGATGTCTGTGCCGTGCGATTTGAAGGCTGTCGCCATTGCACGGCGGCCGGCGCCGCATTTGCCGCCGCGCGAAACGCGCGCGCGCTGGCTTTTGGCGGCATCAACCCATGCGGGAGAGGAGGCGATCATCCTTGACGCCTTTGCGCAGCTGCGCCAACATTTCGACCACCTTATCCTCTCTCCGCGCCATCCGCGCCGTGGCGACGAGGTGGCAACCCTGATTGCCGCGCGCGGCTTTACGCTGGCGCGGCGGTCTGGCGGGGCTATGCCCGGGGCCGAGACAGTCTTTCTGGCCGACACGATGGGCGAGATGGACCTGTGGTATCTGCGCTGCGGGGCTTGCATCGTGGGGGGCAGCTTTGTGCCCAAGGGCGGACATACCCCGTGGGAGCCAGCGCGAATGGGCTGCGCGATTGTGCACGGGCCATGGGTTGATAACTTTGCCGCCCCCTATACGCAACTTGCCAAACACGGCGGTGCCTTGCAGGTGCACGGCGGCCAAGATTTAGCCACTGCTTTGGCCGATCTGGGCGCCGAGAGCCAAGAGCGGCTAACTGGCGCGGCTGCACAGATTTTGAGCGGGATTGGCAGCGGCGCGCAGCTTTGCCACGATATCCTTACCCATTTTCCCAGCCGCCCCGAAAAACCTCTTGCGCTGAGGGGACGGTATGACAAGGTCAGTGAAGCTGGGTCGCAGGCATCGGGGAATAAACCTTGAGCCATAGCTGTCGGCCAGAGGTACGGGCAAAATGTCGATAACTGTTCCCAAGCTTTTGGCGGACGGGATACAACCCGTTTTGTCACAGCCTGTGAGCGTGGAAGAAGCGCCCATGGCAGAAGATGCTATGGCCGAACAGGTCGCCGCTTTGTGCTGGCGGATGCACAAGGGGCGTCTACAGGTTTTGCTTGTCACCTCGCGCGATTCAGGACGCTGGGTTTTACCCAAGGGATGGCCAATGGCCGGAAAACCCGCCGAAACCGCCGCCGCCCGCGAGGCTTGGCAAGAGGCAGGGGTTGAGGGGCTGGTCCAAGCCCAACCCATCGGCCGCTATTGTTATGACAAGATCCGGCACGATGCCGTCCCCTTACCCTGCTGCGTTCAAGTCTTTTTGCTGCAGGTGCGGCGGCTGAAGGCAGAATTTCCAGAACACAAGCAGCGCCAGCGCAAATGGTTCAGCGCGGCCGAGGCGGCAAATTTGGTTGCCGAACCCGATCTTGCCGCCCTTTTGGCAGGCCTGCACGAGGCACCAAGCCTGTTGAACGCCCCGTCGTAACCCACCCGCTTCCTTTGACGCGGCAGTGCCGCTTGACAAGGCCGCCCAACCTGCCAGTTAAAGGCAAGGCGATCACAAGATTGCCAGAACCCAAGCGATGCAACGATGATCCGATATACGCTGAAATGCGACAGCGCCCACGAATTTGACAGTTGGTTCCCATCGGCAGAGGGGTTTGACAGCCTGAAAACCGCAGGCCATGTCTTATGCCCCACCTGCGGCAGTGCCAAAGTGGCCAAGGCCTTGATGGCCCCGCGCGTGGCCTTGGGCCAGGGCGATTTGACCACGCCGCACAGCGATGCCGAAAAGACCTTGGCAGACCTACGCCGCAAGGTGGAAGAAAACGCCGAATATGTCGGCGTGAACTTTGTGGCCGAGGCGCGCAAGATGCACGAGGGCATCGTTCCCGAACGCTCGATCTACGGCGAGGCAAAGCCTGCCGAGGCGATAAAGCTGTTGGAAGACGGCGTGCCCGTGGCCCCATTGCCCTTTATGCTCGGGCGCAAAAGCAACTAGCGCCCTATTTGGCGGCTGATCTTCCCCCAAAGACGCTGGAGGGTTTCACACCCTCCAGACCTCCCGTGGGATATTTACTCAAGTATGAAAGGGGTCAGATTTGCTTTTGCGGCATCTGCACGCGCAGACCTTCCAGCGCGTCAGAAACCTTCAACTGGCAGGTCAGGCGCGAGCGGACGGGATCGGGCGACCACGCGAAATCAAGCATATCGGATTCCATCGCGTCTTTCTTGGGCAGACGGTCGACCCAAGCTGGATCAATATAGACATGGCAGGTGGAACAGGCGCAAGCGCCGCCGCAGTCGGCCTCGATCCCGGGGATGCCGTTGTCGCGGGCCCCTTCCATCACGGTCAGGCCGTTTGCGACCTCGATCGTGTGTTCTTTGCCGCCGAATTCGACATAGGTGATCTTTGCCATGGTGCCCTCGTGGTTTTGGTGGAGGATAGATAGCGCAAGGGGCGCGCGGATTCCACCCCTCGTTTGGCAGGGGGGCGCGCCTGTGATGGCTTGCGATGCTGCGGATGATGTTCTACTTTCGTTCTATGTCTGATTGGCTGACCCCTACCCCGCGCCCCAACACCTGGCCCCGCCCGCCCGCGGCCTTGCCTGCCGCCCGTTTGAACGAACCAAGCCAAGGCGCGCGGGTTTGTGTGGCGGGGTTGGTTTTGGTGCGCCAGCGCCCCGGCACGGCCAAAGGCGTGATCTTTTTGACGCTGGAGGATGAGACAGGGGTTGCCAATGTGGTGGTCTGGGCTGCGATCTATGAACGCTTTCGGCGCGCGGTGATCTCGGGCCGTTTGCTGCGCGTTACAGGCCGCTTGCAGCGCGATGCGGGGGTGGTGCATGTGGTGGCAGAGGGGATCGAGGATATGTCCCCCCTGCTGGACCGTCTGCTGGCCCCCGACTTTCGGCCCCAGATTGCGCGCGCAGCTGACCAGCCCTAGGGCCCGCGCCCAAAGCAAAGGCGGCGAGGTTTCCCCCGCCGCCCGTTCGCATACCCTGCCGATCGCTTATTCCAGCGACAGCGCCACAAAGCGCGGTTCACCTTGGGTGCGCACCAAAAGCAGCAGCGACTTGCGGCCCGCATCTTTCGCATCGGCCACGCGGTCTTGGATGTCTTTGAGGGTTTGCACCTTTTGCTGGCCCGCCTCGGTGATCAGATCGCCTTGGCGAAGGCCCTTGGTGTAAGCTTCAGACGCCACATCGACATTCATGACGACAAGCCCTTTTTCGCCCGGTTGCAGGCCCAGATCGGCGGCCATCTCGTCAGTGTAGGGCTGCAGGGTCATGCCCAAAAGGACGCTGGTCTGCGGCTCTGCCGGAGTGCCAGATTTTTGGCCCGCGCCGTCAGAATTGGCCTCGGCCTCTTCGCGGCGGCCAAGCTTGACATCAAGTTCCACCGACTTGCCCTGCCGCAGCACGACGACCTTGACGATCTCGCCAATCGGCGCATCGGCCACAGCGCGAACCAAAGACTTGCTGTCGGCCACATCCATGCCGTTAAAGGTGACGATCACATCGCCCGACACAATGCCCGCATCTTTGCCTGGGCCATCGGGCACATCGGTGACCAAAGCGCCCTTGGCCTCGGTTATGCCCATGGCATCGGCCACATCCTGACTGACATCTTGAATACGCACGCCCAACCAGCCGCGCCGTGTTTCGCCATATTGTTTCAGCTGGTCAACGACCTTGCTGACCACGTTCGAGGCCATGGCAAAACCGATCCCGATCGAGCCGCCCGAAGGTGACAAGATGGCCGTGTTCATCCCGATCACTTCGCCGTTCACATTGAACAATGGCCCACCTGAGTTGCCCTTGTTGATCGCAGCGTCAGTCTGCAGGAAGTCGTCATAAGTGCCGCTCAACTCGCGCCCACGGGCCGAGACGATGCCTGCCGAAACGGAAAACCCTTGGCCCAACGGGTTGCCCATGGCGACGACCCAATCGCCAACGCGCATCTTGTCGCTATCGCCGAAAGTGACGAAGGGCAAAGGATCCGGGCTATCCACTTTCAACAGCGCCACGTCCGTCTTTTCGTCTTTGCCGATCAATCTGGCCGTTAGGGTCTTACGGCCAAATGTTTCCACCTGAATCTCGTCAGCGCCATCAATCACGTGGTTGTTGGTCACAATATAGCCATCGGCCGAGATGATATACCCCGACCCAAGGGCTTCTGATTTTTCCATCGGCTGATCCGGAGATACGCCGTTTTGTTCATTAAAATCCTTGAAAAACTTTTCAAAAGGCGAGCCGGGGGGCACCTGCATCTGGCCGCCCGACTCAGCAGCGACGATTGAGGATGTGGTGATATCAACCACGGCGGGGGAGAACTTTTCCACCAGATCGGCAAAGCTGGGCGGCACGGATTGCGCCATGCTGACCCCGGCCATGGGGCTAAGGGCGATCGCCAGGCCCAGGCCCAGCGCCATCAGGCGCCGCCTGGTTTGAGGTTTGTCTGCCTTTGGGGCGGGGCGTTGCAGGACAGGATAGGTCGATGGCACGTTCGAACTCCTCACAATGTGATTTGGCCCTGCGCGGTGCAGGGCCGACATGCTGTGCCCTAT
Organism: uncultured Rhodobacterales bacterium; assembly: GCA_903845215.1. GTDB lineage: Bacteria > Pseudomonadota > Alphaproteobacteria > Rhodobacterales > Rhodobacteraceae > Stagnihabitans. The sequence goes on along the minus strand of CAIMWI010000006.1, from coordinate 79,263 downwards.
GTTGAGCGGCGGCGCGCCATTTGCAATGCAAACCCAATCGCGCCTGCTCAAACCCGCGTGAGGCCTGCCTGCGCGGTTCGCAAGGTGCCCCCCCGCGAACCGCCTTAGATCAGGGCGCTTTGGGCGCGCTACCGCCAGCCACGGTGCTGCCTGTGCCCGTCGCCCCCGTCGCAGAACCCGCGGTATTCATGGGATCAGCCCCAAAATAATGGAAGAACTCTCCCTTTGGGGCCATGACAAAGGCCGTCGTTCCCGGTTTAAGCGCGCTGGCATAGGCCGAAAGCGAGCGGGTGAAAGCGTAGAACTCGGGATCTTGGCCATAGGCTTCGGAATAGATCGCACTGCGCTTAGCATCGGCCTGACCGCGGATGATTTCGGCCTGTTTGCTGGCTTCAGAGTTGATTTCCACTGCCGCACGATCTGCCTCGGCCCGCAAGGTCTGCGCCGCTTCGTTGCCGCGCGCGATTTCATCCGTGGCATCGCGCTGACGTTCGGCCTGCATGCGCGAATAGGTCGCATTCAGGTTTTGCTGCGGCAAGTCGGTGCGGGTTAGGCGCACATCGATCACATCAATGCCCAAAGTCGCAGCCTTGGCACGGGCATTGTCGCGGATTTTGTTCATCAGCGCGACGCGGTCTTCCGACAGCACCGATTGCAGGGGCACAGATCCCAGAACGTCACGCACTTCAGGGTTCACGATTTTCGACAGGTTGTTGCGCGCTTCATCGATGCCGCCCAAGCCCACGGCGCGGCGGAACTTTTGCAGATCAACAATGCGCCAACGGGCAAAGGCATCTACCACCAGACGGCGCTGGTCGGCAAAGGTGATTTCCTGCGGATCGGTCACAAGGCCCAAGATGCGGTCGTCATAGCGGAACACATCTTGGATGAACGGTGTCTTGAAATACAGGCCCGGTTCATCCACCACCTGCTTGACCTCGCCAAACTGCAAGACAAGCACCTTTTCACGCACATCAACCACAAAGATCGACGACATGGCCGTGGCCAGCAAAATCGCCAAAACGGGCAGGCTATAGATCATTTTCATCAGTTGGTCCCTCCAGCGGCGGGGGCAGAGGGCGGGATCAGGTTGTTCAAGGGCAGATAGGGCACCGCACTTTGGCCGGCAGCGCCGTCCATGATCACCTTATTCGCGCCGCCTAAGACTTGTTCCATCGTTTCCAGATACATCCGCTTGCGTGTGACTTCGGGGGCTTTGACATATTCTGCATAGACCGAAAGGAAGCGACTGGCGTCACCTTGCGCCTCGTTGACGACGCGGGCGGCATAGGCCTGCGCCTCTTGGCCAGTTTGGGCAGCTTGGCCGCGGGCTGCTGCAGTTACTTTGTTGGCATAAGCGTTGGCTTCTTTTTGCAACCGGTCACGTTCCTGCTGGGCCGCTTGAACGGCGCGGAAACTGTCGGCCACTTCGGCGGGCACGTCGGATTTTAGAAGGTTCACCCGCACCACCGAGATGCCACTGTCATAGCTGTCTAGGGTGGATTGAACCTCGTTTGTCAGGCTGTTTTCCACCTCGCCACGGTTTTTGTTCAAGATCGGGGCCAGTTGGCTGCGCGCCACGATGTCGCGCACAGCAGATTCTGCCACGGCACGGATCGTGTCTTCAGGGTCTTTGAGGTTAAAGAGGAATTTGGCAGGATCGTTGATGTTCCAGACCACTTGGAATTCGATGTCCACAATGTTTTGATCGCCGGTCAGCATCAAGCCATTGTCCAAATCACCGCCGGTGCCTGTGCCAATATCGGTCGTGCGCTGCTGGCTGGTGTTGACAATCACGGCCGAGACGATCGGCCAAGGGGCCACGTTCAAGCCATCACCTTTGACTTGGTAGAATTGGCCCAAGAACAGCTCAACCGCCTTTTCTTCAGGTTTGACCGTGTAAAACGACATGTAAGACCACACCAAACCCAGCGCGATCATGGCCGATATGATGCCTTGGCGGGTGAAAAACCAGTTGCTGTCGCCACCCGTTGAACCGCCGCCGCCGCCACCATTGCCGCGCCCGCCCATAATCACGCGCAGCCGTTCTTGCCCGATGCGGAACACTTCATCCAGATCGGGGATTTGCGGGCCTTGCGCGCGACGATTGTCGCCATTGCGCGGATCGGGCCTGCGCGCTTCGGGTTTATTGTCGTCCTCGGGGCCGTTGCCACCCCAGGGTCCATTCCCACCTGCCATCGGTTTTCCTCTTATGCTTTGCCTAAATGAATTTGGGCATTGTGCGCGAAATTTCAAGGCGTCGATCTTAAAGGATTGGATGCATCCTTGCGGGTTTACGCATCGTGACCAATTCTTCCGCCATCGTGGGGTGCACGGCCACCGTCCGGTCGAAATCTTCTTTCGTGGCCCCCATCTTGACCGCAATCGCCGCAAGCTGGATCATTTCGCCCGCCTCGGGCCCAACAATGTGGCAGCCCAGCACCACGCGGGTTTGGGCATCGACGATCAGTTTCATCAGCACGCGGTCGGGGCGCCCGGCAAACAATGTCTTCATCGGACGGAAGGTCGCTGCGAAAACCTCTACCCCGCCACGGGCTTTGCCTTCTTCTTCCGTCATGCCCACAGCGCCCAATTCCGGCTGGGTGAAGACGGCCGAGGCCACCAAGGTATGATCTGCCTTGGTGGGCGCTGCGCGAAACAAAGTATCCGCCAAGGCATGACCTTCGCGGATGGCCACCGGCGTCAGATTAACGCGGTTGGTGACATCCCCCACGGCGAAGATCGAAGGGACGGCGGTTTGGCTCCACGCGTCGACAATAACTTCGCCGTGATGGCCAAAGGCCACGCCCAAATCTTCTAGCCCCAAACCTTGCACATTCGGCCTGCGGCCTGTGGCGTAAAGCACAAGGTCAACCTCTTGTTGGAAACCGGTTAGGTCGGTGGCCAAAATGCCGCCTCTGCTGCGATCAAGCCGTGCCACATCCGCGTTGCAGCGAATCTCGACCCCCGCCGCTTGCATGCCTGCGACAACATGGCCGCGCGCTTCGTCATCAAAGCCACGCAGGATTTGGGGGCCGCGGTAAACTTGGGTCACCTGGGTGCCAAAGCCATTCAGGATGCAGGCGAATTCCGACGCGATATAGCCGCCCCCCACGATCAGCGCGCGGCGCGGCAGGCTTTCGAGATCAAACATTTCGTTCGAAGTCACGGCCAAATCTGCCCCCGGCACATCGGGCACAAAGGGCCAGCCCCCTGTGGCGATCAAGATATGCTTGGCGGTGAAGCTTTGCCCCGTCGACAGGCGCACCGTGTGCGCATCCGCCAGCGTGGCGCGGGCGTCATGCACAACAACGCCGGCATTTTTCAGCGTGCCGCGGTAAGCGTTTTCCAGACGGGTCAGTTCCGCGCCCAAAAGGCCGCGAAACTTGGGCCAGTCAAAATCACCCGCCTGCACCTGCCACCCATAGGCCGCGGCATCCTCAAGGGCCTTGGGATAGGCCGAGGCGTTGACCATCAACTTTTTGGGCACACAGCCGCGAATAACACAGGTGCCGCCCATGCGGCTTTCTTCGGCCAGACCGACCCGCGCAGCACCCTCGGACGCGGCAATCCGCGCGGCGCGCACACCGCCTGATCCGCCGCCGATGACAAAGAGGTCATAGTCAAAGGGCAAAGTCACTCTCCCAGATCTGCAAAGATATTGCCCAAGGGGGCGACGGCGACCTTGCTGGCCTTGACCGACCCATCGTGATTGTCGCGCACCTCCACCCGTCCGTCGGTGTGGCCGATGATAACACGGTCGCACAGGGCGATGAACAAGCCGTTTTCCACCACGCCCGGAATCTGGTTCAAGGCCATTGCCAAATGGCGCGGATGGCCGATGCGCTTTAGATGCAGATCAAGGATGTAATTGCCCTCGTCCGTCAAAACCGGCGTCTCTTTGGCCATGCGCAAGGTGACGTCGCGGGCGAAAACGTCTTGGGACAAAAGCATCTCTTCGATCAGCACTTGTGTCGTGGTCCAGCCAAAGCGGATCACTTCGACGGGAAGGGGGAAGGCGCCCAGATTGGCCACTTCCTTGGCGGCATCGGTGATCACGATCATCTGATCGCTGGCAGCGGCCACGATTTTTTCCTGCAAAAGGGCTGCGCCACCGCCTTTGATCAGGTTGAAAGCTTGGTCAAACTCGTCTGCGCCATCAATCGTCAGGTCAAGCCATTTGGCGTCATCCAATGTGGTGATGGTCAACCCAAGGCCGCGCGCCAGTTCGGCCGTGCGGGTAGAGGTGGGAACCCCGATCACCTTCAACCCCTCGGCCTGCACGCGCGCAGCCAAGCAGCGCACCATCCAAGCGGCGGTGGAACCGGTGCCAAGGCCCAATTTCATGCCAGACTGTACGAAATCGACCGCGCGTTTTGCGGCGACATATTTGGCGGTATCGACGGGGGACAAGTCCTTGTGCATCTTGGGCTCCTGACCTTTTGATCCGCTTATAGCAAAGCTGTGCGTGGGTTCTATGGCCAAACGCCAAAAGGGGCGACCTTGACTTGTCGGCCTGCATCCCCATATTGAGAATAATTCTCAATCTCATGCTTAGATCGGCCAAAGTGACCCCCAAGGCCCCCCCACACAAAGCCGTTTGGAACAGCCCCAGAGGGCCTGCAGCTTTGTCAGAGGTGGCGCGCAGCGTGAAGTTGGGGGCAACGCCTTGGAAGCGGTTTTTGGCCTTTTTGGGGCCGGGCTACATGGTTGCCGTGGGTTATATGGATCCGGGCAATTGGGCCACTTCCTTGGCGGGCGGGTCGAAGTTCGGCTATGCGCTGCTGTTTGTGGCGCTTTTGTCTAACGTGATGGCGATTGTGTTGCAGTCCTTGTCGGCGCGACTGGCGATTGGTTCGGGGCGCGATCTGGCGCAGGCCTGCCGCGATGCCTTTCCGCGTTGGGTGTCAATTCCGCTATGGGTAACGGCCGAGATTGCCATCATCGCCACCGATGTGGCCGAGGTGATCGGCACCGCCATTGGTCTTAACCTGTTGTTTGGCATTCATTTGGAACTGGGCGTTGTCATCACGGCCATGGATGTCTTCTTGATCCTATGGCTGCAAAGGCGTGGTTTTCGCAAGCTTGAGGGCTTTGTGATCGCCCTTTTGGCCCTAATTGCCGTTTGTTTTGCCATTCAGGTCGCCTTGGCCAGCCCCGATTGGGGCGGCGTGCTGCGCGGCTTTGCGCCCACGGCAGATGTGCTGCGCAATCCGGAAATGCTCTATCTGGCGTTGGGGATTTTGGGGGCCACGGTGATGCCCCATAACCTGTACTTGCATTCGGCTATCGTGCAAACCCGCGATTGGGGCGAGCGGCCACAAGACAAGGCCGAGGCCTTGCGCTTTGCCACGATCGATTCGACCCTTGCCCTGATGTTCGCCCTGCTGATCAACGCGGCCATCTTGATCTTGGCGGCAGCCAGCTTTCACGCCGCGGGAAAAACCGACGTCACAGATCTGGGCGATGCGCATCAGTTGATAGGGCCACTGCTTGGCGCGGGCGTGGCGCCGATGTTGTTTGCGGTGGCCTTGCTGGCCTGTGGGCTAAATTCCACCGTCACGGCCACGCTGGCGGGTCAAGCGGTGATGGAAGGGTTCTTGCGCATACGTCTGGCCCCTTGGTTGCGCCGTTTGATCACCCGTGGACTGGCGATATTGCCCGCAGCCGGCGTCACGCTGATCTATGGTGCGGCAGGAACGGGGCGGCTGCTGATTTTGACGCAGGTGGTGTTAAGCTTGCAATTGTCCTTTGCAGTCATTCCCTTGGTGCTGTTCACCACGTCACGCGCGCGGATGGGGGCGCTGGTGGCCCCGCTTTGGCTGGGGGCCTTGGCTTGGGCGGTGGCCTTTGCGATTGTTGCGCTGAACCTGAAATTGCTGTGGGATTTCTTTGGGGCCTAAGGGGCGGCTTAGAACGATAAACCCTCGCGCACTTCTTTGATGGTCACTTTACCGTCTTCGTTGGCGTCAAAGGCCATCACCAGTTTGGTCGTTTTGATCTCGGTCGGGCTTACCGCTTTGTCTGCGGCAAGCAGGCCAAAAGCCGTCGCTTCGCTGGCAGTAACCTTGCCGTCGCCATCCGCATCGGCCTGCGAAAAGTTGCGAACCAACCGTGCGCGGGCCGAGGCGCTGATGGCCGCCTTGGTGCGGCGCAATTCATCACCCGTCAAAACCCCGTCAAGGTTCAAATCGCCATCGGCCAGCACCGACATCACATAACTGCGCGACGTGGCCTGTTCCAAGGCAATGCTGGCATCGACCTGCTCGGCCGTAATCGCCCCATCTATGCCGTAAGCCGCGATAAGATCTGTCATATCTTCGAAATACTTTTGCGGATCATCCATCACCTGACGCACCGCCGTTTCGGGAATGGTGAAAGCGACAAGATCCGCCGTGGGGATGGTGAAGGCCGGCAAGAGAGCGGCGATTAAGGTGGGCAGCGCGGGCATATAAACCTCCGGTAAGGGGTGGGTGGACTGGCCTTGATCTTTGGCGATTGTGGTTAAAGCGGGGTAAACAAACAGGGAACAGGTCGCGAAAAATTTGCAGGAATGCACCATTTCTCGCCATTTTCCCGCTTGACCTGTCGGTTTTGCTTTGTGTCCAAGCGCGACCGCCCCATATCGTGGCCCAAAGATGGAGCGCGCGATGTCCCGACCGGTTTATACTTTGTACTTCTCGCCTGATTCTGCCTCGTTCATCGTGCGGCTGGCGCTGCGGCTGACGGGGGCAGAGTTTGCCGAACGCCAGATCGACCGCCCCGCAGGCGAGCTTGACAGCCCCGCCTATCGCGCGATGCACCCTTTGGGCAAAATCCCCGCGATCGAGACGCCCGATGGTCCGATGTTCGAGACGGCGGCGATCCTGATGTATCTGGCCGAGCGTCATGCAGGCCTGGCACCCGCACAGGGCAGCGCCGAACGTGCGGCGTTTTTGAAGTGGTACTTTTACACCGTCACCAACCTGCACGCCCCCTTGATGCAGGTCTTTTACCCTGAGCGAGTCGCGGGGGCAGAGTGTGCTGCGGCGGTCGTCGCGCATCAGGCGGCCAAGCTGCAAGAGCACTTTGCCATTCTAGACCAGATGGTCGCCCGCGATGCGCCAGATTGGCTGTCGGCCAAACCTTCGATCTTTTCGGTCTATGTGGGGGTTCTGGTGCGATGGCTGTCGGGCTTTCCCGCTGGCCATCCGGCCCGCATCACCACCGCCGATCTGCCCGCCCTAGGGCCAATCTTGGCCCAGCTTGAAACCTGCCCCGCAGCGCAGGATGTGGCCAAGGCCGAAGGCTGCGCCCCCACCATCTTCACCGCAGCTTATTGAGGGCCCCATGTTTCTGTCTGTCTTTGATATGTTCAAAGTGGGGGTTGGCCCCTCGTCCTCGCACACGATGGGGCCGATGGTCGCCGCAGCGCGGTTCTTGGAAACGCTGCGAAACTCGCCGTTTCGGGCAGCGGGGCTGAAAGCCTCGCTGCACGGGTCATTGGCGTTCACGGGCCTAGGCCACGCCACCGACCGCGCCACGATTCTGGGGCTGGCGGGGTTTGAACCGGCCACCTATGACGCGGCCAAGGCCGAAACCGTGCTAGAGGCGATCAACGCCACCCATAAGATCACCCCCCCCGGCTTGGGCGAGATGGCTTTTGACCCCAAGAAAGACTTGGTCTTTGACTATGGCCCCGCCTTAAGCGGCCATGCCAATGGCATGATCTTGAAGGCCACTGACGCGCAAGGCGATGTAATCTTGCAAGAAACCTATTACTCGATCGGTGGCGGCTTTGTGCTGACCGCGGCTGAACAGGCCGAAGCCGGCGGATCGAAAGCCAAGGCCCGCGCCGATGTGCCCTATCCGTTTGAAACAGCAGATGAAATGATGGAAATGGCGGCAAAGTCCGGCCTGAGCATCGCCCAGATGAAACTGGCCAACGAATTGAAGTACCGCACCAAGGCCGAGATCGACAAGGGCATCGCCCGTCTGTGGGAGGTGATGAACCACTGCATCTCGCGCGGGATGGAAGGCACGGGCATTCTGCCAGGTGGCTTGAAAGTGCGCCGCCGAGCCAAGGGCATCCATGATGCGCTCTTGGCCGAGCGCGGGCTGAATATGACGGCACCGCATGTGATAAACGACTGGATGTCGCTCTATGCGATGGCCGTGAACGAGGAGAACGCGGCCGGCGGGCAGGTCGTCACCGCGCCCACCAACGGGGCGGCGGGCGTGCTGCCGGCGGTGCTGCGCTATTATTTGGATCATGTGCCTGGGGCCTCGACCGCGCGCATCACTGACTTTTTGCTGACAGCGGCGGCAATTGGTGGGCTTTGCAAGCACAATGCCAGCATTTCGGGCGCAGAATGTGGCTGTCAGGCAGAAGTCGGATCGGCCGCGGCGATGGCGGCTGCGGGCTTGGCGGCGGTGTTGGGCGGTAGCGTGGAGCAGGTGGAGAACGCGGCAGAAATTGCGCTGGAGCATCACTTGGGTATGACATGTGACCCAGTCAGAGGGCTGGTGCAGGTGCCTTGCATCGAACGCAACGGGTTGGGGGCGATCAAGGCTGTGTCCGCCGCCAGCCTATCGCTGCGTGGCGACGGGCAACATCTGGTCAGCTTGGATGTGTGCATCGAAACCATGCGCCAGACGGGCAAGGACATGCACGAGAAGTACAAAGAAACCTCCTTGGGCGGCTTGGCCGTAAATGTGCCAAATTGCTAAAACCAACCAATACCCTGCGCGGCGCTTTGCTGATGGTGGCCTTTTGCGTGCTCGCCCCGCTTCTGGATGCGTGTTCCAAACTCGCCACCACGGAAATTCCCGTAGGTCAGATCACCGCCGCGCGCTTTGTGTTTCAGGGGCTGTGTATGTTGCCTGTGATCTTGCTGATGCGGCTGGATTGGCGCACAGGCGGTCGGGATGCGGGGATGCTGGTGGTGCGGGCGATTTGCCTGATCTTGTCGACCTATTGCTTTGTCGCCTCGGTTCAGTACATGCCGATTGCTGATTCCATCGCCATCGTCTTTGTGATGCCCTTTATCTTGATGTTTTTGGGAAAGCTGATCTTCGGCAATCCTGTGGGCAAACGGCGGATCTATGCGTCGATCGTCGGGTTTGGCGGGGCGATGTTCGTCATCCAACCCTCGTTGAACCATTACGGGCTGGTGGCGCTGTTTCCCTTGGGCTGCGCGCTGTCGTTTTCGTTTTACGAAATGGCCACACAGGCCATGTCAAACCGCGTGCATCCGGTGACAATGCAGTTGCACACCTCTATTGTCGGCACCGTGATTTGTTTGCCTTTGCTGTGGGCGTTCAACGGGTCGGGGATCACCGAACTGGATTATGTCTCGCCCGACCTTCTGAACTGGGCCTATCTGTTTGGCGTGGGGTTCTGGGCGGCGATCAGCCATTTGTGCATGACGATTGCGATGAAATACGCCCCCGCCGCCACCCTTGCGCCCTTGCATTATCTGGAACTGCCGATGGCGGTGTTCCTAGGCTATGCGATCTTTGGCGATTTTCCCAATGCGCTGACATGGGTGGGCATTGTGCTGATCACGGGATCGGGTCTGTATATCATCCGCCACGAACACCAGCAGGGATCAGCCCATCCAACGCCGCCCCCACTGCCGAACGAGGCAATATAACCAGCATCACAGCCGCACTGAACCGCAACCGCACGGGGCCGCAAACTTCGTTTGACGTGCCGATCATCCCGTCAGGCGCAAAGGCCAAATCCTGCAAGGGCCAACGCAGGCCCTCACTTTCCCCCGTCACAGGCCCCATCGGAAACAGCGACAGGCGCGACCCTTTGGGCAAGTTCAGATCCAGCGCGGGCGGGGCCAAAAAGGTGACATCCGATCCGCTTAGGATCAGGCAACGCCTGTCGGGATGGCGCGCCAAGGTGTTCAGCACCGCCAAGCCGTGATCCAGCCTTTGTCCGGCAAAGCCCAAACCCAGCACAAAGGGCGCCGCAATCGAGCGCAGGGCCTTATCGAAATCCGTCGTCACCTGCTCGTCGATCAAATGCAAACGACCCGCCAATCGGGTGCGGGCAGACGGCGAGATCGAATCAAGATCGCCAATCACCGCTTCGGGCTCGGCCCCCAAGGCCAAAAGCCTGTCGGCCCCGCTGTCCGCCGCCACCAGCTTTGGGGCCAAGCTGCGGGCTTGGGCCAGAAGGCTGGCCGAAAACCGCCCCCCCCCCGCCAGCGTAACCCCATAAGACGAGTGAACGAGGGCGTGGCGCATCAGCGGGCGTCTTTCCAATTGCGGCAAAAAGCGTGGCTCGAACACAATCCATCCTTTAAATCACCACCATTTGTCCATCGAATAGATCGACCGCACGGGCAGTTTGCCCAAAGACCTCTGCAAAAGGCGCATCATCCATGTCGGATGCCAAACGGATCCTCACAGTCTCTTACGGGACATTCAGCTGCACGCTGGAAGGCTTTGACGATCCCTTGGGCACATTGCGCGACGTGACAGAACATTTTCACGATCTGGCGGCCCGCGACCGCAGCTTTGGCGCGGTTCCGGTGGCAGAACAACGCGCTGCCACAATGATCCCCCCTGCGGCGCCAGAGGCCCCTTGGCAAGACCCGACGGCGCCGACAGGCCGCCTGACGAAAGCAGAGCGCAGACACACAGGCCCGCCCCCACAACCGCGCCGCTTGGCAAAAGCGGCCGAAGTGTCGGTAAGCCGTTTGATCCACGACACTGACAACGCTTTGGACAACCCAGAGACCCAACGCCGCAGGGCTGCGATGGCGCAGTTGAAAGCCATTGTCTTGGCCCAGATGTCTGACCAAAGGGCTGGCAGGGATAGGGCCATCTCTGTCGGCCAGCGCCGCCTTGCCTTTCAGCAAGACCTCGCCGAAGCCCCGCCATCGGCCAGCCTAAGCGCCCAACCCGCGCGCAGGCGGGTGACCTAACAGGCCTCACCCCAGATTTAGCTTAGCCTTTGGGCGGAACGTTCGGGTCGGGTTGGCCGATGCCCAGAAAAACCGGTCGCAGCGGGATGATCCACAAAATGCCAAGCCCGACATAAATCGCAAGTTCTACCAGAACTGAGGGGCGTTCGATCAAGGCCACCAGCGACACAGCGACAACGATATAGGCGGGCAGCCCGATGCACAGCACCAACAGCGCCAGCCTGCGGCGGGTTTTATAGGTCAATGCCATAGGTTCAATCCGCGAAAGGGTCGGTGACAAGGATCGTATCGTCACGCTCGGGGCTGGTGGACAAAAGCGCGACGGGGCACTGGATCAACTCTTCAATCCGGCGCACATATTTGATCGCAGCCGCCGGCAAGTGCGCCCAAGACCGCGCGCCTGCGGTTGTCTCTGACCAGCCTTCCAGCTCTTCGTAAATGGGCTTGCAGCGGGCTTGGGCATCGGCGGCAGTGGGCAGGTAATCCAGCCGCTTGCCGTCAAGGTCATATCCCACGCAGATTTTCAGTGTCTTAAAGCCGTCCAGCACATCCAACTTGGTCAGCGCAATGCCAGAAACCCCCGAGGTGGCACAGGTTTGTCGCACCAAAACCGCGTCAAACCACCCACAGCGGCGCTTGCGGCCGGTTACGGTGCCAAATTCATGGCCCCGTGCGCCCAAACGCTCGCCGTCGTCATCGTGAAGCTCTGCCGGAAAGGGCCCTTCGCCCACGCGGGTGGTATAGGCTTTAACAATCCCAAGAACAAAATCAATCGCCGTCGGCCCTAAGCCCACGCCCGTTGCCGCCTGCCCCGCGATCACATTTGACGAGGTGACAAAGGGGTAAGTGCCAAAATCAATATCCAGCAACGCCCCCTGCGCGCCTTCGAACAGAATGCGCTTTCCCGCGCGACGGGCGTCATGCATCACTTTCCAGACCGGCTGTGCATAGGGCAGCACCTGCGGCGCAATGGCACGCAAGGCAGACAGCAGCGCCTCTTTATCGACGGGTTCCACGCCTAACCCACGGCGCAGCGCATCGTGGTGGCCCATCAATCGATCCACCCGCGCGACCAAAGTGGCCTCATCGGCCAAATCCGCCACACGAATGGCGCGACGGCCCACTTTGTCTTCATAGGCGGGGCCAATGCCACGACCCGTGGTGCCAATTTTGGCCACGGAGTTCTGGTTTTCACGGGCACGGTCCAACTCGCCGTGGAGGGGCAGGATCAGGCTGGCGTTTTCGGCCACCATCAGGTTTTCGGGGGTAATATCCACCCCCTGGCTGCGCAGCTTGTCAATCTCCATCACCAGATGCCAAGGATCAACGACCACGCCGTTGCCGATGACCGACAATTTGCCGCCGCGCACGATGCCGCTGGGCAGAAGGCTAAGTTTGTAAACCTTGCCGTCAATCACCAAGGTATGGCCTGCATTATGCCCGCCCTGAAAGCGCGCGATGACATCGGCGCGCTCAGACAGCCAATCGACGATCTTGCCCTTGCCCTCGTCGCCCCACTGGGCGCCTACAACGACTACATTGGCCATGGCGTCACCTTCGCATTCTGGAAAAAGCGATTGACCTATAGCGAGAGGATGCGGCCAGCGAAACCACAAAGTGCCAAAGAGCCACTTATAGCACCGTAATCCATCACGCCCCTTGCGGACCCCACCCCACCGCGCACAAAGTGACGTCTATTCGAATACCAAGAGGCAAACATGTTATACTACGTCACCTTGGGCACCAACGCCCTGCCACGCGCCCGCGCCTTTTACGGACCAACCTTGGCGACGATTGGGCTCGTCGACCTGCGCCCCGATTGGGACGAGGCCTGTTATGGCCATCCGGGCGATGCCGACCCCAGCTTGTACATCGTGCCCCCCTTTGACGGCCAACCCGCCACCAAGGGCAATGGCACGATGCTGGCCTTGACAGCCCCAACCCGCGCCGCCGTGCGTGGCTTTTATGACGCAGCCTTGGCAAACGGCGGCACCGACGAAGGTGCGCCGGGCCTGCGGTATTCGGAAAACTTCTATTCCTGCTATGTGCGCGATCCGGATGGCAACAAACTCTCGGCCGTTTGCAACCTGCCAGAATAGGGCTTCCCCTAGCCAAAGGCGTAAAATTACATCCGACAGGCCCCTGCCCGCGCCAGAGGGCTTGCGGGCCTGCGCGCATCCGCCTAGATAGGCGCGTCACCCCGAAAGGCTTGTTCGCATGCAAAACGTCATCCTCGCCATCCACCTGATCTTGGCCCTTTTGCTGGTTGGGGTGGTTTTGTTGCAAAGGTCAGAAGGCGGCGGCTTGGGAATGGGGTCAACCGGTGGGGTTGTGTCGGGCCGTTCTGCGGCAACGGCCTTGGGAAAGGTGACGTGGATTTTCGCGGGTTTGTTCATCGCAACCTCTATCACGCTGACGATTTTGGCAGCGCAAGACAGCGCCACATCCTCGGTGATCGATCAAATCGGTGGCACGGTGCCGGCGCCTGCGGCCCCCGAGTTGCCTGCGACGGCAACACCGCTGACAGCCCTACCGGCCACCACCGACGCGCCGGCCACACCGCCGAAAGCCGAAAACTAATACCAGCTTTTGATCGTTTGACGGACAAAGCGACAGCATCTAGCGGTCTGGTTGCGTATTGGCAGAACTTGCCTTAAGCATCAAACCCCGTGGTGATGCGATTCCGCCTGACCGAATCGCCTATGAACACGGGGACCCAAATGGCACGCTATATCTTCATCACGGGCGGCGTTGTGTCCTCGCTGGGCAAGGGCTTGGCCTCGGCAGCGCTTGGGGCTTTGCTGCAAGCGCGGGGCTATACAGTGCGGTTGCGCAAACTTGATCCCTATCTGAACGTTGACCCCGGCACGATGTCGCCCTTTGAACATGGCGAAGTGTTTGTCACAGACGATGGTGCCGAAACCGATCTGGATTTGGGCCATTACGAACGCTTTACCGGCGTGCATGCGCGCCAAACCGACAGCATCTCATCTGGGCGGATTTATTCCAACGTGCTGGAAAAGGAACGTCGCGGCGATTATTTGGGCAAGACGATCCAAGTCATCCCCCATGTCACCAACGAGATCAAAGATTTCCTACGCATCGGGCAGGATGAGGTCGATTTCATGCTGTGTGAAATTGGCGGCACGGTGGGTGATATCGAGGGCCTGCCCTTCTTTGAATCGATCCGCCAGTTCATCCACGAACGCCCGCGCGGCCAATCTATTCTGATGCACCTGACACTCCTGCCCTATCTGGCGGCGTCGGGAGAGCTGAAAACCAAACCCACCCAGCATTCGGTCAAGGAATTGCAAAGCATCGGCCTTGCGCCTGATGTGCTGGTTTGCCGTTCAGAGCACCCGATCCCCGAGCGCGAGATTGAAAAGATCGCGCTCTTTTGCAATGTGCGCAAAGAGTCGGTCGTGCCAGCCTACGATCTGAAAACCATCTACGAGGCCCCTCTCGCCTATCACCGCGCGGGGCTGGATCAGGCCGTGCTGGATGCCTTTGGCATCTCGCCCGCGCCCAAGCCCAATTTGGCCCGCTGGGAAGATGTGATGGACCGCTTGACCCACCCCGAAGGCGTCGTGCGCGTGGCGATTGTGGGCAAATACACCCAATTGGAAGACGCCTATAAATCCATCGCCGAGGCACTGACCCATGGTGGCATGGCCAATCGCACCAAGGTGAAGGCTGAATGGATCGACGCTGAAATCTTTGAACGCGAAGACCCCGCCCCCTATCTGGAAAACTTTCACGCCATTCTGGTACCGGGTGGTTTTGGCGAGCGGGGCACCGAAGGTAAGATAAAAGCGGCGCAATTCGCCCGCGAAAAGAAAATCCCCTATTTGGGCATCTGTCTGGGCATGCAAATGGCCGTGATCGAAAGTGCCCGCCATTTGGGTGGCATGGGCAATGCAGGGTCAGAAGAATTTGACCAAGAATCTGGCGAAAAGCGTTTTACGCCGGTGGTTTACCACCTGAAAGAATGGGTGCAGGGCAACCACACCGTCACGCGCAAAACCACCGACGCCAAAGGCGGCACGATGCGGCTGGGGGCTTACACGGCGGTGCTGAAAGAGGGATCAAAGGTGGCGCAGGTTTACGGCACAACCACCATCGAAGAACGCCACCGCCACAGATACGAGGTCGACATCCGCTACCGCGACAAGTTGGAAGCTTGCGGGTTGATCTTTTCGGGGATGAGCCCAGACGGAAAGTTGCCCGAGATCGTCGAGGTCAAAAACCACCCTTGGTTCATCGGCGTGCAGTTCCATCCAGAGTTGAAAAGCAAACCCTTCGCCCCCCACCCGCTGTTTGCAGATTTTGTGCGGGCGGCGATGGAGCAGGAGCGGTTGGTTTAGGGATTATTCTCAACTTGAAACTTGATGCTTTAGACAGGAATTGGGTTGATTGTATCTTGTTTACTCTCAAAAATAAAAGTTCACACGCTCATGCAACTTGTTTTCAGACATCTACAGTTCAGAGTTAACATGGTTTGAGATGTGAACCGCCCTCTCACATTCCCGCAATTCTTCAACCTAAAAGACCGGCGCTAAAGTTGGGCGGAGCTTGATTTGCAGCCATAAGGACGTCACGCCGCAGTCTTGTGGGGTGCATGATTTTACGAACCTGCCTTGACAAGCCCTGACCACAAGCCCCCAAACCCCAACCAACCCATTACCCCCATTGCAGGTGTGCAATCCCTTGCAAAGCAAGCCCGGGCGGGCTCCTCAAGACCCGCCCGGCCAAGGTTACATCATCCCCATCACAATCGGCTGCACCTCGTGCCAGCCTTCCCACATCATCTTCAGCGCGACATAAAGGATGATCACCAGACCCAGATAGGCGATCCAGCGGTGCTTGTTCAGCAGGCGCGCCACGAAGGTCGCGGCCAGACCCATCAACGCGATCGACAGGATCAGCCCGATCACCAGCACCGTGGGGTGGTCTTTGGCCGCACCGGCCACGGCCAACACGTTGTCAAGGCTCATCGAGACGTCGGCCACCACGATCTGCGTCGCGGCCTGCCGGAAGGTCTTGACCGGCCCGCCGCCCGCAACCGTGCCGTCCTTGTTCAGGTCCTGCCCGGTCAATGCCTCATCGCTGCGTTCGGCGTCGCCATGGCCGCTTTGCAGCTCGCGCCACATCTTCCAGCAGACCCACAACAGCAACACGCCCCCTGCCAGCAAGAGACCGACGATCTGCAAAAGCTGTGTGGTCAGGCCGGCGAAGACAATACGCAACAAGGTGGCGGCAATGATGCCGACCAGAATGGCCTTGCCGCGCTGCTCTTTGGGAAGCCCCGCAGCGGCAAGGCCGATCACGATGGCATTGTCACCGGCCAGCACCAGATCGATGCCGATAACGGCCAACAGGGCGGTAAACCCTTCGGGTGTAAATATTTCTAACATGCGCGCTCCTTGGTTTTTCCGCCATTAGGTAAGCTGTCGGCACGTTGTTTTCAACAAGAGACAGCTTGTTTGCTTCAGGAAGTCGCAGTAAGCCGCAGCATGCTGTCGTATCAACATGCCTATCACGCCGGAAATCTGGCCGATGTCCACAAGCACGCGCTTTTGGCTTGGGCGCTGGCTTATCTTACGGCCAAGGATAAACCGCTATCCTACATCGAAACACATGCCGGTCGTGGGCTTTATGATTTAGGCGGTGCCGAGTCTGACAAGACGGGCGAGGCTGCGGCCGGCATTGCCCGGGCCGAGAGTTGGTTGCCGCCCGATCATCCCTATCGCCGCCTGCTGACCCAAGTGCGCGCGATCCACGGGCCGCAGTCCTATCCCGGATCGCCGCTGATCGCCGCGGCCTCGCTGCGTGCGGGCGATGTGTTGCATTTGTGCGAGCTGCACCCAGCCGAGGTGCGCGCTTTGGAAACCAACCTTGCCCCTTGGGGGGCCCATATCGCGCAGGTTGACGGGCTAGAGGCCGCCATTGCGCTGTCACCACCCACACCAAGGCGTGGAATGATGCTGATTGACCCGTCTTACGAGGTAAAGGCCGACTACGACCGTTTGCCGGGAATCATCGGCAAGGTCATCAAACGCTGGAACGTGGGGATTGTTGCGCTTTGGTATCCGATTTTATTGGATGTGCCCCATGTTCAAATGCTGGCGGCCTTAACGCGCGATTTTCCCGATGCGTTGCGATCTGAAGTTCGGTTTCCCCCCATAAGGGAAGGCCACCGCATGGCCGGCTCGGGAATGTTTGTGATCAATCCGCCCTATGGCATGAACGAAGAAGCAGCCCGCCTTTTGGCCATTTTCGAAGCCCACCGCCGATAGGCAATGGCCGTTTGGCGCATTAAAACTATGGTGACGTTATGCGTTTTTTAGACCTTCTCTTCGGCCCCGCGCCAAGCCGCCTGCCTGTTCCCGAAGAACGGCTAGCACTTGGGGCCTTGTTGGTGCGTATCGCAAGGGCGGATGGCTTCGCCTCTGCCCCCGAACTCGCCAGAATAGAGCGGATTTTGCAAAGCCGGTATGGGTTAACTGCGCCCGAGGCTCACTCTTTGCGGGTCGAGGCGGAAACGGCAGAAACGCTCGCCCCCGATACGGTGCGCTTTACCCGCGCGTTGAAAGAGGCCGTGCCCTTGGAAAACCGCGCTGCCTTGGTCGAGGCGCTTTGGTCCGTGGCTTTGGCCGATGGTGAGCGTGATGCCGATGAAGACCGCCTGCTGCGATTGGTCTCAGGCCTATTGGGATTAAGCGATGTCGACTCGGCGCTGGCACGACAAAGAGCGAGCAAGGCATGATCGCTGCACTCGGTATGTATGACAGGGTCGAGGTGCAGCCCTGCAATGACAGGCTTTGGGCGCGAATCCGCGATGGTTTGCGCGCCGCAGGGGTCGCCGCGCCTGACACTTTGACGCGTGGCCCGGGTGCCTATTGGCCCGCTTGGGGTGCGCCCGATTTGGTTTTGTCGCAAACCTGCGGCTTTCCTTACCGCGCCAAGTTGCACGGCAAAGTGGCGCTGATCGGCACGCCCGACTTTGGCGTTCAAGGCTGCGCACCTGGTTATTATCGATCGGTTTTTGTCGCGGCCAAAAGGGATGGACGCCACGATGTGATGCAATTTGACGGCGCAGGCTTGGCCTTTAACGAGGATCTCTCACAATCCGGTTGGGCTGCCCCACAAAACTTTGCCCAAGCGCATGGCCTAAAGCTGCGCCCCACTTTGCGCACCGGCGGGCACCTTCTATCAGCCCGCGCCGTGGCCGAAGGCCGCGCCGAGATTGCGGCATTAGATGCCATCACTTGGCAAATGATCCAGCGCCACGAACCTTTCGCAGCACAGTTGCAAGAGGTGGGTGTTACCGACCCGACACCAGGACTGCCCTATATCAGCGCCTTGGGGGCCAATGCCGCCCTGATGTTTGACGTAATCGCTGCGGCCATTGCCGACCTGTCCGTGGCAGACAAATCCGCGCTGTGCCTGCGCGGCATGGTCAAAATTGTTCCCGAAGCCTATCTGGCGGTGCCGACCCCACCCACGCCTTTTCATCTTGGTATGCTGGCTGAAGACTGATTTTTCCCGCGCGCGATCTGATTTTTCGCAGAAAAATCGCGCGCCCCTAAATCGTGATTGTTCGTGCAAAAAACACCGCACTGGCCGCCACGATGCGATTTGCCTTGCCCAAAAGCCCTTTTACACCTATCGTCAAATTTGATCAAATTGCGCGGCGGTTATACCGACCACTGCCGGGATCAGAAACAAGGGATGGATCAAGGGCATGATCTAACCTGCTTGCTGGGCGCGCTTTGCGTCATGTGTGGGCGGGGGTTGGCCCTTCCGATGTGCTATGATGAAAGACTGGTTAAGAAAACACCCGGATGTCCGGACCATTCGCGTGGCCGCGGCAGATTTGAACGGGCAGGCGCGGGGCAAACGGGTTCCTGCGCGCTTTGCAGATAAGATCGTAAAGGACGGAACGCGTTTTCCCTTTTCGGTTCTGAACCTTGATATCTGGGGCGAAGATATCGACGACAGCCCTTTGGTTTTTGAACAGGGCGACCAAGACGGTATCCTGAAACCCACGGAACGCGGTTTTATGCCGATGCCTTGGCTAGAAGCCCCCACCGCCCTGCTGCCGATCTGGATGTTTCGTGAAAACGGCACCCCTTACGAGGGCGATCCGCGCCATGCCCTCGCGCAAGTGGTCCAACGCTTTAAGGCGCGCGGACTGACGCCGGTTTGCGCCATCGAGCTTGAGTTTTTCCTGATCGACGATTCTGGCAAAACCTTGCAAGTGCCGCCCTCGCCCCGTTCGGGCAAGCGGCGCAAGGCGGCCGAAACGCTGTCTATCCGCGCTTTGGATGTGTTCGACACCTTCTTCACCGACCTTTACGATGCCTGCGAGGCGATGGATATTCCGGCCGACACCTCAACCTCGGAAACCGGGCTTGGGCAGTTCGAGGTCAATCTGATGCATTGCGACGATGCTTTGCGCGCCGCTGATGATGCTTGGCTGTTCAAGATGCTGGTGAAAGGCTTAGCGCGGCGACATGGCTTTGCCGCCAGTTTTATGGCCAAACCCTATCCCGAATACTCCGGCTCGGGCCTGCACACCCATTTCAGCTTGCTGGATGAGGCGGGGCGCAATGTGTTTGACAGTGGCGGGCCCAAAGGCACGGCCCTGTTGAAGCAAGCCGTGGCGGGCTGCATGAATGCCATGCGCGACAGCACCCTGATCTTTGCGCCGCATCAAAACAGCTACGAACGCCTGATCCCCGGCAAACACGCCCCCACCGCCGTTTGTTGGGGCTATGAAAACCGCACCGCCGCCATCCGCATTCCGGCCGGAAACCCCGGCGCGCGGCGGATTGAACACCGCGTGGCGGGCGGGGATGTAAACCCCTATCTGATGCTGGCCGCCATCTTGGGGGCCGCCCTAGACGGGATCGAGAACGAAATGGAACCGCCAAGCCCGATCGTGGGCAACGCCTATGCCGTCGATGGATTGCCCCAGATCGCCGAAGATTGGGAAACCGCCATCGACGCGTTAGAGCAAAGCACCATCGTGCCGCGCTTCTTGCATCCAGAATTGATCAAGAACCTGATCTCGACCAAACGGCAGGAACTGCATTATCTGGGCGAATTGTCGGAATCTGAAAAGATCGAGCTTTACCTTGACACTGTCTAAAATGCCTTTGCTCTTGACCACCCCCCCAGACGCTGCGTTAGGCTGACTCAACTTTACTGGAACCATGATGAAAATCGGCATCCTGCAAACGGGCATGGCCCCTGACGCCCTTAAAGACGATCTGGGTGATTACCCAGACCTATTCGCGCGGCTTCTGGCGGGCAAGGGCTTTTCGTTTGAAACCTTTCGGGTGGTAGACGGGGTTTTCCCTGCGTCCGTCGATTCTTGCGATGGATGGCTGATCACAGGATCACGCCACGGGGCTTATGAGGATCACCCTTGGATCGCGCCGCTGGAAAATTTTATCCGCGCGGCCTATGCTGCCCGTGTGCCCCTGGTTGGTATTTGCTTTGGCCATCAGATCGTAGCCCAAGCCATGGGTGGCAAAGTCGAACGACATTCCAACGGCTGGGCCGTGGGGGCGACGGACTATGACTTTGGCGGCAAGACCCTGCGCCTGAACGCTTGGCACCGCGATCAGGTGACGCAGGTGCCGCCTTCGGCGAAAGTCATTGGGCGCAATGATTTTTGCGCCAATGCTGCCCTTTTGTATGATGATCGCACTTTCACTGTCCAAGCCCACCCTGAATTTCGCCCCGAATTCGTCAACGGCTTGATGGAAACGCGCGGCAAGGGCCTTGTGCCCGATGATCTGATGGACACGGCCCGCGCCCGCCTGCCCCTGCCCATCGATGACCGCGTCATGGCAGACCAGATTTCTGACTTTTTTAAAATGGCACGGGCCTAACGCCCCAGCCCCTATTCATGTGTGACCCATGTCCAAATGGACCGACCAACTGCCAGAGGCAGCCAAGGAATACATAGGCTCTCGTCGCGTTGACGAGGTGGAATGTGTCACCGGAGACATCGCCGGTGTGGCGCGGGGCAAAGCGATGCCTGCCACCAAGTTTGCCAAGCAAACCAACTATTTCCTGCCAAACTCTATCTTCTTGCAAACCATCACCGGCGAATGGGCCGATAACCCGTTTGACGCTTTCACCGAACCTGACATGTTCATGGTGCCCGACTTCTCCACCGCCACAGCCGCGCCTTGGACGGCGGATGTGACGCTGCAGGTGATTCATGACGCGATGGACCAAGAGGGCAACCCCATTCCCTATAGCCCGCGCAACGTGCTTAAGAAAATCGTGCAGCTTTACAACGACCAAGGCTGGACACCGGTCGTTGCCCCCGAAATGGAATTTTTCCTGACCGCCCGCAATGTTGACCCCAATATGCCGGTCGAACCCCCCATGGGCCGATCGGGCCGCAGGGCTGCGGGCAAACAGGCCTATTCGCTGTCGGCGGTGGATGAATACGGCAAGGTGATTGACGATATTTATGACTATGCCGAAGCCCAAGGGCTGGAAATTGATGGCATCTTGCAAGAAGGCGGCGCGGGCCAGATTGAGCTGAACCTAGAACACGGCGATCCGGTGCGCTTGGCCGACGATGTGTTTTTCTTCAAGCGCCTGATCCGCGAAGCTGCCCTGCGCCACGATTGCTTTGCCACGTTCATGGCCAAGCCGATTGCGGGTGAACCGGGCAGTGCTATGCATATTCACACCTCGGTCGTCGATACACGCAGCGGCAAGAACATCTTTTCCGAAAAAAAGGGCGAGGCGACCGAAAGCTTTTACCACTTCATCGCCGGTCTGCAAAACCACCTGACCGGCGCGATTGCGGTCTTGGCGCCCTATGTGAACAGCTATCGCCGCTATGTCCCTGATTTTGCAGCCCCCATCAATCTGGAATGGGGCCATGACAACCGCACCACGGGCTTGCGGGTGCCGATATCCTCGGCCGCGGCGCGGCGGATTGAAAACCGCCTGCCCGGGATGGATTGCAACCCCTATCTGGGCATCGCGGCCACCTTGGCCTGCGGCTATCTGGGCCTGATGGAAAAGAAAGAACCGCGCCCCGAATTCAAGGCCAACGCCTATATCGATAGCAACGACATCCCGTCAAATCTTGGCGATGCGCTTGACCTGTTGGATGCGGACACGGCCCTGAAAGAGGTCTTGGGGGCGGACTTTTGCAAGGTTTATGACTCGGTCAAGCGCAACGAATACAAAGAGTTCTTGCAAGTCATCTCGCCTTGGGAGCGTCAGCATCTTTTGTTGAACGTATGAACCTGCTGCATGTCAACGATCAGGCGGGGGCATATCCCCCGTCTTACTATGCCGCGACTGCCACCCCCTTTGCCCCCCTGCCTGCCCTTCAGGGCGAGGTTTCGGCCGATGTTTGCATTGTGGGCGGTGGATATACTGGCCTGTCAGCGGCGCTGCATTTGGCCGAACGCGGCTATAGCGTGGTGCTGCTGGAAGCGCATCGCTTAGGCTTTGGCGCTTCGGGGCGCAATGGCGGGCAAGTGGGATCGGGCCAGCGGCAAGATCAAGACTGGCTCGAGGCGGCCGCAGGAAAAAGTGCCGCGCATCTGATGTGGGATATGGCCGAAGAGGCGAAGGCCTTGGTCAAATCCTTGATCCGCAGTCATGATATGCCGGTGACTTTCCACCCTGGCGTTGCCACCGCCTGCTGGCATCAAGCCGACCTGCGCAGCACTTTTCAAAGTGCTGAAAAGCTGGAACGTGACTACGGATATGACCAGATCAAGGTTTTGGACCACCAGGCCATCAGCGGCTTGATTGGGTCCAAGGTCTTTACTGGCGGCGTGCTTGATCAAGGCGCAGGCCATATCCACCCGTTGAACTTCGCCCTAGGGCTGGCCAAGGCCGCGCAATCGGCGGGGGCGCGGTTGTTTGAACGCTCGGAAGTGCTGGAAATCATGCAAGGCCCCAAGCCCTTGGTGCGCACAGCGCTAGGCCAGGTCCGGGCGGATCAGGTGATTTTGGCCTGCAACGGCTATCTGGGCGAGCTTGACGCCAAAGTGGCTGCACGGGTGATGCCGATTAACAATTTTATCGTGGCGACAGAACCTTTGGGGGCGGCGGCGGCGACGATCCTTGCAGACCACATCGCCGTGGCCGATACCAAGTTTGTGGTGAACTACTGGCGCCTGTCGGAAGACAACCGCCTGTTGTTTGGCGGCGGCGAAACCTATGGCTACCGCTTTCCTGATATCTTGAAGGTGGTGCGCAAGCCGATGCTGGCGATTTATCCGCAACTGGCGCAGGCCAAGATTGATTACGCTTGGGGCGGCACCTTGGCCATCACCACCAACCGCATGCCCTGTTTTACAAGGCCTGCGCCCAATATCCTGTCGGCTTCGGGCTATTCGGGGCACGGGGTGGCGATGGCGACGATGGCGGGCAAGGTTCTGGCCGCCGCCGTCGCCGGACAAAGCGCGCAGTTTGATCTGCTGGCAACCCTACCGCAGCGCGGCTTTCCGGGCGGGGCGGCGCTGCGCTGGCCGCTTTTGGTGCTGGCGATGACATGGTACGGCTTGCGCGATAGGTTGGGTCTGTAAAGCCCTTTCCCCCAAAATAGGCTAAATTCAGCTAATTTCTTCCACGCAAGATTATTGTCACTGGCTTGTTACTTTTCTGAGGTCTACAGGTATTCTAAAGAGTATTTTCAGGAAAGCTTCAATCATGGCGCACGACGGTCAGGCCCAAGCCCCCAATGTCTATGATGCCGAACCCATCCCCGCCTCGGCCATGGCCGAAATCGAGCGGCTTTTGTCCTCGGGCGATTTGTTTCGCTACACCGCCCCCGAAGGATCGCCCGTAGCCCTGCTGGAACGTGAATTTGCCGAACTGATGGGGTCGCGCTATGCGCTGGCGGTGGCGTCGTGCTCTGCCGCTTTGTTCTTATCGCTCAAAGCGCTGGATCTACCGCGCGGGGCGAAGGTGCTGATCCCGGCCTTTACCTTTGCCGCTGTGCCATCCGCTGTCATCCATGCCGAATGTGAACCAGTTTTGGTGGAAGTGGGCGAGAATTACCGTGTGGATATGGCGGATTTTGCCGCCAAACTGCCCGGTGCGGCGGCGGTGCTGATCAGCCATATGCGCGGCCATACATCGGATATGGATGCGATTTTAGACCTGTGCGATGCAGCAGGCGTGCCGGTGGTGGAAGATGCCGCCCACTCGCTGGGCACCACATGGCATGGCCGCAAGATCGGCACGATTGGCAAGATCGGCTGCTTTTCCTTTCAATCCTACAAGCTGGTGAATGCGGGCGAAGGCGGGATGCTGATCACCGACGACCCTGAACTGGCCGCACGCTGCGTGATCATGTCGGGCGCTTACGAGCACAATTGGAAAAAGCACCCCGGCCTGCAAAACAGCTATATGCTGTGGCAAAACAAGCTGCCGCTTTACAATATGCGCATGCAAAACCTATCTGCCGCCGTGATCCGCCCGCAACTGCCTGAAGTGGCGGGCCGTGTGGCCAAGGGCCGTGCCGGGCATGATCTTGTGGCCGATCGGCTGAACCAAAGCGCGTATTTGTCGGTACCCCCGCCGCTTGGCCCCGAAGAGCGCGCACCTGATTCGATCCAGTTCAACCTGACCGGCGAGTGGACCGACACCCAAGCCCGCGCTTTTCAGGCCGAGGCCAAACGGCGCGGCATCACGGTGCAGATTTTCGGCCTGTCCGAAGACAACGCCCGCGCCTTTTGGAACTGGCAGTTCTTGGGCGAAACGCCCGACCTGCCCAAGACCCGCGCCATGCTGATGCGTGCGGGTGATGTGCGCCTGCCGACGCGCTTGACCGAGGATGAGTTGACCTTCATCGCCACGGCCATTTTCGACGCAGCGGCAGCCGTAAAAGGCTGACCTACAACAGACGCAGGCTGTCTTGCATCCAAGGCCACTGGTCCAGCGCGGGTTTGATCACCTGCGCATCAACCAAGCCGCGCAAGCGGCTGGCCACCTGCGCGGGAATATCGCGCAACACCCCAGCG
Organism: uncultured Rhodobacterales bacterium; assembly: GCA_903845215.1. Classification (GTDB taxonomy): domain Bacteria; phylum Pseudomonadota; class Alphaproteobacteria; order Rhodobacterales; family Rhodobacteraceae; genus Stagnihabitans. The sequence goes on along the minus strand of CAIMWI010000006.1, from coordinate 54,317 downwards.
CGGGCCGACAGCGTCAAGCTGCGGTCTAAAGGTGCAAATGGCAGGGGCGAGACGGAGACATGGGGGCGAAATCTCGCTGCGTGGTGCAACGCCAAGGGGGTCAAGATCGTCCAGCCCTCGCCGCCCGCCACCATGGCCAGAATGGCGGAATAGCTGTCCAGTTCAAACCGGTGCGCCAGCCGCAGGTTTTGCCGTGCAAGGTGTGCGGCGATCTGGCGACCCATCAGGTGGCGCGCGGTGTACTGGATCAGCGGCAACCCCTCGATCCCGCGCCCCAAGGGGGTGATGGCCACGAAGGGTTCCGACAGAATCGGATGCACCTCGCGCCAACCCTCGCCGCCACCTTCGGTGCCTTGGTCGGCGGCGACGATCACATCCAAGGCCCGCGCCTCCAACTGGTCTAACAAGCGGTGGCTGGCCCCTGTTTCCAGCAAAAAGCGGCATCCGCGCAGGTCATTGGCAAGGGCTGTCAGCAAGGCGGGTGTGACTTCGGCGTCAAAATCTTCGATCATGCCAAAGCGCAGGGTGGTCAGGCCCGACAGATCGGCCACGGCCAGATCGGCGCGGGCCTCGGCCTCGGCGTTCAAAATCGTCTGGGCGTGGCGGCGAAACATCGCCCCTGCCGGCGTCAGGATGATCGGGCGGGCAGAACGGTCCAGCAGCACCGAACCCAAGGCCGCCTCTAACCCCGTGATTTGCTGGCTGATCGCCGAAGGGCTGACGCCCAAGCGCCGCGCTGCAGCAGAAATCGCCCCCTCGTCCGCCACGGCCAGAAAGGTTTCAATACCCCAAAGCGTGACGCGGCCCTGTGGATCGGACAAGATGCACTCTCCGCCTGTTCAGGCCGCAGCCCGGGTTGCGCGTGGGGGGTTAAAGTTTGGACAGTTTCTTTTGCAATTCCGCCACTTGGCGTTTGATCTCGGCCAAATCCTCGGGGGCATCGGCAGCGCCCTCGTCTGGTTTGGTGCCCACACCGGCCCAAGGCAAACCACCCATCATGGTTTTCATAAAGGCTTCTTGCTGTTTGCGCATCGCCTCAAACCCCGGCATCGCGGTCAGCGGGTTCGGGATGGCGGTGAGGTTTTCGACGATCTTATGCTGGCCATCGCGCAACATTTCAAAGCTGGCGGACAAGAACTGCGGCACGACCGATTGGATGTTGGACGTATAGGCGCGCACCAGATCGGTCAGCACATTGGTGGGCAACACCGTGTCGCCCTTTGATTCATGTTCTGCCACGATTTGCAGCAGATACTGGCGTGTCAGGTCATCGCCGGATTTCAGATCAATGATCTGCACCTCGCGGCCGGCGCGGATAAACCCTGCGATGTCTTCCAAAGTCACATAATCCGACGTCTCGGTATTATAGAGACGGCGGCTGGCATAGCGCTTGATCAGCAGCGGTTTTGCAGTTTCGGCCATGATCCACGTCCCCTGAACATGTTGCAGTGCAGAGAAGCTTAGGCGAGGTGCAGAAAAAAAGAAAGGGCGGGCTTTACGGCCCGCCCCACTATCGGTGCATCCGATCAGATTAGTTTGCGGCTGCAGCGGCTTTCTTGGCCACAGCGGTCACATCATCGGTGGCTTTCTTGACAGCGGCCGACGCTTCGTTGGACGCGGTCTTACCAGCGGCCAGCATCAGCTCAACCGTGTCCATCTGCACTTTCTTGGCAACTTCGGCGAAAGCGGCCATATGTTCAGATGCGATTTCAGCGGTGGCCGAGGCGAAGTCTGTCGCGGCTTTGGTGTAATCGGCGGGCTCTGCCTTTGCGGTGGCTGCAGCCGACAGCTTGGCCAGCGCGTCTTTGGCCCATTTGGACGAAATCTCGGTCGACTTTTCGGCGGCTTCCAAGGCAACCTTGGTCAGCTTTTCGCCAAAAGCGGCTTGGGTTTTGAAAGCGTTCTGGAACGCCGAGGCGTCAACCGGAAAGGACGCCATCATGTCTTGCATAACTTTGGTGAAGTCGGGGGTCTTGGTCATTTCATGCTCTCCTGATGAAGCGGGTCCAATCCCGTTTCGCATAAGCAGAACATAAATGCTGCGATGCAGCATTTCAAGATATATTTCCGCAGCGCAGCAAAATTCTACAGGTCAGGGCAGATGGCTTACACCGACGGCGCCATTTTCACATAAGTTCCCGGCGCGGCACACAGCACCGGCAAAGGCCCATCACCCGGTACGCGGGCCGCAACCTGCGGGCCAGAGCGTTCGGCCAGCCAGTCGCGCCAGCGCGGCCACCAACTGCCTTGGTGGAAGGTGGCAGCAGCCAGCCAATCTTCTGGCGCACCTTGGGGCGGGCCGCCGGTGTAATGGCCATATTTGCCCTTGGACGGCGGGTTGATGATGCCCGCGATATGCCCCGATTGCGCCAGAAAGAAGGTTTTATCCGGACTGCCCATTTGGCGCACGCCGTTAAAGCTGCCTTTCCAATGGGCGATATGATCCGTCTCGCAGGCAATGGCGCACAGCGGCACGCTGACATCCGACAGGCTGACAGGCTTACCGAACACTTTGAATGTGCCTTTGGCAAAGCCGTCATCTTGGCACAGGCCGCGCAGGTATTCGACGGCCATCTTGGCGGGCAAATTGGTGCCATCGCCGTTCCAGAACAAAAGGTCAAAGGCGGGTGGCGCTTCGCCCAGCATATAGCTTTTGATCGCGGGCTGATAAATCAGGTCGTTAGAGCGTAGGAAGCTGAACGTCCGGCTCATAAAGGCGCGGGACAGAATGCCGTCAACCTTGGATTGACGCTCGATTCCATCGACGAAATCATTGGCCAGAAATACCCCCACCTCTCCCGGATCGGAAAAGTCAGTGAGGGTGGTGAAGAATGTCGCACTGGCAACCGAGGTGTCACCTGCGCGTTTAAGGTGCGCCAAGGTCAGCCCCAGCGTGGTGCCTGCGATGCAATAGCCCACGCAGTTGATCTGCGCCTCGCCCGTGGCGCGGCGGGTTTCGGCCATGGCGGTCAAAAAGCCATCGCGGATGTAATCATCCATCGTGACATCAGCATAAGAGGCGTCAGGGTTGACCCAAGAGACGACAAACAGCGTAAAGCCCTGTTCCACAATCCATCGGATCAGGCTGTTGGCGGGTTTCAGGTCCATCACATAGAACTTGTTGATCCACGGCGGAAAGATCAGCAGCGGGGTTTTATGCACGGTTTGGGTGGTGGGCGTGTATTGGATCAGCTCGAACAGATGGTTGCGAAAGACCACCGCGCCTTGGGTGGTCGCGATATTCTCGCCCACGGTGAAGGCTTGCGGGTTGGCCAGCGTCACCGACAGGTTGCCGTTGTTCGCCTCGATATCGCGGACCAGATTTTCCAAGCCCTGCACAAGGCTTTCACCGTCAGTGGCCACGGCCTTTTCCAAAGCATCGGGATTGGTGCCCAAAAAGTTGGTCGGCGCGAACATGTCGACGATCTGGCGGGTGAAGAATTCCACCCGTTTGCGATCATCGGGGTCGATGTCTTGCAGATCGGACAGTGCGTTTTGCACCGATTCGGCGTTTAGAAGGTATTGCTCTTTCAGATAGTGAAAGGCGGGGTTGGTATCCCAGATCGGGTTGGCAAAGCGGCGGTCTTTGGGGCCATCGTCGGGCAAAGGCGTGCCTGTGACCAAGGCCTGTTGGGCGGCCACATAGGCCTTCATCGTCTTGCCCCAATAGCTGACCTGTTGTTCCATCACCTTGGCGGGGTTTTGCATCATACCTGCCAGATACGCGGTGGCGGCTTTGATATAGATGTCTTGGGCAGGCCCATCCAGCGCCTGATCATGGGGCTTGCGGGCGGCGATGGCCTGCATCAGACGGGCGGAAAGCACCTCGACCCGTGTCAGGTTATCGGTCAACCGGGCCAACTTTGCATGCGCGTCACTGTCCTCGGTTGTCATGGTCAACTTTCGCCCCTATTCTCGCCGCTGTGCAGCATAACGACGAACCGCGCCAATCGCCAGACGGCAAAGGGGCGGCAGACGACTTTGACCAGAACATCCAGCAAGGACACCTCATGAAGTATATGGCCACCTATGACTGGATGGAAAGCCTTCGCAACACCAGCGAGTGGGCGGGCGCCTCGGCGCGGGCCATGGCCAGCTATCCGGCCTTTGCCTTGTCGATGAACCCGATGATCGCCATGACGGCGGCTTGGGGCGAGGTGGCAGAGCGCAGTTTTGGCCGGATGAGTGTAAAGCCTGACTGGGGGATTCGTTCTATCGTGGGCCCCACGGGGCAAGACCATCTGGTCGATGTGACGACGGTGGTGGAAAAGCCCTTCGGCAACCTGATCCATTTTGCGGTACGGCGGCGTGATCCTATGGCGCGCAAGGTGCTGCTGATCGCGCCCATGTCGGGGCATTATGCAACCTTGCTGCGTTCAACCGTGTCAAGCTTGCTGCCTGATGCCGAAGTTTATGTCACCGATTGGCACAATGCCCGCGACATTCCGGTCAGTTCGGGCAAATTCGACATCGAAGATTACACCCTGTATCTGGTGGAATTCATGCGTCATCTGGGCCCTGACACCCATGTGATCGCCGTCTGCCAGCCGGCCCCCTTGGCGCTTGCCGCCACCGCCTACCTTGCCGCCGAAGACCCTGACGCCCAGCCCCGCACCCTAACCTTGATCGGCGGCCCGATTGATCCCGACGCCGCCGCCACCGATGTGACCGACTTTGGCCGCCGTGTGACCATGGGTCAGTTGGAACAATCCGCCATCCAGCGCGTGGGCTTTAAATACAAAGGTGCTGGCCGTTTGGTCTATCCGGGCCTGTTGCAGCTGGCAGGCTTTATGTCGATGAACGCCGAGCGCCATTCCAAAGCCTTTGGCGCGCAGATGATGCGGGTGATGCGCGGCGAAGCGTCGGATCACGATGCCCACAACCGCTTTTACGACGAATATCTGGCCGTGATGGATATGTCGGCGGAATTCTACCTGTCGACTGTCGAACGGGTGTTCAAAAACCGCGAAATTGCGCGCAACGCCTTTGTGGTGGCGGGAAAGCCGGTTGATTTGGCCGCGATCAAGCGCGTGGCCGTGATGACGGTGGAAGGCGAGAAAGACGATATTTCTGGCCCAGGCCAATGCGTGGCCGCCCTGTCGATGCTACCCGGCCTGCCCGAGGAAAAAAAGACCCAACATTTAGAACCGGGTGCCGGCCATTACGGCATCTTTGCGGGCAAAAGCTGGCGGTTGAACATCCGCCCGCTGGTTTTGGGCTTTATCGACAAGCACGCCGATTTGACGAGTGACGCGGTTGTCACACCCCTGCGGCGGCCAAAGTCGGTTTAGGGTAAGATTTCGGCCAGACTGGCCTCGATCAAGGCCAAACACGCGGGGGTGGAAAAGCGATGATCCGCCCCCTTCACCAAGGTCAGGCGGATGTCTGGCCCGCTGGCATGGTCAAACAACCGCTGCGCCACCTGCACGGGCACATCCTCATCGGCTGTGCCTTGCAAGAAGCGCGTGGGAAACGGCAAGACCAAGGGCGAGCGCAGCACAAGGTTCGCACGGCCTTGGTCAACCAGCCGCTGGGTAAAAATATAAGGCCCATCAGCATAGCCCGAGGGGCGGTGGATCAGGCCGACCCGCGCCATCTGGTCGCGTTCAGACGGCGTTAAACTGGGCAACAGGCTGTCTTCGGTGAAATCCGGCGCTGCGGCAATGCCGATCAGGCCTGCAATCCGCTCTGGGCATGCGCGCGCCAGCAACAGCGCCAACCACCCCCCCATCGACGACCCAACCAGCACCTGCGGGCCTTGGGTCAGGCCAAGGGCGGCGCGCGCATCATCACACCAATCCGCTATGCCCAAGGCATTAAAATCGCCGTCCGACTGCCCATGCCCGCCGTAATCAAAGCGCAAGAAAGCGCGGCCCTGCGCCTTGGCCCAAGCTTCTAACGCTATGGCCTTGGTGCCGCCCATGTCAGACCGATAGCCGCCCAGAAAAATCACCCCCGGCCCTGCCCCAGCGGTTTGATGATAGGCCAGATGGCGGCCTTGCGACGTGGTCAGGGTTTGAACGGGTGGCATCAGGGGTTCCTGCAAATTGGCGACATGATGGGCCACCTTAAGCCCTTGGCCCAGATTGACAACCGCCGCCCTTCGGGTCAAAACGCCCGCATATACCCGCAACCGGGCGCTTCGTAGGCGCCAAAACGACGAGGAGAGGGCCATGTCCCACGCGTCACAGATTTCCCTAACATTCCCCGATGGTGCGCGCCGCGATTACACATCCGGTGTGACGGCTGGCGAAGTGGCGGCGTCGATCGCCCCGGGCTTGGCCAAAAAAGCCATCTCGGCCACGGTCAACGGTGCGCATTACGATCTGCAATGGCCGATCATGGCGGATGCGACGATCGCCATCCACACCATGGCCGATGACGCACAAGCGCTGGAGCTGATCCGCCACGATCTGGCCCATATCATGGCCCGCGCCGTGCAGGAAATCTGGCCCGATGTCAAAGTAACCATCGGCCCCGTGCGCGATTACGGCTGGTTTTATGACTTTGACCGCAAAGAGCCCTTCTCGCCGGAAGACTTGGGCGCGATCGAGGCGAAGATGAAACAGATCATCAACGCCCGCGATCCCGTGCGCACCGAAACTTGGGACCGTGCCCGCGCGATTGCTTATTACGAAGAGCGCGGCGAACCCTTTAAGGTGGAACTGATCCACCGCATTCCCGAAGGCGAAGACCTGCGGATGTATTGGCACGGCGCGTGGCAAGACCTGTGCCGCGGCCCGCATTTGCAGCACACCGGCCAAGTGCCCGCCGATGCCTTCAAACTCACCCATGTCGCAGGTGCCTATTGGCTGGGCGATTCCACCCGCCCCATGCTGCAGCGCATCTATGGGTTGGCCTTCAAGAACCGCGACGACCTTAAAGCCCATCAAACCATGCTGGAAGAGGCCGCGAAACGCGACCACCGCAAGCTTGGCCGCGAGATGGAACTGTTCCACCTGCAAGAAGAAGCGCCGGGCATGGTCTTCTGGCACCCCAACGGCTGGCAGATTTACCGCAACCTTGAAGATTTCATGCGCGGCCGCCTGCGGTCAGCTGGCTACAAGGAAATCAAAACCCCCCAAGTGGTGGACCGCGTGCTTTGGGAAAAATCGGGCCACTGGGAAGCTTACCGCGAGAATATGTTCATCGTCGAGGTTGACGAGGATGGCGGCAAGGAAAAACGCATCAACGCGCTTAAACCGATGAACTGCCCCTGCCATGTGCAGGTCTATAACCAAGGCATCAAATCCTACCGCGACCTGCCGCTGCGGTTGGCGGAATTCGGGTCGTGCCACCGCTACGAATCATCCGGCTCGATGCACGGCTTGATGCGGGTGCGCGGCTTTACCCAAGACGATGCCCATATCTTCTGCACCGAAGACCAGATTGAATCGGAATGTGCGGGCTTTATCGCGCTGCTGTCGGGTGTGTACCGCGACTTGGGTTTTGCCAAGTTTGACATCAAACTGTCCACCCGCCCCGAGGTGCGCGTGGGGTCTGATGAGGTCTGGGACAAAGCCGAAAACGCGCTGAAGGGCGCCATCGAACATCTGGGCCTGCCCTATCAGATCAACCCCGGTGACGGGGCATTTTACGGGCCGAAGCTGGATTTCAAACTGACCGACGCGATTGGCCGCGAATGGCAGTGCGGCACTTTGCAATGCGACTTTAACCTGCCCGTCCGGCTTGGGGCGGAATATGTGGGCGAAGATGGCGCAAAACATCATCCCGTCATGCTGCACCGCGCAATTCTTGGGTCTTTTGAACGGTTTATCGGGATCTTGATCGAAAACTACGCCGGCAAACTGCCCTTCTGGCTGGCCTCGCGGCAGGTGGTGGTGGCCTCGATTGTGTCGGATGCCGACGCTTATGTGCACGAGGTGGTGAACGCCCTCAAAAAGGTCGGCGTGCGGGCTGAAGCCGATACGCGCAACGAAAAGATCAACTACAAAGTGCGCGACCATTCGCTGGGCAAGGTGCCGGTCCTGCTGGCCGTGGGCATGAAAGAAGTGGCCGACCGCAGCGTTTCGATCCGCCGCTTGGGCGAGCAGGTCAACGACATGATGACGCTGGAAGCGGCCATTGCCACCTTGGGCTTTGAAGCGCTGCCGCCTGCGGCGTAAGGGGGCGTTGGCAGTCACAAGGGGCTGATGTGTCTGTGCGGTGCGACAAAACGTCGTATTCGTGCGGGAAAGGCTTGATTTTTGCCGCGCCTTTGGCATCATCGCCAGCATTGACGCCAATTTTATGATCGTTTCCTTGGGAAGGGTCATAAACGCAGGCGGCGCGGCCCGTGGCAATGTCGCGGCGGGTGGGGGAAAGCAAGGAGAAGCGGCATGCCGACAGGCACCGTGAAGTGGTTTAACGCGACCAAAGGCTATGGGTTCATTGCGCCCGACAATGGCGGCAAGGACGTTTTTGTGCATATTTCCGCGGTAGAACGCGCCGGTCTGAAAGGGCTGAACGAGAACCAGAAGATCGGGTTCGAGTTGCAGTCCGGCCGTGACGGCAAAGAATCGGCAGGCGATCTGCGGCTGCTTTAAGTCGTCAGCTTCGCCTCGATCGCCTCGTCCCACCCCAGATACCACGCAGCCCCATCTTGAACGATGGGCCGCTTCATCACGGTGGGCTGGGCGGCTATTTGCGCATCAGCCTCGCTTTCGCGCAGAAAATCGGAAAAGCCCCGATAGGTCGTGGACTGTTTGTTCACGGCGCGGTCACCAAATTCGGCGATGATCGCGTCAATTTCGGCACGGCTAAGCGGGTCTGCGCGCACATCGCGAAACACCACATCCTTGCCCGCCCGCTGCAACGCCTTAAGCGCCTTTTTGGTCGTGTCGCAGGTTGAGAGACCGTAGAGGATCATGATGGGGGCCCTAGGGGTGTTGCTTGTGTGGTGATGGCGTACACTGGGGTGGGGGAAAGATCCATATCAACTTGCATCTTATTGCAAAATTAAAGAATAACTCTCAAGATTAATTGGAGAAGCCTTGGGGACGTTTAAGCACACTTCGCCCAAATTATTAAAATCGAGTTTAACGTGCCAATACATAGAATCCTGTCGCTCGGTGACATTTAAACTAGGAAGAACATCAACAAGCATTTCGATTGGTAAGGCAAAGGAACGCTTCAAATCTAAGCAACCTAGTACAAAAACTCCGAGCTTTCCCTCCTCAAGGAATGCCCTCCATGCCGGATGAAATGCATACCAATAAGCCTCGCCACTATCATAGCGCTTGGAAACAGCGCAAACCAAACGCGTAGAATGGTCCGCCGACCAATACATCGCACGGCTTTTGCGGATCAATGACGATTTCATTTTATACTCAAATGCTGAAACAATACTTTCCCTCACTGATTGGATGTCATTTGAGTTACTGACAACCATGCTTTGGGTTTCAATGCTTTTATTTTTAAATGAACTTTCTGGTTTAATAGCTGATTCAACTTCTTGAGCATCGCTAGCTGCCGCGAAAACCACGTCAACTAAACTGTCAACTCTGGTATACTCAACAGGTACAAGAACACTTCTAATTTTCCTACCTGTCTCTGCTTCCATTGAGTTTTCTTTGATGTTTACAAGCTTTATAAGTGCCTCAACACTGATTAAACGAATATCCCAAGCGTGACGTGACCCGCGAACCTGGGCTTCCAACTCACCCGTATCTTGTCGACCCACGACTATCAATATGGATGATTTTTCGTCGATTTTCTCAGCAGAAATTAACTTTGATCTATAAGTTGCAATAACATCTAGTGGGATACGGTAGGCATCTGTAGTTTTTACTTCAATAACAATTGCATGATTTTCTGGCGACAGACAAAGCCCATCATTTCCAATTGCATTCTTGCGTCCAGAATATAGCCCGTTCTCGGCTACATAGTCTAATCTTCTCCCTAATTCGTTTACCAAGTCCTGAAGTATAGATCCACTTTTATCAAACTGTTCAGAAAGACAAAAATCAATGTATTTTGCTATTTTTTCAGTCTTTATTCCTGAGAGGTAGGAGCGAAGTTCACTTGAGCATTCCGACTCGTCAGTAAGCCTTCCGTCTCCTGCGAATGAGACAATTTGCTGGATTGTGAATTTATCAACAGTTTCCGGATCAGACTTCCAAAGGGAAAGGAGTGGCATTACCCCAAAACCTCCATAAACTCCCGCCATTCCCTTTTGCTCATCCCGCTGCTCTCTTGGTCCACCGCCTCCCCCGCCAGCCGCCGTTTCAGCACGGCCAAGGCTTTGGCACTTAGCGTCGCGCCGCCCATGCGGTAGTCCTCAAACGCGCCGTAAGCCAGCGGCACCCAGTCTTTGACCAAGCGGCACATCTGTTCGGCATAGACGCGGATTTCGTATTGGGCGTGGCTGTCGGCCCGCAGGCGCAGGAAATGGAACAGGTTGTGCAGATCAACCTTCCAATACCACTGGGTGTAAATATTCATCGGCAGGTTCATCCGCGCCAATTCGCGCGCCAGCCCCTGTTGCCCCTCTTGCGAGAGCATGTCTTCGTAATGGTCATAGGCGGTTGCCGCATCGCGTTTGAGCATATCCAGCACGCGGGCGGCTTCTTCGCCCGACAGCACCTCCCCCCGCCCTTGGTTATTCACGCTGGATTGCGCCGCCAATTGCGAGGGTTCGGGGATGTAAAACTCGCGGTCCAAAATCGAATAGCGTGCGGAGTATTCGTTCACATTGGCGGTGCGGTGGCGGATCCATTGGCGGGCGACAAAGACCGGAAGTTTGATGTGCAGCTTGATCTCGCACATCTCGAACGGGGTCGAATGCCAATGCCGCATCAGATAGCGGATCAGCCCTTCGTCATTTTGCACATGTTTGGTGCCCGCCCCATAGCTGACACGCGCCGCCTGCACGATGGCCGCATCGTCGCCCATATAATCGATCACCCGCACCAGCCCGTGATCGAGCACGGGGTAGGCCTTGTACAGGTGGCGCTCCATCCCCTCGCTTACCGCGCGCAGGGTCAGGCGTGGGGTGGCGCGGGCGGCTTCGATCTCGGCGATCTGGTCGGGAGAGAGGGGCATCAGGCGGGCCTTTCTGGCGTGAGTCGCCCTTACCATAGCCGTCAGGCGCGGGAATGTCAGGGGCAGGCGGATTTGGCCGCTGACGCGCCCGTTTGGGCCTGTTAGACTGATCCCACCCCCACAGGATAGGAATCCCCGCGATGAAAGTTCGGTATCTGCACACGATGGTCCGCGTCTTGGATCTTGAGACGTCTTTGGCCTTTTACAAACTGCTCGGCTTGGAAGAGATCCGCCGCTATGACAACGAAAAGGGCCGCTTTTCGCTGATCTTTCTGGCTGCCCCGGGCCAGCCCGAAGCACCGGTTGAACTGACCTATAACTGGGATGGCGACACGGGTCTGCCCTCTGACGGGCGGCACTTTGGCCATTTGGCTTACGAGTTTGAAAACATCTATGACATCTGCGCCAAACTGGCCGCCGCAGGGGTCACGATCAACCGCCCGCCGCGCGACGGGCATATGGCCTTTGTGCGCAGCCCCGACAACATCTCGATCGAAATTTTGCAAATGGGCGCTCCCCTGCCCCCGCAAGAGCCTTGGGCCAGCATGGGCAACACGGGCCACTGGTAAGGCAAGCGTCGGGGCGGGCGACAGCCCCTCCCCTAGCGCACCTTCAGCGTGGCAAGGCCCAGCATCGCCAGAATAAGCGAGATGATCCAGAACCGGATCACAATCTGCGGTTCGGCCCAGCCACGTTTTTCGAAATGGTGGTGGATCGGGGCCATCAGGAAGATGCGCTTTTTGGTGCGCTTGTAATAAGCGACTTGGATGATCACCGACAGCGCCTCGACCACGAACAACCCGCCAACGATGGCCAGCACGATTTCATGCTTGATGCAAACGGCAATCGCCCCAAGCGCGCCGCCCAAGGCCAGCGATCCCGTATCGCCCATGAACACGGCGGCAGGCGGGGCATTGTACCACAAGAACCCAAGGCCCGCACCGAACAGGGCCGCGGCAAAGATCAAAATCTCGCCCGTGCCCGGCACGAAATGCACGCCAAGATATTCGGCGAAGTTAAAGTTGCCCACGACATAGGCAATCACGCCAAGGGTGGCCCCGGCGATCATCACGGGCATGATGGCCAGCCCGTCCAAACCGTCCGTCAGGTTCACCGCATTGGCCGAGCCGACAATGACAAACATCCCGAATGGCACATAGAACAGGCCCAAATTGACCAGTGTGTTTTTGAAGACTGGCAAGGCCAGTTGGCCCGTCAAGCCCACCGGATGAAAGCGCGCTGCCGCATAGGTTGCCAAGCAGGCAATCAGCAAACCCAAGAGAATGCGGATGCGTGACGAGACGCCCTTGGTGTTTTGCTTGGTGACCTTGGCATAATCATCGGCAAATCCAATGCCGCCGAAAGCCAAAGTGACCAAAAGCACAATCCAGATATAGGGGTTGTCCAGACGCGCCCAGACCAGCGTGGCAAAGACCAGCGCAGACAAGATCAGCAGCCCCCCCATCGTAGGTGTGCCAGCCTTGGAAAAGTGGCTTTGCGGTCCGTCTTCGCGGATCGGCTGGCCTTTGCCCTGCTTGCGGCGCAACAAGTCAATCAGCGGGCGGCCAAAGATAAAGCCGAAGATCAACGCCGTGATAAAGGCACAGCCTGCGCGAAAAGTAATGTATTTGAACAGGTTGAAAATGCCACCGCCATCGGCAAATTGCGTCATCCAGTACAGCATTTATTCCCCTCCGAACATCTGGCCAAGTTCTTGCGTCGCGACCGAGTGGCCTAATTTGCGCAAGCCGTCAACGAGAAGTGATACTTTGATCCCCTTGGATCCTTTGACCAGCACCACATCGCCCGCATCGACAAGGCTGCGTAGGCGGGGCAGTAAGTCTTTTGCTTCGGCCACCCATTGGCCACGTTGGGCGCGCGGCAAAGCGGCGTGAAGTGCGCGCATACGGGGCCCGACACAGTGTATCGTTGCAATCTGCTCTAGCCCGCGGTGATCGGCGATTGCCAGATGCAAAGCCTGTTCGCTCGGGCCCAGTTCCAGCATATCCCCCAAAATGGCGATGCGCCGCCCCTGCGCGATGCGGCCGGGCCCGTTTTGCGGTTTTGCGGCAATCAAAACATCAAGGGCTGCGCCCATAGAGGCCGGGTTGGCGTTAAAGGCATCATCAATCAGATCAAAGCCCTCATCCTCCAACCTGTCGCGCAAAATACGCTCGCGCGTGCCACGTCCGGCGGGCGGCGCCCAAAGGCCAAGGTCGGTGGCTGCGATGGCACGGTCTAGGCCCAAAGCATCGGCCACAGCCAAAGCCGCCAGCCCGTTAAAGGCAAAGTGCCGCCCTGCAGAGCGGACCTTGAACAAAAACGGCACCCCCGCACGTTCGGCGCGCACAATGGTAACAGCCTCGCCCAACGTGGCCGAAGTCAGGTGATACTCTGCGTTGGTACTGGAACCGAAGGTGTGGATCTGGGCGGCCCTGCGGTCAGCAACCTCTTGCAACAGCGGCGTTGTTTCAAGATCGGCGGGCAGCACGGCGGTGCCACCTTCATCCAAGCCTTCAAAAATTGCAGCCTTTTCGCGGGCGATGCCTGCAATGTCGGCAAAGGCCTCGAGATGGGCTGCCGCAACCGTGGTGATCAAGGCCACATGGGGGCGAGCCAAGCGGGCAAGGGGGGCGATCTCGCCGGGGTGGTTCATGCCAATCTCGATCACGGCAAATTCGGCATCTTGGGCCATGCGCGCCAAGGTCAGGGGCACGCCCCAATGGTTGTTGTAACTTGCTTCGGCCGCGTGAACCCGCCCTTGTCCTGCCAAAATCGCCCGCAGCATTTCCTTGGTCGAGGTTTTGCCGACCGATCCTGTCACCCCCACCACTTTTGCCGTGCTACGCGCACGACCCGCCGCCCCAAGCGCCGTCAAGGCCGCCAAGACATCAGGCACAATCAAAAGCGCGGCGGAGGGGTCTAGCCCGTCAGGAATATGGCTGACGACGGCTGCAGCCGCCCCCTTTGACAGAGCTTGGGCGACAAACTCATGTCCATCCCGGATGTCTTTAAGGGCGACGAAAAGATCACCCTTCTGCAGGGTGCGGGTATCGATGGAAACGCCACTGGCTGCCCAAGGACAAGTGCTGGTGCCCCCCGTGGCGGCCACCGCATCGGTCGAGGTCCATAGTGGTTGGGTCATATCACACCATCCAAGGCGGCGACGGCGATGCTGGCCTGTTCGACATCGTCAAAGGGGTAGATATCCCCCTTGATGATCTGGCCCGTCTCATGCCCCTTGCCCGCGATCAGCAAAGCATCCCCTGGTCCCAGCGCATCAACCCCGCGCAAAATCGCCTCTGCCCGGTCACCCACATTCGCGGCATCAGGGCAGGCCTGCAGGATCGACGCGCGGATCAAGGCCGGGTCTTCGCTTCGGGGGTTATCATCTGTCACAAAAAGCACATCGGCATGGGCTTGCGCCGCTTGTCCCATGAGTGGCCGCTTAGAGGTATCGCGGTCGCCGCCTGCGCCAAAAACGATCACGATTCGCCCCAAGACATGCGGGCGCAGGGCCTGTAACGCGGTGGCGATCGCGTCAGGCGTATGGGCATAATCGACAAAGACCGAAGCGCCGTTTTTGCGGGTTGCGGCCAATTGCATGCGCCCGCGCACGCCGGTCAGCGCGGGCAAGGTGGCCATGACATCACCGGCGCGTTCACCAGCCGCGATCACCAAAGCCGCAGCAAGGGCCACATTTTCCGCCTGAAACCCGCCGATCAGCGACAAGCGGATTTGATAGGTAACGCCCTGAAACAACAAGCGCAAATCTTGACCTGTGGCGTCAAAACGCTGCGCCAGCAGCCGCAGATCCGCCGTTCGCGCGTGGCCAACAGTGATCAGCCCTTGCCCCTTAAATCGCACCATTTCGGCCAAATCGGCACCCTTGGGATCATCCAAATTGATCACCGCTGTGCCATCGGGCGGCAAAAGGCGGTTGAAGAGCCCGGCTTTGGCGGCGAAATAGGCGTCAAAGGTCTTGTGATAGTCTAGGTGATCTTGGGTGAAATTGGTAAAGCCGGCAGCCTTAAGGCGCACACCCTCCATCCGGCGTTGATCCAACCCGTGGCTTGACGCTTCCATCGCCGCATGGGTGACGCCTTGTGCGGCGGCATTGGCCAGCATGTGGTGCAAGCTTAACGGGTCTGGCGTGGTGTGCGAAGACGGGGCCGACCATGCCCCTTCGACCCCTGTGGTGCCGATGTTGATGGCAGCATGGCCCAGCTGCATCCAAATCTGACGACAAAAGGTCGCGGTCGAGGTTTTGCCATTGGTGCCCGTCACCGCCACCATGGTCGCTGGCTGCCCCCCATACCAAAGGGCAGCGGCGCGGGCCAAAACTTCGCGCGGGTCTTCTGCCACCACAAGTGCCACCTCGGTGGCATCTAGGGCGTCTTTGGCAAGGGCGGCCCCCTTGGCATCGGTCAAGATGGCCGCAGCGCCAGCCTCGATCGCTGCCGGGATATAGCTGGCCCCATGCAGCGCCGATCCTGGCAAGGCCGCGAACACGAAGCCCGGCCGCACGGCACGGCTGTCGGCCGTCAAACCCACGATCTGCGGATCGCGCCCGCCGCGCGCTGACAGGCCCATATGTGATAAAAGTTTCGGACGAGGCGCAGGCATAGGCATTTACTCCTGCGCAACAGGCTTTTGGGGCGGGGCATTGATCGCCGCCAGGCTGGTATCTTCGAACTGTGGGCGTAGCCCGACCAAAGGCCCGATGCGGCGGATGATCTCTGCCGCGACTGGCACGGCGGTGTATCCTGCCGTGCGCAAGGGCGTGGGACCAGCGGTTTCTACCGGCTCATCCAGCGTCACGACCAAAACATAGCGCGGGTCGCTGGCGGGAAAAACCGAGGCGAAGGTGTTGATCACCTTCTCTTTGTCATAGCCACGGCCATCTTTCTTGGGCTTTTCGGCTGTCCCCGTTTTTCCCGCGACCTGATAGCCGGGCACGTTGGCAAAAGTTGCCGTCCCGTCGGTGACAACGCGGCGCATCATCAAGACGCTGTCCTTCGAGGTCTGCTCGCTTACAACACGCGGGCCAAGGGTGTGGTTGTCTGAATGCAGCAAGGTGGGCGTTACCTTGGTGCCCCCGTTGCTAAGGGCTGCATAAGCAGCAGCAAGGTTCAAAAGACTGGTGGCCACGCCATGCCCGTAAGAGGCGGTGACCGTCACAACGTCGTTCCATGGGGATTGAAACATGGCCCGCGCAGAACGCGCCTCGGTCAATTCGATGATTGGCGCGTCCAAAAGGCCCAAGCTTTTAAGAAAAACCTTCTGTCGTTCGCCCCCAATCATCAATCCTAGATGGGCTGCCCCAATGTTTGACGAAACAGCAATCACATCTGACAGGCTTTTTGTCGGCCCATAGTTGTGGCCGTCAAACTCGTTGATTGGAAAGCGCCCCACCCGAAACGGTTTGGCGGTATCGATCTGTGTTTCGGGCGTGGCCAGCCCAATATCCATAGCTTGAGCAGCGGCGAAGATCTTGAAGGTCGAGCCCAACTCGTAAACCCCCTGCACCGCGCGGTTGAACAGCGGGTTGTCCGAAGGGTCGCGCGTTGCGCTAGTGGCATTGCGATCATTGGGGTCAAAGTTGGGCAAGCTGGCCATGGCCAGAATTTCCCCGCTATGGACATCCATCAAAATCGCTGCTGCGCCCTTGGCATGCAGCGTGGTCATGCCGGTCAGCAGCACCTCTTCGACCGTTGCTTGCAAGGTCAGGTCGATGGACAAGGTTACAGGCGTGGCGGATTGCGCCGGGTCGCTTAGACGCGGCTCTAGCGCTGCTTCTAAACCGGCCGTGCCAATAACTTGGGCGGCATTAACCCCTTCTGAGCCAAAGGCAGTTCCCCCCAAAATATGGGCGGCCAAGGTACCATTTGGGTACAAACGCATTTCACGCGGGCCAAAAAACAAGCCCGGATCCCCAATTTCATGCACCCTTTGCTTTTGCTCAGGCGACAGCACTTTGCGCACCCACAAAAAGCTGCGCCCATCCGTGAAGCGACGCTGAAGGTCTTGTGCATTAAGTTCAGGGAATATTTCGGCCAAAGCCGTGGCTGTCTTGGCCGGATCCACCAAATCGCGTGGCTGAACATAAAGCGAATAGGTCAGCATGTTGGTGGCCAAAATCCGCCCGTTTCTGTCCAAGATTTCAGCGCGTTGGGCCGTAATTTCGGATCCACCCGCGGCGGCGCGTGGTTCGGTTGGGGTCGAAGCCGCAAGTGTGCCCATGCGCACCGCGATCACGGCGAAGGTCGCAAAAAAGCAAAGGGCCAACCAAATCAAACGATTTTCCGCCCGCGCCCGAGAGGTATCGCGCAAGGCATCATTGCGCGCTGCAAGATTTTCTTTTTCGATCACATCCGGATTTTGCCCCTTGGCGCGGGCATCCAAAATCCGGGCCAAAGGACGCAGCGGCGTGCGGATCATGGAATTTGCTCTCCCTCCGGGCTGACCAGAACCTGGCTTAGGGTGCCATCCGGCTGGGCTTGTCCGGTGATCAGCAAGGGGCCCGGCAGGGGCATGGCCACATCGGACGCAGTCGCCAGTTGTAGGGGGGCCATGGGCATCAAACCCAGCCTGTCAAAATTCATCGCGGCCAGATCGCGCAGGCGCGTCGGACGGTTAAGATAGGCCCATTCGGCCTTTTGCATCGCAATCTCGTCGCGGAGGGCCGCGATTTGGTTTTGCACACGAGACATCTCTTTCAACTGCGTCTGGGTCGCATAGTTTTCGCGGTAGGCCCAAAAGGCAAAAGCCATCATCGCGATGAAAGATAAGATCGACAAGAAAGGTCGCATTCAGCGGCCTCCTTTGCGGGCAGAGGTTGGCTTAGGGGTCAGTGGAACGTCAATGTCAGCCATGGCGATGGCTTGCGGCGGCGCATCGGTTCGCCGCGCGATACGCAACTTGGCCGATCGCGCACGGGGATTTTCAGCCAGTTCTTGCGCGTCGGGGTCAATGGCCCGCTTGGTCATCAAAGTAAAGCGCGCCGTCGTTTCCGCCCGGGCGGGGGCATAGCGGTTGGTATTAGATTCGGTGCCCGAGGCCAATTGCAAAAAGCGTTTGACGATTCGGTCTTCCAGACTGTGAAAGGTCACAACCGCCAAAAGCCCACCAGCTTTCAGCGCCCGCTCGGCCGCTGCAAGCCCTTGGGCCAATTCGGTAAACTCTGCATTAACGGCAATTCGCAGGGCCTGAAAGCTGCGGGTTGCGGGGTGGCTTTGGCCGGGCTTTGGGCGCGGCAGGCAGCGGGCGATCACTTCGGCCAACTGTAACGTGGTGGCAAACGGCGTCTTGGCAGCATGTTCTACAATCGCCCGCGCGATGCGGCGCGAGGCGCGTTCTTCGCCGTAAAGATAAAGAATATCGGCAATCTCGGCTTCAGAGGCATGGTTTACCAAATCGGCGGCAGAAGGGCCTTTCTGGCTCATCCGCATATCCAAGGGACCATCTTTTTGAAAGGAAAACCCGCGCTCTGGCTGGTCGATCTGCATCGAGGAGATGCCAAGATCCAAGACAACCCCGTCCAAAGGTTCGCCCGCCAAAGCATCAAGGTCGGAAAATGTACCCTCTTCCAAGCGCAGGCGCGTGCCAAACTCACCCGCCCAAGCAGCGGCCATCTGATGCGCCAAAGGGTCGCGGTCGATGCCGATAACTTTATCGGCCCCCGCCTCTAACAGGCCGCGCGCATAGCCGCCTGCACCAAAGGTGCCATCAAGCCAAACACCCGAAATAGGCGCCACAGCCGCCAGCAAAGGCCGCAGCAAAACTGGAATATGTGCCTTGCGACCAGATGTGGGATCGCTTTCTTGCACATTCTCCCCCTAGACGGTGTTCTTCAGCAGCGAAAGCGGATCCGCCCCTGCCAAAAGCTTGGTTTCCAAAGCCCGGATCGCGGGCTTGCGCTGGGCAAGATATGTATCGGCACGCCACATCCGAAAACTGTGTTTCGAGCCGATAAAGACCACCTCGACCTCGTCCTTGGGCAAATCCAGTTTTTCGCGCACCTGAAGCGGTGGGCTAAACCGGCCATCCTTGTCGGTTTCTACACCAACGGATTGTTCATAGAAAATAGCATTTGCCAGATCGTACTCTTCCGAACCCATCGGCAATTGGCTGATCCTGCGGTCTAGATCCTCAGCACCCGCTTGGGTGTAGCCCTCGACAAAAGGCCGATCGCTTCCGCCGTAAACCAACAGCATCTGAAAACCGGCGCCAGCACTTGGTTTATCTGCAAGATCAAAGACATGACGAAATGGGGCCGGCAGCATCACGCGGCCCTTGGAATCTACCTTCAGGTAGTGTTCGCCCCTGAACGTCTCTGTCGCCACGGCGCAACGCGCCTCCATCTGGCCCATGTTTGGGCGTAAAACAAAATACGGCGGACCCTGCTGCTGCCACTGCCAGGTCCGCCGTCTGTCCCATCGCTGGGCGTCCAGCTTCGCGCGCCGCCTTGGGGGAGACGTAGGTCGCGCCGCGCGCCGGATTCATTTTTTCTTTCAAGAAGGGAGCCTGATGAACCTGCCTCTGGCTCTTTTATTTTGGGTCGTATCGTCCGCCCTAAGAAGCTGCCCGTCTCTTGCTATTCTTTATGGACGGGATGGACCCCCTTTTCAAGGGAAATCTTGGGAAAACGCCCCACTTTTGGCGAGAATGAAAAATCATCACAATCAGGGCACGTCAGATTTCTATATATTGTGCCAAAATCATCTCTTTTCTCTATATTTAGAAACTCGCAACCAGCACAGATTTTAACTGCTGATCACTTTTTGCCGAAAAGACCGCTTTCTGGCCTGTTTCCCATCTCGGTGGGGTGATTTCCCGGACTATTTCCGCGAATCACCCCCTAAAAGGCTGCTACAGGGCTTTGCCTTTGCAAAAATACTCTGCAAAGGGCACGGCAGGTCGAAAAAGCCCCCGGTTCAGGCGCGGGGCCGCTTTGCAAACGCGAAACTCCGGTTCAGCCCATGCCACCGTCAATCAACCGGCGCGCCAAGCGGACATAGGGTTCCGCCAAGGGGCTGTCGGTGGCGGCGATGGGTGTGCCCGCATCGCCGGCGATCCGCACGTCTAGGTTCAAGGGCAATTCGCCCAAAAAGGGCAAGTTCAACTTGATTGCCTCGGCCGCAACACCACCGTGACCAAAGATATGGGCCTCATGCCCGCAATTGGGGCAGATATAGGTCGACATATTCTCGATCAGGCCCAGCACAGGGACTTTGAGCTTGTCAAACATATCCAGCGCCTTGCGGGCATCCAGCAGGGCCACGTCTTGCGGGGTCGACACAACGATGGCCCCCGTCAGATGGGTGCGCTGCGCCAGTGTCAGTTGCACATCACCCGTGCCCGGCGGCAGGTCGATCACCAGCACATCCAACCGTCCCCACGCCACTTGGTTGATCAGTTGCTGCAAGGCGCCCATCAGCATCGGGCCACGCCAGATCACGGCTTCATCCTCTTTCAGCATGAGGCCAATCGACATCATCGTCACGCCATGCGCGTGCAAGGGTTCAATTGTCTTGCCATCGGGCGAGGCAGGACGTTTGGACACGCCCATCATGCGCGGTTGCGAGGGTCCGTAAATATCTGCATCCAATAGCCCCACCCGTCGTCCCTGCCGCGCCAGTGCGACGGCAAGGTTCGACGCCACGGTCGATTTGCCCACCCCCCCGTTGCCGGAAGCGATGGCGATGATCCGATCCACCCCAGACACCCGCGCAGGGCCACCCTGATGCGGCGTGGGATGGCCGCCGACTTTCAGCGAGGGCACTTCGGCCGCGGCAGCGGGTTTGGCCGCAGGGCCGTGGGCTGTCAAAACAACCTGCACTGCGGTCACACCCTCTAATCGGCGCAGCGCGGATTCGGCCGCCTGTTGCGCCCCGGCCATAGCGCGGGCCAGATCGGCACTGGGCGCTTCGATCACGAAACGCACAACACCGCTCTCGATCGTCAGGGCGCGCACCAAATCGTCGCGCACCAGATTGCCCCCACTTGGGGTGGCAATCTTTGCCAGTTCCGCCATCACCATATCGCGCGTCGGGGCCATGAAATTCTCCTATGACAAAGGCCTTTCTAAGGTGTTCTCCTTTGCAGCAAAGGGCAAGCCTGTCTTGACCAAACGCTCAAAAATTAAGCGATAATATTGATAAGTATGAACATTTTTTGACACACAGCCATGCACGGGGCGCATGGCGGCATTGAGTCATCGGCCTATTGTGCAAGTGCAGCATTTACCCCATCTTTGTCTCAGCAGCGCTGGACCTGATGAAATCGTTCCTCAAAGGGGCCGCGCGACAGAAAAAATGTGAGGCTGAAAATGGCATATATGACTTCGACTCGTGCGGCGCAGGTGAGCTTTTATGATCGGTTCGCCGCTTTGGCTGTGGGATTGAAAGACGCATTCGCCCGCCGCCGTGTGTTCAATCAGACGCTTTATGAACTCAACCATCTGTCTGACCGCGACCTGTCAGATCTGGGTCTTAGCCGTGCAAACATTGCCGATGTGGCGCGCGAGGCGGCGTACAAAGTTTAATCTTGGCCTAGGCTTGCAACCTCCTCCCTGCAAGTGGTTGGTCAAGTGCGGCGGTGCTCTTCTCCTCTCTGGCATCGTCGCTTTTCTACAAGGCCCCTAACGGGGTCAGACTTCGGCGGCCCGGACCTCCTCCCCTGGGCAATCGGACCGGCGGCATCCTCAACCTCCTCCCTGAGGGTGCCGCTTTCTTCTTCGTCTAACCCCGACCTCCTCCCCGGGTGACGGCCAAGTGCGACGGCGCCCAGCCTCCCCCCGGGGCACCGTCGCGGAATTCGGTCGCACGATTTTGCGACCCACGATGTACGCGGGCCCTTACCTCCTCCCAAAGGCCTACGGACCAGCGGCGACCTCGACCTCCTCCCCGAGGTCGCCGCACATCCTTGCCCCAAGCAAAAAGCCCGCTGTCGCCAGCGGGCTTTTTGCTTGGGCAAGGCCGGGGGGCTGCGCGCCCCCCGGACCCCTGCGGAGTATTTGCGCCTCGGTGAAAGGCTTAGCGCGTGGCGCAGATCAGGGCGAGGATTTCGGCGGCGGCTTTGGGGATATGGGTGCCGGGGCCGAAGATCGCTTTGACGCCTTTGGATTTCAGGAATTCATAATCCTGCCCGGGGATGACACCACCACAGATCACGAGAATGTCGCCTGCACCTTTGGCAACAAGGGCTTCTATCAGCTTTGGCGCCAGCGTCATGTGGCCTGCGGCTTGCGACGAGATGCCGATGACATGCACATCATTGTCGATGGCGTCTTGAGCCGCCTCTTCGGGGGTTTGAAACAGCGGGCCCATGTCAACGTCAAAGCCCATATCAGCAAAGGCTGTGGCGATGACTTTTGCACCGCGATCATGGCCGTCTTGACCCATTTTGACCACCAGCATCCGCGGGCGGCGGCCTTCTTCTGCCTCAAAGGCCAGAATATCGGCTTGGATGGCTTCAAAACCTTCATCGCCGTCATAGCCCGCACCGTAGACACCCGCGAGGGTTTTGACCTCGGCTCTGTGGCGACCGAAGACGTTTTCCATGGCGGTCGAAATCTCTCCAACCGTAGCACGGGCACGGGCCGCGACGATAGCGGCCTCTAACAGGTTACCGTCGGAACGGGCGGCTGCTTCTAGGGCTTGCAGGGCCGCTTGGGCTGCGGGTTCGTGGCGGGCCGCGCGGGTCACTTGCAAGCGGGCGATCTGAGAATCGCGCACAGCGATATTGTCGATCGACAAGATATCAACCGGCGTATCGGTTTCGGGCTGGTATTTGTTCACGCCCACAATCACATCGGTGCCGCGATCAATCAGCGATTGCCGGCGCGCGGCACTTTCTTCGATGCGCAGTTTGGGCATTCCAGAGGCGACGGCCTTGGTCATACCGCCCAAAGATTCCACCTCTTCGATCAGCTTCCACGCCTCTTCGGCCAACTGGGCGGTGAGGGTTTCGACATAATAGCTGCCCGCCAGCGGATCGGCCACATGAGTGATGCCGGTTTCTTCTTGCAAAATCAGCTGTGTGTTGCGCGCGATGCGCGCTGAGGCCTCGGTGGGCAGGGCCATCGCTTCGTCAAAGGAATTGGTGTGAAGCGACTGAGTGCCGCCGAGGACGGCCGACATCGCCTCATAGGCCGTGCGGATCACGTTGTTATAGGGATCTTTTTCCTGCAACGACACGCCAGAGGTTTGGCAATGCGTGCGCAGCATCAGGCTTTCGGGCTTTTGCGCGCCAAATTCGGCCATGATGCGGTGCCACAGCAGGCGGGCGGCGCGCAGCTTGGCGGCCTCCATGAAGAAGTTCATGCCGATGGCGAAGAAGAATGACAGACGGGGGGCGAAATCGTCAACATTCATGCCGCGCGCCAGCGCCGTGCGGACATATTCGCGCCCATCGGCGAGGGTAAAGCCCAGTTCCTGCACCAAATTCGCGCCCGCTTCCTGCATATGGTAGCCAGAGATCGAGATCGAATTGAACTTGGGCATCTCGCGCGCGGTATAGTCGATGATATCGGCCACGATCCGCATCGAGGGTTCGGGCGGATAGATATAGGTGTTGCGCACCATGAATTCTTTGAGAATGTCATTCTGGATCGTGCCCGACAGGGCCGCACGGGCCACGCCCTGCTCTTCGCCCGCAACAATAAAATTGGCCAAGATCGGGATCACAGCGCCGTTCATCGTCATCGAAACAGAGACTTTGTCTAGGGGAATCCCGTCGAATAGGATCTTCATATCCTCGACGGAATCGATCGCAACACCCGCCTTGCCAACATCGCCCACCACGCGGGGATGATCGGAATCATAGCCGCGGTGGGTGGCCAGATCGAAGGCAACCGACACGCCTTGCTGGCCCGCCGCCAGCGCTTTGCGGTAAAAGTTGTTCGATTCCTCTGCCGTGGAGAAGCCCGCATATTGCCGGATCGTCCAGGGGCGGCCCGCATACATCGTGGCGCGCACACCGCGGGTGAAAGGCGCAAGGCCGGGATAACCGCCCATGTGGGGCAGGTTTGCGGTATCTTCCGCCGTGTAAAGCGGCTTGACCGCGATGCCTTCCAGCGTGGCCCACGTTAGGGTATCGGGCGACTTGCCCTTAAGGTCACGGGTTGCAAGGGCTTCCCAGTCAGCGCGGGTGGTCATGGCGATGTCCTTTTTTGCGGCGGCGGAACCGGGGGCTGTCTGCCCCCGGACCCCAGAGGATATTTGGGCAAGAATGAAAGGGTCAGACGAATTCCAAAATGATCTCGTCGACTTTCAGCGAGGCGCCGGGCACCGCTTTGACAGCTTTTACCACGCCGGCGCGGGTGGCTTTGAGGATGTTTTCCATCTTCATCGCCTCGACAGTGGCGAGGGTTTGGCCCTCTTGCACCTCGTCGCCAACGGCGACGGCCAAGGTCACCAAGAGGCCCGGCATCGGGCAAAGCAGGAATTTCGACGTGTCTGGCGGAATTTTTTCCAGCATATGCTGCGAAAGTTCGGCGGCGCGGGGTGAGCGGACCAGCACCTTCAGGTCGCCACCGCGCAGGCGCAGGCGAAAGCCCATGGGTATTTTGGCGACTTTCATCACCAGTGCATGGCCATCCACCGTCAAGCGCGCCAAGGCTTGGCCCGGTTGCCAGTCTGATGTGACGCGCAGATGGGTGTGATCGGCGAAGGTGATGGTTGACCCGTCATGATCGGCGGCAATGCGCAGGGCGATGCGCTCGCCTTGCAGATCAACCACCCAATCGTCACCGACCTTGCGTTTGTGATTGTCCATCGTGCCGGAAATGCGGGTGCGGCGAATCTCGGCGACGCGGTTCATGGCGGCGGCGGCGGCGGCCACGCGGCGGATCAGGTCGGGGTCAAGTGTGGCCCCTTTGAAGCCATCGGGGTATTCTTCGGCGATAAAGGCCGTGGTGATATTGCCAGAGGTAAAGCGCGGGTGGTCCATCACGGCGGCAACGAAGGGCAGGTTGTGGCCGATGCCTTCGACCTCGAACGTATCCAGTGCCAGACGCATTTCTTCAATCGCCGCAGCACGGGTGGGGCCCCATGTACACAGCTTGGCGATCATCGGGTCGTAATACATCGAAATCTCGCCACCTTCGAATACGCCGGTGTCATTGCGCACGATGCCGCCGCGGTCGGTGGCCCCTTCAACCGGCGGGCGGTAGCGGGTCAACCGACCTATCGAGGGCAGGAATTTGCGGTATGGGTCTTCGGCATAAAGGCGGCTTTCCATCGCCCAGCCGTTGATTTTGATATCCCCTTGGGCGAAGGGCAGCTTTTGCCCATCCGCAACGCGGATCATCTGTTCAACCAGATCAATCCCCGTGATCAGTTCCGTCACCGGATGTTCGACCTGCAAACGGGTGTTCATTTCCAAGAAATAGAAGTTGCGGTTGCCGTCCACGATGAATTCCACCGTGCCCGCCGAGGTGTAGCCCACAGCCCGCGCCAAAGCGCAGGCCTGTTCGCCCATGGCCTTGCGGGTTGCGGCATCAAGAAACGGCGAGGGCGCTTCCTCGATCACCTTTTGATTGCGGCGTTGGATCGAACATTCGCGTTCGTGCAAGTAGACCGTGTTGCCGTGCTGGTCGGCCAGGACCTGAATTTCGATATGGCGGGGTTGGGTGACGAACTTTTCAATAAAAATCCGGTCGTCGCCAAAGGAAGCTGCCGCCTCGTTTTTGGAAGATTGAAAGCCCTCGCGCGCCTCGGCGGCGTCCCATGCAATGCGCATGCCTTTGCCACCACCGCCGGCCGAAGCTTTGATCATCACCGGATAGCCAATCTCGCCCGAGATTTTCACCGCTTCATCAGCATCCGCGATGATGCCCATAAAGCCCGGCACCGTGGAAACCCCCGCCGCTTGGGCGATTTTCTTCGACGTTATCTTATCGCCCATCTGTTCGATGGCCGAAGAGGGCGGGCCGATGAAAGCCACGCCTTCAGCCTCTAGCGCTGCGGCAAAGGCGCGGTTTTCGGATAAGAAGCCGTAGCCGGGATGCACAGCCTGTGCGCCTGTGGCGCGGACCGCTTCGATAATCTTGTCGATCACGATATAGCTTTGGGCCGCCGGCGCAGGGCCGATATGATAGGCCTCGTCCGCCATTTTAACATGCAGCGCACCCCGGTCAGCGTCGGAATAGACGGCCACGGTTTTGATGCCCATCTTGCGGGCGGTCTTGATCACGCGGCAGGCAATTTCGCCGCGGTTGGCGATCAGGATCTTGGTAAACATGGGCATTCCTTCGCGATTATGCTTGCCGCAGGCGCAGACGCAAGACGATCATAGGGGCAGTGCGCGCGCATCTTAATCTTCCCAATCCTCGTCGCCGCCACCCAAGGCATCGGGCGCGTCTTCGGCAAAAACCTCGGGAAAAGATACGCGCGCGCGCGCCGCATCAATTTTCAGCAGGGCGTCGTAAGAGGCGGGGTTAAACGGGTCTTCGGCGGGCACCACCTCGCGGCCGAAAAGCCATGACAAACGGCCCGCATCCAGATTGCCGCGTTCGAACGGCTCTTCGCCAAAATACTGCCAAAGGGCCGCCATAAAGCCCGCATCGGCCATGCGGTCGACATGTTTGCGATCACGAAAGCGTTCTCGCTTGGTGATTTTTGTGGCCCCATCCTTCATATTGGCGCGACGGATGACGAATTGAAAATCAGACCCCGGCAGACGCCCGGGAAAGCCGCGATGTTTCAGCATAGGCCAGTCTTTCTTTTAAAAAGCGCGCGCGGCATTCAGAACATCTCCCATTGGCAGACGCCATCTTCGATCTTGTAGGAGTTAAAAAACTGCGTCGCTTCGGGATGGTTTTCGCCCAAAGGCACGTCGCTGTCAGACAAGGAAATGATGATCTCGGCAGGAATGGCCCCATCGTCGGGCAGGTTGCTTAGCACAAACGTGTTACATAGATGATCCATATCGCTGCCAGCAGTGTCGGGGTCAATCCTTCCAAGATCCCGTGCAATATCGGGGGCCAGAAACCGAAAACGCAGCGCAGGGCCGTTGTTGCCCGGCACGTTGGACACGGCTTCCAACAAGGTCACAACCTGGCCCGACGGCACGGGAATGGCCTCGCCCGCCCAAAGGGGCAGCGGCAGCAAAAATCCAATCAGGGCAGGCGCACGGAACATGTAGCTATTTCGCAAGAGTGGGGGCATCACAGCGGGATATTGTCGTGTTTTTTCCAAGGATTAGACAGCTTCTTTCCCCGTAAAGACGCAAAGGCCCGCGCGACGCGCTTGCGGGTCGATTGCGGGTGGATCACCTCGTCGATGAACCCTTTTTCGGCGGCAACAAAGGGGTTGGCAAAGCGGGTTTCATAGTCTTTCACCCGTGCGGCGATCTTGTCCTTATCGCCCAGTTCAGACCGATACAGGATTTCCACCGCGCCCTTGGCCCCCATCACCGCAATCTCTGCCGTGGGCCAAGCATAGTTGAAATCACCGCGCAGGTGCTTAGAGGCCATCACATCATAGGCCCCACCGTAAGCCTTGCGGGTGATCACAGTGACCTTGGGCACAGTCGCCTCGCCATAAGCAAACAGCAACTTGGCGCCGTGCTTGATCACCCCGCCCAATTCCTGGGCCACACCGGGCAAAAAGCCCGGCACGTCCACTAAGGTCAGGATCGGAATTTCAAAGGCATCACAAAACCGCACAAACCGCGCCGCCTTGCGCGAGGCGTCGATGTCCAAGCATCCTGCCAGAACCATCGGCTGGTTGGCCACCACGCCGACCGTCTGCCCTTCCAGCCGCACAAACCCCGTGATGATATTGGCGGCATAATCGCGCTGGATCTCGAAAAAATCGCCCTCGTCGGCGACTTTGTGGATCAGCTCTTTCATATCGTAGGGCTGGTTGGGGTTATCGGGAATCAGCGTATCAAGGCTGGCTTCCAGCCGCGCCGGATCGTCGAAAAACGGGCGGACGGGGGCTTTTTCGCGATTGTTGAGCGGCAGGAAGTCAAACAGCCGCCGCGCTTCGGCCAGCATTTCGATGTCATTTTCATAAGCACCGTCCGCAACTGAAGATTTCTTGGTGTGAGTCGATGCCCCACCCAATTCTTCGGCAGACACCACTTCGTTGGTCACGGTCTTGACCACATCGGGGCCGGTCACGAACATATAAGAGCTGTCTTTGACCATAAAAATAAAGTCGGTCATCGCGGGGGAATAGACCGCGCCGCCCGCACAAGGGCCCATGATCAAGCTGATCTGCGGCACCACGCCAGATGCCATGATGTTGCGCTGAAACACCTCGGCATAGCCCGCCAGCGAGGCAACACCCTCTTGAATCCGCGCCCCGCCCGAATCGTTGATGCCAATCACCGGCGCGCCGTTTTGAATGGCCATGTCCATGATCTTGCAGATCTTCTTGGCATGGGTTTCTGACAAAGACCCGCCAAAGACCGTAAAATCCTGACTGAACACATAAACCATGCGCCCGTTGATCGTGCCCCAGCCTGTGACAACGCCGTCCCCTGCTGGGCGGTCGGCTTCCATCCCGAAATCGGTACAGCGGTGCGCCACGAACATGTCGAACTCTTCGAACGAGCCCTCATCTAGCAACACTTCCACCCGCTCGCGTGCGGTCAGTTTGCCTTTGCCATGTTGCGCCTCGATCCGTCTTTGGCCACCACCCTCGCGGGCGGCCCGCCGCCGCGTTTCCAGTTCAAGCATTACATCCATGGCACGGGTCCTTTTGCATTCAAGTCGCCCGTATGACAGGCATTGTGCGCGCAACATAGATGTGCCGCGCCGCAGCGGAAAGCAAAAATATTGCGCGGGGTCGCAATAAAATGACTTGAAGGCGACAAATTCGTGACAACATAGCGTTGTCACCCCTGCACTTTGCGATGTTTGTGCGGTAAACGGCGCGCATACTTGCCGAGGGGCCATGCAATTTTCTTCCAGACCTATCCGCATCGTGCCGCCGTTGCGCGAAGCCAGCGTCTTTGCGGCGCAGGATTGGCGCGGCTTGCAACGGCTTCACAACCCCCATAACGGCTGTGCCCAGCGCAGCTGGGTATCTAACTTGGCGCTTTGTCCCGCTTTGTGGGGATGCAAATGGTAAAAGCATTGCCAAAAAGCGTTTTCTTGAACCGGACAACGCCGCCGCGCCTGCTGACGCTGACCCTGT
Organism: uncultured Rhodobacterales bacterium; assembly: GCA_903845215.1. Lineage (GTDB taxonomy): Bacteria > Pseudomonadota > Alphaproteobacteria > Rhodobacterales > Rhodobacteraceae > Stagnihabitans. The sequence continues at coordinate 25,122 of CAIMWI010000006.1, read as the reverse complement.
TAACCGGTCTTTCGGCCCTGACTTTAAACTTGATGCTGCCATCCTTGCCGCAGATGGCCTTATATTTCGATGTTCCTTACGGGCTGATGCAACTTGCAGTGTCGCTTTATCTGGCCCTGTCGGCGGTGTTGCAGGTGGTCATCGGACCGATTAGCGACCGTTTTGGCCGGAGGCCCGTGGTGCTGGGGGCATTGGCCATCTTCCTGCTGGCGACCATCGGCACGTTGCTGGCCCCCAATGCCTCGGTGTTTTTGGCATGTCGCATGGCCCAAGCGGTGGTGACGGCGGGCATGGTGTTAAGCCGCGCTGTGGTGCGCGACATGGTCGAAGGCCCCCGCGCCGCATCGATGATTGGGTATATCACCATGGGGATGAGTTTGGTGCCTATGATTGGCCCCGTGCTTGGCGGTACGCTGGAAGAGGTATTTGGCTGGCAATCGACCTTTGTCATGCTGTTAATCTTAGGACTGGTTGTGACAGTCCTGACTTGGGCTGATATGGGCGAAACCGCCACCACAGCCCAGCGCAGTTTTGCTCAACAAATTCGCCTTTACCCCGCCCTTTTGGGGGCGGGCAGGTTTTGGGCCTATTGCGGATCCGCCACTTTTGCCTCGGGCTGTTTTTACGCCTTTTTGGGTGGCGCCCCCTATGTTGGTGCAAAGGTCTTCGGGCTGCAACCTTCAGCCATCGGGCTGGCTTTTGCGCTGCCCGCCCTGGGCTATGCTGCGGGAAACTTCTTGGCCGGGCGCTTTTCAGTGCGCTTTGGCATGAATCCGATGATTGTGGCGGGGACGATGATTACCACAGGCGGGATGGCCTTTTTGGCGCTTGTGACTTGGGCTGGCCTTTCGGGGGCGATCCCATTCTTTGGGGCGATGGTCGCCTTGGGTGTGGGCAACGGTATGGCGCTGCCCAATGCCAATGCCGGAATGCTGTCGGTGCGACCGGACCTTGCCGGGACGGCCTCGGGCCTTGGCGGGGCGATTGTGATCGGTGGCGGGGCGGCTTTGTCAGCCTTGGCCGTTGCGGCCCTGCCCCCAGGTTCGGGCGAGATGCCGTTGATCGTGCTGATGCTGGGATGTTCGGTTTTATCGACCTTGACGATGTTCCCCCTTTTGTGGAGGGCAAAAGACTGATAAAAAGCACCTTTAGTTGACAATGATGACCAAAGTTTATTGGATAAAAAAATGAAAATTCAGGGCTCTATTCCGACAACTTGCCCGCCAGAGAAGGCGCTGCATCTTTTGCGTGATCCAAATGTTTTGGGCAAAATTGCTCCGGATGGGTTTCTCTTTTCGGAACCCGTCGCAGAGACGATTGCCTTCACCTTCCGGCGCAGGATCGGGGTAATTTTGCTTAATCTGGCGGGGCATATCAGCCTTCGTCAAACCACAGGTGTGGCCGAAAGCCATATCGACATTCAAGCCGACCACCGCATTGGTGGCGGTGTTTCCATCGGGTTGAATGTAACGCCGCACATCGGCCCCGATGGCAGCAAAACCCTTTCATGGACCGGTACGATGGAGGCGCGAGGTCTGACAGCCCGCATCGTGAAAGACCGCGCCGCCGAAGCGGATCGGATTGTCAAAACCTTATTTGAACGCTTGGCCCGTCAAGCAGAAATTTAACGCTGCGATGTGCGCCAGTTGGGGTTGATCCACGGCTGCTGGTTCGACCGAGCCAGCATGCCCTTGCCCAAGATGTGATCAGCGGCCTTTTCGCCTGTCATGATCGACGGGCCATTCAGGTTGCCATTGGTCACCTGCGGGAAGATCGAACTGTCCACCACGCGCAGCCCTTCGACCCCGATCACCCGCAGTTCTGGGTCAACCACGGCCATCGGATCATCACGCCGCCCCATGCGGGACGTGCCGCAGGGGTGATAGGCGCTTTCAACATGGGCGCGGATGAAGTCGTTCAGATCCTCGTCTGATTCCACGCCCGCCCCCGGTTGGATTTCAGATTTCACATAGGGCTTAAAGGCGTCTTGCGCGAAAATTTCGCGCGTCAGGCGAATGGCTGTGCGGAAATCATGCCAATCGTCGGCGTGTGCCATGTAGTTAAACACAATCTTCGGCGGTGCCAAAGGATCGGCCGAGCGCAGCGTGACCGCGCCGCGCGACCGCGACCGCATCGGCCCCGTATGCACCTGAAACCCATGCCCATGGGCCGAGGCTTTGCCATCATAGCGCACGGCAATTGGCAAGAAGTGGTACTGGATGTCAGGATAGTCGATCCCCGCCCGCGAGCGGATAAACCCGCAGCTTTCAAACTGGTTGGATGCGCCAAGCCCTTTGCCTGTCAACATCCACTGCGCCCCGATCAGCGCCTTGCCCCACAGGTTCCAGTATTTGTACAGCGTGACAGGCTGGCTGGCCGCGAATTGCAGGTACAGTTCCAGATGGTCTTGCAGATTGGCCCCCACCCCGGGGCGGTCGGCGATCACGCCAATTCCCATTTCGGCCAAATGCGCCGCAGGGCCAATGCCTGAATGCATCAGGATTTTAGGCGTATTGATGACAGATGCCGCCACGATCACCTCGCGCGCGGCACGGATCACTTCGATCTTGTCGCCGCGCTGCACCTCCACCCCTACCGCGCGGCCATCTTCGATGACGACCTTCCGCGCCAGGGCGTGGTAAAGCTGCACATTACCCTGTTTCAGCGCGGGTTTAAGATAGGCATTGGCCGCAGACCAGCGCCGACCCTTCCAGATCGTCGCCTCCATCGCGCCAAAGCCTTCTTGGGCCTGACCGTTGTAATCGGCGGTGGTGTTGTAGCCCGCTTGGCGGCCAGCGGTGACAAAGGCGTCAAACAGCGGATTGTTGCGCGGGCCACGGGTGATGTGCAACGGGCCATCGGTGCCGCGAAATTCGGACGGCTGCCCGTCTTCGCCGTGCCAGTTTTCCATGCGTTTGAAATAGGGCAGCACATCGGCATAGGCCCAGCCTTGCGCCCCCATCGACTCCCATGTGTCATAATCATGGGCATGGCCGCGCACATAGACCATGCCGTTGATGCTGGATGACCCCCCCACCACGCGCCCGCGCGGTGTGGCCAGAACCCGCCCGCCCAAATGCGGTTCGGGTTCGGAATGAAAGCCCCAGTCATAGCGCGGCATATTCATCGGATAAGACAAAGCGGCAGGCATCTGGATCAGGGGGCCCGCATCGGTGCCGCCCGCCTCAATCACAATCACGCGCTGGCCCGCCTGCCCCAAACGGTAAGCCAAAGCCGACCCTGCCGATCCTGAACCGATGATCACATACTCTGCCTGCATATCCCTTCGCCCCCTGCGGTGCGCCTTTGCTGTTTTAGGGCCGTAGCGACCCTGTCAGTTGAGTTCCTATGGGGCATCGGCCAGATGCGCCGCCAGATATGCCCGCGCCATCTGCGCCGCCGCCGCCCCATCCGGCGCACCGGGGCGCAAGACCTCGCGCAGATAAAGCCCATCGATCAAGGCGCCCAAGCCTTCGGCAATGGCCTCGGCCCGGGCCCCCACCAAGGGCCGAAGGCCCACCAACAGGTTCGATTTCAAGCGCCGCTGATAAACGGCGACCAATCGTTTGGCCTGCGGTACGGTTTGGGCCAGAACCCAAAAGTTTAGCCAAGCCCCTACCGCCTCGCGCCGGAAGTTCGCCGCGCTGAAAGAGGCCACCACAATCGCCTCGATCCGCGCCATGGGGGTTTGTGCCACGCCCAAAGCCCCGCGCACCTCGGCCCCGTAAATCGTCATGATGTGGCGCATCGCGGCCAAAAACATGTCTTCTTTCGAGCCAAAGTAATGATGCGCCAGCGCGCTGGACATGCCCGCACGCTTGGCAATCTGGCTGACCGTCACATCCAAAGACCCCGTCCGCCCGATCTCGGTGATCGTGGCTTTGACGAGCGCGTCTTTGCGTATAGGCTCCATCCCAAGCTTCGGCATGCTGTCCTTGTGGGTGCTTGTGAAAAACACTTGCTTTTTGCAGCTAGCTTGAAGTTTATTGACTCGTCAATCAACAAAAAACAGGGAGCCCCCATGACCTTCAAATCCACTCTGCTTGCCACCGCCGTGGCCTTCGCCTTCACCGGTTCTGCCTTTGCGGCCGGCTGCGACAAAGTGACCTTTTCTGACGTTGGCTGGACGGACATCACCGCCACCACCGCCGCAACCAGCCTGATTTTGCAGGCTTTGGGCTATGAAACCGAAACGCAGGTTCTGTCAGTTCCTGTGACCTATGAGGCCTTGGCCAAGGGCGACGTAGATGTGTTCTTGGGCAACTGGATGCCCACGATGGCGTCGAACATCCAACCCTATCTGGATGCCAAAACCGTCGAATCGCTGACCGCCAACTTGGAAGGCGCGAAATACACGCTGGCGACCAACGAAGCTGGCGCTGCCCTCGGCATCAAAGATTTCGCCGATATTGCCACCCATGCCGCCGATCTGGATGGCAAGATCTACGGCATCGAAGCTGGCAACGACGGCAACAAGCTGATCTTGGATATGATCGAAGCCAACGCCTTTGGCCTGAAAGATGCGGCCATCGAACTGGTTGAAAGCAGCGAACAAGGCATGTTGGCCCAGGTCGCCAAAGAAGATCAGGCGCAAAAGCCGATCATCTTCTTGGGCTGGGAGCCCCACCCGATGAACGCCAATTTCAAGATGACCTATCTGACCGGCGGCGACGATTTCTTTGGCCCCAATCTGGGCGGGGCGACCGTTTACACCAACACCCGCGCGGGCCTGTCGGCCGAATGCCCCAACACCGGTAAGCTGTTGTCCAACCTCGTCTTCTCGCTGGCGATGGAGAATGAGATCATGGGCGCCATCTTGAACGACGGCGCCGACCCTGCCGTGGCGGCCAAGACTTGGCTGGCAGCCCATCCCGATGTCATCACGCCTTGGCTGGCCGGCGTGACCACCAAAGACGGTGGCGATGCCGTGGCGGCTGTGACGGCAGCATTGCAGTAAACTTTGAGGGCCCCGGATCGAATCCGGGGCCTTTTTTCTAAAGGGGAAGAGCGGGATGGAGTGGTTGACGGCAGCAAAGATCCCGGTCGGATCGGTGGCCAATATGGTGTTCGTCTGGATGAAAACCCATATGACAGCCATCTTCGACACCATTTCATGGGCGCTGGAAGGTTTGATTGCGTGCTTCTTATGGCTGCTTCAGGCACCCAACCCTTTGGTTATGATTGCCCTTTTCGTAGCGCTGGCTTGGGTTTTGCAGCGCAATTGGAAGATTTGTCTGGGCGTGGGGCTTGGGTTCTTATTTGTGGTCAACCAAGGATATTGGAAAGAAACCACCGAAAGCCTGACGCTGATCTTATCCTCTTGTGCCGTGTGCATGGCGATTGGCGTGCCGATTGGCATCGCCTGCGCCCATAATGCGCGTCTGAACGCCGCGATTTCGCCGGTGCTTGACCTGATGCAAACCTTGCCAACCTTTGTCTATCTTATTCCGGCCATCATCTTCTTTGGCATCGGCATGGTGCCCGGCCTGATCGCCACGGTGATTTTTGTCCTGCCCGCACCGATCAGGCTGACCGAACTTGGCGTGGCCTCTACCCCCACAGCACTTTTGGAAGCCGCAACCGCCTTTGGCGCCACCCCGCGCCAGCGCTTGTGGAAGGTGGAACTGCCTTGGGCCCTGCCGCAGATCATGGTGGGGTTGAACCAGACGATCATGCTGTCGCTGTCGATGGTGGTGATTGCCTCGATGGTGGGGGCCAATGGGTTGGGGGTGCCGGTGATGCGGGCCTTAGCCTCGGTCAACGCGGCCAAGGGGTTTGAATCGGGCTTTGTCATTGTCGTGGTGGCCATTGCTTTGCGCAGCATATTTCAGCGCGAGGTGAAAGGATGACGGCCGTTGTCTTTGACCGCGTTTCCATCGTCTTTGGCGACAAACCACATCTGGCCCTGCCCCTGATGGATCAGGGGATGAGCCGGGCAGACATTCAAAGCAAAACCGGCCAGATTTTGGGCGTGCATGATTGCAGCCTAACCGTGGCCGAGGGCGAGATTTTGGTGCTGATGGGCCTGTCAGGGTCGGGCAAATCCACCCTGTTGCGCGGGGTGAACGCGCTGAACCCCGTGGTGCGCGGCGAGGTGCTTGTGTCGGACGGGGCCAAGATGGTGTCGGTGACCAAGGCCGATGCCCTCACCCTGCGCCACCTGCGGCTGAACCGCATTGCCATGGTGTTTCAACAGTTTGGCTTACTGCCTTGGCGTAGCGTGCGCGAGAATGTGGGCCTTGGGCTGGAACTGGCAGGCCTTGATGCCGCAGCGCGCAAGCCGCGGGTGGATGAACAGCTCGCCCTGGTGAACCTGACCCAATGGGCCGAGCGCAAGGTGGGCGAATTGTCCGGCGGGATGCAGCAGCGCGTGGGGCTGGCGCGCGCCTTTGCCACCCAAGCGCCGATCTTGCTGATGGATGAACCCTTTTCTGCCCTTGACCCCTTGATCCGTGCCCGTTTGCAAGACGAGTTGTTAGACCTGCAAGCCAAGCTGAAACGCACGATCATCTTTGTCAGCCATGATCTGGACGAGGCGTTCAAACTGGGCAACCGCATCGCCTTGATGGACGGCGGCCGCATCGTGCAAATCGGCACCGCGCGCGAAATCATCGCCAACCCCGTCAGCGATTATGTCGCCGATTTTGTCGCCCATATGAACCCCTTGGGCGTTCTGACCGCGCAAGATGTGATGGAGCAGGGCGCCACCGACACCGCCGCCAGTGTCGCAGCCCACCTGCCCGTCAAAGAGGTCATGGCCCTTTTGGCCAAGGGCGCGCCGGAATTGGCGGTAACTTTGAACGGCGCACGCATCGGGGTGGTGCGGGCGGCGTCCCTGATGGGACGCCTGATCGACCCACGCAACGGCTAGGGCTTAGCCTTCCACCGCTTTCGCCGCGGGCTTCTTGGCAGGGGCTTTCTTGATAGCCGGCTTTTTCGCATCGGCCTTGGCGGCAGTCGTCTTGACCGCTGCCGTCTTTGGCTTTGCAGCAGCCTTGGGCTTCGCCGCCGTCTTGGGCGCTGCCGCCTTGCGGGCGGGCTTCTTAGCGGGCGCTTTGCCTGCCTTTTCGGCAATCAGGGCCAAAGCGTCTTCAAGCGTCAGCGCCTCTGGGTCAATCGTCTTGGGGATTGTGGCGTTGACCTTGGCCCATTTGACATAGGGGCCATATTTGCCGGGCATGATGCTGATCACCCCGCCATCCGGATGCGCGCCCAACTCTTTCAGCGCCACCGCCACAGCCCCACGCCCCGGACGGCCCGCCAGCTTTTGCGCCAAAACCTCGACGGCGCGGTTCATGCCGATGGTGAACACCTCTTCCACATCGGGCAGGTTGGCATAGGTGCTGTTGTGCTTGACGTAAGGACCAAAGCGGCCAATCGCGGCCTCGACGGGGGCGGCATCGTCGGGATGCTGGCCCACTAGGCGCGGCAGGTTCAGCAGATCAAGCGCGCGCTCCAGCGTAAGGTCTTCGGGCGGCCATGTCTTGGGCAGGCTGGCGCGCGGCGGTTTGGGCACGTCGGTCGTTGCCTCGCCCTTTTGCACATAGGGGCCAAAACGCCCCGTGCGCAGGCTGATTTCAACGCCGTCTTCCACCCCCAAAACGCGCCCCTCGACCGACCCACCCTCTTCGTTGCCAGAAATGGCGCGGGTATAACGGCACTCAGGATAGCTGCCGCAGCCAATGAAGGCCCCGCCGGAACGCGCCGTTTTCAGATGCAAGCGGCCCTTCCCGCAGGTCGGGCAAATGCGCGGATCAGAGCCGTCGGCGCGGGCAGGATACAGGTGGGGGGCCAGAAATTCGTCAATCTTGTCCAACACCTCGCCAATCCGCAGATCGGCGGTTTCGGCGATGGCGGCGTTGAAATCGCGCCAAAAGCGCGTCAACACATCGGTATAACTGCGGCTTCCCGCCGAGACATCGTCCAGTTCCGATTCAAGGCCCGCCGTGTAATTGAAATCGACATAGCGGTGGAAATAGTTTGTCAAAAACGCCGTCACCAGCCGCCCCTTGTCTTCGGGGATCAGGCGGTTCTTGTCTTTCTTAACATATTCGCGGTCTTGGATCGTGGTGATAACAGAGGCATAGGTAGACGGGCGACCGATCCCCAATTCTTCCATCCGCTTGACAAGGGTTGCTTCGGTGTAGCGCGGCAAAGGCTGGGTAAAGTGTTGTTCTGGCGTGACTTCGCGCTTGTCGACCTTATCGCCTGCATCAATCTGCGGCAGACGGCCTTCGTCATCACCTTCGTCGTCGCGGCCCTCGTCATAGACTTTCAAGAACCCGTCAAACAGCACCACCTGCCCATTGGCGCGCAAGCCCACCTGCCCGTCTGGCGAGGCGATCTCGACCACCGTCCGTTCCATCCGCGCGGCCGACATCTGGCTGGCGATGGTGCGTTTCCAGATCAGATCGTAAAGCTTTTTCTGATCCGCCTCGACCAAACGCAGTTTTTCGGGCGCGGCGGCCATATCCGTGGGGCGAATACATTCATGCGCTTCTTGGGCGTTTTTCGCCTTGTTCTTATACATCCTTGGGCTGTCGGGCACATAGGCGGCGCCAAAGGTTGCTTTGATCACATCGCGGGCCGACATAACGGCTTCGGGGGCCATGTCGATGCCGTCGGTGCGCATATAGGTGATATAGCCCGCCTCATACAACCGCTGCGCTGCCGACATACAGGCCTTGGCCCCCATGCCATATTTGCGGCTGGCCTCTTGCTGCAAGGTGGAGGTCATAAAGGGCGCATAGGGGTTTCGGCTGGCGGGTTTCTTTTCCGCCGAGACGACCGAGAAGGTTCGATTGTTGATAGCAGCCAAAGCCAATTCTGCTGTTTCTGCCGTTGGAATATCGAATTTATCTAGTTTCTTACCGCCCAGCACAACCAAGCGCGCCTCAAACTCTGCCCCGCGCGGCGTGGCCAAAACGGCAGAGACGGTCCAGAATTCCTGCGCGCGGAACGCTTCAATCTCCATCTCGCGCTCGACGATCAGGCGCAGGCAAACTGATTGCACGCGGCCCGCCGATTTCGCCCCAGGCAGCTTGCGCCACAAAACGGGCGACAGGGTGAACCCCACCAGATAATCCAAAGCGCGGCGTGCGAGATAGGCTTCAACCAGCGGCTGGTCGACCTGCCTTGGGCGGGCCATGGCTTCGGTAACGGCAGATTTGGTGATGGCGTTAAAGGTCACGCGGCTGACCTTTTTCTTGCCCTTGGCGATCACCGATGCCAGCGCTTCGGTCAAATGCCACGAAATCGCCTCGCCCTCGCGGTCGGGGTCGGTGGCAAGGATCAGCTCGTCATCGGTTTTCAGCGCGTCGGTGATGGCCTTGATATGCTTGCGGCTGTCGGCGGCCACTTCCCATGTCATGGCGAAATTGTCGTCGGGGTTGACCGAGCCGTCCTTGGGCGGCAGGTCGCGGACATGGCCGTAAGAGGCCAGAACCGTGTAATTGCTGCCCAGATATTTGTTGATCGTCTTGGCTTTGGCCGGGGATTCGACAACGACAACGGGCATGGAATTCCTTTCAAACGCGCCAAGCGACCATGGCAATCAGCCCCGATCTGCACAGCGGCGCAAGATGTGGGCGATTGGCGCGGAATGTCAACCGGGGCTTTGGCGCCGTTCAGCGCCTTGCGATCAATCCGCCAGATTGGCGTTCAATCTTGCCGTCCAGTTCCAGCGTGACAAGTTCGCTGGTCAAGGCAGCGGCGGGCAGGGCCAAGTCTCGGATCAATTGATCCTCGGCCAATGGCGATGGACCAAGCTTGGCCAAGATTTGCGCATGCAGCGCGGCCGTGTCGCCCAAAGGGCGAGGGGCGGGAACGGGTCCGGGGGGTGGGTCGCAAAGGGCCTGATCGCTGGGGTCTTTGCGCTGCACCCCTTTCACCACAATCCCCAGCCCTTCAAACAGGTCGTGCGGCCCGCGCAGCAGCGTTGCGCCGTCGCGGATCAGCCGGTTGCAGCCCTCGGCGCGGGCATCAAAAGGGTGGCCGGGCACGGCGAAAACCTCGCGCCCCTGCTCCAACGCTGTCTCTGCCGTGATCAAGGAACCCGAACGCGCAGCCGCCTCGACCACCACCACAGCCCGCGACAAGCCCGAGATGATTCGGTTGCGCAGCGGGAAATGGCGAGTTTGGGGCGGCATTCCAATCGGCTGTTCAGAAATGCGGCAGCCCTGTGCCAGAATTTGCGCGGCCAATTCAGCGTTTTCTGCAGGGTAAATCACATCCACCCCACCCGCCTGCACCGCAACAGTGCCCGTAGCAAGTGCCGCATCATGCGCCGCAGCATCTATGCCGCGCGCAAGACCCGAAACCACCACCTGCCCTGCCCCGCCCAAAGCCAAGGCCAGCCGACGGGCCATCCGCAGGCCCAAGGAAGAGGCATTGCGTGCGCCCACCAAGGCCACCGAAGGCCGATTGAGCAAAGACACGTCCCCCTGCGCCCAAACCACGGGCGGCGCATCGGGCAGCGTAAGCAAGGCCTGCGGGTAGTCCGCCCCATTAAAGCGCAAGAGCCGCGCCTTTGCAGCGCGGCCTTGGGCCAATTCATGGCGCGCCACGCCAAGGGGGCAAACTTCGTAGTCGTCAATGCCCGCCGCTTTTGCAATCTCTGGCAAAGCGGTCAGCGCAGCTTCGACACCGCCATGCTCGGCCAGAAGCCTGTGAAAGGTGACAGGGCCAATCCTGCGCGAGCGGATCAGTTGCAGCCAAAGCGTGGGGTCTTCTTGGGTGGGCAGATACGACATTAGGGCTCCGATCTCGGCAAAATTGCGCCAAGAACGGTTAAAGAAGCGTAAACCGCGCCCTGCCCTGTCACCACCCGCCCGAAAAAAGCCGCTGATGGGATTGAAACCGCAGGCAAACTTCGTGCAAATAGCGTCAAAGCCGCAGGGGCAGGCCATTTCCCCCGATGCGGTGCACAGGAGAGCATGATGAAGAACGCAGATGTCGCCCTTCGCCGGACTGATTCGATTGCCCGTGGCGTGGGGATGCAAACCCAGATCTATGTCGACAAGGCCCTGAACTCGGAAGTCTGGGACATCGAAGGCAACCGCTACATCGACTTTGCCGCTGGCATTGCCGTGGTTAACACCGGCCACCGCCACCCCAAAGTGATCGAGGCCGTCCATAAGCAGCTGGAACGTTTCACCCACACCTGCCACCAAGTGCTGCCTTACGAAAACTACATCCACTTGGCTGAGCGTTTGAATGCCATCGTTCCGGGCGATTTTGATAAAAAGACGGTCTTTGTGACCACGGGCGCAGAAGCCGTGGAAAACGCCATCAAGGTGGCGCGCTATGCCACGGGGCGTTCGGCGGTTATCGCCTTTGGCGGGGCCTTTCACGGGCGCACGTTTATGGGCATGACCCTGACCGGCAAGGTGGAACCTTATAAGAAGGGCTTCGGGGCGATGATGCCCGATGTCTACCACGTGCCTTTCCCGCAAGAGGTGCACCACATCTCGACCGCCGATGCCATGGCCGGGATCACCAAGCTGTTTAAGGCCGATCTTGATCCGGGTCGGGTTGCGGCGATTATCTTTGAACCGGTGCAGGGCGAAGGCGGGTTTTACCCCGCGCCGACCGATCTGGTCAAAGCGATCCGCGCTTTGTGCGACGAACATGGCATCGTCATGATCGCTGACGAGGTGCAAACCGGCTTTGCCCGCACCGGCACGATGTTTGCCATGGAAGGCTACGGTGTCGCGGCTGACATCACGACCATGGCCAAGGGTCTGGGCGGTGGCTTTCCCATCGCGGCCCTGACTGGCAAGGCCAGCCTGATGGATGCCGCCAATCCCGGCGGTCTGGGCGGCACCTATGGCGGCAACCCGATTGGCATCGCCGCAGCCCATGCCGTGCTGGATGTGATCGAAGACGAAAAGCTTTGCGCCCGCGCCAATGAACTGGGCAGCCGCCTGAAGCAAAAGCTGGAATCGATCCGCTCGACCACGCCCGAGATTTCCGACATCCGCGGACCGGGCTTCATGGTTGCGGTCGAATTCGCCAACCCCGCCAACCACGAACCCGACGCAGGCTTTACCAACCGCGTGAAGAACGAGGCGCAAAAGCGCGGTTTGATCCTGCTGACCTGCGGCGTCTACGGCAACGTTGTGCGCTTTTTGGCGCCCATCACGATCCCAGACGCGCATTTCACCGAAGCGATGGTGATTTTGGAAGAGTCCGTGGCGGCGGCGCAAAAGGGCTAAGGCCCCGCCACACCTTTCAGGGGTTTGATGAGAGTTTGAAAGGGCGGCGGCAACGGTCGCCCTTTTTGCTTTGCGCGGGGCGGTTTGGCGGCTAAAGCGCACCAAGGGCTAGGGGCGGTGGATATGGCGACGTCTGGGATCGAATTGCGCGGGGTGGGCTACGGCGTGGCCGGCAAGGTCATCTTGACGGACATTGACCTACACCTAAACGAGGCGCGCATCGGGATTGTCGGGCGCAACGGGTCGGGAAAGACCAGCTTGATGCGCGTCATGGCGGGGCTGGTGGCACCAAGTGACGGGTCGGTTCGGGTGGCAGGATTAGACCCTGCGCGCAACCGCAAGGCCATGCTAACCGCCGTGGGGATCCTGTTTCAAAACCCCGATCACCAGATATTGTTTCCCACCGTGGGCGAAGAACTGGCCTTCGGTTTAACCCAGATGGGACAAACCGCCCATGAGGCGCGCAGGCAAGCGCGCCGTCTGTTGGCAGCGGAAGGGCGCGCGCACTGGGAGGGGGCCGCGACCCATAGCCTAAGCCAAGGGCAGCGGCAGTATCTGTGCCTTTTGTCGATTCTGGCCATGCAGCCTGCGACGCTGCTGTTAGACGAACCCTTTGCAGCGCTGGATCTGCCGTCGCAAGCGCGTTTGCGGCGCAGGTTGGCGGGTTTGGGGCAACAGATCATCACCATCAGCCACGATCCCGCTGCTGTGGCAGATTGTGATCGTGTGATCTGGCTGGACGGCGGCCGCGTGGCGCAAGACGGGGCGGCGGGGGATGTTCTTGGCGCATTTACCGCCGAGATGGCGCGGATCGGGGGGCTGGATGCTGACGCTGACCTCTCCGGTTAGAACATGGGCGCACCGTGTTCCGGCTTGGGTCAAGCTGGGGGCGCTGTGTGCGTGGACGCTCGCCATGATGCGGCTAGAGGGGATCTGGCTGGCAGGGGCTGTGGCGCTGGTCTTGGCCTTGGCAGCCAGCGGGGGGCGGGTGTTTTTTGCCCATTGGCTTGGGATGTTACGCCCGCTTTGGCCCTTTGTTGCGCTGGTGGCGCTTTGGCACCTATGGCTGGGGGACCTTTGGGTGGCTTTGCGCGTGATTGCCCGCTTAGGCGCGGCCGTTGGGCTTGCGAATGCTGTGACGATGACGACCGAACTGGCCGAGATATTGGCGCTTTTGACCCGCCTTGCCCGCCCCTTGGCGCGGCTTGGCCTGAAGCCGCAGGTCTTGGCGCTGTCGGTCGCGCTGGTGATCCGCTTTGTGCCGGTGATGCTGCTGCGCTATGCCCAGATCGCGATGGCCTTTGCCGCCCGCAGCCCGCGTCGCCCGGGATGGCGCATTTTGATGCCTGTGTTGTTGGCCACCCTTGACGATGCCGACCGCGTCGCCGAGGCCTTGCGTGCGCGGGGCGGGGCGGGCTAAGTGAGGGCCACTTTGAAAGGACCCTGCCCATGGAACGCAACCTGACCCATATCGCCCTGTTTGCAGCCCTGATCGCGGTCTTGGGTCTGATCCCCAAGATTGACCTGATCAGCGGTGTGCCGATCACCGCACAGTCCTTGGGGATCATGCTGTGTGGCACAGTTCTTGGGGCCAAGCGCGGCTTTCTGGCGGTGGTTTTGTTTGTCGTGCTGGTGGCGGCAGGATTGCCGCTGCTGTCAGGCGGGCGGGGCGGAATTGGCCTGTTTGTCGGGCCTTCGGCAGGATATTTGATCGGCTTTCCCTTTGCCGCATATGTTGCAGGGTTGGTGGTGGAACGCTGGCAGGTGCAGGTTGGTGTGGCGGCTTTGGCAGGGGCCGTTCTGGGTGGAATAGGGGTGCTTTATGCTTTTGGCATTCCAGGCATGGCCCTGACACTTGGCAAATCTTTGCCCGAGGCCGCTTTGTTGGCCACACCGTTCTTGGCAGGCGATCTGATCAAAGCGGTGCTCGCCGCACTGGTCACCCAAGCCATCGCCCAAGCACGGCCGGGGGCTTTGCTGTCGCGGGCTTAACGGTTGACGATCAGGGCGCTGCCCAAACCGCCCGCAGCGGCGATGGTGGCTAGGCCGTTGCCTGACGTCAGGCCATGAAACAGCCGCACCGCCAGAATAGCGCCAGAGGCCCCGATGGGGTGGCCGCGCGCCAAAGCGCCACCGTCGGGGTTGACGATGGCGGGGTCAAGGCTGCAGGCTGCAACACAGGCCATGGCTTGGGCAGCATAGGCCTCCATCACCTCGGCCATATGCATGGCCGTTGGGGCCAAGCCAGCCCTGCGCAGCGCTTGGGCCACCGCTGGCACGGGCGCAAGGCCCGGTTCAGCTGGATCTGCCCCGCAGGTATGCCCCGCCAGTATGCGCAGCGGGTTCGGCCCAAGCGGGCGATCTGATACAATCACAAACGCCGCCCCATCCGCCGCCACCGCCGCATTGGCCGCCGTGATATCCCCCACCAAACCTGACGCCCGCGCCGCCAATGCGGGGCTTAAGGCGCGGGTGAAGGCGTCGTCGAAAATGCCAGCCAACGGCACAACCTCGTCCCTCAGGCGGGTGCGCGCGGCCAATGCTTTGGTGTGCGAGGATATCGCCCAAGCATCCATCTGTGCTCGCGTCAGGCCAAGCCTTTGGGCCAAGTGCCAAGCGGCCATGTGCAGGTCAGGGTCGCGGTCGGGGAAAGGCGAAAAGGCGGGCCTGTCATAGGGTATCGCTGGGCCACCGTCGGGGTCGGTCGCCATGCGGATCGGGCGGCGGGAATAGCTTTCCGCCCCGCCTGCCACCACAAGGCGCGCAGCCCCGCTTTCCACCAAGGCCCGCGCCAGCAAGATCGCGTCCAACCCGCCCGCGCATTGCCGATCGATCGACAGGCCCGCCACAGCCTCGGGCAAGCCTGCTGCCAAGGCCGCCAAACGTGCTGGATTGCCGCCACCACCCAAGGCGTTCGACACGATCACCTCGTCCACCTCGCGGGGCTCAAGTCCCGCATCCGCCAAACACGCGCAGATCACGGGGGCTGCCAATTCGTGCACCAAAAGCCGCCGGAACGCCCCGTTGGCGGGGGCCACAGCTGTGCGGCGGGCGGCGATGATCCATGTCATGGCAAATCCTCGCCCAAACGGACCAGATCGGGTTTGCCAGAGGGCAGCAGCGCAAAGCCGTCACGCCAGATCAAGGTTTTGGGGGCTTTAAGGGCACCGAACTTGGCGCGCAAGGCGTGCAGAATGACCGTGGTTTGGCGTTCATCCCCTTGCAGCACCGCCACCAAATGCACCCCGCGCAAACCATCGGGGCGCGGCAGAACAGCGGCTTGGGCGACACCTGCTTGCGACAAAAGAAAGGTTTCGATCTCTTCGGGATAAACGGCTTGATCGGCCACTTTCACCATACGGCTGGCGCGGCCAGACAGGTACAACTGGCCATCCCGCAGCGCCCCCCTTTCGCCCACCGACAGCCAACCATCTTGCCAGCGGGCTGAGCCAGCGTCATTGGCATAGGCTTCGAACAGATAGGGGCTTTTCACCCAGACTTCGCCGTCGATCACCCGCAGATCGACAGCGGGATAGGGGGCGCCCACCGAATCCTCAGGCGTGTCCGGTCCGGCCAGCGTGATAAAGCTTGCCTCGGCTGCGCCGTAGAATTCATGCACCGCGCACATGGGTGCCATCTGGGCTAAGACCTTTCGCAGGGCCGGATCAAGCTTTGATCCCCCGACCAGCGCCACCCGCAAATCGGACAAAATTGGGCCGCGAGCGTTTGCCAAAAGCCGCATCTGGGCGGGGGTGGCGTACAACAGACCCACCCGCCGCTGCGCGAGTGCCGCGCGTTGGCGGTCAAGGCGAAGGCCGTCCAGCAGGTGCAACTCTGCACCCAGATGCAGCGCCTCGACCGCGCCGTATAGGGCGAGCGAATGGACAAGCTGGCCCAAAATCGCGACACGGCTGTCGGGGCCGATACCAAAAAGCCCCGCATTCACACCAAAGCTGGCGATCCAACTGGCTTGGCTGCGCCTGATGCGCCGCGGCGCGCCGCTGGACCCGCCGGTGAGGGTTTCAAACACCGCCTCTGGGGCAGGTGCGGGTGCAGGCCCGCTGCCACCGATGCGAAAGGCAGACCCGCCCAAGGCGGATAGTGCCGCCGCCGCTGGCTGGTCGGAGATCACGCCAGATTGGGGCACGCCGCGCGCCACAGCCTGCCCCGTTGCATCAAACAGCCGCGCTTGGGGGTGCCACGCAAAGCGAAGGCCCGCTGGAGCCTTTGGCGCCACCGACCTTAGCCCTTGGCCAGCAGGCTTGCCACGCGGCGCAGCGCCAAAAGATAGCCCTCGGTTCCGCAGCCCGCAATCACCCCATCGGCGCGGTGAGAAACGTAGGAATGGTGGCGAAACGCCTCGCGCTTGTGGATGTTCGAAATATGCACCTCGATCACCGGACCGTCAAAGGCGTTGAGCGCATCAAAGATGGCGACAGAGGTGTGCGAATAGGCCCCGGGGTTGATGACGATGGCAGACCCGCTCAGACGTGCTTCTTGGATCCAGTCGACCAATTGGCCCTCGTGGTTGGATTGCAGCGCCGTGATACCAAGTCCCATTGATGCGGCCAGATCGGTGCAGGCCTGTACCACATCGGCCAAAGTCTCGCGCCCGTAAATCTCGGGCTGGCGCTGGCCTAATAGGTTCAGGTTCGGACCATTCAGGATGTAGACGGGTTTTTTCACCGGATTTCTCCCCATAACTGGTCGCTAGGTTAGCGGAAGGGCACCCTGTTTCACAACCAGCAAAAGGGCCGGACGGGAAATGTGCCTATCCGGCCAAGGTGACGGGACATGACAAGCGCCGGTCAGGGATCGCAAAGGCAGGGGTCAGGCCACGCGGGATTGCGCCAATTGCGGGGTCAATTCAGAAGTCAAGCCAAGTGCGCGCACCACATCGCGGGTCAGATCAGCGCAGTTCAGGGTGTAAAAATGCAACTGCCCCACCCCTTCGGCCAGCAACCGTTCACACAAGGTGGCGCATTGGGTCAGGGCAAACAACCGCTCGCGCCCATCGCGGGCGGCGGCGGTGAAGCCCTCGTCCAGCCGTTGGGGCACCAATGCCCCGCAGCGGGCGGCAAACCGCTTGGCCCCCGCCCAGGATTGAATGGGCAAAATGCCCGGGATGACGGGGGCGGTGATGCCCGCTTTGGCGCAGGCATCGCGAAAGCGCAGGAAGATGTCAGCCTTGAAAAAGAACTGGGTGATAGCTGAACTCGCCCCCGCGTCGATCTTGCGCTTGAGCCAATCGACATCGGCTTGGGCGTTAGGGGCATCGGGGTGGCGTTCGGGATAGGCCGCGACCCGCAGGGTGAAAAGGCCGGTTTTGGCAAGAGCGGCCACCAATTCGACCGTATCGCCAAAGCCGTCAGGATGGGGGGTAAAGCGGGCAGACCCCTGCGGCGCATCCCCGCGCAGGGCTACGATCTGACGCACGCCAAGGGCGGCAAAGGCGGCTGCGGTTTGCAGGGTTTGCGCACGGGTGGCGCCCACGCAGGTCAGGTGGGCGGCAACTTCCACGCCGTAGGTACGCTGCAAGGTGACCAGCGTCTCTTGCGTTTGGCTGCGTGTACCACCGCCTGCGCCGTAGGTGACAGACACAAAATCTGGCGACAGGGGCGATAGGGCCTGCACCGCCTGCCACAGACGCAACGAGGCGTCGAAGGTTTGCGGCGGGAACACTTCGAAAGAAACTTGGGCGCGGGTCATCTGAACCTCCATATCGGCTTGCCCTTGTGTGGCAGAGGCACAATAGTGAATCAAATTCATATTTTTCACGATGATCATGAGGTTTGTCGCATGTATCTAGAATTGCGCCACTTCCGTACCCTGCGGGCCATTCACCAAGCAGGCGGGCTGGCCCGCGCGGCAGAGCTGTTGCACACCACCCAATCGGCCCTGTCGCATCAGGTGGCGGGGCTAGAGGATCAGGTCGGGATGGACCTGTTCGTGCGCCGCTCTAAACCGCTGCGGCTGTCGGCGGCGGGGGTGCGGATGCTGCGGGTGGCCGAACGCATCCTGCCCGAGATTACCGCCCTTGAGGATGAGTTTCGCGCCCTAAAATCGGGCAAAACCGGACGGCTGCACATCGCCATTCAATGCCACGCCTGTTTTGACTGGCTGGTCCCAGTGCTGGAACTGTTTCGCCATGCGTGGCCCGAGGTCGATGTCGATATCCGCGCGGGGCTGGCCTTTGATAGCTTTCCAGCCTTGCTGCGCGAAGAGGTGGATCTGGTGATATCGTCCAACCCCGAACCCTTGGGCGGGATCACCTTTCATCCGCTGTTTGATTATCATCCAACCTTTATCGCCTCGTCCCGCAACACCTTGGCCGCCAAAGCCGTGATCGAGGCGGAAGATTTTCGCGATCAGACGCTGATCACCTATCCGGTGGGTCGCGATAAGCTGGACATTTTCACCGAACTTCTGACCGAGGCGCGCGTTGAACCCCGCGCGCAGCGGGCGGTGGAACTGACGGCGGTGATCTTGATGCTGGTGGGATCAGACCGCGGCGTGGCGGTGCTGCCCGATTGGGTGATCCGCGATGTCAAAAGCCATGCCGATTATGTTACGCGCCCCCTAGGGCCGGGGGTGATCACCAAGCGCCTTTACGCCGCCACCCGTGACGAGGACGCCGCCCGCCCCTTTATGGCGCATTTCCTGCGGCTGGGGCGCAGTGAGCCGGTCAAGCTGCAAAGGGGATAGGGTGCGCCCTTGGCCAGCGCCCCGGGGCCAGCCCCGGACCCCGGGATATTTGGGCACATATGAAAGGGGTTGACGGGGGTGAGTTGGGGGGCAATCGTGAGGTGGAGCGGGGTTCTTTGCGCAAATCCTTGCGACCGGCGCTGGGGCGCGTGATTTTCTGGAGCCTGTCATGAGCCTGCTGGCCGTCAAATCCTTATCGCTTACCCTTGGGCTGCCGCTGTTTTCTGATCTAAGCTTTACGCTGGAACCGGGGGACCGATTGGGGCTGATTGCGCCAAACGGGCGGGGCAAATCGTCGCTGCTGCGGTGTCTGACGGGCGAGATAGAGCCTTCGGCGGGCGATATCACCAAGGCGCGGGGGGTGACGCTGCGCCGGGTGGAGCAAGAGGTTCCAGACACGCTGCGCAAAGTAACGCTCCGCGCGGCGGTGGCGGGGGCGCTGGCGGATCCGGAGGGGGAGTTTTGGCGCGTTGACGTGATGCTAGACGCGCTGGAGGTGCCAGAGGCGGTGCGCGATCAGCCTTTGGGCGATCTGAGCGGTGGGTGGCAGCGCACCGGCCTTTTGGCGCGAGGTGCCGTGGTCGACCCCGATATCTTGCTGCTGGACGAGCCGACCAACCACCTTGACCTGTCGCGCATCGGCATTTTGCAGCGCTGGCTGCAAGGCTTGGCCCGCGATGTGGCGGTGATTGTCGCCAGCCATGACCGCGCCTTTCTGGACGGCGTGACGGGGCGCAGCTTGTTTCTGCGCGATGTGGGGGCGCGGAGTTTCGCGCTGCCTTATTCGCGGGCGCGCGCCGCTTTGACCGAGGCCGACGCCGCCCAAGGCCGCCAGTTCGAAAACGACCTCGCCAAGGCCGATCAGCTGCGCAAACAGGCAGCCAAGCTTAAGAACATCGGCATCAACAGCGGATCGGATCTGTTGATCACCAAGACCAAACAGTTGAAAGAGCGCGCCGAAAAGATCGAAGCACAGGCGAAAGCCGCCTTCAAAGAGGTCTCGGCGGGCGAGATTCGGCTGGCCAACTCCGGCACCCATGCCAAGGCGCTGGTAACGCTGGCCGATGCGCCAATTGCCACGCCAGACGGGCGGCCCTTATTTCGCACCGGCCAGAAATGGGTCGAAAAGGGCGACAGGGTGGTGCTTTTGGGCCAAAACGGCGCGGGCAAGACGCAGTTGGTGCGCGCTGTTTTGCAAGCGATCACGGCAGGGCACGGCGAGATCAAGGTGCCACCCTCGCTGATCTTGGGCCATTCCGATCAGGCCTTGGCGCAACTGCCGCCCAAGGCCACGCCCTTTGATCTGGTGATGGGGTTCAAGACAGGCGATGGACCCGCGCGGGGGCTTTTGGCCGAAGCGGGCATTCGTGCAGATCTACAGACCAAACCGCTTGCCCCCCTGTCAGGCGGGCAAAAGGCACGGCTGGCGATGCTGCTGTTGCGCCTTGCCAAGCCCAACTTCTACCTTTTGGACGAACCCACCAACCATCTGGACATTGAAGGCCAAGAGGCGCTGGAGGCCGAGTTACTAGGCCAAGGTGCCACCTGCCTGCTGGTCAGCCACGACCGCAGCTTTGTGCGCAATGTCGGCACGCGGTTCTGGATGATCGAGAAAAAGCGCCTGATCGAGGTGGATAGCCCCGAGGCCTTTTTCAGCGGGCAAATCGGCGGTGCGTGACGGCGGTTGGGCTGCATCCGTCCACCACCACGGATAAGCCCCGGGGCCAGCCCCGGACCCCGGGATATTTGGGCACATATGAAAGGGGGGCGCGGCCTTTGGGGCGATGCGACCTTTGGCCCTTTCCTTCAAGGGCGGTCGCGTGTATTGCCCTGCCGTTCCTACCATCCCTTTTCGGAGTGCCCCATGCAAGGCAGCGCCAACCTGAACGTGATGATCAAAGCTGCCCGCAAGGCCGGGCGCGCCTTGGTTAAAGACTTTCGCGAGGTGGAGAACCTGCAAGTATCAGCCAAGGGACCGGGAGACTTTGTGACCAAAGCCGACCGCGAGGCCGAGCGGATTATCAAGGAAGACCTGATGGAAGCCCGCCCGACCTATGGCTGGCTGGGCGAGGAAACCGGGGCCACGGCGGGGGCTGACCCGACACGGCGCTGGATCGTGGATCCGCTGGATGGCACCACCAACTTTCTGCACGGCCTGCCGCACTGGGCTGTGTCAATCGCGCTAGAGCATAAGGGCGAGATCGTCTCGGGCGTGGTCTTTGATGCGGCCAAGGACGAGATGTATTGGGCCGAAAAAGGCGCAGGGGCTTGGATGAATGAACGCCGCCTGCGCGTGTCAGGCCGCCGCCAAATGCACGAAGGGCTGTTTGCCACCGGCGTGCCGTTTGGCGCAAAAAAGACCCTGCCTGCCATGGTGGCCGATCTGGCGCGCCTGATGCCCGGTTGTGCCGGCGTACGGCGCTGGGGTGCGGCCTCGCTGGACTTTGCCTATGTCGCCAGCGGCCGCTATGACGGCTATTGGGAGCGCGAGTTGCAGCCTTGGGACATGGCAGCCGGCCTGTTGCTGGTGCGCGAGGCAGGCGGTTTTGCCGAGGCCGTGCGCGAAGGCTATGACATTTTGGATTCAGGCTCGGTGATCTGCGGCAACGACGGGCTCTTTGACGCCTTCTCCAAGATCATCCGGAACGTATAAGCGCATCAGGCCTTGGTCCCTAGATCGGCGGGGTGGTTGACGCCGTCCATCATGGGCACATCGCCAAAATCGCGCGGACTGATGCCGTCAAGAATGCCCGTATTGATGCCGTACTGCAGCGGGTTTGAGCGGCGCTGATGGTGGGTGTAAATGCCGCAGGTCTTGCAAAACCAATGCTTGGCCGTGCCCGTGCCCCATTGGTACAGCGTCAGGTTCTGTTCGCCCCTGACAATCACCAGTTGATCCAACGACGCAGAGACAACAATCGCCCCGCGCCTGCGACAAAACGAACAGTCGCAGCGGCGGGCCGAGGCCAAGCCGTCAGGCAGTGTCAACTGCAGCTCAACCGCGCCACAATGGCAGGTGCCGCGCACATGGGTCATGACGCCTATCCTTGGGCCAAAAGGGTCGAAGGCGTTACGCCCCCGCCAAAAGCTGAGCGTTGCCCCCTGACGCCGTGGTGTCAATGCAGATATGGCGTTCCATCAGCGCATGGCCACTGTCGGGCAAATCGCAGATCAGGGGCACAATCGCGCCGCTGCGCTGCGACAGGTGCTGCGCCAAGATGCGGGCTTGGGCGGTATCACCCCACCACATCGCAGCAGAAAAGCCGTGCAGGCGGGTGAGGGCGGCGGGGTCTAGCCCGGGGGCTTCGATCGCTTGGCCACCAAGGGCGCGCAGGCTTTGCGCTTGGGCATGTGCCGCCGCTGAACCCGGGCCAAGGCATAGGACGGGAGGGCGGGCATAGGCGATCAGGCGGTTGGATTCGCCCGTGGGGCCGGGCAGGGTTTGTGCGCCAAGGGCTTGGGGCGGGGGCGCATCGTGCAGGGTCTGTTGCACATCACTTTGCTTGCTTGCGCTATCTTCGCGCCCTGCCGCGGGTGCGCGCATCTGCGTAAAGCGCGCCAGATAGTGCGGGCCGCCGGCTTTGGGGCCAGTGCCAGACAGCCCCTCGCCGCCAAAGGGTTGCGAGCCTACGACCGCGCCGATCTGGTTGCGGTTCACATAGATATTGCCCGCGTGGATATCTGCCACCACGCTTTGCACCCGATCGTCGATGCGAGAATGCAGGCCAAAGGTCAGCCCATATCCGGTGGCATTGATGTCGCGCACCACGCTGTCTAACGCCTGCGCGGGGAAAGTCGCCACATGCAAAACAGGTCCAAAGATCTCGTGCGGCATTTGGGCGATGCCTGCAACGCGCAAGACGGTGGGGCCTACGAATGTGCCCGCCTTTGGGGCGGGCAGTTCGCCGATCAACCGCCCTTCGCGGCGGGCTTGGTCGATATAGGCGACAATGGTCGACTGGGCTTGGGCGTCGATCACGGGGCCGATGTCGGTGGCAAGTTGCCAAGGGTTGCCCAAGCTTAGCGCCTCCATCGCGCCTTGCAGCATGGGCAGGATGGCGGGGGCGATATCGTCTTGCAGATACACGCAGCGCAGGGCCGAGCAGCGCTGGCCTGCCGATTGAAAGGCAGAGGCCAGCACATCGCGCACCACCTGTTCGGGCAAAGCGGTGGAATCCACGATCATCGCATTCAAACCGCCAGTTTCCGCGATCAGCGGCGCAGCGGGATCGCCGTGATCAGCCATGGTGCGGCGGATACCGAGGGCGGTTTGGGTTGATCCGGTAAAGGCCACACCTTTCACACGCGCATCGCGGGTCAGGGCCGCGCCGATCTGGCCATCGCCGGGCAGAAGTTGCAGGGCTGAACGCGGAACGCCTGCTTGCAGCAGCAGGTCGGTGGCCAAGGCGGCGATCAAGGGTGTCTGCGGGGCGGGTTTGGCGATGACGCCATTGCCCGCGGCAAGGGCTGCGGCGATTTGGCCTGTGAAGATGGCCAAAGGAAAGTTCCACGGGCTGATACAAGCGAAGATACCGCGTGGCGGGGCGGTAAGCGTGGCGGCCCCGTCAGCGTAGTAGCTCAGAAAATCGACGGCCTCGCGCAGTTCAGACAGGGCGTCGGGCAGGGTCTTGCCTGCCTCGCGTGCGAGAAGGGCGAAGATCGGGCCGATGTTGGCCTCGTACAGGTCAGCCGCCTTGCGCAGAATATCTGAGCGCAACGCAGGCGCGGCAGACCACGGTTGGGCCTGTCGCAAAGCAGTGTCGACATCGTGGAGCGACGCGGTGACGGCATGGCCTGTCAGGCTGCCATCGGCAGGATTGGCGATACCGATGCGACCCGCGCCTGTGACGGGGCCAGCCAAACGGGGTGTGGCCTCGAACACGGTTTTCAGATGGGGGTCGCGGGCAGCTTCAATCTGCGCAAGGTCAGAGGCATCGGTAAGATCATAACCGCGCGCGTTGCGGCGCGGGGCGAATAGGGCGGTTCCGGCAGGGATCTTGGCGTTGACGGCGGGCAAAGCCTGCAACTGGGTCAAGGGGCAGGCGGCCACCTGATCGGCGGGCACCTCGACGTTAACGATCTGATGCACAAAGGACGAGTTCGCGCCGTTTTCCAACAGGCGACGCACAAGATAGGCCAGCAAATCGCGGTGCGCCCCGACGGGTGCGTAAATGCGGCAGCGCGTGGCGTTTTGCGACAACACGAGGTCGTGCAGGCGTTCTCCCATGCCGTGCAGCCGTTGAAATTCGTACAGCGCGGGCGCTACGGCGGCGTCATTTGCCATGTGCAGCACAGCTGCGACCGTGTGGGCGTTGTGGGTGGCAAATTGCGGATAAATGCGGTCGGTTAGGCCCAAAAGCTTGCGCGCATTGGCCAGATAGCTGGCATCGGTGCCCTGTTTGCGGGTGTAGACGGGAAAAGACGACAGGCCCAAGGTCTGGGCCCGCTTGATTTCGGCATCCCAATAGGCCCCTTTGACCAAACGAACCATGATTTTACGGTCCAAGCGCAGGGCCAGATCGTGCAGCCAGTCAATCACCGCCCCTGCCCTGCGGCCATAGGCCTGCACCACCACACCGAACCCGTCCCAACCCTTCAGGCTGGGGTCGGATAGGGCGGCTTCGATCACCTCCAGCGATAAAGACAACCGGTCTGCTTCGTCGGCATCGATGTTCAGCCCTAGGCCTGCGGCGCGTGCCAATCCGGCCAAGGCGCGCAGGCGGGGGACCAGTTCGTCCATCACTTGGGCGCGTTTGGCCACTTCATAGCGCGGATGCAGGGCCGAAAGTTTCACCGATATGCCCGGATTGGTGCGGATGTCATCGCTTGTGGCGGCGCGGGCGATGGCGGTGATGGCTTGGGAATACGACAGATGATAGCGGCGCGCGTCAGCCTCGGTGCGGGCGGCTTCGCCCAGCATGTCGTAGCTGTAGGTATAGCCTTTGGATTCGAGATCCTTGGCCCGCTGCAAGGCCGCCTCGATGGTTTCGCCCAAGACAAAGGTGCTGCCCATTTCCTTCATCGCGCGGGTGACGGCGGTGCGGATCACAGGTTCGCCCAAACGGCGCAGGGCGGCGCGCAGATGGCCCACAACGCCCGGCTCGCGCTCTTCCAGCACCTTGCCGGTCAGCATAAGCGCCCAAGTTGAGGCATTCACAAGGCTAGAGGCCGAGCGCCCCAAGTGGCGGCCCCAATCGGCGGG
>CAIMWI010000005.1 GCA_903845215.1 uncultured Rhodobacterales bacterium | reverse complement strand
TCGATCAGCCCTTCGGCCTGCGCGGAGGACAAATCCTGACGCGAGATGAAAACATGCTCGTAAAGCGGCATGTAAGCTCCAGTTCTTTAAGCGCATTTCATAGGACGGGCGTAAACTTTCCGCGGCCCGTCCACGAGAGGCTGCGCCGGTTCATGGGAATGCGGAAAGTGGGGGGTGTATAGCGGGTTTTGGCGGGGATGCAAGGGTCGGCGGGTTGGGGTTATTTGGCCGAGTTGGGCAGGCCTAGCAGTTTGTCAAAGACCCAAGTGAAACCCCAAGCGTAAACAAGGAAAAGGCCGATCAATACGGCTTCGTAGGTCAAGGCAAGCCAGATCGTGGTGGACAGCCACCACGCTGTGGCGGGCAGAAGGATGAGAACAAGACCGCCTTCAAACAGCACAGCGTGGACTGTGCGGCGCAGCAAAGAGCGGCCCTTGGTGGTTTGGCGCGTCTCCCACGCCTCGAACGCGGTGTTGAAGGCGAAAGACCAAGACAGGGCTACGGCGGCGCTGAAAACGGCCAGAGAGAAGGATTTGGCGCCTCCGGCATCCGACATCAAGCGCAGCGCCACGGTGGCCATCACAATGCCGCCGGTTTCAAAAGCCACAGCGTAGAGGATTTTTCGAAAGGCGGGGTGCATTGGGTTTTGACCGTTTTGGCCGAGATTGCAGGTCCGGGCGTTGCGCGCAAGGGCTGCATTGGGTAAGCCGTGAGAAAAGCAAGGGAGGATGAGATGAGCCGCGCCTATGTATTTCCGGGCCAAGGCGCCCAAACCATTGGAATGGGCAAGGCCTTGGCCGAGGCCTACCCCGCCGCACGCGCTGTTTTTGACGAGGTGGACGCGGCTTTGGGCGAAAAGCTGTCAGCGGTGATCTGGGACGGTGACATTGAAACGTTGACGCTGACGGCCAATGCACAGCCTGCGCTGATGGCGACATCCATCGCGGCGCTGAGGGCGTTAGAGGTTGAGGGGTTCGGGATTGGGCAGGCGGCTTATGTTGCCGGCCATTCCTTGGGGGAATATTCCGCCCTGTGCGCCGCAGGGGCGCTAGGGTTGGCGGATACTGCGCGCCTGTTGCGCATTCGCGGCCGTGCGATGCAAGAGGCGGTTCCGGTGGGCTTGGGGGCTATGGCGGCCCTGTTGGGCTTGGATTTTGCAGCGGCGGCCGAAGTGGCGGCTGAGGCGGCGCAGGGTGAGGTGTGTCAGGCGGCCAATGACAACGACCCCGCGCAGGTGGTGGTGTCGGGCCATAGGGCGGCTGTGGAGCGGGCTTTGACGATTGCCAAGGCCAAAGGGGCCAAGCGGGCGATTTTGCTTCCCGTCAGCGCGCCTTTCCATTGTGCGCTGATGGCACCGGCGGCTGAGGTGATGGCGCAGGCTTTGGCCGCTGTGACGATTGCGCGGCCCGTGGTGCCTGTGGTGGCCAATGTGCGCGCCGAGGCGGTGAGCGACCCTGATATGATCCGGCAGTTGCTGGTGGCGCAGGTGACGGGCTCGGTGCGGTGGCGGGAATCGGTGCTGTGGATGCAAGCGGCGGGTGTTGACGCGTTTTGGGAGATTGGCGCGGGCAAAGCGCTGTCAGGGATGATCAAGCGCATCGCCAGCGGGGCTGAGACACGGGCGGTCGGCTCGCCCGAGGATATTGCTGCCGTTCAAGGATAAGGGCAGTTTTTCGCAGAAAACCTGTGGCTTTCGATTTTTCTGCGAAAAATCAGGTCACGCCATCGGATAGGGAAAGACTATGTTTGATTTGACGGGAAAGTCGGCGCTGATCACCGGGGCTTCGGGCGGGATCGGGGCGGAAATTGCGCGGGTGTTGCATGCGGCGGGGGCCACTGTGGCGCTGTCGGGCACACGGGTTGAACCGTTAGAGGCACTGGCCGCGGAACTTGGCGCGCGCAGTTTTGTGCTGCCTTGTAATCTTGGCGATGCAGAAGCTGTGGAGGCTTTGCCCAAGGCCGCGATTGCGGCGATGGGGGCGGTGGACATTCTCGTCAACAATGCGGGTGTTACCAAGGACAATTTGTTCATGCGCATGTCGGATGACGAATGGCAAACGGTGCTGGATATCAACCTGACCTCGACCTTTCGGCTGTGTCGGGGGGTTTTGCGGGGCATGATGAAAGCGCGGTGGGGGCGGATTGTGAATATCTCGTCCATCGTGGGGGCCACGGGCAATCCGGGGCAGGGCAACTATGCCGCATCTAAGGCGGGCATGGTGGGCATGTCAAAAAGCTTGGCGGCCGAAGTGGCCAGCCGCAACATCACCGTCAACTGCGTGGCACCGGGCTTTATCAGCACCGCGATGACCGACAAGCTGAACGACGAGCAAAAAGCCCGCATCCTGACCCAGGTGCCTGCTGGTCGGATGGGCGAGCCTGCAGAGATTGCGGCAGCCGTGCTATATCTGGCCTCAGTTGAGGCAGGATATGTCACGGGGGCGACACTGCATATCAACGGCGGCATGGCGATGATCTGAAGTATGGCGATTGCTTAGGAAAGAATTTGCCTTGTGCCGTGACCCTTGCTATAGGCGCGGCAGGATTTACCGGGTAGACTAGCCCGGAGCCCCGCACAGGGGAGCCCGATCCGGGTGAAACGCCCCTTTGGGGTACCGCTAACGGGGGCAACCCCATCGACAGAGGAAGTATTATGAGCGACATCGCTGATCGCGTGAAGAAGATCGTCGTCGAGCATCTGGGTGTAGAAGCCGACAAAGTGACCGAGAATGCCTCGTTCATTGATGATCTGGGGGCCGATAGCCTGGACACCGTTGAACTGGTTATGGCTTTCGAAGAAGAATTCGGGATCGAAATCCCCGATGATGCTGCCGAAACGATCCAGACCTTTGGCGATGCCGTGGGCTTTATCACCAAGGCGTCCTGATCTGACTTAAGACAGACTTAAGTGGCAGAGGCACCCTTCGGGGTGCCTTTTGCTTTTGGCTGAAGCCTATCTGTCATGCAAACGGCCCCGACGCAGCGCTGCGTCGGGGCCGTTTGGGTTGGGTAAGCCGACGTTATTCTGCAGCAAGGCCGGGGTGCATCTTGCGCAAGGGCGGGGTAAGGCTGGCGAGTTTTTCACGCAGATCCGCTTGATCGGCGTTCAAAAGGGCGATGCGTTCTGCCAAAACCTCGGGGGCGGGGGCTTCTGGTTCTTCCTCTTTTTCGCCCAAAAGGCGGCCAAAAAGTTTGCCCAAGACCCAACTCAGATCATCCATGATCAGATAAAATGCAGGAACGACCACAAGGCTAAGCACGGTTGACACGATAATCCCGCCTATCACAGCCGTGGCCATAGGCGCGCGGAAGGCCCCGCCTTCACCCACGCCAAGGGCCGAAGGCAACATACCCGCGGCCATGGCGATAGAGGTCATCACGATCGGCCTTGCGCGTTTATGCCCAGCCTCGACCACCGCCGCCGCACGGCCAAAGCCGCGCACACGCATTTCGATGGCAAAGTCGATCAGCAGAATGGCGTTTTTGGCCACAATCCCCATTAGCATCAAAAAGCCGATCAGAACCGGCATCGACAGGGCAGAACCGGTCAGCAGCAAAGCCGCAGCAACCCCGCCAATCGCCAAGGGCAAGGACAGAAGGATGGTGAAAGGTTGGATCACAGAGCCGAACAGCAAGATCAGCACCGACAGCATCAACATCAGCCCCAAAAGCATCGAGTTGACAAAGGAACCCATCAATTCAGCCTGCACTTCGGCGTCACCGCCGGCTTGCAGGCGCGCTGTGCCGGGCAGGGTGACGGATTCTGCAGCTTGTTTGAACGCATCGGTTGCCGTTCCAAGGGCCACGCCTACGGGCAAGTTTGCGCCAATCTCGGCCAGTTTGGATCGGTTCAGGCGTTTGATCGACGCCGGACCCTCGCCAAGGCGCACGTCCGCCATGGTGGATAAGGGAACCATAGAACCCGTGTTGGTGCGCAGTTGCAAAGCGGCAATGCGGTTTACATTTTCGCGGCTGGTGTCGTTCAGGCGCACCCGAATGGGGATGAGGCGGTTATCAATCGAGACTTTGGCCAAGGCTGCATCAAAATCACCGATGGTGGCAACACGCAGGGCTGCGGCTATTTCCTGCGCCGTGATGCCAAGGCGGGCGGCTTCTGCCGCGCGGGGGGTGACTTGCACCTCGGGCCGCGGCAGGGCGCCTTCGGCCGAAACGTTGGCCAGATAGGGGTTGCCTTGGGTGGCCACCAAAAGCATCCGCACCGCGGAATCGAGGTCGGCCTGATTGTCGGCCAGCACCGAGAAGCTAACATCGCGCGAGCCCCTGTCGCCGAGTTTAAGCGCACGGATATCGGGGATCGTTGCGAGGCGGTTGAAAATTTCGGCCTCGATCTGGTTTTGCGGTACGGGGCGGCCGGTGTCGGCCACCTCGGGTACAAGCATGCCCAACAGCGGGATGCTGCGGCCCAGTTGGCTAAGTTTAAGCAGCAAGCTGCGGTCAAGTTTTTGCAACGTGACTGTGACAGCGGCACGGCGCACGTCTAAATCGCCGGTCGGAGAGGCCCCGCCCAGAATGAAGACCTGGTCAATATAGGGGATGTCTTTGATCTTTTCGTAGATGACGGTCGTCACCTTGTCTGTTTCGGCCAAGGTTGTGCCGGGCGGCAGTTCGACCGACACGGTGATGCGGCTGGCATCTTCGGGGGGGATGAACGACCCCGGCACCTGCATCAGCAGGCCCACCGACACGATCACGGCGACGATGGCTGCCACCAAGGTCAGATAGTAACGCCCAAAGGAAAGACGCCCGATATGCCATGTACCGGTGCTGGCTGTAACAAACCACAGATAGCCCCGCATCATCCAACCGTCGCGGTTGCCGTGTTCAGACCCTGCGTCAGAGGTGCGCATGAGATAGGCCGCCATCATTGGCGTGATTAATCGCGCCACCAGCAACGAAAAAGCCACGGCCACGGCAACTGTGATGCCGAATTGTCGGAAGTATTGGCCTGGAATCCCGGGCATGAACGACACGGGCACAAAGACTGCGATGATGGTGGATGTTGTGGCAATCACCGCCAAACCGATCTCATCAGCCGCATCAATCGCTGCTTTGAAGGGGGTTTTGCCCATGCGGATGTGGCGGGCGATGTTTTCAATCTCGACAATGGCATCATCGACCAAGATACCTGTGGCCAATGTCAACGACAAGAAACTGACAAGGTTCAGCGAAAAGCCCAGCAAATCCATGACCCAAAAGGTCGGAATGGCCGAAAGCGGCAGCGCGATGGCCGAGATCAAGGTTGCGCGCCAGTTGCGCAAGAAGATCATGACGACGATCACCGCCAAAAGTGCGCCTTCCAGCAGGGTATGAATGGCTGCTTCGTAATTGCCTTGGGTGTAAAACACCGTATCGTCGATCATCTTGATGGTGACTTCGGGGTGATCGGCGCGCATTTCGTCCAACGTGGCGTTGACCGTGTTTGCCACCGAGACTTCGGACGCGCCCTTGGCGCGAAAGACCGAGAAGGTCACAACCGGATCAGCCCCAACCCGCGAGAACGAGCGCAGTTCTTCGGAAGTGTCGGTCACATCGCCCAAGTCAGACAGAACGACGTGGCGCCCCGAAGGCAGGGCGATGGGCGTGGCGGCCAGTTTGGCGACGCTGCTGGCATCCCCGATGGTGCGGATTGCCTGTTCGCCGGCGCCAAATTCAGACCTGCCGCCGCCCAAGTTTACGTTCGTCACTTTCAATTGCTGGCTGACCGATTGGGCTGTCACGCCAAAGCTGCCCAGCTTGACGGGATCAAGCGAAATGCGAATCTCGCGGTCGGCCCCGCCGAAACGGTCGACCTTGCCGACGCCCGGTTTGCCTTGAAGCCCGCGTTTGATGGTGTCGTTGACGAAAAAGGACAGTTCTTCAAACGTCTTGCTTGGCGCATAAACCGCAAAGGTCATGATCGCCTGACCTTCAACATCAATGCGCGAGACAGTGGGGGCCTCGACATCGGCGGGAAGGTCACCGCGGATGCGGTCGATGATGTCTTTGACATCGGTCACGGCCTTGTCGGTAGAGACATCCATCCGAAACTCGATCGCGGTATTGGATTGGCCACCCGACACGGTGGAGGTTACGTTCTTGACACCCGTGATGCCTGCCACGGCGTCTTCGATCACTTTGGTGACTTGGGTTTCCATCTCGGCTGGGGCCGCGCCCGGCTGGCTGGCCGATACCAAGACCAAGGGGAAATCAATATTGGGAAAGCGCGTGATGGGCAAAGTGTTAAAGCTTTGGTAGCCCAAGACCATAAGCAGGACAAAGGCCAGCAAAGGGGCTACGGGATTGCGGATGGACCATGCGGAAAAGTTCATCTTATGCCCCTTAATTCGTCGCGGAAGAAATTGGATTGATTTTGTCGCCGTCGGTCACAAAGGCACCGGCTTTGGCAACGATTTGATCGCCTTCGGATAGGCCGGTCAACACCTCGACCCAGCCGCCGTCGCGGATGCCTGTGGTGATCACCGTGCGGTGGACCACGCCGTCTTTGACGGTCATGACAGTGGTTTCTAGGCCTTCAGAACCTACGGCGGTGACAGGAACGGCGACGGATTTGCGCGAGGTGACAAGGATGTCAGCCTCGGCAAACATGCCCGCGCGGACTTGATCGGATGTGTCGAGCGTGATGCGCGCGCGGCCCAAGCGGGTTGCAAGGTCGATGCTGGGTTCGACCAAAGTCACCTTGCCTGTCAGCGGGCTTGCGCCAGCGGCCAGCGTGATGGTGGCCGTTTGACCCGCCTGAACGCGGGGAAGATCGCTTTCGGACAGATCTGCGCGCAGTTCAAGCGCGCCGTCACGGATGAGCACGAACATAGGCTGGCCCTGCGCGGATGCGAGCGCACCGATCTGGGCGTTGCGTGCCGTGATCAGGCCTGAGATAGGGCTTTTCACCTCGGTTCGGGCGATTTGCAGGGCCACGGTGTCAAGCTGGGCTTGAACCGATGTCACCTGCGCTTCTGCGGCTGTCAGGGCGGCTTGGGCTTGATCTTTGGCCGCGTTGGAGGCGGCCCCTTGCGCGAGCAAGGCTGCTGTGCGCAGTGCTGTGCGCTTTGCCTCGGCGGCGTTAGATTGGGTGGCTGCAAGGGTGGCTTGCAACTGGCTTTGCTGCAATGTGAGCGTCGCGGTGGACAGTTTGGCCAAAACTTGACCCGCCGCGACCACATCGCCCACATCGGCGGCGAGGGTTTCGATCGGTTGCCCCTCGATCAAGGGGACGACCGACACTTGTTCAACGGCGGCGATCATGCCCGATGCCAGAATATGATCTTCAACGACACGAGTGGTAACTGTGGTGACGGTGATGGCAGGCAAGACCACTTCTGCGGTTGGAACGGTGGTTTCGGCATGAACCGCTGGCAGCGCAGCGCCCATCAATGACGTGGCAAGCAGAACGGCTTTGAGGGACAAACGCATGGCGGGTCTTCCAGATGAAACGGGTTGAAAGGTCGGGTTTGGCGCGACGGATTGCGTCATGGGCGCACCTCGTCCAAGGCATGATTGATGCTGCGCAAGATCATGGCGCGCACGGCCTGATGGTCGATGGGCGAGGCGCAAGACAGACAGGACGCGGCTTTGATCATCACAAGCAAGAAGGACGCCGTGTTGGAATAGCGCAAGCGCACCTCTGCCAAGCTTAGGCCGGTGTCAGCACTGAAAACGGACAGAAAGTTACCCAGAACATCCATCTCCATCCTTTGAGCGGATTGGGCAATTTCGGGCGAATGGCGCGAGGCGGCCTCGACCTCGGTCCAAAGGGCCAGATCGTCACTGTCGTCCGCGTTGGTCAGGCGGGTTTGGATCACCTGGCGCAGGGTGGCCATGGGTTGATCCGATGTGAGGATAGCCGCGAAGTCGCGTTGGACCACATCGCCGTCGTGTTCGATCAGGGCCTGAATGATGGCGGCTTTGGAGGGAAAGTACCGGTAAAAATTCCCCACACTCATTCCCGCCGCGCGGGCCAGATCTTGCATAGAGGCGCCGTCAAACCCCTTATCAAGAAAGGTTTGGCGCACCAAAGCCAATATGCCCGCGGTGCGGACATCGGCATGGCGTGGACCTGAAGATCGCAAAGAAACTTGCATGATATGCACAAGGGCCGCTATGAATGAACGTTCATTCTCGCACATAGACTTATTTGCGGGCACGTCAAGGGGCGCACTTTCGGCCAAGCGTCTCTGAAAGCCGGCCCTTTAGGGGCAGGGCGGTTGCAGGCTGTTTGACGGGCGTGTATCACAAAGCTTGTCACCCAAGCCGTCATGGGCACGGATCAGGGCAGCTTAACGGGTATGGAGGCACGCTTGCGTCGAGTGGTTATCACAGGGTTGGGCATGGTCACACCGCTGGCCTGCGGGGTTGAAGAAACTTGGGCGCGTTTGTTGGCGGGCCAGTCGGGGGCGGGGCAGATCACGCGGTTTGATCCGGTCAATGTGATCACGCAATACGCCTGCGAGATCCCGCGCGGCGATGGCAGCGCGGGCACGTTCAATCCAGATCAGTGGATGGAGCCCAAGGACCAGCGCAAAGTGGATGATTTCATCATCTACGGCATGACGGCTGCGGTGCAGGCGGTGCAGGATTCGGGCTGGGTGCCGACGAACGAAGAAGATCGTTGCCGCACGGGCGTGATGATCGGGTCGGGGATTGGTGGGTTGACCTCGATCGCCGAGACGGCGGTGTTGATCAAGGAAAAAGGGCCAAAACGGGTCTCGCCGTTCTTTATCCCCGGGTCGCTGATCAATTTGATTTCGGGGCAGGTCTCGATCCGCTTTGGGTTTAAGGGGCCGAACCACGCGGTGGTGACGGCCTGTTCAACGGGCGCGCATGCCATTGGCGATGCGGCGCGCCTGATCCAATGGGGCGATGCCGATGTGATGGTGGCCGGCGGGGCTGAAGCGCCGATTTCCGAGATCGGGATTGCAGGGTTTAACGCGTGCAAGGCGCTGTCGACCAAGCGCGCCGATGATCCGGCCAAGGCCAGCCGCCCTTACGATGCCGACCGTGACGGGTTTGTCATAGGCGAGGGGGCGGGTGTGGTGGTTTTGGAAGAATACGAGCATGCCGTAGCGCGGGGGGCAAAGATTTATGCCGAGGTGCTGGGGTACGGGCTTTCCGGCGATGCCTATCATATCACCGCGCCGTCAGAAGATGGCGATGGTGGGTTTAGGTCGATGCAAATGGCATTGAAGCGGGCGGGGTTGCAGCCCTGTGATGTGGATTACATCAATGCCCATGGCACATCGACCATGGCCGATACGATTGAACTTGGCGCGGTGGAGCGGCTTTTGGGCGATGCGACAGCACATGCGGTAATGTCATCGACCAAATCCTCGATCGGGCATTTGCTGGGCGCTGCGGGCGCGGTGGAGGCAATTTTCTGCGTGCTGGCCATTCGCGATGGCATCGCACCGCCGACAATCAATCTGGACAACCCCGCCGTGACGCCCAAGCTGAATTTGGCGGCCAATGCGCCGGTAAAGCGCAATATTGATGTGGCTTTGTCGAACTCGTTCGGGTTTGGCGGCACCAATGCCAGTTTGGTTCTGGGTAAGGTTACGGGCTGATGTGGCGTTCTGTCGCCTCGAACGCGTTGACGCTGTTCATTGTGGTTTTTGTGTTGGTGGCAGGGCTGATTGCTTGGGGGCAACGGGCCTATGTGGCCCCCGGCCCATTGGCGCAGACGATTTGCTTTAAGGTGGGCAAGGGTGCGACGATGAGCGCGGTGAGTGCCGCGTTGCAGCAGCAAGGTGCTGTCAGCGATGCGCGGGTGATGCGGATTGGGGCGGAGTATACCGGCAAGAGCGGATCTTTGAAGTTTGGGTCTTATCTGGTCGCCCCTGCGACGTCGATGCAAGATGTGGTGGCGTTGCTGACGACGTCGGGGCAGTCGACCTGTGGGCAGGATGTGAACCTGCGCATTGGGGTGGCAGGGACGGAAATTGTGCTGCGCGGCTATGATGCCAAGGTAGACGGCTATGCTGAGGTGGCGAAGTTTGATCCCGCAGTTGGGCCTGTGCCGCAGGCTTATCTGGAGGCGGCAAGCGATGCGGATTTGCGCTGGCGGGTGACATTGGCCGAGGGCGTGACCTCGTGGCAGGTGGTGGAATCGCTGAAACTGGCTGATTTTCTAAGCGGTGATATCAAGGCTGTCCCGCTGGAGGGGGCGCTGGCGCCCGGCTCTTACGAAGTGGAAAAAGGATTTGAGCGCAAAGACTTGGTGGGCGAGATGCAGTCAAGCCAAGCCGAAACGCTGGCCGAGTTGTGGGCCAAGCGGGCGGATGGGTTGCCCTATGCCTCGCCCGAAGAGGCGATGACCATGGCCTCGATCGTCGAGAAGGAAACGGGGGTGGCGTCGGAGCGGGTCAAGGTGGCTTCGGTGTTTTTGAACCGTTTGGCAAAGGGGATGAAGCTGCAGACGGATCCGACGGTGATTTACGGCGTGACCAAGGGGCAAGGCGTGCTGGGGCGGGGCTTACGGGCGAGTGAGCTTAAGAAGGAAACCCCTTGGAATACCTATGTGATTGCTGGCATGCCGGTAACGCCAATTTGCAATCCGGGGCGTGAGGCGATTGAAGCCGCTTTGCATCCTGACACCACGGATTATCTGTACTTTGTGGCTGATGGGACGGGGGGGCATGCTTTTGCGACCAACTTGGTGGACCACAACAAGAATGTGGCTAAATACCGCGCGTTGGAGGCTGCGAGGGCCAAGGCGACTGGCAACTGAGGGGCTGGTTAAGATTTGGTTAAGGCAGCGCACGCTAAGCGTATGATATAAAACAATTTTTAGATTGACTTTGCGGCCGGTTCTGTCTATAGGTTTGGACATGCTGGAAGAGGTGGGTAAGCGGCGCAGGGCAACCTGTGGCCGCTTTTTCATTTCCCGGCCAACCGGAGGGGCAGGGTTGAGCAGGCATGACCATACCAAACGTGGCCGAAGATAACGGTTCTGTCGATCTGGCAGAGGTGACCGAAAGCCTGCTGCGCGAGGCGGCCGAGGAACTGGCGCGGGTGCTGAAAAAGATCCGCGCGGGGCAGGTGGATGAGGTCAAAGCCACGCCGGCTTTGACCCGCAATGTGAAAGACGCGTTCGAACTGGTGCAGTTGGAAAGGGGCCGTTTTGATAAACTCCGCAAACAGGTTGCCGGGACTGTCGGAACCCGAGAGCTGGACTTTGACGCCGCACGCCTTGAAATTGGGCGCAGGCTGGCTCGCCTCCGCGACGCAGGGGCAGGTTGACGCTTTTTTGGCGGGTTTAAGCGAGAATGCCTTGCTGGCCCTGCCATGGATGTTCGAATTCTGGGCGCTGCCGCATCAATTGCCGCCAGAGGGGGTTTGGAAAACCTGGGTGATTATGGGCGGGCGCGGGGCGGGGAAGACTCGCGCAGGGGCGGAATGGGTGCGTGCGCAGGTTGAAGGGGCTTTGCCCGCTGACGCGGGCCGCGCCAAGCGTGTGGCACTGGTGGGCGAGACGGTTGATCAGGTGCGCGAGGTGATGATCTTTGGCGAAAGCGGGATCTTGTCATGCTCGCCGCCCGATCGGCGCCCAGAATGGCAATCGGGGCGCAAGCAATTGGTGTGGCCCAACGGGTCTGTAGCGCAGGTTTTTTCGGCCCACGACCCCGACAGTTTGCGCGGGCCGCAGTTTGATGCGGCTTGGGTGGATGAGTTGGCCAAGTGGAAAAAGGGGCAAGAGAGCTGGGATATGCTGCAATTTGCGCTGCGTCTGGGCGATAATCCGCAGCAGGTTGTCACCACCACGCCGCAGAATGTGGAGGTGTTGAAGGCGATTATGAAGAACCCCTCGACCGTCAGCACTCATGCGCCGACGGCGGCCAATAAGGCCTATCTGGCGAAAAGCTTCCTTGAAGAGGTGACGGCGCGCTATGCGGGGCGGTCTTTGGGGTTGCAAGAGTTGGAGGGGCTGTTGGTGGAGGATCTGGAAGGGTCTTTGTGGCAAAGGCTTGCCCTTGATGCCTTTCGGCTGGATGCGCCGCCGGCAACGCCCTTTGGCCGGATTGTGGTGGCGGTGGACCCGCCTGTGACGGGCACCAAAGGGTCGGACGCCTGCGGAATTGTGGTGGTGGGCGCGTTTACCGAAGGGCCGCCGCAGTCTTGGCGCGCAGTGGTTCTGGAAGATGCCTCGGTCACGGGCGCGTCGCCGGACCAATGGGCGCGGGCGGCGGTGGCCGCGATGGAGCGGCACGGGGCGGACCGGATGGTCGTGGAAGTGAACCAAGGCGGCGATATGGTGGAAAGTGTTGTGCGCCAGATCGACCCGCTTGTGCCCTTGCGCAAGGTGCAGGCGACACGGGGCAAGCATCTGCGCGCCGAACCGGTGGCGGCTTTGTACGAACAGGGGCGGGTGGCGCATGTGCCCGGATTGGGCAGGCTGGAGGACCAGATGTGCCTGATGACGCGGGCGGGCTATCAGGGCAAGGGATCGCCGGATCGGCTGGATGCTTTGGTTTGGGCTTTGACCGATCTGATTTTGGATGCGGCGGCGGCCTATAAGCGCCCGCAGGTGCGCGGGCTTTGACGGGGCAAAGCAGGGGGCCAGCCCCCCGCGCCCCCCGGGATACTTAAGCAAGTATGAAAGAGGTGGCCGTAAGGGGCTGCCCTTGGCCGCTGCCCGTTTTGGGCGGGGGGTGGCGTTTTGCCGGAATGGGACAGGGAGTGGCAAAGATGGTCTTTGATTTCTTGCGGCGCGCGCCGGAGGTGGTGGTGGAAAAGAAGGCCTCGGCGGTGGGGCGGGTGGTGGCTTGGGGATCCTCGGGTCGGGTGGCGTGGAGCCCGCGCGATGCGACGAGTTTGATCAAGACGGGGTTTTTGAACAATCCTGTGGGCTTTCGCGCCGTGAAGCTGATCTCGGAGGCGGCGGCGGCTTTGCCTTTGGTGGTGCAGGATGCCAACACCCGTTACGACCTGCATCCCTTATGGGATTTGATCCGCAGGCCCAATGGCGCGCAGGGGCGGGCGGAGTTGTTCGAGGCGATTTACGGGTTTTTGCTGCTGACTGGCAATGCCTATGTCGAAGCGGTGCCCGGCGCAGGCCCGTTGCCGGGCGAGCTGCATGTGCTGCGGTCGGACCGGATGAATGTGGTGACGGGGGCGGACGGGTGGCCTGTGGCTTACGACTATCTTGTGGGCGGGCGGGCGCACCGATTTGCTTTGGGCGAGGGGGCTTCGCCCATCTGCCACATCAAAAGCTTTCATCCGCAAGATGACCATTATGGCCTATCGCCTCTGCACGCAGCGGCGGTGGCTTTGGATGTGCATGGGTCGGCGGCAAGTTGGTCAAAGGCGCTGCTAGACAATGCGGCGCGGCCTTCGGGGGCGATGGTGTTTAAGGGTGCGGATGGGCAGGGGACGCTGAGTGCCGAGCAATACGAGCGGTTGGTGGGCGAGATTGAAAGCCATCATCAAGGTGCGCGCAATGCGGGGCGGCCGATGTTGCTAGAGGGGGGATTGGATTGGAAGCCTATGGGGTTCTCTCCGTCGGATATGGAGTTTCAAAAGACCAAGGAGGCGGCGGCGAGGGATATTGCCATCGCCTTTGGGG
Organism: uncultured Rhodobacterales bacterium; assembly: GCA_903845215.1. GTDB lineage: Bacteria > Pseudomonadota > Alphaproteobacteria > Rhodobacterales > Rhodobacteraceae > Stagnihabitans. The sequence continues at coordinate 41,869 of CAIMWI010000005.1, read as the reverse complement.
TGCCGCCGATGTTGATGGGGATACCCGGCGATGCGACCTATGCCAATTACCAAGAGGCCAACCGCGCCTTTTTCCGCCTGACGGTGTTGCCCTTGGCCACACGGGTGACGGCGGCGCTGGGCCAGTGGCTGTCAAGCTTTACCGGCGAGCAGATCGAGCTGCGCCCTGATCTGGATCAGGTGCCCGCCTTGGCCAGTGAGCGCGACCAGCTTTGGGCGCGGGTGGGGGCGGCGGATTTTCTGAGCGTGGAGGAAAAGCGCGCCCTGTTGGGGCTGCAACCCGGGGCGCAGGCATGACGGCGCGGCGAGGCGGCGAAGGGTCGCGCTTTTTGTACGAAGGGTTTGACGCCACCTCGATGCGGTTGGAGGCGAGCGAGCGCGTGGCCGAAGAGCGTTGGACGGGGTTGGAATTTCGCCTTGGCCAGATCGACGCCGCGTTGGAGCGGCTAGAAAAGCGCATCTGGGTGGGGGTTTACGGGGTCGCTGCCTTTTTACTGAGCCAGATGGCCGAGGCGATCATTACGGCTGCAACCAAATGAGGGATCAGATGTGGAGCATTCCAGGCGCGCCAGAGCGCAAGTTTTTCAAAGCCGAGGGGCCAGCGTTGCAGGTCACGGATGGCACGGTGATTTCAGGCTATGCCAGCGTGTTTGGCACCAAGGATCAGGGCGGGGATGCGGTGCAAAAGGGCGCTTACGGCGCCAGTTTGGCGGCGATGCGCAAGGCGGGGCGCGGGATCAAGATGCTGTGGCAGCATGATCCGGCCCAGCCGATCGGCGTGTGGGACGAGGTGCGCGAGGATGCCTTGGGCCTGTACGTCAAGGGCCGCATCCTGACGGAGGTGGAAAAGGGCCGCGAGGCGGTGGCGTTGCTGGCGGCGGGGGCGATTGACGGCTTGTCGATCGGCTACCGCACGATCAAGGCGCACCGCGATGGCAAAGGCCTGCGGCTGTTGACCGAGGTGGAGTTGTGGGAAGTGTCTTTGGTGACCTTTCCCATGCTGCCCGAAGCGCGGGTGGCGGCCAAAAACGATACGCTGGACGATGAGGTTTGGCGCAGTTTGGCCCAGGCTTTTGAGGCTGCGCGGTTGAACTGGGCGCGCGGCTGAGGGCGCCCCTAAGCCCCATATTTCACGCAGAACAGGAGGGAAGGATATGACCGAGACAAAGGCTCGGGCCGGGGAAGATCACCCTGCGCCCAAGGAGGCTGTGGCAAGGACGACACCGGCCATGGCGGAATTTCTGAACGCTTTCATAGGCTTTCAGGAGGATGTGAAGACCTCATTTCAACAACACGAAGAGCGAATGACCATGATGGACCGTAAAACCATGACCTATGCCCGCCCCGCCCTGTCTACGGTGGTCGAGCAAGACCTGTCGCACAAAAAGGCGTTGGCCGCCTATTTGCGCTCTGGCGATGATGACGGGCTGCGCGGCCTGACGCTGGAGGGCAAGGCCATGTCGACCGCTGTGTCGGCAGATGGCGGCTTTTTGGTCAACCCGCAGATGGCCGAGACGATCCAGTCGATGCTGTCGTCGACCGCCTCGCTTCGGGCTTTGGCCAATGTGGTGCAGGTGGATGCCACGACCTATGACGTGATTGTGGACAATACCGATGTTGGATCAGGCTGGCAGACGGAATTGTCCGCCGTGGCTGAGACGGCGTCGCCCAATATCAACCGGATCTCGATCAAGCTGAACGACTTGTCAGCCATGCCCAAGGCCAGCCAGCGGTTGCTGGATGATGCAGCTTTTGATGTGGAAAGCTGGTTGAGCCAGAAGATCGCAAACCGCTTTATTCGGGCGGAGGCTGCGGCCTTTATCAATGGGACGGGGGTGGATCAGCCCAAGGGGATTTTGCTACCTGCCAAGGTGGCCAATGCTTCATGGAGTTGGGGCAATCTGGGGTATGTGCCCACGGGCGCTGCCAGCGATTTTGCTGGCACCAATCCGCTCGATTGTCTTGTCACGCTGGTTTACGCGCTGGCGGCCGATTACCGCGCCAATGCGACCTTTGTGATGAATTCCAAAACGGCGGGGGCGGTGCGCAAGTTCAAGGATACGGTGGGGCGTTTCCTTTGGACGGATTCGGTGACGGCTGGGCAGCCTGCCACGCTAATGGGTTACCGCGTGCTGGTATCGGAAGATATGCCGGATGTGGCGGCCAATGCCTATCCCATCGCCTTTGGCGATTTTGCTGCGGGCTATACGATTGCCGAGCGCCCAGACTTGCGCATTCTGCGCGACCCCTTCTCGGCCAAGCCCAATGTGCTGTTTTACGCATCAAAGCGTGTGGGCGGGGACATTACGGATTTCGCAGCGATCAAGCTTTTGAAGGTTGCCCTGTCTTAAAGGGTTGCTGCGCGCGGGTCTTTTGGCCCGCGCGTGTTTTTTGGGGGCGGAGATTGGGAGAAAACCATGATGTTGACCGAAGTAAGCGCGGTGGCTTTGGCGGTTCTGCCGGTGCAGGCGCTGAAAGACCATTTGCGGCTGGGGACGGGCTTTTCGGATGGGGCGATGCAGGATGGGTTGCTGGCAAGCTATCTGCGCGCCGCCCTTGCCGCGATAGAGGGGCGCACAGGCAAGGCGATTTTGCAGCGTCGGTTCAAGCTGGTGCTGCCGGCGTGGCGCAGTGACGCAGAGCAGGCACTGCCCGTGGCGCCGGTGGCTTCGGTTGAGAGTGTCACGCTGGTTGCGGCGGATGGGTCGGCCCGGGTTGTGCCGCCAACGGCTTATCAATTGGTGGCGGATTTTCAGCGGCCCAAACTGGCCGCGGTGGGTTATCTTTTGCCCAATGTGCCAACGGATGGCCGGGTTGAGATTGTGTTTGACGCTGGCTTTGGGCCCGAATGGGCTGAGGTTCCGGCCGATTTGCAGCAAGCTGTTTTGCTGTTGGCGGGGCAGTCTTACGAGCAGCGCAATGACTTTACCGGCGCGCCTGCAGGTTTGCCTTTGCCGGTGCAAGCGCTGATCGAACGCTGGCGCACGGTGCGGGTTTTGGGCGGGGGGGCGGCATGAGGGTGCATTTGAACCGCCCCTTGGTGTTGCAAACGCCGACGCGGGTGGCGGATGGCGCGGGGGGCTTTGCGCTGACATGGGTGTCGGAAGGCGTCCTTTGGGGCGAGGTGGTGCCCGGCGCAGGCAGTGATGCCGCGGGGGTTGAGGTGACGCTGGCTAAGGTGCCTTACCGCATTACGGTGCGGGGCGCTGCGATAGGATCACCGCAGCGGCCACGGCCGGATCAGCGCTTTGCCGATGGCGCGCGGCATTTCGTCATTCTGGCTGTCACCGAGCGCGACCCGAATGGCCAATATCTGATCTGTTTCGCCCGTGAGGAGAGCCCGCAATGACCTATCGCGCCGCAGCAGCCCTGCAGGGGGCGGTTTATCAACGCTTAAGCACTTGGGCGGGTTTGAACGGGGTGGCGGTGGTGGATGCTGTCCCACCCGGCATTGGGACGGGGACGTTCATTTTGCTGGGGCCAGAACAGGCGAATGATGAAAGCGACGGCTCTGGCGTAGGTGTGGCGCATCAGTTTGTGGTGAGCATCATCAGCGATGCGGCCGGGTTTATGGCGGCCAAGGTGGCCGCGGCCGAAGTGGCGCTGGCGCTGGACGATCCTGACTTGGTGCTGGAGGTCGGGTTTTTGGTGAGCCTGCGTTTTGTGCGCGCGGTGGCCAAGCGGCTGAACACCGGCGAAAGCCGGCGCATTGATCTGACCTTTCGGGCGCGGATCAGCTTTTAATTCCTTTTGTGATGGAGAGTGAACATGGCTGTGCAAAACGGCAAGGACTTGCTGATCAAAGTGGATCAGACGGGCAACGGAAGCTTTGTCACGCTGGCAGGTCTGCGTGCCACGCGGTTAAGCTTCAACGCCGAAACCGTCGATGTGACCAGTTTGGACAGCACAGGCGGATGGCGCGAGCTTCTGGCTGGGGCCGGGGTGAAATCGGCGGCGATTTCGGGGTCTGGCGTGTTTCGCGATGCCAACACCGATGCACGGGCGCGCCAGATCTTTTTTGACGCCGAGATGCCGCAATTTCAGGTGGTGATCCCAAGTTTTGGCACGGTGCAGGGCGCGTTTCAGATCACGGCGATCGAATATGCCGGCACCTATAATGGCGAGGCGACCTTTGACCTTTCGCTTGCCTCGACTGGGGCTTTGACATTTACGGCGCTGTGATGGGCAATCCTTTTGCGGGCGAAGTGACCATCCTTTTGGACGGTGTGCCCCATCTGGCCAAGCTGACACTTGGGGCTTTGGCCGAGTTGGAGGTGACGCTAGAAAGCGGATCCTTGGTCGATCTGATCAGCAGGTTTGAGGCGCAGCATGTCACCACACGCGATGTTTTGGCATTGGTGGTGGCGGGGCTGCGGGGGGGCGGGTGGCAGGGCACGGCGGCGGATTTGCTGCAGGTGGAGATTGGCGGCGGGCCTTTGGGTGCGGCGCAGTGTGCGGCGCAGTTGCTGACGCGGGCCTTCTCGGCCGCGGGGCCGCGATGAGCGGATTTGACTGGCCGGCGTTGATGCGGGTGGGGTTGTGCGATTTGCGTTTAAGCCCTGACGTTTTCTGGCGGCTGACCCCTTTGGAGTTGAAACTGATGCTGGGCGCAGATGGCGCTGCCCCCGGCCTGTCGCGCGCGCGATTGGATGAATTGGTCGCCGCTTTCCCCGATGGCAGAAAGGCAAAAGCTGATGACGAGTATCGCAGACCTGACAGAACAGATCACTGCCCTTGAGACAAGTTTGGGCGGGACGGCGGGCATGGTGTCTGGCTTTGATGCGGAACTGGGAAAATTGCAGGGCAATTTGGCCCATACCGAACGCGAGGTTGGCGCATTGGCCGCGGGCTTTGGCAATGGGTTGCGGCGTGCGTTTGAAGGTGTGGTGCTGGATGGGGCGAAGTTAAGCGACAGTTTGCGCAATCTGGCCAAAAGCATGGCGGATACGGTGTTGAAGGCAGCCTTCAAGCCTGTGACGGATCAGTTTGGTGGCCTGTTGGCGGGGGTCTTGGGCAACGGTTTTGCCAAGGGCGGCGCCTTTGTACAGGGGCAGGTGATGCCCTTTGCGCGCGGCGGTGTTGTGTCGCACCCCACGACCTTTCCCATGCGGGGCGGAACGGGCCTGATGGGCGAGGCCGGGCCCGAAGCCATCATGCCTTTGACACGCGGCCCGGATGGCAGTTTGGGGGTTCGCGCTTTGGGCGCAGGCCAGCCTGTCACTGTGGTGATGAACATCTCGACCCCAGATGTCGCAGGCTTTGCGCGCAGCCAATCGCAGATCGCGGCCGAGGCCATGCGGGCTTTGGCACGCGGCCAGCGCAATCGTTAAGGAGGTTTCCATGTCATTTCATGAGGTGAGATACCCCGTGCGGATGAGCCTTGGCTCTTCCGGCGGGCCAGAGCGGCGGACCGAGATTGTCACCTTGGTGAACGGCTTTGAAGAGCGCAACAGCCCCTGGGCCCATGCGCGCCGCCGGTATGATGCGGGGGCAGGGATGCGGTCTTTGGATGATCTTGCCACTTTGATCGCCTTTTTTGAGGCGCGCCATGGTCAGTTGCATGGCTTTCGCTGGAAGGATTGGGCGGATTACAAAACCTGTTTGCCCTCGCAACCCATCAGCGCGACCGATCAGGTGATCGGCACAGGTGACGGGGTGACGACTGCTTTTCAACTGAGCAAAACCTATGCCTCGGGGGGGGCGACCTATACGCGCGTATTGCGCAAACCCGTGGCGGACAGTGTGATCGTGGCGGTGGGGGGGGTGGTACAGACCCTGCCTGCCGGTTTCACGGTAGCGCATACGACCGGGATTATCACCTTGAACCTGCCGCCGGCTTTGGGCGCGGTGGTGACGGCGGGGTGCGAGTTTGACGTGCCGGTGCGGTTTGATACCGACCGGATCATCGCCTCGATCGCTAGTTTTCAGGCCGGTGAAATTCCTGCGGTTCCAGTCATCGAGGTGCGGATATGAGCGCGCGTGGCGATCTTTTGGCGCATCTGGCAACGGGGGCAAGTTTTGTGTGCCAATGTTGGGCCGTGACGCGGCGCGATGGGGTGGTTTTGGGCTTTACCGACCATGACCTTGATCTGGCCTTTGAGGGCATCGTCTTTCGGGCCGCAAGCGGTATGACCGCGCGGGCTTTGCAAACCGGCACGGGGCTTGCGGTGGACAATAGCGAGGCGGTGGGGGCGTTAAGCGATGCTTCGGTGAGCGAGGCCGATTTGATGGCGGGGCGCTTTGACGGGGCAGAGGTGCAAAACTGGATCGTGAATTGGCAAGATGTCAGCCAACGCCTGCTGCAGTTTCGTGGCACTTTTGGCGAAGTGGTGCGCGCGGGCGGGGCGTTTCGCGCAGAGTTGCGCGGGCTTTCCGAGGGGCTGAACCAAGTGCAGGGGCTGGCCTATCAACGCACCTGCGCGGCTGTTTTGGGCGATGCGCGCTGCGGGGTGGAGTTGGACCGTGGCGGGCTTGCGCTGGCGGCGCCTATCGTCGCCCGGGGGGAGACAGGAGTTTACCATATTGCGGCCGTTGCGGAGTTTGCCGAAGGATGGTTTCAGCGGGGGCGGGCGGTGGTGACCTCGGGCGATGCCGCGGGGTTGGTGGGTTTGGTGAAATTTGACCAGACCGAAGGCGTGCAGCGGCGGTTTGATCTGTGGGTGGATTTTGCCCGTGCACCGGCGGTTGGGGATGTGATCAGGCTTGAAGCGGGGTGCGATAAGTTGGCGGCGACCTGTCGCGCCAAGTTTGCCAATTTTGCGAACTTTCGCGGCTTTCCCCATATTCCGGGCGAGGATTGGATGACGTCTTATCCGGTGTCGGGCAAGCTGAATGACGGCGGCCGTCTTTCGAAATGAGCGGGCGTGCGGATGTTGTGACGCAGGCGCGGCTTTGGCTGGGCACGCCCTATGTGCATCAAGCGTCAACCCTTGGTGCGGGGAGCGATTGCTTGGGGCTGCTGCGCGGGGTGTGGCGCGGCGTGATCGGCCCCGAGCCCGAAGATGTGCCGCCCTACACGATGGATTGGAGCGAGGCCGAGGGCCACGAGGACATGCTGTCTGCCGCGCGGCGATGGTTGGTGGAAAAACCGCAAGGTGCCCCGCTGATGGCGGGGGATGTCGTGGTTTTTCGGATGCGGGCCGGTCTGGTGGCCAAGCATCTGGGCATTGTGAGTGCCTCAGGCCCGCAAGCCCGGTTTATCCATGCCTATACCGGGCACGGTGTGGTGGAAAATGCCCTGTCAGACCCTTGGGTGCGGCGGTTGGCTGGACGTTTTGAATTTCCCAAAGGAGCTTGAAGATGGCCACACTGGTGTTATCGGCGGCAGGGGCTGCGCTGGGGGCGGGCTTTGGCGGGTCGGTCTTGGGCCTGTCAGGGGCGGTGATCGGCCGGGCTGTGGGGGCCACGATCGGTCGCTCGATCGACCAGCGCATCTTGGGCAGCGGATCAGAGGCGGTGGAACAAGGGCGCGTGTCGCGGTTTCAACTGTCAGGGGCCAGCGATGGGGCGGCCTTGGCGCGGGTTTGGGGGCGGATGCGGGTGGGCGGGCAGGTCATCTGGGCCAGCCGGTTTCAAGAAACGGCGCAGCGCTCTGGCGGGGGGAAGGGTGCTGCGCGCTCGACATCGACGACCTATAGCTATTCGGTCAGTTTGGCGATTGCGCTTTGCCAAGGGCCTGCCCAGCGGGTGGGGCGGGTTTGGGCGGACGGGATCGAGATTGCGGTTGGCAGTTTGGACCTGCGGTTTTATCCCGGCGATGACGACCAACTGCCGGATCCCAAGATCGAGGCCGTGGAAGGGGCGGGTTTGGCCCCAAGCTATCGCGGCGTGGCCTATGTTGTGATCGAGGATCTGGACCTGTCGCGCTTTGGCAACCGCGTGCCGCAGTTCAGCTTTGAAGTGATTTGCCGGGCGGCCTGTGCGCAGGGTGCCGCCGCCGACATGGCAGGCGTGGTGCAGGCCGTGGCGCTGATACCGGGCACGGGAGAATATGCGCTGGCCACAACCAAGGTCAGCTTTCAGGATGGGCCGGGGGTGGGCACTGCAGCGAATGTGCATTCGGTCGAGGATAAGACGGATTTCAGCCTGTCCTTGCAGCATCTGGGTGAAGAATTGCCGCGCTGCGGGTCGGTTTCTTTGGTGGTGAGTTGGTTTGGCGATGACTTGCGCTGTGCACAGACGCAGATCATGCCCAAGGTCGATCAGAACGCGCAGGACGGGGCCGAGCTGCCTTGGGCTGTGGCGGGTGTAACGCGCGAGGCGGCACAGGTTCTGGCCAAGCGCGAGGGGCGGGCGATTTATGGCGGAACGCCTGCTGACCGCGCCGTGATCGAGGCGATTGCCGCCATCAAAGCCGCAGGCAAAGAGGTGATGTTTTATCCCTTTATCCTGATGGAGCTAATCGACGCTAATGGCCTTGCTGACCCTTGGTCAGAGGCCGAAAGCCAGCCCGTTTTGCCATGGCGGGGGCGTATCACCTTAGCCAAAGCGCCGGGGCAGACGGGCAGCGCTGATCGCACTGCTTTCGCGCAAGCCGAAGTTGCGGCGTTTATGGGCACCGCCTTGGTCGAGGACTTTCGCATCTTGGATGGGCAGGTGGGGTATGCTGGCCCGCAGGAGTGGCGCTATCGGCGGTTTATTCTGCACTATGCGCATCTTTGCGCTTTGGCGGGCGGGGTGGATGCCTTTTGCATCGGGTCAGAGATGCGCGGGTTGACCCAGGTGCGCGGGGCCGCTGACAGCTTTCCCATGGTCGCGGCTTTGCAGCAATTGGCGGCAGAGGTGCGGCAGGTTTTGGGGCCGGATACCAAGATCACCTATGCGGCCGACTGGTCGGAATACTTCGGCTATCAGGCAGATGGCAACCACTACTTCCACCTTGATCCGCTATGGGCTGACCCCAACATCGATTTTATCGGCATTGATAACTATATGCCCCTGTCAGATTGGCGCGACGGCCATGCGCATATGGACGCATCTTGGGGGTCAATTTACAACCTTGAGTATCTTAAGGCCAATATTGCCGGTGGCGAGGGATTTGACTGGTATTACGATTCGGCGGCCACGGCGGTGGCGCAGTTGCGTCGACCGATTGTTGACGGCGCTTATGGCGAGCCTTGGATCTATCGCCCCAAGGACTTGGTGGGATGGTGGAGCAATACGCATCACAATCGTATTGGCGGGGTGCGGGCGGCGGTGCCGACAGGGTGGCGGGCGGGCATGAAGCCCATTCGCTTTACCGAATACGGTTGCCCAGCTTTGGATAAGGGCACGAACGAGCCCAACCGTTTCTTGGATGCGCGGTCTTCGGAATCGGGATTGCCCCGGGCCTCGAACGGGCGGCGGGATGACTTTTTGCAGGGGCAATATTTCGTTGCCATGTATCAATTTTGGTCTGATCCAGCCAACAACCCAACTGCCACCACCTATTCGGGGCGGATGGTTGATTTGGCGCGGTGTCATGCCTGGGCTTGGGATGCGCGACCTTTCCCCGAGTTTCCTGCCAATACTGAGGTTTGGGGCGACGGCGCAAATTACGATCGCGGCCATTGGCTGAATGGGCGCAGCACGGGGCAACCTTTGTCGGCGGTGGTGCAAGACATTTGCGATGCCGCGGGGGTTGGGCCTTACATCAAGGCGGAGGCGGCTTATGGGTTGGTGCGCGGCTATTGTGTGACAGACACAGGCACCGCCCGCAGTGCGTTGCAGCCCTTGATGACGGCCTATGCGATGGATGTGGCCGAGCGCGAGGGCGCCTTGACCTTTACCATCCGCGACGGGGTGCCCAAGGCCGCGTTGGAGCTTGGGCGCATGGCACAGGTGGCCGATCTTGACAGCGGCGTCGAGACTGTTCGCGCATCGGCGGCGGAAACGGCTGGTCGTGTGCGGTTTACCTATATCGAGGCCGAGAACGACTTTACCGCGCGCACAGCCGAGGCAATTTTTCCCGATGAGACATCTACAAATGTCACCCAAAGTGACGTGGCGCTGCAGTTGACCAATGCTGAAGGCCGCGCGGTGGCCGAACGGTGGTTGGTCGAGGCGCGTGTGGCCCGCGATGGTGCGCGCTTTGCCTTGCCGAAATCGGCGCTGGGCCTTGGCGCCGGAGATGTGGTCGATCTGGATGGGGTTTCTTATCGGATTGACCGTTTGGAAATCGGTGACAGCCTGTTGGTAGATGCGGTTCGGGTGGAGCCGGGGGCCTATTTGCCCGCTGAAGATGTCAGCCAGCGCGGCAACCGCGCCGCGCCGGCCGTTTCTTTGCCGGTGTTTCCCTTGTTCATGGACCTGCCCTTGTTGAGCGGCGGCGAAGTGCCACACGCGCCCCATATTGCGGCCACCGCCAGCCCTTGGCCCGGCCCTGTGGGCGTGTGGAGTGCGGGTGGTGCTGATGGCTTTCGCCTGAATCAACAGTTGGAAATCCCTGCTGTGGTGGGGGTCACGCAAACCGCGATGATGGCCAACTCGGCTGCAGTTTGGGATAAGGGGCCAGCGGTTCGTGTGAAGCTGTCGGTGGGCGCCTTATCCTCGGCCAGCGTGGTGGATGTGTTGAACGGGGCAAATGTTGCGGTGATTGGCGATGGGTCGGCAGAGAATTGGGAGGTATTCCAGTTTGTGCAGGCCGATCTTGTGGCCCCCAAGACATATGATTTGCGCCTGCGTCTGCGAGGACAGGCGGGCAGCGATGGGGTCATGCCGCAGGTTTGGCCGGTGGGCAGCTATTTCCTTCTGATGGACAGCGCTGTGCCCCAGATTGACTTGGCATCGGCGGCGCGGGGTTTGGCGCGCAATTACCGCGTGGGACAGGCCGCTTTGGGATATGGCGACACCCAAGTGGTTCGTGCCAACAAGGCCTTTTCGGGCATCGGTCTGCGGCCCTATAGCGTGGCGCATCTGCGCGCCGTAGGGGGGGCGGGCGGACCGATCAGTTTAACATGGGTACGCCGTTCACGGGTTGAAGGGGACAGTTGGTTTGGCATGGACGTGCCTTTGGGCGAGGAGGAAGAACTGTATCAGGTGCAGGTTTTGCTTGGTGACCGTGTGGTGCGGCAAGAGTTTATCGGAAATCCGCGCTTTACCTACAGTGCTTTGATGCAGGTGTCTGATGGGGTGGGGGCGGTGTTTAGCCTGTCTGTGGCGCAGATGTCAGGCCGTTTTGGGGCGGGGCCCGCCAAGTCGATCCGCTTTGGGTGACGAAGGGGGCAGGGGGGTATTAAGCAGCAAAAACCTGTGGTAAACTTCGCGTTGAAGAGGATAAACCCATGGCCGAACCCAAAGCAAAATTCACGTCGGTTGACCCCGTCTGGCAGCGTGTGCGCGAAGAGGCGGCGCAAGCCGTGCGCGATGAACCGCTGCTTGGCGGGTTGATCCATGCCAGTTTGCTGCACCATTCCAGCCTTGAACGGGCCTTGGCCTACCGCTTCTCGCAAAAACTGGCCTCGTCGGAAATGAGCGAGCAGATCTTGCGCGAAATTGCGGATGAGGCTTACGCGAGCGATCCTGAAATCGGTCAAGCGGCGCGCGCCGATATCATGGCAGTTTATGACCGCGATCCGGCTTGCCACCGCTTTTTGCAGCCGATCTTGTTTTTCAAGGGCTTTCACGCCGTCCAAGCCTATCGCATCGGCCATTGGCTTTGGACCCATGGCCGTCAAGATTTGGCCTATTTCGTGCAAATGCGGGTGTCTGAGGTGTTTTCTGTGGATATTCACCCCGCTGCGCGCATCGGCAAGGGCATCATGATTGACCACGCCCATGCCATTGTGATCGGCGAGACGGCGGTGGTGGGCGACAATGTGTCGATGCTGCATTCGGTGACGCTGGGGGGGACGGGCAAAGAAGACGGCGACCGTCACCCCAAGATCGGCAATGGCGTGCTGATCGGGGCAGGGGCCAAGGTTCTGGGCAATATCGAAGTGGGCTATTGCAGCCGGATTGCGGCGGGTTCGGTGGTGCTTAGTGATGTGCCCCATAACACCACTGTGGCGGGTGTGCCCGCGCGGGTGATCGGCGAGGCGGGGTGTTCGCAGCCTTCGATCACCATGGATCAGTTGATCTCGGGCGAAATTTAAGCGTTTCGACAATAAAACGGCCAGAGCTTGCGCTCTGGCCGTTTTGTCATGTCTGGCGATCGAGCTTAAGCGAGCATGGCGATGGGGTTTTCCAACAGTTCGACCACGACTTTCAGGAACTCTGCCCCCAAAGCGCCGTCAATCACGCGGTGATCAACCGACAGCGTCATCGACATCACAGTGGCCACGCCAGTCGTGTTGTCTTTCATCACCACCGGCTTTTTGATCCCCGCGCCCACGGCCAGAATGGCGCCGTGGGGCGGGTTGATCACGGCGTCGAAATTCTCGACCCCCATCATCCCCAGATTGGAAATCGCAAAGCTGCCGCCTTGGTATTCGTGCGGGGCCAGCTTTTTGCTTTTGGCGCGTGCGGCAAGGTCTTTCATCTCGGCCGACAGGGCCGAGAGGGTCTTGCTATCCGCATCCCGCAACACCGGCGTGAACAGGCCACCGTCGACGGCGACCGCTACGGCCACATCGGAGGGTTTCAATTTCAAGATCCGGTCGCCGGCCCAAACCGCATTGGCGTTGGGTACGGCTTGCAGGGCCAGCGCGCAGGCTTTGATGATAAAGTCGTTGACCGACAGTTTGATGCCGCGCGTTTCCAGCCCTTTGTTCATCTGCTCGCGAAAGGCCATCAGCGCATCCAGACGGACTTCGCGGCGCAGGTAAAAATGCGGGATGGTTTGCTTGGCCTCGGCCAGGCGGGCGGCGATGGTGCGGCGCATGCCGTCAAGCGTGACTTCGGTATAGGCACGGTCGGCATACATTTTCATCACAGTTTCCGCCGACATGCCCGTGGGCATAGAGGCCTTGGACGCAGTGACAATTGCCGCCGCGGGGGCCGCTGCTGCCTTTGCCGCCACAGATGTTTGCACGCCTTCCACATCGGCCTTCACGATGCGGCCATGCGGGCCAGACCCTGCAACGGCGGCCAGATCCAAACCCTTCTCCAAAGCAATCCGCCGCGCCAAAGGCGAGGCGAAGACCCGCGCGCCTTGGGCTTTGGCGGCAGCGGGTGCCACGATGGGGGATGCAACCGCTACGGGTGCCGCCACGGGGGCCGCGACCACGGCCGCCGCTTTGGGTGCTGTGGACAGGCTTTCACCCTCTTCCACGATCACGGCGATGGGGGTGTTGACCTTGACCCCTGCGGTGCCCGCAGCCACCAGCAGTTGTGAAATGGTGCCCTCATCCACCGCTTCAAATTCCATCGTGGCTTTGTCGGTTTCAATCTCGGCGATGATCTGGCCGGATTTGACCTTATCGCCTGCCTTGACCAGCCATTTGGCCAGCGTGCCCTCTTCCATAGTGGGCGACAACGCCGGCATCAGGATTTCAACAGCCATAAGACACCTCAGCGATAGCAGACAGATTTGACAGCGGCGACCACTTCGGCGGTCGTCACCAGAGCAAGCTTTTCCAGATTGGCGGCATAGGGCATGGGCACATCTTTGCCCGTGCAGGTCACGACCGGCGCATCCAGATGGTCAAAGGCGCGCTGCATGATAGTGGATGCCAAGTGATCGCCGATCGAGCCTACGGGGAACCCTTCTTCGACGGTGACACAGCGGTTGGTTTTCATCACCGAGGCCAGCACCGTATCATAGTCAATCGGGCGCAGCGTGCGCAGATCGACGACTTCGGCGCTGATTCCGTCTTTGGCCAAGATATCAGCGGCTTCCAATGCGTACTTCATTCCAATGCCAAAAGACACGATGGTCACATCGCTGCCTTGCCGCCAGATGCGGGCCTTGCCGAAGGGGATGGTGAAATCGGGCAGGTCGGGCACATCAAAGCTTTGACCATAGAGGATTTCGTTTTCCAAAAACACCACGGGGTTGCGGTCGCGGATGGCGGATTTGAGCAGGCCTTTGGCGTCGGCTGCAGAGTAGGGCATCACGACCTTCAGGCCGGGAATTGCAGCATACCATGCGGCGTAATCCTGACTGTGCTGCGCGCCTACGCGGGCGGCTGCCCCGTTGGTGCCGCGAAACACAATCGGTGCGCCCATCTGGCCGCCTGACATGTAGTTGGTCTTGGCGGCAGAGTTCAGGATATGGTCAATCGCCTGCATGGCGAAATTCCACGTCATGAATTCCACAATCGGGTTCAACCCGCCCCACGATGCCCCCACAGCAATGCCGGTAAATCCCATTTCGGTGATGGGCGTATCGACCACGCGCTTGGGGCCGAATTCGTCCAGCAGGCCTTGGCTGATCTTATAGGCGCCTTGGTATTCGCCGACCTCTTCGCCCATCAACATCACGGTCGGATTGGCACGCATCTCTTCGGCCATCGCCTCGCGCAGGGCTTCGCGCACGGTCATGGTTTTCATCGGCGTGCCTTCGGGCCAATCGGCCGACGCTTTCGAGACAACAGCGACAGGCGCTGCCACGGGTGCCGCAGCAACCACGACGGCAGGGGCCGCAGCCACGGGCGCGGCTTTCGCTGCCGCCACTTCGCCCTCTTCCGACATCAGCAGGATCGGGGTGTTTACCTTGACCCCTGCCGTGCCTTCGGCCACCAAGAGCGCTCCAACGCGGCCCTCGTCGGTGGCTTCAAATTCCATCGTCGCCTTGTCGGTTTCAATCTCGGCCAAGATCTGGCCAGATTTCACCACATCACCCACTTTGACCAGCCATTTGGCCAAGGTGCCCTCTTCCATCGTGGGCGACAGGGCCGGCATCAGAACTTCGGTTGCCATGGTCTCTCTCCCCTCAGGCGTAAATATCGGTCCAAAGCTCGGCCAAGGCCGGCTCGGGACTGTCTTTGGCAAATTCGGCCGAGGCGTTGACCTGTTCTTTGATCTCGCGGTCAATCACCTTCAGATCCTCGTCCGAGGCAAGGCCAGCATTCAGCAACAGATCGCGCACATGTTCGATCGCGTCTTTTTCCGAGCGGATTTTTTCAACCTCTTCACGCGTGCGGTATTTGGCCGGGTCGGACATGGAATGGCCACGGTACCGGTAGGTCATCATTTCCAAGATATAGGGCCCTTGGCCAGCGCGACAGTGGGCCACGGCCTTTTCGCCCGCCGCTTTCACGGCCAGAACGTCCATGCCATCGACCTGTTCGCCCGGAATGCCGTAGGCCGCACCGCGCCCAAAGAACGTGCCCGATTTGGTGGAGCGTTTGACAGAGGTTCCCATGGCGTATTGGTTGTTTTCGATGACAAAAATCACCGGCAACATCCAAAGTTCGGCCATGTTGTAAGTCTCGTAGACCTGACCTTGGTTGGCCGCCCCATCGCCGAAGTAGGTGAAGGTCACATTGTCATTGCCAAGGTATTTGTCGGCCAAAGCCAAACCTGCGCCCAAGGGCACCTGCGCCCCCACAATGCCGTGGCCGCCGTAAAAATGCTTCTCTTTGCTGAACATATGCATCGAGCCGCCCTTGCCTTTGGAATAGCCCCCCTCGCGGCCCGTCAACTCGGCCATAACACCTTTGGGGTCCATGCCGCAGGCCAGCATATGGCCGTGGTCGCGGTAAGAGGTGATGCGCTTGTCGCCCTCTTTGGTGCAGGCTTCCAAGCCCACCACCACGGCCTCTTGGCCGATGTACAGATGGCAAAAGCCGCCGATCAGCCCCATGCCGTAAAGTTGGCCTGCTTTTTCTTCAAAGCGGCGGATCAACAGCATCTCGCGGTAAAAGCCCAAAAGCTCTTCCTTGGATACATTGCTTTTCGTTGGTTCTTTCTTAACGGCCAAAGCGACAGCCTCCCTGCAGCGAAAGATAGTTTAGTGTTAAACTATCTATACAGCATCGGTGAAACAACGCAAAAGCCTATTTGCACCTGACCCTTCACCCAAGCGCATGGCTGCCATGCACCCAAAGCAAGGCTGAAAGTACCTTTAGCGGATCATAATCTCGTCGGCGCGTATATACCCTAGAACCGAGCGGACCTGTTCATCCAGAAGGTCGATGTCCAGATAGGCATCGCTTAAACGCTGTGTCAGCGTTTTCAGTTTGGCCAATTCGGCCAAAAGCGCGTCCCGTTCCACCGTTAGGCTTTGCAACTCGCCCGCCGTTTGGGCCTGACGCAAAACGCCGTAATCGCCCTGTACGGCGGAAAAGGCGAAATAGGCAGAAAGCGTGATTGTAATGCCAAAGTACACCATGCCGCCAAAGCGCAGGCCTGACCGTGGCTTGGATAGGGAAATGCTCATTTTACCCTCGCGCCCCTCTGCTGGGGGATTTTATCCACTATGCCACACGCAATTGCGTTTGAAAAGCCTTGCAGGCTGCGGTCTTAGGCCTTGCCTTTGTAGATATCGACCATGGTTTGCAGCAGGGCCAAGGCTTCCGCCCTTGGGCGTTGGAAGCAATTGCGCCCGATGATAGACCCGTTGCCGCCGCCGTCACGGATGGCGCGGGCATCGTTTAGAACTGAATCCGCTCCCTTGGCCGCCCCGCCCGAAAACACAATCAACCGCCGTCCGTTCAAGGCCGAACGCACGCATTCGCGCACGCGGTCGGCTTGGGTGGTCACGGCAACATGGCCTGCCAGAAAAGCTTTCTTTGCCTCGGGTTGGCTTAGGTGATCACTTGAGAGCTTTACCTTAATGATATGCGCGCCCAGCAGGGCCGCGATATGGGCGGCGTAAGCCGTTATGTCGGCGGCCGTCTCGCCGTCTTTGTCCAGATCTTCGCCACGCGGATAAGACCAGATCACTGTCGCCACGCCTTTGGCCGCAGCCTCGCGCCGCATCTCGGCAATGTCGGCAAACATCGACAGGCTTTGGGACGAGCCGGGGTAGATCGTAAATCCAATGGCCGAACAGCCAAGGCGCAGCGCATCCGTCACACTGGCTGTGATGGCTTGGGTTTTGGGCGCAACCGTCGGCAGCAGCGAATTGGCCGAGTTAACCTTTAAGATCGTGGGGATCTGGCCCGCAAATGTATCGGCGCCTGCCTCTAGTGGCCCCAAAGGGGCGGCATAGGCCGAAAGGCCTGCGTCGATGGCCATTTGATAGTGATAATGCGGATCATAGGCCGCTGGATTGATCGCAAAAGACCGCGCCGGCCCGTGTTCAAAGCCCTGATCCACCGGAAGGATGATCACCTTGCCTGTGCCGCGCAATTGCCCCTCGTTTAAGATGCGGGCCAGATTGGTCTTCACCCCGGGCGTTTCGCCTTCGTAATGCGACAAAATCCTCTGGACGACACGGCTGGTGCGCATAGCGGGCTCCTATTCACAACGGTGCAACCCTTATCGGGGGGCTTGGGGGTGCTGGCAATGTTGGTTTTGCGCTAACACGGCGGTTTGGTGCGAACATCGTGCAAAAAGCCAAGCGCTGTTGCAGTTGCGATAAGGCCGCGCAACGGATATGCAACGCCAATGACCAACGCTGATCCCAAACGCCTGATCCGCATATCCCGCGAGAGTGGGGCAGATGGTCATATCGAACCGCCACCTGAACCCTTGAACCTGGGCAACCGCGTGCGCGAATTGCGCAAGGCCAAGGGCTGGACGCTGGATCAAGCCGCCCTTCAGGCCGGGTTGGCGCGGTCTACCCTGTCGAAAATCGAAAACGGCCAGATGTCGCCGACCTATGACGCCGTGCGCAAACTGGCAGAGGGGTTGAAAATCTCGGTCCCCCAGCTTTTCACCCCAGCGGCGCGCGCGCAGGTGTCGGGCCGCATGGCTGTGACCAAGTTTGGCACGGGGCAGGGCCATGTGACGGCCACTTACGAGCACGAGCTTTTGGCAGGCAGCCTGACGCGCAAGCAAATGATGCCCTACCGTGCCACGATTCGAGCCCGCTCGATGGAGGATTTTGACGGTTGGGTTCGCCATGACGGCGAAGAGTTTTTATATGTGCTGACCGGTGTCGTGCGCTTGTATTCCGAGTTTTACGAACCGGTTGAACTGCGTCGGGGCGACAGCGCCTATTATGATGCCACGATGGGGCATAATGTCATCAGCCTATCGGAAGAGGACGCAACCCTTTTGTGGGTCACGTCCTTGGTCTGACATAGAACGATGATGGCGCGGCCCGAACGCCGGCTTAGCCGCCCATCCAGCCCGACACTTTGGCCGCAGTGCCAGAGATATCCTGCCCCACGCCCGAAATCGTATTGCAGCCTGACAGGGCTATCAGCACGGCCAATACCGTAAGTTTTTTCATGATGTGCCTCGCGTATGGGTTTAGTCCTGCTTCCACCATACATCTGGCATAAAGCCCAGCCAATCTCCATAGGCCGCGATGTAGTCAGGGTGTTTGAGGGTGCTTTTATGGGCCATATGACTGACATTTGAATACCAAAACGGGATGACATAGCGCCCCGTTGTCAGCACCCGATCCAGTGCTTGAACGGCCACGACGAAATCCTCGCGCTGGGTTGAGGTTACCATCTGCGTGATCAACCCATCCACGGCGGCAGAGGCCACCCCCATCCAATTGCGCGTGCCTTCCTTGGTCACGCCTTCCGAACCCCAATAGAGAGTTTGTTCATTCCCCGGGCTTAGCGAAAGCGACCGCGTGTATTGGGTCATGTCGAAGTTATAAACCGTGGTGCGTTCTTTATACTGGGCCGAGTCCACGGTTTGGATCGTCGCCTCGATGCCCAATTTTTTCAGCGACTCGACATAAATATTGACGGCTGCAATCGTGTCAGACGCGCCATTGGCCAATAGAATTTCAAAGGCAAAAGCCTGCCCTTGGGCGTCTTTCAAAGCGCCGTCTTGAATTGTCCAACCGGCTTCTTCCAAAAGGGCGGTCGCTGCACGCAGATTGGCGCGGTTGGCTTCTGACTCGTCTGAAACGGGTTGCGCATATCCCTCCAACGCCCCTGGCAGCAGGCTGTCGCTATAGGGTGCCAAAAGCGCTGCAACGTCGGGGCTTGCGGGGTTTGCCACTTGGCCTGACAACTCCGAATTGTCAAAATAGCTTTGAATGCGGGGGTTTGCCCCGCCGTTGATGGTTTGGTTGATCAATTCGAAATTGAACGCCAAGCTCAACGCTTCGCGCACGCGCCAATCGGCAAAGATCGGTTTGCGTGTGTTAAACACCAAGCCATCAATCCCCGAAGGGCGTTTGTGCGGGATATCTTCCTTGACCACATCGCCTGCTTGCACGGCCGGAAAATCATAGGTTGTGGCCCATTTGGCAGCATTGCTTTCGCGGTACATATCAATGTCACCGGCTTTCAATGCTTCGACAATGACGGTGGGGTCGGCGAAGTAGATGTATTTCAGGCTATCAAAATTCCACAGGCCTTTGTTAAAGGCCAAATCTGCGCCCCACCAGTTGGGGTTGCGCTTGTAGGTGATGAAATTCCCAGCCTCTACCTTGTCTACCACATAGGGGCCTGAACCAATAACAGGTTCCAGGCTGGAAACGGTAAAATCCTTTCCCTCCCATTGTTTCTTTTGCAAGATGGGGCGCAGACCCAACAGCAGGGGCATTTCGCGATCTGGTTCTGTAAAAGTGAACTTCACAGAAGCTGGCCCGCTTTGTTCGGCGGTGGCGATCTTTTTCCATGCTGCGGCATAGCGCGGATTTCCCTGCTCGCCCAAGGTTTGATACGACCACAAAACATCGTCAACCGTGACGGGCGATCCGTCCGAGAATCGGGCCCCCGCACGCAGGGTGAATTCGACGTAAGATCGCGCCTCATCGGTATCAACTGATTCGGCCAAAAGCCCGTAAAGTGTGAAGGGTTCGTCATAAGAACGGCCCATAAGTGTCTCAATTGTTAACGGAGATATCGAACCGGGGGCGGAGCCTTTGGTGATGAAGGGGTTGAGGGAATCAAAGCTTCCCGGCTCGCCAAATGTGACGGATCCGCCTTTAGGGGCGGCGGGGTTGGCTTGGGGCAAAGACACAAAATCAGGTGGCAGGGCGGGGTCACCATACATAGCGATGGCATGACGCGGCTGTGCATAGGCCATCTGCGTGCCCAAGGTTATGGCCAACACGGCGGCAAAGGACTGAAGGAGTTTGAGGGGGGTGATGGGCATTTGCGGGGGTCCTTTGACGGGGCGATATCACCAACCCTATGGTGCATTGCGGCGTATTTCAAACCTTTAGCTTGAAGGTTGGGGCCAATATGACTATAAAGTGCCTACTGCTCGATAGGTTTCTTGCCTGTATGAAACCTGCCTCAACGACTTAACGCCGGCTTCGCGCCGGCGTTTTTTTTGTTTGCATGGGCGCACTTGCTTTTCCCCTCGCAGGTGCAGCATTGTGATCCAAAAGATGGAGCATCCCATGACCCTGACAGGCAAAACCGCCGTGATCACCGGTTCCAATTCCGGCATTGGTTTGGGCGTCGCCGAAGCTTTGGCGGCGGGCGGGGCCAATGTGGTGCTGAATTCCTTTACAGATCGGGCTGAAGATCACGACTTGGCGGCTGACATGGCGCAACGCCACGGCGTCAGTGTGCGCTATATCGCAGCCGATATGGCGGATGGGTTAGCCTGCCGGGATCTGATCGCGCGCGCCGGCGCTTGCGACATTCTGGTCAACAACGCCGGCATCCAGCATGTCGCGGCGATTGAAGATTTCCCTCCTGCTGTGTGGGACAGGATCATTGCCATCAACCTGTCTTCGGCCTTTCACACCACAGCCGCCGCTTTGCCCGCAATGAAGGCCAAGGGGTGGGGGCGGGTGATCAACATAGCCTCTGCCCATGGCTTAACGGCCAGCCCCTTCAAATCAGCCTATATCGCGGCCAAACACGGACTGGTTGGCCTATCCAAAACCACAGCTTTGGAAGTGGCCGGTCTGGGCATCACCGCCAACGCCATCTGCCCCGGTTATGTTCTGACCCCTTTGGTCGAAGCGCAGATCCCTGATCAGATGCAGGTTCATGGCATGGACCGTGACACTGTGATCCGCGAGGTGATGCTGCTGCGCCAACCTTCGCGCCAGTTTGCAACGGTCGAGCAAATTGGTGGCACGGCAGTCTATCTGTGCTCGCCCGCCGCTGATCAGGTCACGGGCACCACGATCAGCGTCGATGGCGGCTGGACCGCCCTGTAAGATAAAAGAGCGCGTGCCGCGCGGTTGTTTTTATCTCGCCTCTGGCGTGCCGCCAACCGGCTTGGGCGTGCCTCTGGCAGGAGTATTTTGGCAAAGTGCAAATCAGGCCACGGGCTTTAGATCCAGCGGGATAACCCATCGATTGGCACAAAGATCACAAGGCCTGCGGTGACAAGGCCGGGCTGATAAAGCCCGCAATCCCCTAAGCTTTGCCAATTTGGCGATGACGCTTTTGGGGCGCGAGACGATAAGCCCAAGGATGGCGACGCTGGGTTTTGGAATTTCAACGCGGCAAGCTTGGTCAAACGCCGCCTTTTGGGTGTCACGGCAAAACCTTGCCATCAAGGCTGCGGATTGGCCGAAGGGGCTGGGTTCATCTGACAGGCAAGCCTGCCAAGGCGCGGGCGATTCCTGCTGCCAGACGGGCGTTGTTTTTGACCAAGGCAATGTTGCAGGTCAAAGAGCGGCCTTGGGTCAATTCAAATATCCTTTGCAGCAGGAAGGGTGTGACGGCTTTGGCCGAAATGCCTTTGGTCGCGGCCTCGGCCAAGGCTTGTTCGATAAAGGGGTCGATATCGCCGCGGGGGATTTCGGCGTCTTGCGGGATTGGGTTGGCGACAAACTGGCCGCCGCTGACACCGAGTTGGGCGCGCAGCGCGTGGCTGGCTGCAATTTGAGCGGCGCTGTCCATGCGCAGCGGCGCCTTTAGGCCGGACGAGCGTGACCAGAAGGCGGGGAAATCGTCTTGGCCATAGGCTATGACGGGAACCCCGTAGGTTTCAAGCACCTCTAGGGTTTTGGGCAGGTCGAGGATGGCCTTTGCCCCAGCCCCCACCACCGTCACGGGTGTCAGGCTGAACTCGGCCAGATCGGCCGAGATATCAAAACTCAGCTCTGCCCCGCGGTGAACACCGCCGATGCCACCCGTGGCAAAGACGCTGATGCCGGCCAGATGTGCGCAGATCATGGTGCCTGCAACCGTGGTGGCCCCGGTGCGGCCCATGGCCAAACAGGCCGCCAGATCTGCGCGTGACACTTTCATCACATCGCGCGCTTGGCCCAAGTGTTCCAGTTCGTCAGAGGTCAACCCGATATGGACGCGCCCCGCCATCAGCGCCAAAGTGGCCGGCACCGCCCCTTCGGTGCGGATTTCGGCCTCGACCTCTCGTGCGGTTTGCACGTTTTGCGGCCAAGGCATGCCATGGGTGATGATCGTTGATTCAAGCGCCACGATAGGGCGACCCGCGGCGCGGGCCTCGGCCACTTCGGGCGAGAAGGTTAGGATATTGGACAGGGTCATGAGCCCACCTCTTTGGAAATAAAATCGGCAGCGGCGCGAAGGGCGGCGTTCAGGGCGGTGGGGCGGTTCGCGCCGCGCCGTTCTGCCACGATATGGGCTGCCATGAATGTATCGCCCGCACCCGTGACGCGGTGAACCATGACCTGCGGCGGAAGGGCGGTGATCACACCAAGGCCGGCGCGCCCCTCGGCGCAGGGTTGGCCGCCATGTGTGACAAGCACACGGCCGGCACCGCGCATCAAAAGCGCCTCGGCCGCTTCGGCCGCCGTGGTGGCGTTGCTTTCACCTGACAGGATCCGCGCCTCTTCAAGATTGGCATAAAGCGTGGCACCGCGATGACGCAGCAGGGGGGCCAGACGATCGGCCTTGCCCGGAGAGGCGGGGGCCAAGCGCAGATCGGCGCGGGCAAAGAGAGGCGAGGTGGCAATTTCAGCCAGAAGGCTTTCGGTCAGGTTGCCATCCAGGGCGATCATGCCAGTCCAAGGGGCTTGTTCAGAGCCCAAAGTGCCATCGCTAAGGGGGCGCAAGATCTTTGCGCCTGCCGCTTCCAGCGAATGGGCATCGGCAATGGCCGCAATCAGGCCTTGGCCGGCTTCGATGGCCATATAGATGTCGGTGGGCAGATCATCAGAGCGGTAGACAGTATCGGTGGCAAGACCCAGCCGATTGCATGCCGCAATCAGATCATCGCCCGCCACATCGCGGCCAATGGCCGTCAAAACCGAAGGTTTCAACCCAAGTTTCGCCAAGGTCATCGCAATGTTAAAGGCGACGCCGCCGGGCAGGCGCGTGATGCGGCCCGGCACATCGGCGCCAATGGCCAAGGGCACATGCGTGCGGCCGATGATGTCCCACAGGACGGAACCGATGCAGAGGATATCTGGTGTCATGGGCGCATCATCGCGGGTTTTGGGGGTAAGACGCAAGGGAAAGCGGTGCGGCCTTTGGCGGCGTGTTCGGGCAAGTCTGAAAGGGCGGTGCGGGGCGAAAAAGCGGGGCTTGTGCTGGGGCGCAAGGGGGGGTAAACACCCGTCACTTCACAAGTGGGGCTTGGGCTTAAGCGGGGAGAAATCCCGTTTGGTCCGCCGGTTGGGGGCAACCCTGAAGACGGCCTCACTCAGGTTCAAACCGGAAAAGGATAGCACATGGCTCTTCCCGAGTTCACGATGCGTCAGCTTTTGGAAGCTGGCGTTCACTATGGCCACCAGACGGCCCGTTGGAACCCCCGTATGGGCGAGTTCATCTATGGCGACCGCAATGGCATTCACATTCTTGACCTGACCCAGACTGTGCCGATGCTGGATGCAGCCCTGAAAGCCGTGCGCGACACGGTTGCCAAGGGCGGCCGCATTTTGTTTGTGGGCACCAAGCGTCAGGCGCAAAACGCCGTGGCCGAAGCCGCCGAAAAATGCGCGCAATATTACATGAACCACCGTTGGCTGGGCGGCACGCTGACCAACTGGAAAACCATCCAGAACTCGATCGCGCGTCTGAAAGCGCTGGACGAGATCTTGGCCGGTGGGGCCGAGGGTCTGACCAAAAAAGAACGCCTGAACATGGAGCGTGAGCAGGGCAAACTGCAAGCGTCCTTGGGCGGCATTCGTGAAATGGGCGGCACGCCGGACCTGATTTTTGTGATCGACGTTGGCAAAGAATCGCTGGCCATAACCGAGGCCAAAAAGCTTGGCATTCCGGTTGTGGGGATCGTTGATTCCAACTGCTCGCCCAAGGATATCGATTTCGTCATCCCCGGCAATGACGACGCCAGCCGGGCAATCGCCCTGTACTGCGATCTGGTCAGCCGTGCAGCGCTTGACGGGATGTCTGCGCAAATGGGTGCCGCCGGCGTTGACCTTGGTGCTTTGGAAGAAGCGCCGGTTGAAGAGGCTGTCGAGGCCTGATCTTTGACCCTGCATTCGTGCGGGGATTGGGTTCATAATTCTGGTAACGGGCGGGGGTATATCCCGCCTGCTGCCATTTCAGGAACAGTGGAGACTTTAGCATGACCGTCACCGCACAAATGGTGAAAGAACTGCGCGAATCGACCGGCGCAGGTATGATGGACGCCAAAAAGGCGCTTGTGGAAACCAACGGCGACATGGAAGCCGCCGTTGATTGGCTGCGCACCAAGGGCTTGGCCAAGGCCGCCAAAAAGGCGGACCGTGTGGCGGCCGAGGGCTTGGTGGGTGTGGCTGTGAACAACGGCCGCGGTGTGGCCGTCGAGATCAACTCGGAAACCGACTTTGTCGCCAAGAACCCCGACTTCCAGTCGCTGGTGCGTGAAGTGACCAAGGTTGCCTTGGAAACCGGAACGTCGATCGAAGTTCTCAAAGCCGCGCATCTGAACGGCGAGTCGGTGGAAACCGTGATCAACGGGGCCATCGCGCGCATTGGCGAAAACATGACCCTGCGCCGCATGCATGTGCTGGAAGGCGACACGGTGGTGTCTTACGTCCACAATGCCGCAACCGAAGGCATGGGCAAGATCGGCGTGCTGGTCGCGTTGACTGGTCCGGCAGAGGCTGCCCCTTGTGATTGGCAAGCAGTTCGCGATGCACATCGCCGCCACCGCCCCGCTGGCTTTGTCGGAAGCCTCACTTGACCCCTTGGTGTTGGAGCGTGAATTGGCTGTGCAAACCGCCAAGGCGCTGGAAGAAAACGCCTCTTCTGCCAAGCCCAAGCCCGATGCTGTTATCCACAACAACATCATCCCGGGCCGTATGAAGCGCTTCTTGGCGGAAAACACGCTGCTGGGTCAGCAGTTTGTGATCAACCCGGACTTGACGGTTGAACAGGCGGCCAAAGATGCTGGCGTGACGATCACCGGCTATGCCCGCGTGTCGGTTGGCGAAGGCATCGAAAAAGAGAAAGAAGATTTTGCCGCCGAAGTGGCAAAGATGGTTCAGGCCTGATCTAAACGGGGCAAATCTACACAAAGGCCGGGGGAAACCCCGGCCTTTTGCGTTAGACGACCATCAGCCGTTGCAGCCCGTGAAAATGGTAGACATCGCCGTAGCGCGGCACTTCGGTCAAAGCCAGATCAGGGCGGCGGGCAAACAGGATGGGCAGGGCCAGTTGCAGTTCTAGCCGTGCCAAGGGCGCACCTACGCAAAAATGCACACCGGCGCCAAAACTTGCATGCGGCTTGATGCTGCGAGTGGGATCGAACCGCTGCGGATTGTCCCAAACCCCCGCATCGCGGTTGGCCATGGCCAGCAACAGCCCCACCTGATCGCCGCGCTGGAAGGTGTGCCCCATCACCTCGACATCGGTATAGGCCCAGCGGGTGAACATATGCAGCGCGGGGTCAAAGCGCAAAATCTCTTCGACCAAGGGGTCAGGATTGGCCATGGCGCTTTGCGTGCCGGTTTCCAAAACCAACTTTACGCCGTTGCCAATCGTATGCACCGTCGCCTCGTGGCCTGCGTTCAAAAGCAGAATGCAGGTGGCAATCAACTCGTCGGTGGTCAGGCGCTGGCCATCTTCTTCGGCGGCGATGAGGTGGGTGATCAAATCATCGGCAGGTTTGGCGCGGCGGTCTTCGACATAGCCGCGCAGGAAGGCCACAAACGCCTCGGTCGCGGCCACGGCGCGGTCTTCGCGGGCACGGTCGCGGCCGGCCATATACATCCCGACCATGGCGTTGGACCATTTTAGCAGGTCTGGCGCCATCTCTTCGGGCACGCCCAAAAGGCGGGCGATCAGGATCACGGGCAGTTTTTGGCCAAAATGGGTCAGCAGATCAAACGGGCCTTGGGGAAAGGCGTCGATCAACTGGTGGGACAACTGGGTGATCTGGGGCCCCAAGCCTTCGATCCGGCGCGAGGTGAAGGCGCGCAGCACAAGATTGCGCAGGCGGGTGTGGCGCGGGGCTTCCAGTTCCAGCATCGAATGCGCTTCGACGGCGTAAAACGGGCGCAGGTGATCGGGGATGTGCAAAGGATACGGGCTTTCGCGGCCAAAGCGCCTGTCGCGGAAAATGGCGCTGCAGGCGGCGGCACTGCCGGTGCAGGTCAGATTGTAATCTGTCCAGTGAAAGAATGGGCCAGCGGTGCGGGCCATTTCATAAAACGGATAGGGGTTTTGCACAAATTCGGGGTCAGTCGGCGATTGGGTAAAAGGGCGCATCAGGCGGCTTTCTTTGGCAATCCTTGGGCGACGATGACGCCAAAGCCCACCAGCGCAGCCCCCGCGGCCTGCCACCAGTTCCACGCCCCGCCCAGCAGCACCGCCATCAGCATCACATAAAACGGTGTGGCGTTGATGTGCAAGGCGGCCATCGCAATGCCAAGGCGGCGCACGCCGATCACCCAGAAAACTTGGCTCAGCGTCAAAGACCCCATGACAAAGATCAACAAAGCCGCCCATTCACGCCCGCCCATGGCGGCCATATCGGGGCCTTGGGCGATGCCGAAGGGTACAGTAGCCAGAAAAACGATGGTCATGGCCACAGCACCGCCCACCAAAGTGATGGTGGTTTGCCCCAGCGACGATAGCCCGGGCAAAGCGGTGATCGTCCAGCGCGACCCTAGCGTGTAAAAGAAGGTCGACAAAACGCAAAGCAGCGCGCCAAACCCAAAGCTGATGCCGCGAATTCCCGTGCCCAAGGCCACAACCCCGCCACACAGCGCCAAACCAAAGCCCAAAACCAAGGGCAGGGTGATCTTGCGCCCATCCAAGGCGATCTCGACCACCACGCCAATCACCGGCAAGGCGGCTGAAATCACCGCCACCGTCACCGCATCGGTCAGCGATTGCCCGGCGATCACCAGCAGGCTGCCCAAGCCCACAAAGCTGCCCACGGCGATGCCCATCTTCCAATCGGCGCGGCGCAATGCCTGCCAACCATCCAGCCACAGCCAGAACGGCATCAGGACCGCCGCCGCCAAGATCATCCGTGCTGCCGCCAAACCCATCGGGTGCAGCGTTGGCATCAGAAAGGTGTTCGCCGGAAGGCCAGATGACCAAGTCACCATCGCCAGCACACAGATCAAATGTGCAGTCCAAAGGCGGGCGGGGGGCAAGGTGGCTGTGCTCATATGCCTACCTAAACCGCTCAGCCGCGGCTTGGCTGTTCCAAGGGCGACAAGCAGGCAGGGTCAGGCGGCGGAAAGTGCTGCCACGATCGCCCCAAAATCAGTGGCTTTCATGCTAGCCCCGCCAACCAAAGCGCCGTCTACATCTTTGACGGCGAAAATCTCGGCGGCGTTGGACGGCTTGACTGACCCGCCGTAAAGAATACGCACCCCGTGCCCGTCTTCGCCCAAGGCTTTGACCAGTTCAGCACGCAAAAAGGCATGCACTTCGCCGATTTGCTCTAACGTCGGTGTGCGGCCAGTGCCGATCGCCCAGACGGGTTCATAAGCAATGACCAGATTGGCAGAATTTGCCCCCGCAGGGATCGACCCGTGCAATTGGCTGCCACACAGGGCCAAAGTCTCGCCCGCATCGCGCTGCGCTTCGGTTTCGCCCAAGCAGACGATGGCCGTTAACTCGGCGGCAAGGGCGGCTTCAGCCTTGGCTTTGACCAAAACATTCGTCTCGCTGTGATCGGCGCGGCGTTCGGAGTGGCCCAAGATCACATGGCCAGCGCCAGCGTCTTTCAACATAGCGGCGGAAATGTCACCGGTGTGTGCGCCCGATGCCTTGGCGTGGCAATCTTGCCCGCCGATCAGCAAAGCCGTGCCGCGTGTGTGGTAGACGGCTTGGGCGATCAAAGTCGCGGGGGGGCAAAGCAGCATCTCGCATGCGGGGGCAGGGTGGGTGGCGATCAGGGCCGACAGCTCGGCCAAGGCGGCAGAGCTGCCGTTCATCTTCCAATTGCCAGCGGCGAGTTTTTTCATAGCGGCCTCGTGTTGTTGCAGTCAGGCCTAGCCAAAAGCGGCGCGTTTGCAAAGCCGCAAAACGGCGTTTTAGACGGCGGGTTGATCTTTGAACTTGATCGATTCGCCGCAGCCACAGGCCTCGGCCACATTGGGGTTGCGAAATTTAAAGCCGCTTTCCAGCAGGCCCATTTCATAGTCAATCTCGGTGCCAATCAGAAACATCTGCGCCATGGGCGCAATCAACACCCGTGCGCCGTCTTGTTCGACCACTTCGTCCAGCGGGTTGACGGTGGTGACATAATCCATCGTGTATTCCATACCCGCACATCCGCCCTTTTTGACGCCAATGCGCAGACCCTGCGAGCCCTTAGAAGCCATCAGCCCCGCGATTTGCCGCGCAGCCATGGGCGATAAGGTGACGGCCGCTTTGCCGGGAATGCCAAACATAACAAGTCTCCTTTCCGCTAAGGTAAGATCGCAGGATGGCCGTTCCAAGACAGGCTGGGCCGGTTTGTTCTTAAATTTGCCCAGAATGGGCCAAAAGGGCAAGTCTTTTAGGCGCGCCGCCCTGGCTTACATGAAGCCAAGTTCCAACCGTGCTTCGTCGGACATCATCTCCATTCCCCAAGGCGGATCGAAGGTCATGTTGACTTTAACTTCTTTTACTCCGGGCAAGGCTTCGACCGCTGTTTCCACCCAACCGGGCATCTCGCCTGCGACAGGACAGCCGGGGGCTGTCAAGGTCATCGCGATGTCAACAACGTTTTCGGAAGAGATTTCAACAGTATAGACCAGCCCTAGGTCATAGATGTTCACCGGAATTTCCGGATCAAACACGGTGCGACAGGCGTCCACAACCCCCTCGTAAAGCGGGTGGTCAGTGGTCGATGGGCGGATCAGGGGGGCGCCCTCGATCTTATCCGGCTGCTCGGTCATGGCACGCTCGCTTTAGTTGTTGAGCGATTATATAGGGAATTTGCCGCCAAGGTCCAGTGCAGCCTCTTAAGTGCTTTTGACGGGATCAAAACGGGATTTCGTCATCCATGTCAGATCGCCCACCTGATCTGCCCGAACTCGGCGCGCCACCACGTGCATTGCCACCTGCGGAAGCGCCGCCGCCATAGCCTGCATCGTCATAGCTGCCACGGTCATCGCCGCTGCCACCGCGTGCGCCGCCGTCACGGCCGCCCAGCAAGGTTAACTCGCCACGGAACTGGCGCAGCACGATTTCTGTGGTGTAGCGATCCGCGCCGGATTGGTCTTGCCACTTGCGGGTTTCCAGTTGCCCTTCCAAATAAACAGTCGAGCCTTTTTTCAGATATTGCTCGGCAATCTTGCCCAAAGCTTCGTTAAAAATCGCAACACTGTGCCATTCGGTGCGCTCTTTGCGCTCGCCCGAGGCCTTGTCGCGCCAAGATTCTGATGTGGCGACCCGCAGGTTCACCACCTTGCCGCCGTTTTGAAAGCTGCGCACTTCGGGGTCTGCCCCAAGGTTGCCCACGATGATCACTTTGTTAACTGACCCAGCCATATCGCCTCTCCTTGATT
Organism: uncultured Rhodobacterales bacterium; assembly: GCA_903845215.1. Classification (GTDB taxonomy): domain Bacteria; phylum Pseudomonadota; class Alphaproteobacteria; order Rhodobacterales; family Rhodobacteraceae; genus Stagnihabitans. The sequence continues at coordinate 12,136 of CAIMWI010000005.1, read as the reverse complement.
CCCGTGTTTCGACAGCCTCGCCGAACTTGGTTAAGAAAAACTTATAGACCACAGATCAACCCCGCCGCAATGCGCCCGTCATGGCGCAGGCTGTTCACGCGCCGAAATCAGCAATCGGTGCCGATCGGTTGCGGCAAAGATTAAGTCCATCTCAAAGGCATCTGGCGCACGACAGGCGTCAAGGGCCGCCTAATGGGTTTGGATCCTGATTGCGGAAGCTTTTCGTAGGGTTTGTTGGGGCGCGCAGACCAAAAGGCTGCGAGGGTTCGCGCATTCCTGTATTCAAAGCGTGAAATCGGTTGGATTGGGCTGCAAAATTCCCTAGATTATCCAAAGGGTCGCGCATGAACAGCGCGAAAGGGCGTTACGCAGTTGCACAGATCACCGCGCATCTTGGTTTTATCGGCCCTGGTTGCGGCCCTTGCGGGTGATATTGCTGGCGCCGAAGGGCTGAAATTTGGCGGAAATGCCCATAAAACGCGGTCATCGCTGTTTCGCTCGCAGGTGGCGTTGCTGGATGGGAAACTGTCGGGGCAATATTCCAACGTTGCCTTGAACCCTTCCGATGATCGCGCCGTCAGCCGTTTGCAGTATTCTGGCAAGTACCGCGGCCTTTATCTGGAAATGGCCAAAAGTGCGGCGCGCAAATATGGTGTGCCCGAAGACTTATTCCTGCGCTTGGTGCAGCAAGAAAGCGGGTGGAACCCCAATGCGGTTTCGCCCAAAGGTGCCGTGGGCTTGGCGCAGTTGATGCCAGATACGGCTGACCATTTGGGTGTCGACGAAACAGACCCCCAATCCAACCTTGATGGCGGTGCGCGCTATCTTTCGATGATGTACGCGCGTTTTGGCAGTTGGAAACTGGCCCTCGCGGCCTATAACGCGGGCCCCGAGGCGGTTGAGGCTGCAGGCGGTGTGCCAGATTACAGCGAGACCCAAGACTACGTCGCGGCGATATTGGGTTAGGCTGACCAAAAGCTATTCGGCGGCAAAGGTGATCACCGGGTCCATCTTTGCCAGAACATCCGCCCCAAGGTGACATTTGATCTGATGCCCGCCTGTCAGGGTTTGCACGGGCGGCATGGTGGTGTCGCACAAGCCCCCCGCCACTTGCGATTTCCACCGACACCGCGTTTGAAAGGGACACCCGGGTGGTGGGTTCATCGCAGAGGGAATGTCACCCTCTAGCACGATGCGCTTGCGGATCACCTTGGTGTCGGCCACGGGCACAGCAGACAGCAGAGCTTCGGTATAGGGGTGGTAGGGTGGCTGGAAGACCTGATCGGTCGACCCCATTTCCACCACATGGCCCAGATACATCACCAAAACGCGGTCCGACAGATAGCGCACAATCGACAGATCATGGCTGATGAACAGCAAGGTCGTCTTGTTCTGCCGCTGAATATCCATCAACAGATCGGTCACCGCCGCCTGTACCGACACATCCAAGGCGCTGACAGGTTCATCCGCCACAACCACTTTCGCCCCGCCCGCAAAGGCCCGCGCAATCCCCACGCGTTGCTTTTGCCCGCCTGATAGCTGACGCGGCATGCGTTCGGCAAAGGCGCGGGGCAGTTTGACAAGGTCTAGCAGCTCTAGCATCCGGTCGGTGCGTTCGGCGTCGGAATTGCCGATGTGAAACACCTCAAGCGCGCGGATGATCTGGCGGCCGACAGTCATCGAAGGGTTCAGCGTGTCAAACGGGTTTTGAAACACCATTTGCACCGAAGACACCGTATCGACGCGGCGATCTTGAATGGGGGTGGACTGCACTTGTTCGTCAAACAAGGTGATTGTGCCCGAAGTCGCCGTTTCCAGCCCCATCAACACCTTGGCAAAGGTTGATTTGCCACAGCCACTTTCGCCCACAATCGCCAAAGTCTCGCCTTCATGTGCGCTAAAGCTTAAGGTTTCGTTGGCTTTTACCACCTTGGCATGGCCGCCACCAAAAGCGCCACCTGACACTGAATAATACTTTTTCAAATCGTCCATCTGCAAAACCACTTTGCCGATGGGGGCTTTTTCTTTGACCACCCGCGCCTTGGGCGCAGCATTCCAATCAATCTCGTCCCACTTCACACAGCGCGAACCGTGGCGATCGCCGTCGGGCACATCAACCATCGCCACATCACCCGCATCACAGCGCCCTGCTTGAAAGTAATCGCAGCGCGGGCCAAAGTTGCAGCCCTTGGGGCGTTCATGGGGCAGGGGAAAGTTGCCGGGAATGGATATAAGGGGGCGTGCGTTCTTATCTGCCCCGGGCAGCGGGATCGAGCGGAACAAAGCCTGCGTATAGGGATGGCGCATATCGTCAAACACCTGCGCCACAGCGCCGGTTTCCACCGCTTCGCCCGAATACATCACGCACAGCCTGTCGCAGACATCCATGATCAGGCCCAGATTGTGGCTGATAAACAGCATCGACGTGCCGTATTTCTGGCCCAAATCCTTAACCAGATCGACAATTCCCGCTTCGACCGTCACATCCAGCGCCGTGGTGGGTTCATCCAAAATCAACAGCGCAGGCTTTGACATCAGCGCCATGGCAATGACGATGCGCTGTTGTTGGCCGCCAGAAAGCTGGTGCGGATAAGCGTTCAAAATGCGGTCGGGGTCGGGCAGGCGCACATCGGCCACGATCTGGCGTGCCAATTCCCAAGCTTGCGCCCGCGCCATGCCCTGATGAATCATCGGCACTTCAATCAGTTGCGCACCGATCTTCATGGCAGGGTTCAGCGAGGCCATAGGTTCTTGATAGATCATGGCAATTTCAGACCCGCGCAAATGGCGCAGTTCTTCCTCGTCCATTTTCACCAGATCACGGCCCTTGAACTTGATTGACCCCGCCACGATCTGCCCGTTCTTACCCAGATCGCGCATCACGCCCAAAGCCACAGTCGACTTGCCGCAACCAGATTCGCCCACCAAGCCCATGGCCTCTCCGGCCATGACTTTGCAGGAAAAATCCATCACGGCGGGAATTTCGCGCAGGCGGGTGAAGAAGGAAATCGACAGGTTCTCGATTTCAAGGATCGGTTGAGAGGCGTCCCAGACAGCGTTGCTCATCACATCCTCAATCCTTCAGGCTTTCTTCGCGCAGGCCATCGGCCAACAGGTTCAGGCCCAAAACAAGGCTCATCAAGGCCAACGCCGGCACCACTGCGGGGTGGGGCACCATCGACAGCAATTTGCGACCGGCGTTGATCGTTGACCCCCAATCCGGGCTTTCGGGCGTTACGCCAAGGCCGAAAAAGCCCAAAGTGCCCAAAAGGATCGTCGTATAACCGATGCGCAGGCAGTAATCGACGATCAGGGGGCCACGGGCGTTTGGCAAAATCTCCCACAGCATGATGTACCACGCTGTTTCGCCGCGCGTTTGGCCCGCTGCCACATAGTCACGCGATTTGATATCCATCACGATGCCGCGCACGATACGAAACACCGTGGGGGCGTTGACGAACACGACCGAGACAAAGACGTTCAGCAGGTTCGGGTCCATCCCCCAAACGCCCAAGGGGTCGGCGTTAAAGGCAAGGCCGGAATAGGCCCACAGGCCCAAAACCAGCGTGATGGCGACATATAGGTTGCGCTTGTTCGGGCTGGTGTGAAAGCGCGATTGAAACAGGATGGCAAAGAAAGCGATCGGAATCAGGAACAGCACCGCCGCCAATACGACCGGAATGCCAGTGCTGCGAATTTCGGGTGTCACCAGCAGGTAGAACAGCAAGATCACCGGAAAGGCCAAGACAAGGTTCGCCAAAAACGACAGCGCCGTATCCAACCGCCCGCCGATATAGCCCGCCGGAAGCCCCAGCGTGATGCCCACCAAGAACGCAAAGGTCGTCGCCGCAGGCGCAATGATCAACACCTGCCGCGCCCCCATCACCATGCGCGAGAACACATCCCGCGCCAAGTGATCGCCGCCCAGCAAGAACCATTTGTGCTGCCCCTCGGCCCCCTCGGGCACCAAGGCACCGGGCAGGGGGTTTTTCACCGATCCCAACTGCGCCAAAGGATCAAAGGTCATGATCATATTGGCAAAAAGCGCTGTAAAAACCCAAAACATCACAATGGCAAAGCCGATGATCGCAACAGGGCTGTCAAACAGCTTGCCATATAGCCCCAACCGCCGCTTGAAACGGAACGACAGCACAAAGGTCACAACCAGCGCCACCCAAACCGGCCAAAATTGCTTGGCCATCAGCCCGAAGATCGCGGCCCAAGATAACGTGTCACTCATATCAGCCCAGCCGGATTCGGGGGTTAAGAAAGACATAGCCGATGTCAGAGATCAGCTGGGTCACAAGCACAAAGATCACCGCCACAACCGAGGCACCCAACAACATCTCGATGTCGTTGTTGCCCGCAGCCGTCACCAGCATCCAGCCGAAGCCTTTGTAATTGAAAAGCGTTTCAACGATCACCACGCCGTTCAGCAGATAGGGAAACTGCAACATGATCACGGTAAAGGGCGCAATCATCGCATTGCGCAAGGCGTGGCGCAGCACAACTTGGCCAAAGCCCACGCCCTTAAGGCGCGCGGTGCGGATATATTGCTGCGTCATCACCTCTGTCATCGAGGCGCGGGTCATGCGTGCGATATAGCCCACGCCGTAAAGCGCAATTGTGGCCACCGGCAACCCGAAATTCCAAAAGGTGATGTTATCCATGGCCGAGGTTGCCGTGCCCATGAACAGCGTCTTCTTTGCAATCCAGCCCCATTCCGCCAACAAAGGCGACAACCCCGTCGCCGGAGAGGCCAGCAGCGCCACCAAGATCACGCCTGATACATATTCCGGCGTCGCACTTGTGGTGATGGAAAAGGTCGATAGCACCCGGTCGGTCCGAGAGCCTTCCCGCATTCCTGCCAGCACACCAATGACCAGCGCCACCGGCACCATCACCAGCATCACCGCCAGCATCAGCCAACCCGTGGCGGCCATGGATTTGCCCAGTGAATACAGAACCGTTTTCTTGAAAACGGTCGAAACACCCCAGTTGCCCTGAAAAACACCGCAAAACTTCGGCGCCATCGCCGGATCGTCGCGCTGCCCAATACATTTGCCGCGCGTCACACCTTTTTCGTCGGTGATCACCCAACCCGGTGCCGCACCCAGCCATTCAGCATAGCGATAAAACACCGATCCGCTGTGGCCATGGTCTTCCAACCAAGATGCCACGGCCGCATCCGTCATACGGACCGACCCTTCCGAGCGCGCCAGTTTTTCCAAATTCGGCGGCAAATTGGTTAGAAAGAAGACGACAAAGGTCAACACCAAAGCCGTCACCAGCATCACGCCCAGACGCCGGATCACGAATGCGAGCATGAAAGCTTCCTACCGTGCCAGACAGGCCCATAGGGCCAGAATGAAAAAGGCGGAAGCGCTGCTGCCAGCGCCTCCGCCCCGATTTAATCGCTTATGCCAGCGACCACAGGTAGTGGTGATGCTCCATCGACGGGTGCATCACGGCGCCAACGACATTCGGCTTGGCGTGGCGGTACAGCGAACGCCAGTAGGGCTGGATGATGTAGCCTTCGTCCTGCAGGATCTTTTCCAAGATCGCTGCCTGCTCGCGGCGCTTTTCGCCGTCTGCAAGGGCCAAAGCTGCGGTCATAGCAGCGTCAAAATCGGCATTTGCCATGCCGGTTTCGTTCCAAGACCCGGTCGAGGTGTAGGCATACTGCATGTTCTGCACTGCCAGCGGGCGATGGTTCCAGGTGGTCGACGAGAAGGGGTACTTCTGCCAATCATTCCAGAAGGTCGAACCTGGCATAACGGTGCGCTTCACATTCACGCCTGCGTCGCGCAGCTGGGCTGCCACGGCATCAGACGTATCCAGTTCAAAGCCGCCATCCAGCGAGATGAACTCGAACTCGGCATCAGCCAGATTGTGCTTGGCCAGAACGTCTTTGACGCCTGCTTTGTCGAAGGTTTGCGCATCAAGCTTGGCGTATTCGGGGTGAACCGGGCAAGCATGGTGGTTTTCAGCCGTGGTCCCAAGGCCCTTATAGCCCAGTTCCAGCACGACAGCCGGATCAATCGCGCGCTGCAGGGCAGAGCGGACTTCTTTTTCTTTGTACAGATCCGACGTGGCTGAGTTAAAGCGGCACACGATGGTCGAGGCGGTGACGGCTTCGTACTTGGTCCAGCCCAAGGTGTTCAGCTGGTCGATGAATTCACCGGTCGATTCGTAGTTCATGTCAATCTCGTCCGAGTTGGCGAGGTTAACCATGGCCGAGGGATCGGTGCCAAAGTCGACGTAGTGAATTTCGTCCAAGGGCGCAACGCCACCCCACCACTTGTGGCTTTCGGGTGCGCGCACGATGGTCATCTTCTGGCCGACCGACATTTCGCCCGGAACATAGGGGCCGGTGCCGATGCCATTCACGGCAGGATCATCGCCGTCTTTGAAGGACGAGTGCACGATAGCCGCCGGATAATCAGAGATCGCAGCCACAACCGCGATGTCGGACACCGACATCTTCAGTTCAACCGTGTGATCGTCAACTTTGACAACCGAACCATCGCGCAGTTTGGTGACCATAACGGGATTGCCCGCTTCGTCATTTACCGCAGCACCGGCTGCATCGACCTTGGCGACCATTTCGGTCAGGCCAGGGAAGCGCGAGGCCATCGCGTTACCGTCTACCGCGCCGTCAGCCCAACGGGTGAAGTTGAAGATCACGTCGTCAGCGGTGAAGGCATCGCCGTTGTTCCAGGTTACGCCCTGACGCACTTTCAGCGTGTAGCCGGTCGCATCAGCGTTGGCTTCCCACGATTCCAGCAAGCGGCCTTCGAAAGAGCCGTCGGGGTTGTACTGAACCAGATATTCCAGCCAGCCGCGGTAGACGTTCGCAATCTGCGGCCAGTCTGCCAAACGCGGGTCTTTCATCGCTTTGGTTTCCATGGCAACGCGCACAACGCCGCCCACCTTGACGTCTGCGGCCATAGCCGGAGCATCCAAGCCCAAAAGGCCATAGGCAGCCACTGCTGACACACCCAAAGCTGTGGTGCGGGTCAGGAACTCACGGCGGCTCAATTCGCCGGCCTTCACTTCAGCCAAGTGCATAACGGCACCCGGATGCAAAGCGTCGATCCTTGTCATATCGTTCATGGTCGTCTCCCTGTCGGGCTATTGCCCTCGTTGTCGTTCGTCAGCGGCACCGCTTGCGCGCGCTTTTCCGGCAAGCCGGAGTGACTGGCGCGGTGCACGTGCTCACCGCGCTATTGCGCATCTTTTCATGGCCTGCGTCAACGCTTGGATTCGTCGCCCCCTATAACGTTTGCGACATGTATCTGCCGCGATGTCGCAATGCTGCATTGCGGCATGGCGGGAGCTGACCTTTGCAGGGTCAACATGGGCTTGGAAGCTGACATTTATCTTCAAGAATTTCCGTTTAAACGGAAGGTTCGGGCGATCTAACCGATGGCGAATCGCCTAACCCCCTTGGCGAAACGCGCGTGGCGTGGTGCCTGTGCGGTTTTGGAAGGCGCGGGTGAAATAAGCGGCAGAGGTGAAGCCAATGCTGGCACCTATCACGTTGATGGGCGTTTTTGTTTCGGTCAACAATTTGCGCGCCTCAAAAATCCGGCGATCTTGCAAAAGATCTATCGCCGACCTGCCACTGGTTTGCCTGCAACACCGGGTCAAATGGGTGGGGGTGATTCCTAAGTCGCGCGCCAAATCCCCCACACCAACACCCGAACGAAACTTTTGTTCCATCAAGGCGGTAAAGCTGGCGACAAGGTTTCGTGCCGCAGACTGGTTTTGACCTTCGTCTCCCAAGCGCAGGCATTGGCGTTCGATCCAAACCGACAGCAGCGCCAGATAGGCACGCGCGGCGCGTAAACTGCCAGCTTGGGCTGCATCCAATTCGCGCTGCATTGCATCCAAAGTTGCGTTCAACTCTTGCTGGGCTTGCACATCTCTTATGCGCAAATGTATAGGTTTTTTGGGCAAAAAATCGCCGCCATCTTCGCCGAAAAACACTGCAGTTCCAAAAACTTGTGCGCCCACTTCAAAGCTGTGCATCACGCCTTTTGGAATGAAAATCCCGTTATGGGCGGTATAGCCCCGCGTTTGGCCTGAAATGGTGATTCGACCCTGTCCTTTTGTGAACCATAAAAAGCATGGCTCTTCTAACGACCGCATCCCTTCCACGCGCCATCGCTCTCCTCCAGACAGGCGCGGAATGGCTGTCAAGCGAAGCGAAAGGTTCGGGGACGTATCTCGCATTGAATTTAGGGTTTTCCATCAAAAATGAACTTTTGATTTATAGCGTGACGTGGCTTTGGACGCTATTAAAAAATCCCCTTTGGGCGTTATTTCGACCCTTCGGTTGGACAGTGCTGTCTTTTGGCCTGCGCAGACTTATTCCGGTATGACTTTTGTCCAATTTGCCATCCGCGTGCGAAACCAAGTGCGCTGGCGCTTGGCATATTGGCGCGATGCAAGAATGGCGGCATCGCGCGCTTGGTTTAAGGGGATCTCACCTTGCAGATAGGCCATCAATTCCTGTGCGCCGATGGCGCGGGCCCAAGGGCTTTGTGGCTGCCAATAGGGTTGGGCTGCGCGCACCTCGTCTAGGGCGCCCTTGTCCAACATCACGGAAAAGCGCCGCGCAATGCGGGCATCCAGCCAGGGGACTGCGGGCTGCAAAACAAGGGTTTGGGCGTCGCAAAGGGGCAAAAGCGGTGCTGCGGTGTCGGCTTGCCACGCCGCCATACCGCGCCCGGTGGCCTGCTGCACTTCATAAGCCCGCTGCAGGCGCATGGGGTTCACCAGGTCGGTTTTGGCTGCCGTGGCTGGATCTATTGCCGCCCGCATCACGTCCATCCGGCCAGACAGGCGCAAGCTGTCAGCCTCGGCCCGAATGGCGGCAGGAATGGGCGGGATCTCCGCCAAGCCCTCGGTCAGGGCGCGAAAATACAGGCCCGTGCCCCCCACGATCACCACAGGGCGCGCCAAAAGCCCCGCCACATCGCGCAGCCAAGCCCCAACGGAATAAGGTTGATCGCGGCCGACATGGCCATAAAGCGCATGGGGCAAAGCATCTTCTTGCGCCGCAGAGGGACGCGCGCTTAACACCCGCCAGCAGTCATAAACCTGCAAAGCATCAGCATTCACAATCAGCCGTCCATCGCGCGCCGCAAGCTCCATGGCCAAATCTGATTTCCCGCTGCCCGTGGGCCCTGCAATCAGCACGGGCCCGTCGCGCGAAATCTTCTCGATCCCCATCATCTTAGGCTTAATACTCCGGGGGGGGCAGGGGTGGCCCCTGCTATGTTGACCACTGGTTGAACCTTCGCCCGTTTTGCCGCATTTTGGCGGCAATGCCAACAACCACGCACAACAGGGCCACCATGACCAAAAAAGATGCCAAGATCACCTATTCCCGCGTCATGCTGAAAATTTCCGGCGAGGCGCTGATGGGCGACCTTGGCTATGGCCTGCACCCCCCCACCGTCACGCGCATCGCCCAAGAGGTGAAATCCGTGCATGATCTGGGGGTCGAGATTTGCATGGTAATTGGCGGCGGCAATATCTTTCGCGGCCTGCAAGGCAGCGCGCAGGGGATGGAGCGGACGACCGCCGATTATATGGGCATGCTGGCCACCGTGATGAATGCGCTGGCGATGCAGGCGGCGCTGGAATCGGTGGGCATCTTTACCCGCGTGATTTCGGCCATTCCGATGGATCAGGTCTGCGAGCCGTATATCCGCAGGCGCGCCGTGCGGCATTTGGAAAAAAAGCGCGTCTGCATCTTTGCCGCAGGCACGGGCAATCCCTATTTCACCACCGACACGGCAGCCACCCTGCGGGCCAATGAAATGGCGTGTCAGGCGATCTTTAAGGGCACCAAGGTTGACGGGGTTTATGACAAAGACCCCAAGAAACACGCCGATGCCAAGCGCTATGATACCGTGACCTATGACGAGGTGCTGCAACAGCACTTGGGCGTTATGGATGCCAGCGCCATTGCTTTGGCCCGCGACAACGACCTGCCCATCATCGTCTTTTCGCTAGATGAACCGGGCGGGTTCAAGGGCATTCTGTCGGGCCAAGGCACCTACACGCGGGTGCATGGCTAAACCAAGATCGTCACAAGGTCGCGCGGTTTCGCCGGATCGCGGCCTTTCACAGGCTTTGGATTTGCTGTTACAAGTGACAAAAGGTGACGCGGCAGGGCCCAAGCCCCGCCCTACGCAATGAACGAGGACGCTATGGCGCAAGATGATCTGGATATTGACAGCGACGGCCTGCAACGCCGGATGGAGGGGGCGCTGACCTCTTTGAAAAGTGACTTCGCCTCGCTGCGCACGGGGCGGGCCTCGGCTTCGATGCTAGACCCTATTCAGGTCGATGCTTATGGCCAGATGACGCCGATCAACCAGTTGGGCACGATCAACGTGCCCGAACCGCGGATGGTTGTGATCAACGTTTGGGATAAGGGATTGATCGGTAAAGTTGAAAAGGCCATTCGCGAAAGTGGCATTGGCATCAACCCCGTCTCGGACGGCCCCCTGATCCGCCTGCCCATCCCCGAGCTAAACGAACAGCGCCGCCGTGAACTTTCCAAAGTCGCCGCCCAATATTCCGAAGGGGCCAAGGTTGCCGTGCGCAATGTGCGCCGTGACGGGATGGACATGATCAAAAAGGCCAAATCTGCCGGTATGGGCGAAGATGACCAAAAGATGTGGCAAGAAGAAGTGCAAGAAATGACCGACAAGGCCATCGCCCTGATTGACCGCTTGCTTGAAAGCAAACAAGTCGAGATCATGCAGGTCTAACCCTTGCCGCAGGCAAGCGCGGCACAAGGGCGGGAGGCATCTTTGGGCGCAGACGACACAACCATGACAGGTGCAAAGCCTGCAGCGTCCCATGTGGCCATCATCATGGATGGCAATGGTCGCTGGGCCACCCAAAAAGGCTGGCCGCGACTGGTGGGCCACCGCAAAGGGGCCGAACGCGTCAAGGAAATCGTGCGTTGCGCGCCGGATTTGGGCATCGAATGGCTGACCATCTATGCCTTTTCGACGGAAAACTGGAAACGCTCGACCGAAGAGGTTTTGGGCCTGATGTCGATCTTTGCCCGCTTTATCGAGCGCGAGGCCGATCGGTTGGCCGCCGAATCGGTGCGGATGCGTTTTATCGGCGACCGCTCGCGGCTTGATGGTCGTTTGCAACGACTGATGTCGGGGATCGAAGAGCGCACGGCCCAGTATTCCCGCCTGAACCTGACGGTCGCCATCAATTACGGCGGGCGCGACGAATTGACCCGCGCCGTGCGTGCCATCACGGTCGATGTGGCCCAAGGCCGCTTGGAACCGGCGGATGTGACCGAAGCTTTGGTCTCGCAACGGCTTGATACGGGTGGGCTGCCTGACCCGGATCTGGTGATCCGCACCAGTGGCGAGACGCGGACGTCAAACTTTTTGCCATGGCAGGCGGCCTATGCCGAGTTTGAATTCACCCAGACCCTTTGGCCTGATTTCACACCCGATGAACTGGCGCTGATCCTCAAACGTTTTGGCAACCGCGACAGGCGGTTTGGCGGCGTCGCGCGGGTATGACCTTGTCCTCTTCGCCACACCATCCGCCGCCCTCACCAAACAACTTGGCCACAGGCCGCTGGTCAGATCTTAAGGTGCGGCTTGTGTCAGGTTTGGTGCTGGCGGGGTTGGGCGGAGTATCGGTCGCTTTGGGCGGTTGGGTATTTGTGGCCATGACGGTGCTGATCTTTTCGCTGATGGCGTGGGAATTGGCCGCTTTGACGGACACGCCCGCCCGACCTGCGTTGCGGGCGGCGATTGCAGGTCTTGCGGGCCTAAGCTTGGCTTTGGCGCAAGCGCAGGGCTGGGCTGTTTTGGGGCTTTTTTTGGCCCCCGTGGCCATAGCGCTAAGCACGCGGCGTGATCCCTATCTGATCGCCGGTTACACCCTTGCCACTTTGATGGCCGCGCATGTTTTCATTGCCCTTGATCAGCGGGGGGCGGTGATTGTGGTTTGGCTGGTGTGCATCGTGGTGGCATCGGATGTTTTTGGCTATTTCGCAGGGCGTTTGCTGGGCGGGCCCAAGGTTTGGCCTTCGATCAGCCCGAAAAAGACATGGTCCGGCACGGTGGCGGGCTGG
>CAIMWI010000004.1 GCA_903845215.1 uncultured Rhodobacterales bacterium | reverse complement strand
CCGTTGACGGCGCGCCAGACGCGGACTATAGCCCCAACCTCAGATCAGATAGACCCAAACGGACACCGAAAAAGATATGGCAAACACCGCCCAGTCCAAGAAGCGCGCCCGCCAATCCGAGGCTCGCCAAGACGTGAACAAGGCGCGCCGCTCGCGGATCCGCACCTTCTTGCGCAAAGTTGAAGAGGCTTTGGCCTCTGGCAGCCAAGAGGCTGCAGCAGCGGCGCTTAAGGCAGCACAGCCCGAAATCATGCGCGGCGTCAGCAAAGGCGTTCTGCACAAGAACACCGTGGCACGCAAAATCTCGCGCTTGAACCATCGTGTCAAAACGCTGGGCTTGGCAGTTGCCGTCTAAGTCTCTTTAAAAGAAAATCTTTGCCGAAGCGCATTCTGAAAAGAGTGCGCTTTTCGCATTTTCTACTCCCATCAAAGCATTAGCCGTAACCCCCGTTGCAGATTTGCACAGCCTGAGAGATTCGTTTTCACAGACACTCTGTCAAGCGCGAAGTTCAGTTGCCCTGACCCTGAATCGCTTGCTAACTATCACAGACGATTCACGTCGCCTTGGGGACAAAAAAGATCCTGACCCGTATTTCCGCTCGTCCGAGCCTGCCAGTTCAGTCGTAAAAAACAGAAAACGGTTCAAGATCTGTGGCTTAGCAAATCTGCCTTTTTGGCAGAGATTACTTTGCCATTTTGCAAGTCAGTTGGCACCGATTCTGCCGACTGACTTTAGCGATTTTAGTACGGGTTATAACATTCGGGCGATTTGCCGAATGTTTGACCTGCCCGAAGGCGTCCAGAGTCCAACGGTGAAACATTGAAAAGAAGGGCCCCCGATTCTGCCCCGGGTTATGGCCTTTGGACAAACAAATGACGCATGAGACTTGGGATCAGGTACGTGAACAGTTGGTGCCCCGCGTAGGCCGCAATAACTACACCACTTGGATCGAACCTTTGAAGCTTCAGGCCCTATCAAATGGCGTCGCCCAATTTGACGTGCCGACGTCTTTCTTTGGGAACTGGGTTTCGCGCAATTTTTCTGACCATATTTTGCGCGAATTGCAGCAATCTGGTGCCGATGTGCAGCGCGTCGAATTTGCCGTAAGCCGCGACGCCTCCTTGCCCAAGGCCGAGATGAAGAAAACCTTGGCGCGCCCTTTGCCCCGCCCTGTCCGCCCAGTGGATGAAGAATTGCCCGGCGCGCCTTTGGATGCCCGCTTTACCTTTGACACGTTCGTTGTGGGCAAGCCGAACGAATTGGCCCATGCCGCCGCCCGCCGTGTGGCCGAAGGTGGGCCTGTGACGTTCAACCCGTTGTTTTTGTATGGCGGTGTGGGTTTGGGCAAAACTCACCTTATGCACGCCATTGCGCATGAACTGACCCTGCGCCAACCCGAACTGCGGGTGCTTTACCTGTCGGCGGAACAGTTCATGTACCGTTTTGTGCAGGCGCTGCGCGAACGCCAGATCATGGACTTCAAGGAAATCTTCCGATCCGTCGATGTGTTGATGGTGGACGATGTGCAGTTTATTGCGGGCAAGGATTCCACCCAAGAGGAATTCTTCCACACCTTCAACGCGTTGGTCGATCAGAACAAACAGATCGTCATCTCTGCCGACCGCGCGCCTGGCGAAATCAAAGATCTTGAAGAACGCATCAAGTCGCGCTTGCAATGCGGGCTGGTCGTTGACCTGCACCCGACCGACTATGAACTGCGTCTGGGCATTTTGCAAACCAAGGCCGAACATTACCGCGCGCAATACCACGGCCTGCAAATCGCCTCTGGTGTGTTAGAGTTTTTGGCCCACCGCATCACCACCAATGTGCGCGTGCTTGAAGGCGCTTTGACCCGACTTTTTGCTTTTGCTTCTTTGGTCGGCCGCGAAATCACGCTGGAACTGGCGCAAGATTGTTTGGCCGACATTCTGCGCGCCTCGGATCGCAAGCTGACGATCGAAGAAATCCAGCGCAAAGTGGCCGAGCATTACAATATCCGCCTGAGTGACATGATCGGTCCAAAGCGTCTGCGTACCATCGCAAGGCCACGGCAAATGGCGATGTATCTGGCAAAGCAGCTTACCTCGCGCAGTTTGCCGGAAATTGGGCGGCGGTTTGGGGGGCGGGATCACACCACGATCATGCATGGTGTCAAGAAGATCGAAGAACTGATGACGACCGACAGCCAGTTGTCAGACGATATGCAACTGTTAAAGCGTTTGCTGCAGGCCTGATTCGTGGTCTAGGGGCCGTTGATTGCGCAAAATCTAGGCCAGAAGACGAAAGAGATTTGCACTGACTTTGTGCCAACCTCTTGTGAATTACTTCAGACGCGATAGGGTCAAGGCCCCGCGCATTCTAAGCGTCAAGAAAAAGGGATGGGAACATGAAACTCTCGATCGAACGCGCCGCACTTCTGAAGGCGTTGGCGCAGGCGCAATCGGTGGTCGAACGCCGTAACACCATTCCAATTCTGGCCAACGTCTTGATCGAGGCAGAGGGCAACACCGCCAGTTTTCGCGCCACCGATCTGGATATTGAGGTGGTCGACCGCGCGCCGGCGATGGTCGAGCGCGCCGGGTCGACCACGGTGTCAGCCGTAATGCTGCACGAGATTGTGCGCAAACTGCCCGATGGTGCATTGGTTAGCCTGATTGATGATGCGGCTGCAGGCCGTTTGGCCATTGCCGCTGGGCGGTCTACCTTTTCGTTGGCGACCCTGCCTCGCGAAGATTTTCCAGTGATGGCGACCTCAGAGTATACCAGTAACTTCACAGCCCCCGCAGGTATGCTGCGCCGTCTGTTCGACAAGGCAAAGTTTGCCATTTCGACAGAGGAAACAAGGTATTATCTGAACGGCGTCTACATGCACGTGGCCAAATCGGCCGATGGCCCTGTGCTGCGATGTGTGGCAACCGATGGGCACCGCTTGGCGCAGATTGATGCCACCTTGCCAGAAAATGCCGTCGGAATGCCTGGCGTGATTGTGCCGCGCAAAACTGTCGGCGAATTGCGCAAATTGTTGGACGATGACGATGCGCAGATTGCGGTTTCGGTATCAGAAACCAAGATCCGTTTTGCGACGCCGGGGGTCAGCCTGACCTCAAAGGTCATCGACGGCACCTTCCCCGATTATTCCCGTGTAATCCCTACTGGCAACACCCGCCGTCTGGAAGTTGATGCAGCAGAGTTTGCCAAGGCGGTGGACCGTGTGGCCACCGTTTCGTCCGAGCGGTCGCGCGCTGTCAAGCTGACGCTGGAAGATGATAGGCTAATCTTGTCAGTCAACGCACCGGATTCGGGCGCGGCCGAAGAAGAACTGGCTGTAGCCTACGACGATGAGCGCCTGGAAATTGGCTTTAATGCCAAGTATTTGCTGGAAATAGCTGGCCAAGTTGATCGCGAAAACGCAGTGTTTTTGTTCAATTCTTCCGGTGATCCGACCCTGATGCGCGAGGGCAACGATATGTCGGCCACCTATGTCGTCATGCCGATGCGCGTGTGACACGCGGCGGCTTTGCTTGCAGACCTTTGGGATGTTTGGGCACGACTGAAAGGACAAGCGGGTGAGTGGTCTTTCCATCACAACGCTGGTCTTGTCGCACTTTCGCAGTCACCACGCCGGGCGTGTGGTATTTGATGGGCGGCCGGTGGCGATTTCGGGGCCGAACGGGGCGGGCAAAACGAATATTTTGGAAGCGATTTCCTTGCTTTCGCCCGGACGCGGGCTGCGGCGCGCTGCAACTGGGGATTTGGCGCGCCTGCCCGCTGCCATGGGCTGGAAGGTGCAAGCCGAGGTGCGCGGCTTAGGCGGGTCGCTGCATAAGGTGGAAACCTGGGCCGAGGCGGGTGGCCCGCGCGAGGTGCGCATTGATGATAAGGCCACCAGCCAGACCGCCTTGGCCCGCATTCTGCGCATTCTGTGGCTGGTACCTGCCATGGACCGTTTGTGGATCGAAGGGGCCGAGGGACGGCGGCGCTTTTTGGACCGCATGACCCTAAGCTTTACGCCTGACCATGCAGAGGCTTCTTTGGCTTATGAAAAAGCCATGCGCGACCGCAATCGGTTGTTGAAAGAAGGCGCTGTTGATCAACATTGGTTTTCAGCTCTTGAAGCGCAGATGGCCGATGCGGGGGGGCAGATTATCGCCAACCGCTCTGCCGCTTTGGCGCGATTGAGGCTGGCCCAGCAGGGTGCGGATACCGCCTTTCCGCAGGCCGACCTTGAATTGGTCGCCCCAGAGGTGGAAGAGATCGGCGATCTGGCCCTAGCCCTCGCGCAGGGGCGCCGCCGCGATATGGCGGCGGGGCGCACCTTGGTCGGTCCGCACCGCACAGACTTGCAGGCGGTTTACCGGGCCAAGGCCTTGCCTGCCGATCAATGTTCAACCGGAGAGCAAAAGGCCCTGCTTATCAGCCTGATCTTGGCCAATGCCCGCGCTTTGGCGCAAGATTTGGGCCAACCGCCAGTGCTGCTGTTTGACGAGGTCGCCGCCCATTTAGACGCCGCGCGGCGCGGCGCCCTATATGACGAGATTTGCAGCCTTGGCGCGCAAGCCATTTTAACTGGAACCGAGCCAGGCCTTTTTGACAGCCTAGAGTCGCGCGCACAAAATCTGTCGGTTACTGATGCAGCTGGCGAGAGTAAGATTGCAGTGCATGGTTAACGAACGCATTGCAGAATGGGTGTTCATTCACGTTCCAACCCGCGTGTTGGCGGGAATGCTTTCGTGACCCTTAGTGCGGCAGATTTGGCCTTTTATGGCTTGGGCATGGCGGGGCTTTGGGCTGTGCCGGGCCCTGTATGGGTTGCGCTGCTGGCGCGGGCCTTGTCGGGCGGCTTTGCTGCGGCTTGGCCCTTGGCTTTGGGCGTAACGCTGGGTGACTGCCTTTGGCCTACGCTTGCCATTTTTGGCATGGGCTGGGTTCTGTCGCAGTACGGCGAGGCGTTGCACCTTCTGCGCTGGATTGCAGGTGGCACTCTTGCCGTGATGGGTGCTTTGCTGATCATAAAGTCGGGCGCTTTGATGTCAGCCGATAGCAAACTGACCCGCCCAGGCCGACTTGCAGGGTTGCTGACGGGGCTGGCCGCTGTGCTTGGCAACCCCAAAGCCATACTGTTCTATATGACCATTCTGCCCGGCTTTTTTGGTGATCTATCCCGCCTGACGGGGGGCGATATTGCCGCGATCTTGGCCGTGTCGGTGGCCGTACCCTTGGCAGGAAACCTTGGCCTTGCCCTGTTTCTTGACCGCGCGCGCGCAGTTCTTTCCAGCCCCGCCCGCGTGCAGATATTGAACCGTCTTTCAGGCCTTCTTCTGATTCTTGTCGCTTGTGTTATTCCCTTCACTTGACCCCTAAATAGTGTGTCCAAGGCGTGACAATGCCTTCAATTGCCAGTATAAATTGCACGCTTACACAGGGGTGCACTGCACATGGCTGAAGAGCCCAAGATTACCGAAAGCTACGGCGCAAGTTCTATCAAAGTTCTCAAGGGGTTAGACGCTGTCCGCAAGCGCCCGGGCATGTATATTGGCGACACCGACGACGGGTCGGGTTTGCACCATATGGTGTATGAGGTTGTCGATAACGGCATTGACGAGGCTTTGGCGGGCCATGCCACCGAAGTCAGCGTGAAAATTCATGCCGACAGTTCTGTTTCGGTGCGTGACAATGGCCGCGGCATCCCCGTGGACATGCACGAGGAAGAGGGCGTCTCTGCCGCAGAAGTGATCATGACCCAGCTTCACGCAGGCGGCAAATTCAACAACACCGACGAATCCGGCAATGCCTATAAAGTTTCGGGTGGTTTGCACGGCGTGGGGGTTTCGGTTGTGAATGCCCTGTCGGAATGGCTGGAGCTGACCGTCTGGCGCAATGATACCGAATATCGCGCCCGCTTTGAACATGGCGATTGCACCGTGCATGTCTACCCCGTAGGCCCAGCCCCCGGCCAAAAAGGCACACAGGTGCGCTTTTTGGCCAGCGCCAAGACCAACGTGCCAGACGGCACCTTTTCCAATCTGGATTACCAGTTCAAGACGTTGGAAGTGCGCCTGCGCGAATTGGCGTTCTTGAATTCTGGCGTCAAGATCGTTCTGGAAGATGAACGCCCCGCCGAGGCCTTGCGGACAGAGATGTATTACGACGGCGGCGTGCGTGAGTTTGTCAAATATATTGACCGCTCTAAAGCACCTGTCATGCCGGAACCAATCTATATGATTGGTGAAAAGAACGGCATCGGCGTGGAAGTGGCGATGTGGTGGAATGACAGCTACCACGAAAACGTACTGCCGTTCACAAACAACATTCCCCAGCGCGATGGCGGTACGCATTTGGCGGGATTTCGCGGCGCTTTGACCCGCACGATCAATGCCTATGCGCAAAGCTCTGGCATTGCGAAGAAAGAAAAGATCGACTTCACTGGCGATGACGCGCGCGAAGGGTTGACCTGCGTTTTGTCGGTGAAAGTGCCCGATCCGAAGTTTTCCAGCCAGACCAAAGACAAGTTGGTGTCGTCTGAAGTACGCCCTGCGGTTGAAAACTTGGTAAACGAAAAGCTGGGCGAGTGGTTCGAAGAAAATCCCGCCGCCGCGCGTATCATTGTTGGCAAGATCATCGAGGCGGCGCTCGCCCGCGAAGCGGCGCGAAAAGCACGCGATCTGACACGGCGTAAGACTGCGCTGGATGTGGCCAGCCTGCCCGGAAAACTGGCCGATTGCCAAGAACGCGATCCCGCCAAGTCAGAACTGTTTCTGGTCGAGGGTGACTCGGCTGGTGGGTCGGCCAAGCAGGGCCGTTCGCGTGCCAATCAGGCCGTCTTGCCGCTGAAAGGCAAGATCCTTAACGTGGAACGTGCGCGGTTTGACCGCATGCTTGGCAGCCAAGAAATTGGCACGCTGATCACGGCACTAGGTACCGGCATTGGTCGTGATGAGTTTGATATCAAGAAGTTGCGCTACCATAAAGTTGTCATCATGACCGATGCCGACGTCGACGGCGCGCATATCCGCACCCTGCTTTTGACCTTTTTCTTCCGGCAAATGCCGCAGTTGATCGAGGGCGGTTATCTCTACATCGCGCAACCGCCACTTTACAAAGTGGCGCGCGGGAAATCTGAGGTCTATCTGAAAGATCAAATCGCGCTGGACGATTACCTGATTGAAATGGGTGTCGAAGGCGCCATTTTGCGCATGGCTGATGGCACCGAAATTGCGGGCAACGATCTGGTGCGTGTGATCGAAGGCGCGCGTGCTTTCCGGCGCGTCCTGGATGCTTTCCCCACGCACTACCCCCGCGCCATTCTGGAACAGGCGGCACTGGCTGGCGCTTTTGACCCGGGCGCGTCGGACGGGGATTTGCAGGCCGTGGCCGATCAGGTTGCGCGCCGTTTGAACCTTGTTGCGCCGGAATTCGAACGTTCATGGGTGGGGCGCATCACACAAGACCACGGCATTCGTCTGTCGCGTATTTTGCGCGGTGTGGAAGAGCTGCGCACGCTGGACGGCGCTGTTTTACGCTCGGGCGAGGCGCGGCGCTTGGCTGTCATCGCCAAGCGCGACCGCGATGTGTATCGCGCTGCGGGCCGATTGGTGCGCAAAGACCGCGATCAACCCGTGCTGGGCCCGGTGGATTTGTTGAAATCCGTTCTGGCAGAGGGCGAAAAGGGCCTGTCTTTGCAACGTTACAAAGGTTTGGGCGAAATGAACCCGGGTCAGTTGTGGGAAACCACGCTTGACCCTGAAGCCCGCACCTTGCTGCAGGTAAAGGTCGACGATCTGGCCGAGGCAGATGATATTTTCACCAAACTGATGGGTGACGTCGTCGAACCGCGGCGCGAATTCATTCAGGCCAACGCGCTGAATGTGGAACATCTGGATATCTGATCTAGGATGAATTTGGCGACCTTAGGGGGCTTCGGCCCCTTTTTGGTCTGGTGACCCCGGATGGATTCGAACCATCGACCTGCCGCTTAGGAGGCGGCCGCTCTATCCCCTGAGCTACGAGGCCAAAGACCTAAGGGGCTTGTCGCCGAAAAACCCTTTTTATGCAACGGTTTTGGGGGATTCGCTTTTGGAAAAGAAAAGGGGGAGTGAATTTGGCCCACCACTCCCCCTTTGGGTCCATTGCGTCTGGGTTGAGAGCTTGCAGGCCGCGCTGGATATCACCGAAGGCCCTAACAGGCTTCGTTAGCGGTAACATAGACCGAAATCGCGCCTTGGACAAGCAAAAGATTTGACGATAAACTTGGAGAAAAAAAGGAACATGGTTTGACAAAACCAACACCCACCGAACCACGGCGTGCGCTGACATTGCGTGATGTATCCGAAGCCTCGGGCGTTAGTGAAATGACGGTCAGCCGTGTTTTGCGCAATCGAGGTGATGTGTCGGCCACCACCCGCGAGCGTGTGATGCAGGCCAGCCGTGCCTTGGGCTATGTGCCCAACAAAATCGCTGGGGCCTTGGCCAGCCAGCGGGTAAACTTGGTGGGGGTGATCATCCCGTCCATGTCAAACATGGTCTTCCCCGAGGTAATGACGGGCATCTCGGCAGTCTTGGATAGCACCGGATTGCAGCCTGTGGTCGGTGTGACAAACTATTTGCCCGATCGTGAAGAAGCTGTGCTGTATGAAATGCTCAGTTGGCGCCCATCGGGCGTCATCGTCGCAGGTCTGGAACACACCGCCGCTGCGCGGGCCATGATGGCCCAGGCTGGAATACCCATCGTTGAGATTATGGATATAGACGGGCAGGTGATTGACAGTGCCGTGGGCATTTCGCACCGCCGTGCGGGACGGCAGATGGCCGAGGCGATCATAGCCTCGGGCTATCGGCGTATCGCCTTCATGGGCACGCAAATGCCCAATGATTTTCGCGCCAAAAAACGACTGGAAGGCTTTGAAGAGGCACTGCGCCGCAATGGCATGGCGTTGGCGGATCATGAGTTTTACGATGGCGGATCGGCCTTGCTAAAAGGGCGTGAGATGACGGCCGCCGTTTTACGCCGCAGTCCGGATATTGATTTTCTTTATTACTCCAATGACATGATCGGCGCAGGTGGGCTTTTATACTGCCTAGACCAAGGCATCGACGTTCCTGGCAAAGTCGGCTTGGCGGGTTTTAACGGGGTTGAATTGCTTGATGGCCTGCCAAGGCGTTTGGCCACGATGGACGCTTGCCGACTGGAAATTGGCCAACGCGCTGCACAGATTATTGCTGCGCGCAATCAAACCGCCGATTTGATCGGGCAGGTGGTTGAACTTTTTCCAACCCTCCAGCCGGGTGATACGATCCGTCCGTTTTGACTAAAGCGCCTGCGCTAGCAATTTGCCGGCCTGATGGCCGATGATGCGCGCACAGATCACCGCGCCTTCGGCGTGATCGGTGGCAAAAGTCACTTCAGCAAACTGCCCGGTGCGCCCCATTCGCGGCGCTTCCATCAAGACTTGATGCACTTTTCCCATTTGGGCCACAAGGTGGCGTTCCAGCGCAAGGTCACCTGCTGCGCGCAGTTTGGTGGCACGCGCTTTGATTTCGGGGCCCTTCACTTGTGGCATGCGTGCGGCGGGAGTGCCCTTGCGCGGGCTAAAGGGAAAGACGTGAAGAAAGGTAAGATCGCAATCCTCGACCAATTTCAGAGTGTTTTCGAACATTTCATCGGTTTCGGTTGGAAAGCCGGCAATCAAGTCAGCGCCAAATACCATATCGGGCCGCAATGCGCGCGCTTCGGCGCAAAAGCGGATGGAGTCCTCGCGTAAATGCCGCCGCTTCATTCGTTTAAGGACAAGATCATCCCCCGCCTGCAAGCTTAAGTGCAAATGCGGCATCAGTCGCGCTTGCGTGGCGATGGCTTCCATCAATGCGGGATCAGCTTCGATCGAATCAATCGACGAAATCCGCAATCGGGCAATGTCGGTCAATCGCAACACTTGCAGCACAAGGTCGCCCAAATGCGGCGCACCGGGCAAGTCTGCGCCCCAAGACGTCAAATCCACCCCGGTCAGCACAACCTCTGCAAAACCCTTATCCACCAAACGTTTGATCTGCTCTACCACCACCCCCGCCGGAACCGAGCGCGAGTTGCCCCGCCCATAGGGGATGATGCAAAAGGTGCACCGATGATCGCAGCCGTTTTGAACCTGCACATAGGCGCGCTGCCGCCCAAACCCGTCGATCAAATGACCCGCCGTTTCGCGCACGGACATAATGTCGTTGACTTGAACCTTTTCGGTCACGCCGATCAGATCAGGCCATTTCAAGCTTTCAGACAGGTCCGTCCACGTATCGGCTTGCATCTTTTCATGGTTACCGATCACCCGCGTCACTTCGGGCATTTCGGCGAAGGTTTCAGGCTCGGTTTGGGCCGCACAGCCGGTGACAATGACTGCAGCACCCGGGTTCTCGCGGGAAAGGCGGCGGATCTCCTGCTTGGCCTTGCGCACGGCCTCGGCCGTTACCGCACAAGTATTCACAATCACCGCGCCTGAAAGGCCGGCCATGGCCGCAAGCTCTTTCATGGCCTCGGATTCATAAGCGTTCAGCCGACATCCAAGTGTAGAGAAAATGGGGGCCTTGGGCAGGGCAGAGGTCATGCGTGATCCGCCACATAGTCAGCCGACAAAACTCCATCAAATACGTGGGCCACAGGGCCGGTCAGCCAGACGCCATCCTCGCGCCAATCCACCCACAGAACCCCGCCATCCATGTCTAACCGCACCTTGCGCCCCGTCAGGCCGCGCAGGTGCGCCGCCACCGCCGTGGCGCAAGCCCCCGAACCGCACGCGCGTGTCACCCCAGCACCCCGCTCCCAGACGCGCATCCGCAAATGGTCTGTGCCTAGGACAGAAGCGAATTCCACATTGGTGCGTTGCGGGAATAGGCTGTGATGTTCGACGGCAGGGCCAAGGGAAGCGACATCAACCTTCGCGGCATCATTGACGAAATACACACAATGTGGGTTACCCATGCCCACCGCAGCAGGGTCGCCAAACAGCGGTAGGTGCAAAGTGTCAACCGCGGAAGCCAAGGGCACCTCGCCCCACGACAGTTGGGGTGCGCCCATGTTGACCCAAACGCTGCCGGCCACACGTTCGGCCCGCAGGCGACCCCGTTCTGTCACCAGATCAACGGCTGAGTTGCCTGCGCCGCGCATCACATAATCAGCCACGCAGCGCGAGGCATTGCCGCAGGCGCCTGCGCGGCTGCCGTCACTGTTCCAAAAATCCAAAGCGAAATCCGCAACATCGCTGCTACGAATTTCGGCAAGCTGGTCAAACCCTACGCCACAATGCCGATCGCCCAAAGCGCGCGCTAGCCCATGCGTCACAACCGCCCCTCGCCCGCGCGAGTCGATCACCAGAAAATCGTTACCCGCCCCATGCATCTTCATGAAGGCAAATGGTGTTGAGGCTTTTGTCGTTCTCATGCCTGCGATATACCCCTCTGACAAGCGTATTGCCAGTGTTTCAAGGGCCAAGCGGCTAACATCGCCTCCCCCCGCCACACTCCACCCGTTTTCCCTGCGGATTAAGGGTTGACGTCCCCCTCAGCTTTCCTTAGTCAGCGCCGCAGTGGGCCGGTAGCTCAGCTGGTAGAGCAACTGACTTTTAATCAGTAGGTCTCGGGTTCGGATCCCGACCGGCTCACCATTTATCAAAGATCTCAAGCACTTATCTGCTTGGGATCTTTTTCTTATGTGCAACTGAAACT
>CAIMWI010000003.1 GCA_903845215.1 uncultured Rhodobacterales bacterium | reverse complement strand
GTCGGGTTCCCCAGCTATTTGCAGAAGGGGGCTTTAGGCTTGGAGGATGGGTGACAGTTCAACGAACTAAAAAGGACCAAATGTCAGCTGACAGGCGCCAACGTTTGGAGGCTTTAGGATTTGCTTGGGACCCGTTGGCTGATGCTTGGGAGGAGGGCTTCAGCAAGCTTGAAGCTTTCAAAGCAAAAGAAGGACACTGTAGGGTTGCCGCTCTGCATATCGAAGATGGTTACAAGCTAGGCCAATGGGTTAGAGTACGAAGGCGTTCAGAGGGCCAAACGCCCGCTAATCTTCTTCAAAGATTGAACGCCATCGATTTCGTGTGGGATCCAATCTCAGGTGCTTGGGAGGAGGGCTTCAGCAAGCTTGAAGCTTTCAAAGCTAGAGAAGGACACTGTAGGGTTCCTGACAAGTTTATCGAAGATGGCTTCAACCTTGGCTCTTGGGTTCACAACCAGCGAACTAATAAAACCCAAATGTCAGCTGACAGGCGCCAGCGGTTGGAGGCTTTAGGATTTGTTTGGGACCCGTTGGCTGATGCTTGGGAGGAGGGCTTCAGCAAGCTTGAAGCTTTCAAAGCAAGAGAAGGACACTGTAGGGTTCCCCAGAAATTTAAAGAAGATGGCTTTAGGCTTGGCGTCTGGGTTGGAAACCAGCGACATAAGAACGACCAAATGTCAGCTGACAGGCGCCAGCGGTTGGAGGCAATAGGTTTTGTCTGGAACGCAAGAGGGGGTAATAACTTATGGCAATTCAAACCGGGGCGTTCATCTCTTTGATACTTCGCCCGTTGCTAGTACTGTAGTTGCGTCGCCATTTGATTGCCTAGAAGGTCGATCATCCAGCACGGTCACAGTGGTTCGTCCCAACGACTCCCCCCAAACTCCACCCCGAAAATCTGTTTATAACTGTTTATAACTTTTCGTTAGACAAAGAAAAAGCGCCCAAAGGCGCTTAACTCATTGTAATCATTAGGAAGTTTGGTGGAGCCAGACGGGATCGAACCGTCGACCTCTTGAATGCCATTCAAGCGCTCTCCCATCTGAGCTATGACCCCATTTTCAACCGTGACGACCTTGCGATCGCGCGACGCTGGGCGCATCGTTGCGGCTTAATATTGACAGGCGCGGGGGGGTGCAAGCACAAAGTTGCGGACCCCCGAGCCCTTTTCTTAGACTTCTTCCTCGTCGCCGGGAACTTCGGTCAGATCGTCCAGCGACACGGTGTCATCACCGTCTTCTTCCAGCAGTTCATCGTCCAGCTCTGCATCATCGGCGACGCCGGGTGTCATCAGATCGTCGTCGGTGTCCAGATCATCCACCAGAACGTCATCGTCTTTTTCGGGCGCAACGCGGGCGATCACGGAAGCTGCCATCTTGCGGCGCGCGCTTTCAATATCGACGACCTCGCCTGTGTAGGGGCTTACGATCGGGGAACGGTTCAGGTCATAGAAGCGCTTGCCGGTGGTCGGGCAGATGCGCTTCGTGCCCCATTCAGCTTTGGGCATGGTAATCCTTGCTAGGCTATTGCCAGAGAAACGCTCGCTTGCCATAGGGCGGGGCCCAAGTCAAAGGCTTTTCTTCGCGTTTGCGGGCGGTTGTGGCGAATAGAAAATGGGCTAAGGTTAACGCCATAACTTCGAGGTCCAATGCCCGTTCTACCCGGTACGCCCCCCCTTGACATCACGCTGCGCCGTTCAGCCCGCGCGCGACGATTTTCCTTGCGTGTTTCGGCACTTGACGGGCGTGTAACCCTGTCTATCCCCGAGCGCGCCCACGAATCTGAGGCGATGGACTTTGCCCGTCAGCACGAGGATTGGCTGCGCGCAGCTTTGGCGCGGCAGGGTGGCGTGGCGGCAATTGGGTATGGCAAAGCTTTGCCGATCGAGGGGCGCGACGTGGTCTTAGCCGCGGCGCTTGGGCGATCTGCCGAGTTCAGGGGTGATTCGTTGTTCCTGCCGGGCCCAGAGGCGCAGGTGGCGGTGCGCGCGGCCGCTTATCTGCGGGCCTTGGCGCGTGACCGCTTGGCCGAGGCATCAGATCACTATGCTGGCATATTGGGGCGCAAGGTGGCCCGTATCACATTGCGCGACACAAGGTCGCGTTGGGGGTCGTGCAGCCACACCGGGGCCTTGATGTATTCGTGGCGACTGATCATGGCCCCGCCATCGGTGCTGCGCTATGTTGCGGCACACGAATGCGCGCATATGGTGGAAATGAACCATTCTGCTGATTTCTGGGCTGTGGTGGCGCGGCTTTACCCTCACTGGCACAAAGAGCGCGCTTGGCTGCATACCCATGGCCCGCGCCTGCACAGTTACCGCTTTGGGGTGACAGAGGCTTGACGCGGAGCATGGGGTTTGGTTGGGTTGCGCCATGTCCATCGCACCGCGTCCTGCAAGCCTTCGGTTGGCTGACCCCTCTGCGCCCGCGCATGAGCGACTTTACCGTATGCTGCGCCAGCAGATCATGCATGGTGAACTGGCCCCCGGACTTTCGATGACGTTGCGTGGTTTGGCCGCGCAGCACGCGATGTCGATGACCCCGGCGCGTGAAGCGATCCGCCGCTTGGCGGCAGAAGGGGCGCTGAGCATTTCATCCTCGGGCAGGATTTCGACGCCGGAGTTGACGCCCGAGCGGATCGAAGAGCTTGCCGCTATCCGCGCCTTGATCGAGCCTGAGATGGCGTCCCGCGCTTTGCCACGGGTGCATTTTGCCCTGATCGACCGCTTGACCGCGATCAACGCGTTGAACCAAGAGGCAGTGCTGAACCACGACGCTGTGGCCTATGTTCGCAGCAACCTAGAGTTTCACCGCACCCTTTATCTGCGCGCGCAAACCCCCGCGATGCTCGCCATTTGTGAGACTGTATGGCTGCAACTGGGCCCCACCATGCGCGCCCTTTACGACAAACTGCGCCGCCGCGACGTGCCGCAGCACCACCGCCTGATCCTTGCCGCCCTGCGCGCGGGTGATGAACCCGGGCTGCGCTTGGCCGTACGCACGGATGTGACACAGGGGCTGCGGCATTTGGCCAGCTAAACTTGCGTAAATCACAAAGCCCCCGCCGGTAGGGCGAGGGCTTTGTTGATAGGCCAGTGGCTTTGGCTTACTCTGCCGTCAGCAGCGGCGGTTTGGTGGTCGTTAGGCGCGCCTTGGCGTGTTCTTCATAGCTTAACACAATCGCGCCGTCCTTGACGCCGATATGCACCAACCCACCCTTGGTCAGTTTGCCAAACAGCAGTTCTTCGGCCAAGGGCTTCTTGATATGCTCTTGAATAACCCGCCCCAGTGGCCGTGCGCCCATCTTGTCGTCATAGCCCTTTTCCCCCAGCCAGTCGGCTGCGGCGGGTGACAGGTCGATATGCACGCCGCGGTCCAGAAGTTGGGCTTCCAGCTGCATGATGAACTTTTCCACGACCGAACGAATGATGCTTTTGCCCAAGGGCGCAAAGGCAATCACCGCATCCAGGCGGTTGCGGAATTCGGGCGTGAAGGTGCGTTCAATCGCAGCGGTGTCTTCGCCTGTGCGCTTGTCGCGGCCAAAGCCGATGGCCTCTTTGGCGGCATCTGACGCGCCTGCGTTGGTGGTCATAATCACCACCACATTGCGGAAGTCGACCTGACGGCCGTTGTGGTCAGTGAGTTTGCCGTGATCCATCACCTGCAACAAGATGTTGTAAACATCCGGATGGGCCTTTTCGATCTCGTCCAGCAGCAGCACGCAATGCGGGTGCTGGTCGACACCGTCTGTCAGCATACCGCCTTGGTCAAAGCCCACATAGCCGGGCGGGGCGCCGATCAGGCGGGAAACAGCGTGCTTTTCCATATATTCTGACATGTCAAAGCGCAGCAGTTCCACCCCAAGAATAGACGCCAGTTGCTTGGCCACTTCCGTTTTGCCCACGCCAGTGGGGCCGGCAAACAGATAGTTGCCAATGGGCTTTTCCGGCTCGCGCAGGCCTGCGCGGGCCAGTTTGATCGCAGATGACAGCGCCTCGATCGCTTTATCCTGCCCAAACACCACGCGCTTAAGGTTCTTTTCCAGATCGCGCAGCACTTCGGCATCGTCTTTTGACACCGATTTGGCGGGAATACGGGCGATTTTGGCCACGACCGCTTCAATCTCTTTCAAGCCAATCGTCTTGCGGCGTTTGGATTCGCTCAGCAGATGTTGCGCCGCCCCCGCCTCGTCGATCACATCAATCGCCTTGTCGGGCAATTTGCGGTCATGGATGTAGCGTGCCGACAGTTCGACAGCGGCCTTGATCGCGTCATGGGTATAGCGCAGATCGTGGTGCTCTTCGAAATAGGGCTTCAGGCCCATCAGGATTTTCACCGAATCTTCCACCGAAGGCTCGTTCACGTCGATTTTCTGGAACCGCCGCGACAGGGCGCGGTCTTTTTCAAAATGCTGGCGGAATTCTTTATAGGTGGTCGATCCCATGCAGCGCAGCTTGCCGCCCTGCAACGAGGGTTTCAGCAGGTTTGATGCATCCATCGCCCCGCCTGAGGTGGCACCGGCACCGATCACCGTGTGAATCTCGTCAATGAACAAGATCGCGTCAGGGTGGTCTTCCATCTCTTTGACGACGGCTTTCAGGCGTTCCTCAAAGTCGCCGCGATAGCGGGTGCCCGCCAGCAAAGCGCCCATATCCAGCGAGTAGATCGTAGCACCTGCCAAGATCTCTGGCGTCTCGCCCTGCACAATCTTGCGGGCCAAGCCTTCGGCGATGGCGGTTTTGCCCACCCCCGGGTCGCCCACCAGCAGGGGGTTGTTCTTGCGCCTGCGGCACAAAACCTGAATGGCGCGCTCTACCTCGGCCTCGCGGCCGATCAGGGGGTCAACATCGCCCTTCATCGCTTTGTCGTTCAAGTCGACACAGTATTTCGACAAAGCGGATTCTTTGGCTTCGCCCGCCTCGGCCTTGGGCGTTTCGTGGGGTTCGTCCGAGCCTGAAACCGGGCGCGCTTCGCCAAAGCTGGGGTTTTTGGCCACACCGTGGGCGATGTAATTGACCGCGTCATAGCGGGTCATATCCTGTTCTTGCAGGAAAAACGCTGCGTTTGATTCGCGTTCGGCAAAAATGGCGACCAGAACATTGGCGCCCGTCACCTCTGTGCGGCCTGACGATTGCACATGGATCGCGGCACGCTGGATAACGCGCTGAAAGGCCGCCGTGGGCACGGCTTCGTTGCCTTCCACATCGGTGACTAGGGTTGCCAAGTCGTCGTCGATAAATGTGGTCAGGGTCTTTTTTAAGATCTCAAGATCGACCGAGCAGGCCTTCATAACGCGGGCCGCATCCGGCTCGTCGATGAGAGCGAGCAGAAGATGTTCCAGCGTAGCCAGTTCGTGGCGGCGGGCGTTTGCCAGCGCCAAGGCACCATGAATGGCTTGCTCTAGGGTCGTTGAAAATGTCGGCACTTGCGTCGTGCTCCTGTCATGCAGGTCGGCAGTGCCCGTGCGGGGATCGAACGGGCCTGCCTTGACCGTGGCCTCAATGCCTTAAGCTTCGGTTTTCTGCGGCAATCTTCAAGGGCTATTTTGAAGGAAAGTGCAGATAACTTGGTACAAGCCCAAAAAAGTGATGGGCCAAGATTAGAACGTGTCCTTACGGGCCCGCAATGCGGCGAATGCCTCTGCGTCGGACGCAGCGCCTAAGCCCAAAGCTTGCTTAATGTGGGGCAGTTTGGCGCGGAGAAAAGGGTTTGTCGCCAACTCTTCTGATAATACTGAGGGCACGGTGGGAACCCCCGCCGCCCGTGCTGATGCCACGCGGTCCATGCGGTTCAGAAGGGCTTGGTTTTCCGGTTCGATCGTCGCGGCAAAGCGCAGATTAGAGGTGGTGTATTCATGGCCCGAACAGATCAGCGTTTCTTCCGGCAGGGCCGCAAGCTTGCTTAACGACGCCCACATTGTGGCAGGCGTTCCTTCAAACAGCCGTCCGCAGCCGCCTGCCATTAGGCTGTCGGCGGTAAAGGCCAGACGGGCGGAGGGAAACAAAAACGCAATATGCCCAAGCGTATGGCCTGACACATCTATCACCTGCCCGATGCTGTCGCCCACGGTCACCTCGTCCCCCTCCTTCAACGCGTGGGTCAGGGGGGGCAGGCGGTGCACATCGGCCAAAGCGCCGTAAACGGCGGCCCCTGTGGCTTTGACTAGGTCTTCGGTGCCTTGCACATGGTCGTGGTGGTGGTGGGTCAGAAAAATTTTGTCCAAACGCCAGTCTCTGGCCGTCAATTCTGCCAAAATGGGGGCGGATTCGGGCACATCGACAAGGGCTGTTTGGCCTGTGGCCTTGTCACGGATCAGATAAGCGTAATTGTCGGCTAGGCAGGGGATCGTGATAAGGTCTAGGGTCATGACGCGGCCTTTCGAAAGGGTGACCCCAACCGTGGCCTAGTTTGCTGCGCCCTGCAATCGGCGGTCTTCTTTCCCCTCAAACAGGTGTGGCCCCACGGGTGGCCCCATCCACTGCGGGCGATCGGGCCAACAATGGATATTTTCGGGGGCCAAAAACGCTGGATCGGAGCGGCCTGCCGAAATGCCGATGCAATCGCTGAGATAATCACCGGTCCGAAAGAATTTGCCCCCGCCGCAAGTGGGGCAGAACCCTGCCATCTTGCGGGGCCTTATGGCTGCGAGAAATAATAGGTCACAAAGACGCCCCTGATCGTTACCGCGTCTTGCGCAAACCACGCCGACCATGACAGCGCAGAGCCTGATGATCTTTGGCAGTTGGTGCACTTGCAAGCGTGCACATGGCTTGGTGCTGCAGTCACGGTGATTTCCAACGCACCACATTCGCAGGGTGCGGTGCGGCTTTGGCGTGGCGAACCCGGTGTCAGATCGGTCATGGCGTTGGACGGTTCTTTGACTATGATGCGTGCGCATTGACCAAGGAGGCGTGGGCTGACAATGCATCTTGACGTGCTGGACCTGCGGAATTTTTACTACCGCACCGCGCTTGGCCGTGTGGCGCAGCGCGGCATTCGCGAGCGTGTGGTAGAACTTTGGCCCCCCATGGCGGGCCAGACTGTCGCGGGCTTTGGCTTTGCCGTACCTTTGCTGCGCCCCTATCTGTCCCAAGCCCGCCGCGTGATTGCCCTGATGCCCGCCCCCCAAGGGGTGATGCCTTGGCCCTTGGGCGAGGCCAATGTCAGCCTTTTGTGCGAAGACAGCGAATGGCCGCTGGCCACAGGTTTTGTCGACCGGTTGATTCTGATGCACGGCTTGGAAACCTCTGACAACGCCGCCGCTGTGCTGGAGGAATGTTTCCGCGTCCTCGGCCCCGGAGGCCGCGTTCTTTTCATCGTTCCCAACCGCTTGGGCCTTTGGGCGCGCGGCGATGGCACGCCTTTTGGCTTTGGGCGGCCCTATTCGATGGGCCAGATCGAAGCCGAGTTAAAGCGCCACGGGTTCACGCCCGAACGCGCCATGACGGCTTTGTTCGCGCCGCCGTCGCTTAGCCGATTCTGGCTGCGGACTGCTGGTTTTTGGGAATGGCTTGGCCGCGCAGCACCCTGGCTTGCGGGCGGGGTTTTGATGGTTGAGGCCTCTAAGCAGATTTATGCCCCCAAGCGCGGCGGATTGGCAGCCAAGGTCCGCCGACCTTTGCGCGCCCTTGACGGGTTGCCGGTCGCCCAGCCTGTGCCACGGTTAGAACAAAGCGCCACAATTTGGGGCAAAAGCTGACCCCTATCGGTGCTGTTACAAACCTGTGCAAATTTCCCATTAAGACGAATTGAAAATCTGCTGGTTTCTTGGTTGCGAGGTGGCGGGGCCTCTGCTATGGACGCCGCAATCTGACGAAGACGCACATAATTCGTGTGCGCCACCAACTGTTTTTGATCGGCCCAAAGGTTGGTCAAAAGCTGAAGACAGCGGAAGTGTTGACGTGTCTGAAACAGCATCCATCTCCCTCGGTATCGCAGGGCGCTACGCCCAAGCCCTTTTTGAATTGGCACAGGAAACGGGCGGTTTGAAAGCGCTGGAAGCCGACGTCAAAGCCTTGACCGAGGTTTTGGCAGAAAGCCCAGAGTTTGCCGCCATGATCGCTTCGCCTGTCGTGGGCAAAGCTGAGCAAGGCGCTGCTATGGCAGCGGTTGCAGCCAAAATTGGCCTGTCGATGCTGACCCAGAACACTTTGGCGCTGATGGCGCAAAAGCGTCGCCTCTATGTTATTCCGCATCTGGTGCAGGACCTGAAGGCCCGCATCGCCGTGGAAAAGGGTGAAGTGACGGCAGAGGTTACCTCTGCCAAAGCCTTGACCGCGACCCAGCGCAAGGCGCTGGTGGCCTCGTTGAAGGCCAATGTCGGTAAGGACGTGATTTTGAACGCCACCGTTGATGAAAGCCTCATCGGCGGTCTTATCGTGAAGCTCGGCTCAACCATGATCGACACCTCGGTCAAGGCCAAGCTCGCCGCACTCCAGAATGCAATGAAAGAGGTTGGGTGATGGGAATCCAGGCTGCTGAGATCTCTGCGATCCTGAAGGCGCAGATTAAGAACTTTGGCCAAGATGCCGAAGTAGCAGAAGTTGGTCGCGTGCTGTCCGTCGGTGACGGTATTGCGCGCGTTCACGGGTTGGACAATGTCCAGGCCGGTGAAATGGTGGAATTCCCCGGTGGAATCCGCGGGATGGCGCTGAACCTTGAAGTCGACAACGTCGGCGTCGTGATCTTCGGGTCTGACCAAGACATCAAAGAAGGCGACACTGTCAAGCGCACCAAATCCATCGTGGACGTGCCCGCAGGCGATGGCCTTCTGGGCCGTGTGGTTGACGCCCTTGGCAACCCGATCGACGGCAAAGGCCCGATCGTGTTTTCTGAGCGCCGTGTGGCCGACGTCAAAGCCCCGGGCATCATCCCGCGCCAATCGGTGCATGAACCCATGGCAACCGGCTTGAAAGCCGTTGACGCCATGATCCCGATTGGCCGTGGCCAGCGCGAATTGATCATCGGCGACCGTCAGACCGGCAAAACCGCCGTGGCTTTGGACGCGATTTTGAATCAGAAAGTCTACAACGACGCTGCTGGCGACGATGAAGGCAAAAAACTGTACTGCATCTATGTCGCCATCGGGCAAAAACGCTCGACCGTGGCGCAGTTGGTCAAGAAACTGGAAGAAACCGGTGCGATGGCCTATACGATCATCGTGGCCGCAACCGCCTCTGACCCCGCACCGATGCAGTTCTTGGCCCCCTTCGCCGCAACCGCGATGGGCGAGTATTTCCGCGACAACGGCCGTCACGCCCTGATGATCTATGACGATCTGTCAAAGCAGGCGGTGGCCTATCGCCAGATGTCGCTGTTGCTGCGCCGCCCGCCGGGTCGTGAAGCCTATCCGGGCGACGTGTTTTATCTGCACTCGCGTTTGCTGGAACGTTCGGCCAAGTTGAGTGCCGACAACGGCTCTGGTTCTTTGACCGCTTTGCCGATCATCGAAACCCAAGGCGGCGACATTTCGGCCTTTATTCCGACGAACGTGATCTCGATCACCGACGGGCAGATCTTCTTGGAAGGCGAACTGTTCTACCAAGGCATCCGTCCGGCTGTGAACACCGGTCTGTCGGTGTCGCGTGTGGGCTCTTCGGCACAAACCAACGCCATGAAGTCGGTGGCGGGTAAGGTGAAGCTGGAACTGGCGCAGTACCGCGAAATGGCGGCCTTCGCGCAGTTCGGGTCTGACCTTGACGCTTCGACCCAGCAATTGCTGAACCGTGGTGCGCGCTTGACTGAGCTGATGAAGCAACCGCAATACGCGCCGCTGACCAATGCCGAAATCGTTTGCGTAATCTTTGCGGGGGCCAATGGTTTCCTCGACAAGGTCGCGGTCAAAGATGTGGGCCGCTATGAGGCGGGTCTGCTCAAGCACCTGCGCACCAAGGGCGCAGCGCTTTTGGCAGATATCACCACGAAAGACCGCAAGGTTTCTGGGGACTTGGAAAAAGCTATTCGGGCCGAACTGGACGCATTCGCCAAAGACTTCGCGTAATTTAGGTCCGGAAGCAGCAAAATGCCCAGTTTAAAGGACTTAAAGAACCGGATCGGCAGCGTTAAGAACACGCGCAAGATCACAAAGGCGATGCAGATGGTTTCTGCCGCCAAGCTTCGCCGCGCCCAAGACGCGGCGGAAGCTGCCCGGCCTTATGCCGCGCGGATGACGGCTGTGATGGCTGGTCTGGCGGCTTCGGTCGGCACGAGCAACAACGCGCCCCGCCTTTTGGCTGGAAGCGGCGCAGACAAAGTGCATCTGATGGTCATCATGACGTCGGAACGCGGGCTTTGCGGTGGGTTCAACACCACCATCGTCCGGCTTGCCCGCGCGAAAATCGCAGAACTGACCGCTGCCGGCAAAACGATCAAGATCGTGACTGTTGGCAAAAAAGGCCGCGAACAGATGCGCCGTGAATATGGCCATCTTTTTGTCGGCCATGTCGACCTGACCGAGGTGAAGCGGGTGGGTTACGCCAATGCGCGTGACATTGCCCGCGACGTCGTGGCGCGGTTTGACGCGGGCGAATGCGATGTGGTGACGCTGTACTACAACCGCTTCCAATCGGTGATCAGCCAGATCCCCACGGCGCAGCAGGTGATTCCGGCCAAGTTTGAAGGTGCAGCCCCCGTGGCCGCTTCTTACGACTATGAACCTTCGGAAGACCAAATCCTTGCCGACCTTCTGCCCCGTGCAGTGGCGACGCAAGTGTTTACCGCGCTGTTGGAGAATGCGGCTTCTGAACAAGGCGCTCGGATGAGCGCGATGGACAATGCCACCCGCAACGCGGGCGACATGATCAACAAGATGACCATCGTGTACAACCGTTCGCGTCAGGCCGCGATCACCAAGGAACTTATCGAAATCATTTCGGGCGCCGAGGCGCTCTGAGGAACCGGAGAGACGAATATGTCACAAGGCAAAATCACGCAGGTGATCGGCGCCGTGGTCGACGTGCAGTTCGATGGCGCGCTGCCGGCG
Organism: uncultured Rhodobacterales bacterium; assembly: GCA_903845215.1. Lineage (GTDB taxonomy): Bacteria > Pseudomonadota > Alphaproteobacteria > Rhodobacterales > Rhodobacteraceae > Stagnihabitans. Next base: position 40 of record CAIMWI010000003.1, on the reverse strand, counting down.
ATTCTGAACGCTGTGATCACTGAAAACAACGGCAAGAAGC
>CAIMWI010000002.1 GCA_903845215.1 uncultured Rhodobacterales bacterium | reverse complement strand
GTAGATTAGTTGCGACAGCTAAAAGAATTGGCTCAGAACTTCCGAGTTACGGTTTTCAATTAGCATTAAAAAGCTATGCTCCGGTAATAGAAAACACACTTTCCAAGCTGCGTGACTTGGCAATGGATTTAAATGGACTAGCATTGAATGATTGTCAGGCGATGCAGTCTATATTTGCTACAGGTCTTCCCAAAGACTCTGCAATGTACGAAGAAGTGTGTAAAGATTTAGCAAATCAAGGAGGAGGAGATGACTATTTTGGCGCTAGAAAGAATTGTGCTGATAATAAAAAGGCAAGAGAAGCAGCTCAAAAACATCAGCAAAATAGCGGTGAAGTAGTTCTTTTGGATAACTTTAATTTGTTTTTAATTGCAGCCAAAAAAGCAAAAATTCCTGAGGATATGTTAGAAGCAACAATGGCAATTGCGGGTACTGTAGTGGTTAAAGATGGCAAAGTTTCGATCGCCGATATCACCGACCAAAAGGCGCGGTTTGCGGCCTCTGGCTGGGCGGTTTTTTCGTGTGACGGGCATGATCCGGTCGATATCGACCGCGCCATCACGCAAGCCAAAGCCGCAGGCGCGCCATCTTTGATTGCGTGCAAAACCCATATCGCGCTTGGCTCTTCCGCACAGGACACCTCTAAAGGTCACGGGGCGCTGACCGATGCCAAGCTGATCGCCGACACCAAAGCCGCTTATGGCTGGAGCGAAGCGCCCTTTGGCATTCCTGCTGCCGTCAAGGCGCGTTGGGAAAGCTTTGGTGCGCGGGGTGCGGCCGCGCGTTCGGCTTGGGCGGCAAACCTTGCCACCCTGCCCCAAGCTCGCCAAGACCTTGTCGCGCGTATCTTTGCGGGTGACGCGCCCAAAGGTCTGAAGAAAGCCATCACCGAGGTGAAAAAGGCCGCTGTTGAAGGCAAGCCCAAAATCGCCACCCGTTCGGCGAGTGAAAAGGTGCTGACGGCCGTCAATCCGGTGATGTTTGAAACCATCGGTGGTTCTGCCGACTTGACCGGTTCGAACAACACCAAAACGCCGGACTTGGGCGTGTTCTCGCCTGAAGACCGCAAGGGCCGCTATGTGTACTACGGCATCCGCGAGCATGGCATGGCCGCCGCCATGAACGGCATGGCGCTGCACGGCGGCGTGCGGGCTTACGGTGGCACGTTCATGTGCTTTACCGACTATGCCCGCCCTGCCATGCGCCTGTCGGCCCTGATGGGTGTGCCGGTGGTTTATGTGATGACCCATGACAGTATCGGTCTGGGCGAAGACGGGCCAACCCACCAGCCGGTGGAACACTTGGCCATCAGCCGTGCCACACCCAACACCTATGTCTTCCGCCCCGCCGATCTGGTGGAAACCGCCGAAGCGTGGGAACTTGCACTGAGCGCCAAATCCACCCCGTCGGTCTTGGCCCTAAGCCGCCAGAACCTGCCCACCGTGCGCCTGACCCATTCCAACGCCAACCTCACCGCCAAAGGGGCCTATGTTCTGGCCGAGGCCGAGGCCAAGCGTCAGGTGATCTTGATAGCCACCGGATCAGAAGTGGAAATCGCCCTGAACACCCGCGCCGCACTTGAGGCCGAGGGGATCGGCACCCGCGTTGTCTCGATGCCCTGTATGGAACTGTTCGCCGCACAGGATGAAGCCTATCGCCGCAAAATCCTGCCCCCGGGGCCGGTGCGCGTGGCCATCGAGGCCGGTGTGCGCCAAGGTTGGGACCGCTGGCTTTTGGGCGAGCGCGGGCGCGAGGCGAAGGCGGGCTTTGTCGGCATGGCGTCTTTTGGCGCATCTGCCCCGATTGATCGTTTGTACAAAGAGTTCGGCATTACGGCAGAGGCGGCAACGGCCCTCGCCAAGAGCTTGCTTTAAAAACGGGGGGGGTCGCCCCCCCCCGCGCATGCCAAGAGTATTTGGGCCAAGATGAACGTCAGGCGCAGCGCCCTTGGGGGCTGCGCCTTAGTTTTGGCTAAAGCGGGCAAAAAGCGGGCCGATCACACGGGTGGCCAGCGGGATGATGGCAAGCCCTGCAATCAGGCCAACCACGCCATCGAGGGCTGCTTTGACGGCCCAAGTGACAAAACCCTGCGCCACGGGCACGGCATGGGCGACAATCTCTGCCCAATGTTCAAAGGCATGGGCGGGTGCTGCAAACCCAAAGACCTCTGCCCCGTGGACAAGCATCGACCCGCCCACCCAAAGCATCGCCGCTGTGCCAAGTGTCGCCAAGAACGACAAAAACACTGGCATGGCCAAAACCAAACCCCGCCCGAAGGCGCGCATCCCGCTCCAGGCGGCGGTGCGCGCCAGATACAGGCCGATGTCATCCATTTTGACAATCACCGCCACCGAGCCATAGACCAAAACCGTAATCATGACGCCGACAACGGCAAGGGTCGCAGCTTCGACCCAAAGGGCGCTTTCAGGAAGCGTTCCCAGGGCAATCGTCATGATCTCTGCCGACAAGATGAAGTCGGTCTTGATGGCCCCTGCGACCTTTTGCTCTTCCAGATGGGCGGGATCGGCTGTGTCAAAATCCGCCTCGACCTGCGCGTCAGCATGGGGGGCTAAGGCGTGAAACACCTTTTCGGCCCCTTCAAAGCATAAATAGGCCCCGCCCAGCGTCAGCAGTGGCACAATGGCCGAAGGCAAAAAGACCGACAGCAACAAGGCGATGGGCAGCAGGATCAGCAGTTTGTTCTTCATCGAACCCTTGGCGATGCGCCAGATGATGGGCAGTTCGCGGTCCGCCGAAAAGCCCGTGGCGTAGGACGGCGTGACGGCGGCGTCGTCGATCACCACGCCTGCAGCCTTGGTCCCCGCCTTGGCCGCAGCCGCCGCGATATCATCAACCGAAGCGGCTGCCACTTTGGCAATCGCCGCCACATCGTCTAATAAGGCCAGAAGTCCGCTCATCTCGCACCAAAGGTTGTTTGGACCTATCTAGGCAGGCGAGGTGGCTTTGCAAAGGCCCAAGCATTCGGCCAAAGCGCAGAATTTTGGCCTTTGTCATGATCTCTTCGCAAGAATTGCGTCTTTTTGCCCGCAATATCGCAAATCAGCGGTTGATCTTATGCCCGTTCTGGCGAATTTACCGCGCAGGCCCACACGCATCGTCATCCTTTGCTTAGGAGTTCGTCATGACAGTCAAAGTCGCCATCAACGGTTTCGGCCGTATTGGGCGCAATGTGCTGCGCGCCATCTTGGAATCGGGGCGCACCGATATCGAGGTGGTCGCCATCAACGATCTGGGCCCTGTAGAAACCAACGCGCATTTGCTGCGCTTTGATTCGGTGCATGGTCGCTTTCCCCATGTGGTGACCACCACCGCCGACACGATTGATGTGGGCCGCGGGCCCATGAAAGTCACCGCCATTCGCAATCCGGCCGAACTGCCGTGGGGCGATGTGGATGTCATCATGGAATGCACCGGCATCTTCACCGCCAAAGACAAGGTGCAGGCGCATCTGTCGACAGGGGCCAAGCGGGTGCTGATTTCGGCACCGGGCGATAATGCCGACAAAACGATCGTGTTCGGGGTGAACCACGGCACGCTGACGAAAGACGATCTGGTCGTGTCGAACGCCTCGTGCACCACCAACTGCCTGTCGCCTGTGGCCAAGGTGCTGAACGATTCGATTGGCATCGTGAAGGGCTTTATGACAACGATCCACAGCTACACCGGCGATCAGCCGACATTGGATACGATGCACAAAGACCTGTACCGTGCGCGTGCAGCGTCGCTTAGCATGATCCCAACTTCGACCGGCGCGGCCAAGGCGGTGGGGCTGGTGCTGCCCGAACTGAAGGGCAAGCTGGACGGTGTGGCCATTCGCGTGCCCACGCCCAATGTGTCAGTCGTGGATCTGGTGTTTGAAGCCAAGCGTTCGACCACGGTGGAAGAGATCAACGCCGCGATCCGCGATGCTGCCACCAAGGGGCCACTGGTTGGGATCTTGGGCTATACCGACCAGCCCAATGTCTCGGCCGATTTCAACCATGACCCGCATTCCTCGGTCTTCCACATGGACCAAACCAAGGTGATGGACGGCACGATGGTGCGGATCTTGACTTGGTATGACAACGAATGGGGCTTTTCCAACCGCATGTCGGATACGGCTGTGGCCATGGGCAAGCTGATCTGAAACGGGGCACAGAGTACCAAAAGGGCGCCGTCTGGCGCCCTTTTTTATGCCGTTGCGCAGTGAATTACCCCTGCGCCACCAAGCCCTTGGCATAGCGCATAGCATTGCGCCGATACCCTTCGGCCGAGCGCAGCAGTCGGGCCTGTTCTTCGGGTTCCAACATACGCACAACTTTGCCCGGTGCGCCCATGACCAACGCTCCATCGGGAATTTCCTTGCCCTCGGTGATCAAGGCACACGCGCCGATCAGGCAACCCTTGCCAATCTTGGCCCCGTTCAAGATCGTCGCCCCCATGCCAATCAGCGTGCCGTCGCCAATCATGCAGCCATGCAACATGGCGCGGTGGCCGATGGTGCAATTGGCCCCGATCACCATAGGCACGCCCATATCGGTGTGGATCACCACATTGTCTTGCACGTTTGACCCTTGGCCCACCACCAGCACTTCATTGTCGCCGCGCAGCACCGCGCCAAACCAGACGCTGGCCCCGTCTTCCAGCACAACCTTGCCGATCAGATCGGCGCTGGCAGCAGCCCAAGCATTGCCGCGCAATTCGGGGGTGTGGCCGTCAAGAGAAAAGATCATCGCGCGGCAAACTCCTGATTAAGGCCGCGCACAAAGGCGGCCAGATGGGGCTGGCGATCACGCCTCAGACGTTCGGCCTGAACGATGGTGACCAGTTCGCCAAAGGCGGCGTCAAGATCGCGGTTCACGATCACATAGTCGTATTCCATCCAATGGCTGATCTCGGATTGGCTATTGGCCATGCGCTGCGCGATCACCTCTTCGGAATCTTGCGCACGCCCCCGCAAGCGGCTTTCCAGCTCGGCAATCGAGGGCGGCAAGATAAAGATCGACACCACATCACCGCGCATCGCCTGTTTGATATGCTGGCCCCCTTGCCAATCAATATCAAACAGCGTGTCACGGCCTTGGGACATAGCGGCTTCTACAGGGCCACGCGGTGAGCCGTAGAAATTGCCAAACACCTCGGCATGTTCCAGCATCTGGCCGTCTTGCACCATAGATTCAAACTCGGCACGGGATCTGAAATAGTATTCCCGCCCGTCCACCTCGCCGCTGCGTGGGCTGCGGGTGGTGGCGGAAACCGAAAAGCGCAGATCACTATCCCAAGCCATCAGCTTGCGCGACAAGGTCGATTTGCCCGCGCCAGAGGGCGAGGAAAGGATCAACAAAAGCCCGCGTCGCGTCATGGTCATTCCACGTTTTGCACCTGTTCGCGCATCTGATCTATGACGGTCTTCAGGTCAAGCCCGATGCGGGTAAGTGCGATGGATTGCGCCTTAGAGCACAAGGTATTCGCCTCGCGCAGGAATTCTTGCACCAGAAAGTCAAACTTCCGCCCGATCTGGCCCGCTTCAGCCAAAAGTGCGCGGGCCGCTTGCAAATGGGCGGTCAGGCGGTCGATTTCTTCGGTGATGTCGGTTTTTACGGCAAGCAGGGCCAGTTCTTGGGCAAGGCGGGCGGGGTCGACACCATCGCTTTGCGCCAAAATCCGCGCGACAGCATCACGCAAGGCAAGGGCTGCCTCGTCCTGGCGGGCCAAGGCGGCGGCTTTAGCTTGGGCCACCAGCTCTTCGATCCGCCCGATCTGGGCGGTAAGAATAGCGGCCAAAGCGGCACCTTCTGCGGCACGCATGGCGTTGAAATCGGCAAGAAGGGCGGGCAGATCAGCCAGAATGGCAGCGCGTAGGGCGGCTATATCCACCTCGGCCGCGCCTTGATCAACCACCCCCCGCACGCCAAGCACATCAGCCGCCGAAGCTTGGCCAAGCGTCACACCGATGCGCATGGCGTGATCTTCAACCGCACGCAGCGCCAGAAGGGCCGCTTGCAGCGCGGTTGGGTTCAGCCGCAGGCCAGCCTCGCCCTCCTCTGCCCCGTCGCGGGTGATTTTCAACGCCAGTGAAACATTGCCGCGCCCAAGCGCCTTGGCCAGATCACCGCGCAGGGCCAGTTCCAGCCCGTCCACCCAATCGGGCAAACGCAGGCGCAGATCCAGACCCTTGCCATTGACCGCGCGAAGATCCCAAGCCCAACTATGCCCAGCCCCCTGCCCTTTGCGCGCCGCAAAACCTGTCATGGAAAGGGTCATCTGCATCTCCTGTCAGCGGTCTTCGGGTTCGGTGGGCCAGCGTTTACCATTTGTTTAGATTGTCCACCACAATAGCCTGCAAGGCTGTATGTAAAGCCATTGGCACGCGAAGTTACCGCGATCTTAACCCTGCCCTGCAGGAAAGCGAAAGCCTTCCTGCAGGGCCATTTGAAAAGGCGTCCCGCATACGGCGGCGACGGGCGTAAAATGGCATTCTCATCTTGGGGCACGGGGCCCTTTTCTGACACTTTGAACCAAGACGGCAGTGCACCACGCTTTGCCCTTTTGACGCAGGTGCGCGCCTATTGGCAGGGTTTGCGGCAAGGCGGGGCGCTGCCCATGCGTGACAAGATTGACCCGCGCGGCATAGCAGAGGCTTTGGAAAGCACCTTCTTGCTGGAACGCATCGCCAAAGGTGTGGCACGCTTTCGCATTGCAGGCATGCATCTGCATGATTTGATCGGAATGGATGTGCGCGGCATGCCGCTGTCGACCCTTTTTGATCCGGCGGCGCGCAATCGGTTGTCAGATGGGTTAGAGGCGGTTTTTGCGACCCCCGCCATGCTTGAGATCTGGCTAGAAGCTGAACGCGGGCTTGGCCGTCCGCGTTTGGAAGGCCGGATGCTGGTGCTGCCTTTAAAAGATGCGCAAGGTCAAACGACCCTCGCCTTGGGTTGCCTTGCCATGACGGGCGCATTTGGGCGCGCCCCGCGCCGCTTTGCCATGATGGGCGGGGTGCGCGAACCCATCCTTGTGGGGGCGGCCATGACACCGGCTTTAACCGACGCATGCGAAAGCAGCGCCAGTTTCACCCCACTTCCGACCCTGCCCAAAACCCGGTTCTTACCCGTGGCTGCAGCAAAGCACCGCAGCACGCCCTATCTGCGACTGGTGCATTCGCGCGACTAGGCCAAAAAAAAGGCCCAAGGCTTCCCTTGGGCCGCTGTTCGATTGGGTCAGATCCCTTACATCGCGACGCGGCGTTGCCCATCGCGCAACGACGACAGTTCTTCCGACACAAGGAAAGCGAGTTCCAGCGACTGGCTGGCATTCAGTCGCGGATCGCAGGCGGTGTGATACCGATCCGACAGATCCTCGTCCTTCACAGCGCGCAGGCCGCCGGTGCATTCGGTGACATCCTTGCCGGTCATCTCGAAATGCACGCCGCCCGGAATTGTGCCTTCGGCTTTGTGAATGCCAAAGAATTCGCGCACCTCGCGCAACACCGATTCGAACGGCCGCGTTTTATAACCCGACGCCGCCTTGATCGTGTTGCCATGCATCGGATCGCACGACCACAGCACATTGGCCCCCTCGGCCTGCACGGTCTTGATCAGACGCGGCAAATTGTCACCCACCTTGCCCGCGCCAAAGCGGGCAATCAGGGTCAAACGGCCCGGTTCGTTCTGCGGATTCAGCTTGGCCATCAGAACCTTCAAATCTTCCGCCGTGGTGGTGGGGCCACATTTCAAGCCGATCGGGTTCAGCACCCCGCGGGCGAATTCGACATGCGCGCCGTCGGGCTGACGGGTGCGGTCGCCGATCCAGATCATATGGCCCGATCCCGCCACAGGCTGACCAGTGATCGAATCAATCCGGCACAAAGCCTCTTCATATTCCAACAGCAAGGCTTCATGGCTGGTGTAAAAATCCACCGAGGCCAGCGACGGGGCGGTGTCAGAATTGATCCCAGCGGCGTTCATGAAATCCAGCGCGTCTGAGATGCGGTTGGAAAGGGCGCGGTAGCGTTCGGCCTTGTCATGTTCGGCAAAGCCCAAAGTCCAGGCATGCACGCGGTGGATATCGGCAAAGCCACCCGTGGAAAACGCCCGCAGCAGGTTCAACGAGGCGGCCGATTGCGTATAGGCCTGCAACATCCGCTGCGGATCTGGCACGCGCGAGGCGCTGTCGAAATCAAAGCCGTTGATGATATCGCCGCGATAAGACGGCAGTTCGACCCCGCCGATCACTTCTGTGCCAGCCGAGCGCGGCTTGGCAAACTGGCCCGCCATACGGCCCACTTTGATCACCGGCACCTTGGCGCCATAGGTCAACACAACCGCCATTTGCAACATCACGCGGAAGGTGTCGCGGATGTTATCGGCGGCAAATTCCGCAAAGCTTTCCGCACAATCGCCACCTTGCAGCAAGAATGCCTTGCCTTCTGCAGCCAGCGCCAATTGCTTTTTCAGCTTGCGCGCTTCGCCCGCAAAGACCAACGGCGGATATTTGGCCAGTTGCGCCTCAACCCCGTTCAGGGCAGCGTGGTCGGGATAATCGGGCATCTGCACCCGAGGCTTTGCGCGCCAATCCGATTTTGTCCAGCCTTTGGTCATTTTCCGTGTCCTCACGTCATAAGTTCATTGCGATATAAGGAAATTAGTGCCCTTTGCAAAGAGCAGAACGCCAGCCATTTTTCGTGCTCAATTTTCTGGCATTCCCCCTTGCAGCGGGAAACTATTCCTGTACCTATGCGTCATTAACGACACGTCAGGTCGCAACATGTCCATCGTCCCGCGCAAAGCCACCCAAACTTCCAAGCCAGAGGCGCCGCGCCGCTTTGTCTTTCTGCTGCTGGACAAATTCACCATGCTGGCCTTCGCTTCGGCCATCGAACCTTTGCGCATTGCCAACCGTGTGATCGGCGAACCTGCCTATACATGGGCTTTGGCGGGCGAAGGTGGCGAATGGGCGTCTTGTTCTAACGGGACGGCCTTCAAGCTGGACATGGGGCTGGATGAGATCGAGCGCGACGATATTTTACTGGCCTGCGGCGGTATCGATGTGCAAAAGGCCGCGACCAAGCCGGTGCTAAACTGGCTGCGGCGCGAGGCGCGGCGCGGGGCCATTATCGGGGGACTTTGCACGGGGGCTTATGCCTTGGCGAAGGCAGGATTGCTAGATGGCAAGAAAGCGACGATCCACTGGGAGAACCAAGACGGTTTTTTGGAAGAATTTGACGATGTCACCCTGACCAAGTCGGTCTTTGTGATGGATGGCAATCGTTGGTCGACGGCGGGTGGTACCTCTTCGCTGGATCTGATGCTGAAGGTGATTGCGGGTGACCATGGCGAGGATGTCGCCAATACCGTGGCCGACCAGTTGATCTATTCCACCCCGCGCACTGATCAGGACACCCAGCGCCTGTCGATCCCCACCCGCATCGGCGTGCGCCATCCCAAACTGTCGCAAGTCATCCAGATGATGGAAGGCAATATCGAAGACCCGATGTCGCCCGCCGATCTGGCTGAAGAAGTGGGCATGTCGACCCGCCAGTTGGAACGCCTGTTCCGCCGCTATCTGAACCGCAGCCCCAAGCGCTATTACATGGAACTGCGGCTGCAAAAGGCGCGCAATTTGTTGATGCAAACGGATATGTCGGTGATCAACGTCGCCCTAGCCTGCGGCTTTGCCAGCCCGTCGCATTTTTCCAAATGCTACCGCAGCCATTACAATACAACGCCTTACCGCGAACGCGGCACCCAAGGCAGCCCAACGCCGCCAATGGTAGGCCGTTTGTCGATTTAAAGCGCCGGTTGCCCGTGCTGATTGGGGCCCAGATCGCTTTTCTGACAAAACCACACGATCAGCACGATGAACCCGATCAAGGGGATCAGCATGATCAAAAGCCACCATCCGGATTTGCCGATGTCATGCAACCGGCGAACGCCCAGTGCAAGTGAGGGCAGAAGGTTTGCCAAGGTCCATAAACTAGACATTGTGCCGCCGTGGTAACCCATGGCCATCGTCTCGGGGTCTATCATCATGAAACCATGCCCAAAGATGATGCCAATCGCCGTCGATGCCAGAATTTGGAACAGCGTCCACCACCAGTAAGCCGACCGCGAGGCGCGGCCGGAAAAATTGGCGTAGTTTTGATAGGCCGAGATGATGGCGCCTTGAAAGGTCATCCGCAGATCCTTGATGCTTTATATCAGCGCTAATAGGGCAGAAGTTTGCGCGCGCGCCAAGCCGATTTTTTCTGCCGCTTAAGGCCCTTCGTTGCAGAAGGACTGCACGATCAAGCAATTGGCCGTATAGCCTGAACAATTGGCCAAAGCTGTCTCTTCGGCCTTGGCCACCGATTGGTCTGCCGAAAAGCCCATGCCAAAACCATCTCCGACCGCCACGGCCCCACAGTTAGGAAAAACCACCACTGCGCTGCAATCGCCCACACCGCAGCGCGAGATGGAATCGGCCGAGGCCTCATCTTTGGTGGCAAAGTTCCACCCTGCCCCGACCTTGCCCGTCGAAGGCGAAAAGGCGATAGCGCCAAAAAGTCCCTCGGCAAAGGCAGGGGCTGCCAAGGCAAGCGTGAACGCAAAAGCTGTGGCCAAACGATAGGACATGGTTTCCTTTCACCCCCGAACCGGCGGGAATTATGCAAGATAGGTGGCGATGCCTTGGCGCAGCGTCAAGGCCCGTCTCACCTTGGCACCGCAGATTGCCACCAAATTCCCGCATGACAGCGCCGAAAAACAGGGTTTTTTGCCACTTCAGCCACTTTGTCGCGATGAATTGCAAGAAAACGCCGCGAAATACCCCTCTCTGCCCACTTTTCTTTTGCAGCGCATCCCTTTACGCTAACGTCAGGATTACGATCCAACATGGGAGTTAGAAATGAAAAAACTGCTGCTCGCTACGGCTGCAACCGCGCTTTGCGCATCTGTTGCCTCGGCCGAAGACGTGAAACTGGGGATCTTGATTGGCTTCACCGGCCCGATCGAATCTTTGACCGGCCACATGGCCAATGCCGCTGAAGCCGCAATGGCCGAAGTGAACGCCTCGGGCAAAGCGCTGAATGGCTGGACCTTTGTGTCTACCCGTGGCGACTCGACCTGCGTTGACGCTGCTGCCGCACAAACCGCCGCTGAAAAAATGGTCACCTCTGATGGCGTCAAAGGCATCATCGGCGGCGACTGCTCTGGCGTGACCGGCGCTGTCTTGCAGAACGTGGCGCGCCCGAACGGCATCGTGATGGTGTCGCCCTCGGCCACCTCGCCCGCTTTGTCGACCGCTGAAGACGACGGCCTGTTCTTCCGTACAGCCCCGTCGGATGCCCGCGAAGGCGAAGTTATGGCGGATGTTCTGAAAGAACACGGCGTCACCTCGATCGCGCTGACCTATTCCAACAGCGACTACGGCAAGGGTCTTGCCGATGCGATTGCAACGTCGTTCGCAGCCGTTGGCGGCACTGTGACGATCAACATCCCGCATGAAGACGGCAAGTCCGACTACTCGGCCGAAGTCGCATCGCTGGCAGCAGCCGGTGGCGATCTGCTGGTTGTGGCAGGCTATCTGGATCAGGGCGGCAAGGGCATTGTCCAAGCCTCGCTGGACACCGGCGCCTTCAGCAAGTTCGGTCTGCCCGGCGGCATGGTCGGCGACAGCTTGCCGCTGGCGATTGGCCCGGCTTTGGACGGTTCTTATGGCCAAGTTGCACAGTCTGACTCGGCTGGCGCTGCCGTTTTGGCAGACATGGGCAAAGCCGCGACGACCGCTTATGACGCAACTTCGCCCTACACGATGGAAAGCTATGACGCAGCAGCGCTGATCATGCTGGCCATGCAGGCGGCGAATTCGACCGACTCCAAAGTCTATTCGGCAAAGATCATGGAAATCGCCAATGGTCCGGCCGATGGCTCGGGCGAAAAGATCCTTCCCGGCCAGTTGGGCCATGCGATGGAACTGATCGCGGCTGGCAAAGCCATCGATTATGATGGCGCGTCGGGCGTAAACTTGGTGGGCGCTGGCGAATCCGCTGGCCGCTACAAAGAGTTCGAAATCAAGGGCGGCAAGTACGAAACGATCAAGTTCCGTTGATCGCCCTTTAAGATACGACTTTGCGGCCCGGGGCTTACCCCCCCGGGCCGTTGCCTTAGATAAATTGACCCAGAGCCCATAAGGGCCACAGGGGGAAGCAGGGAAACATGATCGTCGTTGAAGACCTTCACTGTCATTTTGGGGCGTTTCGCGCCGTTGATGGGGCATCGCTGGAAATTGCTTCGGGGTCAATTACTGGCCTGATTGGGCCAAATGGTGCCGGCAAGACCACGTTGTTTAACGTGATCGCAGGGCGGTTAAAGCCCACGTCTGGCCGCGTGTTGATGGATGGCCAAGATATCAGCGGGCTTGCGCCGCATGAATTGTTTGCCAAGGGATTGCTGCGTACCTTTCAGATCGCGCATGAATTCGCCTCGATGACAGTGCGGGAAAACCTGATGATGGTGCCCCCGGGCCAAGCCGGTGAAAAGCTTTGGAACACTTGGTTCCGCCGCGGCCTGATTGCCCAAGAAGAGGCGGCTTTGCGCAAAAAAGCCGATGAAGTTCTTGATTTCTTAACAATTTCCCACATTGCAGATGAAAAAGCCGGCAATATTTCAGGCGGGCAGAAAAAACTCGTCGAACTGGGTCGCACGATGATGGTTGATGCCAAAGTGGTGTTTTTGGACGAAGTTGGCGCGGGGGTGAACCGAACGCTATTGAACACCATTGGCGATGCGATCATCCGTTTGAACAAAGAGCGCGGCTATACTTTCTGCGTGATCGAACACGACATGGATTTCATTGCGCGCTTATGTGATCCGGTCATCGTGATGGCGGAAGGCAAGGTGCTGGCCAAAGGCACAGTGGATCAGGTCAAAAATGACGAGCGGGTGATCGAAGCCTATCTGGGCACCGGATTGAAAAACAAGGTGCTGGCGCATGGCTGACCCCAAGGGAAAGATTTTCTCCGAAAATCCCAAGAATAACAAATCGTCTGCGAAACCTGTGCCGCAGAATTTTCGCATAAAATTCGTTTGCAAGACGGCTGTGATGGAGTTTGCCCATGCCTGACCCCTTCCTGATCGGCGAGGCTATGACGGGCGGCTATGGCGCCACCGACATTTTGCACGACTGCACAATAGCCGTTGAAAAAGGCCAGATCGCCGTGATCGTGGGCCCCAATGGGGCGGGCAAATCCACCGCGATGAAAGCCGTGTTCGGCATGCTAAACCTGCGCGGTGGTCGGGTACGACTGAATGGCGAGGATATCACCAAACTCAGCCCCCAAGACCGCGTTGCCCGTGGCATGGCCTTTGTGCCGCAGACCCATAATATTTTCACCTCGATGACGGTGGAAGAAAACCTTGAAATGGGGGCCTTCCTGCGCCGCGACGACATCAAACCAGCTTTAGAACAGGTGTATCACCTGTTCCCCATTCTCAAAACCAAGCGCACCCAGCCTGCAGGCGAGCTGTCGGGCGGCCAGCGCCAGCAAGTGGCCGTCGGCCGCGCCCTGATGACCCAACCGCAGGTCTTGATGCTGGATGAGCCGACTGCCGGTGTCAGCCCGATTGTGATGGACGAACTTTTTGACCGCATCATCGAAGTGGCGCGGTCTGGCATCTCGATCCTGATGGTTGAACAAAACGCCCGCCAAGCCCTGAACATTGCCGACAAGGGCTATGTGCTGGTGCAAGGGGCCAATCGTTACACCGACACCGGGGCCAATCTTTTGGCCGATCCCGATGTGCGCCGCAGCTTTTTGGGGGGCTAAGAGATGGATCTGTTGAACGCCTTGGTCGCTTTTTTGAACTTTGTGGTCATTCCGGCCGCGTCTTACGGCGCACAATTGGCCGTAGGGGCCTTGGGGGTTACGTTAATCTTTGGGATCCTGCGGTTTTCCAACTTTGCTTGGGGCGACACCATGGCCTTTGGCACCATGGTGGTGATTTTGTTCACTTGGTTGTTCCAAAGCCTTGGCATCTCTATCGCACCCTTGCCCACGGCGCTTCTGGCTTTGCCCTTCAGCATTGTGATCACGTCGGCCCTTTTGTTGGGCACAGATCGGGTGGTTTACCGGTTTTACCGCAAGCAAAAGGCCAAGCCGATCATTTTGGTCATCGTTTCCGCCGGGGTCATGTTTGTGATGAACGGCCTTGTGCGCATCGTGATCGGCACCGAGGAACAGAATTTCGCCGATGGTGGGCGCTTTTTGATATCGGCGGGGGATTTCAAGGCTTGGACAGGTCTGGCCGAAGGTTTGGCCATCAAAGGCACCACCGCTGTTACGATGGTGACTGCCTTGCTGACGATGTCCGCGCTGTTTTGGTTTTTGCAAAAAACCCGCACCGGTAAATCGATGCGCGCCTTTTCGGACAATGAGGATTTGGCGCTGCTGTCGGGCATCAACCCCGACCGTGTGGTGCAAGTCACTTGGGTGATTGCCGCAGCCTTGGCGGTGATCGCAGGCACGCTTTACGGCTTGGACAAAAGCTTTCGGCCTTTCATCTACTTCTCGCTTTTGTTGCCTATCTTTGCGTCGGCAGTGGTGGGTGGTCTTGGGTCACCCATGGGCGCTGTGGCGGGGGGCTTCGTTGTGGCCTTTTCTGAAATCGTCGTGACCTATGCTTGGAAAAAGGTGATCACCTATATCGTCCCGCAAACTTGGGCGCCCGACAGTTTGATGCAGCTTTTATCGACGGATTACAAATTTGCCGTCAGCTTTTCGATCCTGATCATCGTGCTTTTGTTCATGCCCAACGGGCTGTTCAATAAGGGGAAATAAGATGAACACCCGGGCCATTTATCTGTTTGCAGGCGTGGGGATGCTATACGTCCTGACGGGTTTGTTGCTGTCGTGGAACGTCAGCTTAAACATTCTGATCTTGGGCCTTTTAAGCGCGATCATGGCGTTAGGGGTGAATATGCAGTGGGGCTATGCGGGCCTGTTTTCAACCGGCATCGTGGGGTCCATTGCCTTGGGTGGCTTGGCTGTAGTCTTTATTTCGGGCAACCCGGTGCCGCAAGCCTTCGCCGCAGGGGGGTGGCAGGTGATCTTTGGGCTGGCTGTGGCCGTGGCAGGCATCGCGGCCGCCGTCGCCGCCTGGACCTATATGGCCCCCGGGCGCCTGCGCAATCTGGCCGTCGCCGCCATATTGATCGGCGGCTTTTTTCTGTACCGCGCAATCTTTGATCCCGCGGTCGAACGGATCGAAGCCTTTGATCCTGCCACCTATGGCAATGTCGGCGGCTTTGGCTTGAATTCGATCTGGGCTTGGCCAGTGGGCGGTCTTTTCGCCGCCGTGGCCGCTTGGGCCATCGGAAAAATCGCCCTTGGCCTGCGCGAAGATTACTTGGCCATCGCCACCCTTGGCATCGCCGAGATTGTCATTACGGCGATCAAGTCCGAAGACTGGATGTCACGCGGGGTGAAGAACTTGGTCGGTCTGCCCCGACCTTGGCCCGTTCCTTATGAAGTCGACATGCAAGCTGACCCTGGCTTTTTGGCCTTTTGCGCGAATTGGGGCCTTAACCCCACCACAACCTCTACTTTGGCGGTGAAGGGCATTTACATCGTGATGTTCGCCATCGTTCTGGGCGTGTTGATCTGGTTGTTGCAACGCGCGCTGAACTCGCCGTGGGGGCGCATGATGCGCGCCATTCGCGATAACGAGGTTTCTGCCGCCGCTATGGGCAAAGACGTTAAACGCCAACACCTGATCATCTTTATTCTGGGTGCTGCTGTCGTGGGCATGTCGGGGGCCATGTATGTATCAATGCTAGGGCAATTGGTACCGGGCGAGTACACGCCCCTGCGCTTTACCTTTCTGATCTGGATCATGGTGATCGTCGGCGGGTCGGGCAACAATTGGGGCTCGGTTCTGGGCGGCTTGCTGGTGGGATGGCTTTGGTTGATCGTCGACAATGCCGGGCCATTGGTGATGAGCGCGGCCACGGCAGGCATGGCCGACGGGGCGTTGAAATCGCATTTGGTTGATGTCGCCCCGCAACTGCGCCTTTTGACATTGGGCGTGGCCCTGCTGTTGGTGCTGCGCTTTAGCCCGCGCGGTTTGTTGCCTGAAAAATAACATCTAAGCTTCGTGCGAAAGCAGCGGCCCCTGCCCAACAGGGGCTGGCTTGCATTCTATCCGCGACGCGCAATGTCGCCTTCTGGCGTGACTTTGCCCGTTTGGAGGTATTTTGTGGCGCAAATTTGCCAGCATAGGGGATGGTCATGAAATCGCATACGCGCGTGGTGGTTATAGGCGGCGGTGTTGTCGGCTGCTCGGTTCTTTATCACCTGACCAAGCTTGGCTGGTCTGATGTGACCTTGATTGAACGCTCTGACCTGACCTCTGGCTCTACCTGGCATGCGGCAGGCGGCTTTCACACCATCAATGGTGACACGAATATGGCCGCCCTGCAGGGCTATACGATCCGCCTGTACAAAGAGCTTGAGGCGATCACCGGCATGTCGTGCGGGCTGCACCATGTGGGCGGCGTGACGCTGGCCGACAACGAGGCGCGGTTTGAACAACTGAAAGCTGAACGCGCCAAGCACCGCTATATGGGGCTAGATACGGAAATCCTGTCGCCCGACGAAATCTCTAAGCTGACCGATGGGTTGGTGAACACCAAGGGCATCTTGGGCGGGCTTTACGACCCGCTTGATGGCCACCTTGACCCTTCGGGCACGACCCACGCCTATGCCAAAGCGGCGCGCATGGGCGGGGCAGAGATTATCTTGCACAACCGCGTTCTGGAAACCAACCCCACCAAAGACGGCTGGGAAGTGGTGACCGAAAAGGGCACGATCACTTGCGAGCATCTGGTCAACGCGGGCGGTCTTTGGGCGCGCGAAGTGGGCGCAATGGCGGGCATTTATCTGCCTTTGTTGCCCATGGCGCACCAGTATATCGTGACCGACGATATCCCCGAAATCATGGATATTCTGAAAACCGGCCGCGAATTCCCCCATGTCATGGACCCGGGCGGCGAATTCTATCTGCGTCAAGAGGGCCGCGGCATGTGCATCGGCTTTTATGAAAAGCCGTGCGAGCCATGGTCAGTTGATGGCACGCCGTGGAACTTTGGCCATGAACTGCTCAACGAGCAATTCGACAAAATCGAAGATTCGGTCAACTTCGCCTATCGCCGCATTCCGGTGCTGGAACGCTCAGGTGTTAAGCGCGTGATCCACGGGCCCTTTACCTTTGCCCCCGATGGCAACCCGCTGATCGGCCCCGTGCCGGGCCTGCGCAACTATTGGTCGGCTTGCGCGGTGATGGCAGGCTTTAGCCAAGGCGGCGGCATGGGTCTGGCACTGGCGCAGTGGATGATCCACGGCGAGGTGGAACGCGACCCGCGCGGCTTTGACGTGGCGCGCTTTGGCAACTGGACAAGCCCCGGCTATACCGTGCCCAAGGTGATCGAAAATTACCAGATGCGCTTCTCGGTCGGCTACCCGAACGAAGAACGCCCTGCCGCCCGCCCCTTCCGCACCACGCCGATGTACGAAGTGTTCGACAAGATGAACGCCGTCTGGGGCCAGCAATACGGGCTGGAGGTGCCCAATTACTACGCCCTGCCGGGCGAGCCGCGCTACGAAGAACCCACCTTCAAACGCTCTAACGCGTGGGAGGCGACCCGCCAAGAGGTCATGGCCGTGCGTGAAGGCGTAGGCATCAACGAAGTGCAGAACTTTGGCAAATATCTGGTCAAAGGCGCAAATGCCCGCGCATGGCTGGATAAGATCATGGCCGGCCGCATCCCCAAACCCGGTCGCCTGTCGCTGACCCCGATGCTGGCCCATTCGGGCAAGATTATCGGCGATTTCACTGTATCCTGCCTGTCGGAAACCGAATTCCAACTAACCGCCAGCTACGGCGCGCAGGGCTGGCATGTGCGCTGGTTTGAACAAAACGCGGCCGAAGGTGTCACGGTCGAAAACATCTCTGACGCCCGCTCTGGCTTTCAGATTGCAGGCCCGAAGGCCCGCGAACTTCTGTCGCGCGTGACGCGGTCCGATGTCTCGGCTGAGGCGTTCAAGTTCATGGATGTGCGCAAGATGACGATTGGCATGGCCAATTGCTTGGTGCAACGCGTCAGCTACACCGCCGATCTGGGCTACGAAATTTTCACCGATCACATGTCTGTGCGCCAAGTCTGGGATACGCTGAATGCCGCAGGGGCCGATCTGGGCCTGCGCGCCTTTGGGATGCGGGCGATGATGTCGCTGCGGCTTGATAAATGGTTCGGCTCTTGGGGCCGCGAATTCTCACCCGATTATACGCCGGCAGAAACGGGGCTGGATAAGTTCATCTCGTGGAACAAACCCGCCGATTGGATTGGCAAAGCTGCCGCCATGGCCGAAAAAGCCAAGGGCCCATCGCGCAAACTGGTGCCAATCGTGGTCGATGTGTCAGATGCCGATGTTGTGGCATGGGAGCCGATCTGGCTGGATGGCGGCGTGGTGGGCTGGTGCACCTCGGGCGGGTTCAGCCATTGGACGGGCAAATCGGTGGCACAAGGCTTCATCCCTGCCGACCGCGTGGTCGACGGGCTGGCGCTAGAGGTCGAAATCTTGGGCGAACGCCGCCCTGCCCGCGTTCACCTTGCCCCGCTTTGGGACGATCAAGGCCGCATGCGCGCCTAACCCTGCCCGAAGGCGCAAATCCGTTCTAAGACGGCAGGGGGTGTGATGCCTCCTGCTGTCCCCGCGATCAAAGGCGGTATGATGTCAGACCTGACCATTGTCATTCCTGCCGCCGGAGCCTCGTCACGGATGCGGGGGCCTGACAAGCTTTTGATCGAGATTGACGGGGTGCCGCTGCTGCGTCGCACGATCTTACGGGCGCTGGCAGCTTGCCCACAGGTGCTGATCACGCTGCGCAAGGATGACGTCGCCCGTCGTTTGGCTATTCAAGATTTAGCGGTGCAAATTGTGCCGATCCCAGACGCCGCGACTGGGCTATCCGCCTCGCTGCGTTGGGCTGCAGCACAGGGCCAAGGCCGCTTGATGATCTTGCCCGCAGATATGCCTGATCTGACGCCCGAAGATCTGACACTGCTCATCCAATCATCCAACGCTGCCCCAGATGCGCTGTGGCGCGCCTGCGGCGATGATGGCACCCCGGGCCATCCGGTGATCTTTCCAGCCAACCTGCGCGCAGCCTTTGCGGCCTTGCACGGCGACCAAGGCGCGCGGCCTATCTTGCAGGCCAATGCGCATCGCCTGAAAACTCTGGCGCTTCCCGGCCAGAACGCCCTCACCGATCTTGACACCCCCGAAGCATGGCAAGATTGGAACCAAAGGCGTTCCCTCTTGAAAAGATCAAAACCTTAGGCATCCCGGTTTATCTTTTATGTGGATAAGGATCCCGGCCTGTCATGCACTTTGTGTGCTTCTTGCGATGCGCCATTCGGCATAGGCCGCGCAAAGCCCTAAGCCTCCAACGAAAACAACACTTGATTCAAAATGCCAAAGCTTGGGCGCAGTGACCTGCACCCCATGGATCATCCCGATAATCTTTCTGAATTTGGTGCGGGCGGTCGGACTCGAACCGACACACCTTGCGATAACAGATTTTGAGTCTGTCGCGTCTACCATTCCGCCACGCCCGCACTGGGGCATCGTTTAATTCGCCCAGACGGCGGCGTCAACGCCCCTCGTGGTGAAATCCGCAGCCGGTGTTGCGATCGTACCCTTGACCCCACGCCACAAAGTCGCCACATGCCAAAGCAGAACCGCGCCCCCCTTCTCGCAAGGCCCTAAATGTTTTCCCGCCTGAGCAAAAGATTGCACGCAGCGTCCCACTCGCGCCATGCGCAATGGGTTTTGGCGGCGACTGCCTTTTTGGAAAGCTCGGTTTTTCCAGTGCCCGCCGAAGTGATCATGGTGCCCATGTGCTTGGCAAAACCGGCAAAGTCGCTGCGATTTGCCGCAATTGCGGCGCTGGCCTCGGTTTTGGGGGGCGTATTTGGTTGGATCATTGGTCATTTTCTGTTTGACCTAATCGCTTCACCTTTGCTGACTTTTTGGCATGCTATGCCCGCGTTTGAGGCCCTTAAGGCGCAAACCGGCACGGGGATGCTTGTCGTCCTGCTATTGACATCGGGGGCTGCCCATCTGCCGCCGATGAAAGTGGTCACCATTCTGGCAGGGGCTGTGGGGGTGAACCTATGGCTCTTTATCTTCGTGGCAGTTGTGGCGCGCGGCGGTAAGTTTTTCTTGATGGGATGGGCCCTGCAACGCTACGGTGCCCCTTTGGCCGAAGTTTTGGCCAAGCGCATGGCCCTCGTTGCGGTGGTCGTGCTTGTTGGGTTGGGTGTGGTCCTTTGGATGAAGTTTTATGCGTAAATCCCTAAAGCGCAGCACCCTGATCGCCTTGGCCACGGGCGGGTCGTTCTTGGCGCTCGCCGCGGCCTATGCCTTTCAGCATCTGGGGGGGTTGGCGCCGTGCCATCTTTGCTGGTTGCAACGCTACCCGCATTTTGCAGCTCTGGGCTTGGGGATCTTGGCCTTGATGATCCGCGTGCCTGTCTTTGCCCGCAGTCTGGCCCTTCTGGGGGGGGCGGCCGTGCTGACATCCGCGGCAATTGGCGCCTATCACACAGGGGTTGAGCGCCACTGGTGGCCCGGCCCGTCCACCTGCACCTCTGGCTCTATCGCCAATATCTCGGCCAAAGACCTGCTCGCTCAGATCCAAGCTGCCCCTGTGATCAAATGTGATCAGGTGGCTTGGCAGATGATGGGGCTTTCGATGGCCTCTTGGAACATGCTTTTTTCTTTAGCCTTAATGGCCCTTTGGCTTTTGGCCGTCCAAAAACGCTAAAACGCCAATCCGCCGCAGGGTCACAAAGGACTTGACACAAAGGCTGCGCCCAAAAGCCGCTCCCCCTCTGCCAAGGCAAAACGATCGGTCATTCCTGCCACATAATCACATACACAGCGTGCCAATGCCGTTTCATCTTGCGCCGCCGAAAGATCGGCTTGCCACTCGGCAGGCAAAAGGCTTGGCTCGGCCATGAACAAAGGGAAAAGCCCGTCAATCACCCGGCTTACCCGCGCGCGTTCGATCATCACCGATGGCGCGCGGTACATCCTTGTGAACAAAAACGACCGCACGGCCTTTAGGTCTTGATACAGCGGTTTGGAAAAGCGGATCACCGTGGTGCCCAAATGTCGGATCTCGTCCACGCTGCGCGGTTGGGCTGCGGCAAGTCGGTTTTGGGCAACCGCGATCACATCTTCGACCATCACCCCAAACACGCGCCGCAGCGCCTCATGCCTGCGGCGCATCTTTTCAAGCCCAGGATAAAGGCGGTCAACCTCGGCAAAGGCAGGTCCGGTGACAGGAAGCTCCAAAAGATCGGCCTCATCAAAAAGCCCCGATCGCAACCCGTCATGCAAGTCGTGATGCGAATAAGCTATATCATCGGCAATCGCCGCCACCTGTGCCTCGGCACTGGCAAAGGTGTCCAATTCCAAATCCCAAGCGGCATTCACATCTGCCAAAGCATAGGGCAAGGGCCCCGCGTGCTTTTCCCCCGCATATGGGCCACGCAAAGGGCCGTTGTGCTTGGCGATGCCCTCTAACGTCTCCCATGTCAGGTTTAGCCCATCAAAACCGGCATAGTGGCGTTCCAAACGGGTCACGATCCGCAAAGCTTGGGCGTTGTGATCAAAGCCGCCATAGGGCGCCATCAACCGCTCCATCGCGTCTTCGCCGGTATGGCCAAAGGGCGTGTGGCCCAGATCATGAGCCAAGGCGATTGCTTCGGCCAAATCGGTGTTCAGCCCCAAAACGCCCGCAAGGGTGCGCGCCACTTGGGCCACCTCGATCGTGTGGGTCAGACGCGTGCGGTAGTAATCGCCCTCATGTTCGACGAAAACCTGCGTTTTATGCTTCAACCGACGAAACGCGCTGGAATGAATAATCCGGTCGCGGTCACGCTGAAAGGGCGAGCGAAAGGACGACAAACGCTCGTCCTGCAGACGCCCGCGCGATTGTTCGGGATGACAGGCGAAAAGGGCAAGCATAAGACCTCTCGTTAGATTTTGCCCCTTATACGCGTCTGGCCCCGCCAAACCAACCCAAAGCCGTTCGATTTGCACTTTGCCGATAAACTCCCGCCGGAGGCCCGATTTTTCGCAGAAAAATCGCCCCCCACCTTGCGGCTTGAACCTCAGCGCCCTTGGGCCTATCTTGAAACGTCAAGGAGTGCCCCATGTCCCTTACCCTACCCCCCCGCGTAACCGACCGCGCCTTTGACCGCTTGGCAGAGATTGCAGCACTCACTGGCCAAGCCAGGGCCCTGCGCGTAGCAGTTGAAGGCGGCGGATGTTCTGGCTTTCAATATGATATCAAGCTTGACGATCCCGCTGCCGACGACCTGATCCTTGAAAAAGATGGCCAGCGTGTGCTGGTTGATCAGGTTTCGCTGCCGTTCCTGTCCAACGCTGTGATTGATTTTTCGGCCGAATTGATCGGCGCGCGCTTTGTCATTCAAAATCCCAACGCGCAATCTTCCTGCGGCTGCGGGACATCTTTCTCGCTTTGATCCCTCGCCTGCGCGCGCATTCGCCCTAGCTTGCAATCTCATTGTCAGGAGGTTTCATGCGCATCGCACTCATGCTCGGCTCGGCTCCCAATGCGCTGCAAGCCCGCGATTGGGCGCGCGCGCCCTTTGATCATATCGTGGCCATCAACAACGCCTGGCGCATCCGCGACGATTGGGATGATCTGTGCTGTCCGTGGGATTTTCCCCAAGATCGCCGCCCCGTCCCAGGTGCGACCCAACGCCTGATCCTGCAAGAAGATTTCGTGCCAACCCAGAACCTGTACGGCGGCTTTGTCTATGCGGGTGGCACCATGGCCTTTACCACGGCCTATTGGATGCTCGCCGCGCTAAAGCCCGATGTCTTGGCGGTGCTGGGTTGCGATATGCACTATCCCGCCCAAGGCCAGACCCATTTTTACGGCACAGGCACTGCCGACCCATTACGCCCCGACATCACCTTGCGCAGCCTTGAATCCAAGTCGGCCCGCCTGATGATACTGGCCGCCCAGCAAGGCTGCGCCATGGTCAATCTCTCCACCGGCCCCTCGCGCCTTGTCTTTCCCCGCGCCACCCCAGCCCATCTGGCCGCCACCCGCCCCGCCCCGTTTGACCAAACTCTCACCCAAGCCGCCTTAGACCGCGAAGCCGAACTTGGCTATCAAGTCGCCTCGGGCCGCTATTGGGAAGAATCGCACCGTTTCGATGTCACCGAAATCGACCAACTCGACGCCCTTTGGCTGCGCGCTGCCAAAGTTGCCTAAGTGCAGGCCTTCATAGGGGTGACAGTGCCCGCATGACACGCTACCAAGGCCCGACAGGAGCCTGACTGATGAAAATAGCCACCTTCAACATCAACGGCATCAAAGCCCGCACCCAAGCCCTGCTTGATTGGCTGGCCGAGGCGCAGCCCGATGTCGCCTGCCTGCAAGAGATCAAATCGGTGGACGAGGCCTTCCCCCGCGAGCCCTTTGAAGCCCTTGGCTACCATGTCGAAACCCACGGCATGAAGGCCTTTAACGGCGTGGCCATCCTGTCCAAACTGCCGCTCGAAGATATCACGCGCCGCCTGCCCGGTGACGATGCCGACGAACAGGCCCGCTGGATCGAGGCCACCGTGATCGGCCCCAAGTGCCCGGTGCGGGTTTGCGGTTTGTATCTGCCCAACGGCAACCCGACCCCCGGCCCGAAATACGATTACAAACTGGCCTGGATGGACCGGATGCTGACGCGCACCCGCGCCCTTTTGGCCGACGAGCAGCCCTTGGTTTTGTGCGGCGATTACAACATCATCCCGCAGGCCGAAGATGCCGCCAACCCGCAAAACTGGCTGACCGACGCGCTGTATCTGCCCGCCTCGCGCGCGGCCTATCAGCGGCTTTTGAACCTTGGCCTAACCGATGCCATCCGGGCGCAAAACCCCAACCCCGGCACCTACACCTATTGGGATTTCCAAGCCGGCGCGTGGGATCGTAACAACGGCATCCGCATCGACCATCTGCTCTTGTCGCCCCAAGCCGCTGATCTGTTGCAAGGCTCTGGCATCGACAAATCGGTGCGTGGCCGTGACAAACCCTCTGACCATGTCCCCGTCTGGATCGATCTGGACGCCTGATGTATCCTGCGACCTACTACGCTCAAACCCGCAGCGATCCGACCACGCGCCCCGCCCTGCAAGGTGCCGCTGATACCAACACCGTGATCGTGGGCGGTGGCCTTGCGGGTCTGACCACCGCGCTGGAACTGGCCCGCGAGGGCCTTGCCGTCACGGTTCTTGAAAGCCAATCCATCGGCTTTGGCGCCTCTGGCCGCAACGGCGGCATCGTCTCGCCCGCCTTCGCCTGCGGATCAGACGCCATCACAGCCCGGGTTGGCCCTGACAAAGCCCGCGCCCTGCACCGCCTCACCATTGAAGGCGTTCAACGCCTGCGCAGTCATATCCAAACTCTCAACATCCCGCAGGCAGAGCCTGTCGCAGGTCTGCTGAATTTGCGCCGCTTCGATCAGGCAAGCGACCTGCACGCCGAAGCCGAGGCGTTTGAACGCGACTTCGGCTATACCTTCACCTATCTCGACCGGCCCGCCATCCAAGAGCGTTTGCAAACCACCCGCTACCTGCACGGTCTGGAAGACCCCCAAGCCTTCCACATCCACCCCTTAAACTACCTGCGCGCCCTCGCGGCCGAAGTTGAACGTCTGGGCGGCAAGATCTACGAACAAAGCCCCGCTATAGGCTGCCACCTTGGTCCGCAAAAATGCTTGCGCACCCCCAATGGCCAGGTCACCGCCAAACGGGCGATCTTTGCCACAGGCGGCTATACAGGCCCACTGATCCCACGCCTGAAATGCGCGGTCCTGCCGATTGCCACCTATATGATGGTGTCCAAACCCGCACCCGAACTCTTAGCCAAGGCGATCAAGACCCGCGCCGCCGTGCTCGACGATCGGCGCGCGTCAGATTACTACCGCTTGGTCGAGAACGGCCAGCGCCTGCTGTGGGGCGGGCGCATCACCACGCGCGCGGGCTCGCCCCAAGCGGTGGCCGCCGACCTGCGCCGCGCAATGCTCGATGTCTACCCCCAACTTGCCCCCTTGCAAACCGATCTCGCATGGTCAGGCCTGATGGGCTATGCCCGCCACCTGATGCCGCAAATCGGCCAAATGCAGCCCGATGTCTGGCACATCACCGCCTTTGGCGGCCATGGCCTGAACACCACCGCCATCGCGGGGAAGGTTCTGGCCGAAGCCATTCTTGGCCAGTCCAACCGCATCGACCTTTTCGCACCTTTCGGTCTGGCCTATGCAGGCGGCCCAATTGGGCTGGCCATCGCCCAACTCACCTATTGGTCCTTGCAAGCCCAAGACCACTGGCGCGAAAGACGCCGCTGAAACCCGCCCCATTCATCTTGGCAAAAATACTCTCAGGATGGTCTGGAAGGGCAGATGCCCTTCCAGCGCGGTGGACAGGAGGGTGCGCCCCTCCGGACGCGGGCCGATGGCCCCTTTGGGCCTGAGGCGCGCGTCACCCCCCTACACCGGAAGCAAACAGGCCGCGATCCGCCGCCCCTCGCCCAAAAGCACATTATAGGTGCGTGCCGCAGCCGGAGAATTCATCGCCTCAACCCCAATCCCCGCACCTTCAAAAGCCGTACGAAAATTGGCCGGCAGATGGGCAATCTCGGCCCCTGTGCCCACGATCAGCACATCAATCTTGCCAAGCAAGGTCAAAGGCCCCGCCCAATCGTCCAAGCCCCCCCAAGGCCCCGCATCCCACGGCGTGACCAAACAGGCCCCGCGCAGCACATGGCGGCCGATGCGAAAAAAGCCCGGCCCGTAGCCTTCAATGGCAAGGGCTGCGCCGTAACTGATTTCTGTCATGCGAATATCGGCCATGACCAGATCAAGCGTCTATATTGGCAAACTCGTGATCCGCCGCCTTGCCCGTCGCACGGGGCTTATCGGTGCGGTCAAGCCCAAGGTACAAAACCAAATTCTTGGCCACATAAACCGAGGAATAGGTGCCCAAGATGATTCCCATAAAGATGGCAAAGGAAAATCCGCGGATCACATCGCCGCCCAAAGCCAGCATCGACCCCACCGCCAAAAGCGTGGTGAACGAGGTCGCCAAGGTGCGGCTGAGGGTTTCGTTGACCGACAGGTTCATCACCTCTCTTAAGGGCATCGTCTTGTATTTCATCAGATTTTCACGAAGGCGGTCAAACACCACCACCGTATCGTTGATCGAATAACCCAAGATCGTCAGCAAGGCCGCGACAATGGTCAGATCAAACTTGATCTGAAACACCGCAAAAATTCCCACCGTGATGGCCACATCGTGCAGCAGTGCCAAAACGCCGCCCAAGGCAAACTGCCATTCAAACCGCAGCCAGATATAACCCAAAATCCCCAAAGACGTGGCCACCAAAGCGATGATCGACGACCAGACCAGTTCAGATGAAACCTTGGGCCCCACGGTTTCCACCGAGACGATTTTCAAAGCCGGGTCCATCGCCGTCAGCGCATCCGAAACGCGCTTTAGCCCCGCAGCATCAATTTGATCCTGCCCATTACCCGCCGAAATGCGGATTGCCGCCACATGCTGATCAGCGCGGAAAGAGGGATCAAATACCTCGTTGATCGCCACATCACCCAAACCCAACCCATCCAGCGTCGCGCGGTACTGGGCCGTGTCAATCACCGTGGCTGAATCGGTGCGCAGCGTGGTGCCGCCCTTAAAGTCGATGCCAAAGTTCAAACCCATCACGCCCCAGGCGACAAAGGACAAGATCATCAGCACAAACGATCCGCCAAAGGTGATCCATTGCAGCTTGAAGAAGTCGATGTTGGTTTTTTCGGGGGCCAGTCTTAGACGCCATGCCATGACGATTACCTCACACGATCAGGGTCTTGGGCTTGCGCCAGTTAAACCAAACCTGAATGATCAACCGCGTCACAAAAAGTGCGGTGAACACCGAGGTTATGATGCCGATAAGCAGGGCCACGGCAAAACCGCGCACCGGCCCTGCCCCAAAGAAATAAAGAACGATGGCCGTGATCAGGGTGGTGACATTGGCATCCACAATCGCACTCATGGCGCGTTCATAGCCCAATTCAATCGCCCGCGCCGCCGACTTTGCGTGGCGCAATTCTTCGCGGATGCGTTCATAGACCAGCACGTTGGCATCCACCGCCGTGCCAATCGTCAAGACCAAGCCTGCAATCCCGGGCAGCGTTAGCGTACCGCCGATCATCGACAAGATGCCAAAGATGATTCCCATGCTGATCACCAAGGTGATATTGGCAAACAGCCCGAAAATCCCATAGCTTGCCTGCATGAACAGGCCAACCAGCACCATGCCCGTGATCGCCGCGATCTGACCCGCATCGATCGAATCCTGCCCCAATTCCGGGCCGACAGTGCGTTCTTCCAGGAAGGTCATCTCAGCCGGCAAGGCGCCTGCGCGCAGAAGAACGGCCAGATTTGTCGCCCCTTCCACCGTGAAGTTGCCGGTAATGATCCCCGATCCGCCCGTGATGGCGGTTTGGATGGTGGGGGCCGAAATCACCTGTTTGTCCAGCACAATGGCGAAAGGCTGGCCCACATGCGATCCGGTATAGTCGCCAAATTTGCGCGCGCCCGAGGTGTCAAACCTGAAACTCACCGCCGGACGACCGTTTTGGTCAAAGGACGGCTGCGCATCCACAAGATCGTCGCCCGTCACAACAGGCACTTCTTCAACAACCAGGTATTCATCCGGTCGGTCGGATGAAGGCAGCAGCAAATTGCCAGCGCCGGGCGTATCAGTCTTTTGCGCGGCAAGGCTGACCACGGAGTTAAAGGTCAATTTGGCCGTTGTGCCGATAATGGCCTTCAACTCCTCGGCCGAGCCGATGCCGGGCACTTCGATCAAAATCCGGTCGGCCCCCTGCCGCTGGATTGACGGTTCGCGCGTGCCTGCCGCATCGACCCTGCGGCGGATGATTTCCAAAGATTGCTGCATCGTGCGCGTGTCTGTCGCGGCTTTTTCGGCATCCGACAGTGTGATGACAATGTCGTTGCCGTCAGCAACAATGTTCATGTCCTTCTGGCCCGCCCCCGTCAAGCTGACGACATTGGCAGTAAGCCCCTGCAACTTGGCCAAAGCGGCCTGCATTCCTTCGGGGTTGGTCAGGGTGATGCGCAACGTGCCATCGGGCGCCGGTTTGCGCTTTACAGGACCAGTGGCATCGCGCACATCTTTCAACGCATCGCGGGCATCGGGCCAAAAGGCATCCATGCGCTGCTTGTAAACATCCGCCAATTTCACTTCGGCCAGCAAATGCGCGCCTCCGCGCAGATCAAGGCCAAGGTTGACCAGTGCTGAAGGGGCCCATGACGGCCAAACAGCCAGCGCTGCCATCTGTTCGGGCGTGGCCGCCCCGCCAAGCTTTTCGGCCTTGGCAATCGCCGTGGCCGCATCATTGTGGGTCTCAACCCGCGAATAAAACAGGTTCGGGGCAGCCAGGATTAACCCAACCACCACCGCAGCCCAAACAACAAGGCGTTTCCAAAGCGGCGTTTCCAGTTGCATGGTCAGCTCAGACAGACGCAGGTTCGGTCTTGGACATCACTTGCGTGATCGTATGCTTGGCGATCTTCACCTTAACGCCTTCGGCGATCTCTACCTCCAGCACATTGTCATCGCCCACTTTGACGACTTTGCCGATGATGCCACCCGCCGTGAGAACTTGGTCGCCGCGCCGCACGGCTTCGATCATGGCTTTGAGGTCTTTCATCTTCTTTTGCTGCGGACGGATCAGCAACATATACATGATCCCGAAAATCAAGATCAGCGGCAAAAAAGAGGCCACAGCCGAACCAGCCCCCCCAGCAGCACCCGCGGTCTGAGCATAAGCAGCAGTCACAAACATTGGTCGTCCTTTCGGTCAAAGGCAGCCCCCAACGGCCACCTTGAAATTTTCGGCACCCTAGCCGTAAGGGGCCATAGGCGCAAGGCGGTGAGCACTTAACCTTAACCAGATGAGGCTGGCCCAATCGGGTTTCAAGGTCAGGGGTGTTTGAATTGCGCTTCACCCCCGCGCCTTGATCGGGCATATGGGGGGCATCGATCCTCAGATAGGTTCCGCCATGCACGACATTCGCACCATTCGTGACAACCCCATTGCCTTTGACGCCGCCCTTGCGCGGCGTGGCCTGCAGGGCCTATCGGCGCAAGTGCTGGCATTAGACGAAGATCGCCGCAGCAAAATTCTCGCAGCCGAGACGGCAACAGCAGAACAAAACCGCGCCTCAAAAGAGGCAGGGGCCGCCAAAGGTCGCGGCGACGAGGCTGAGTTTGAACGCCTGCGTGCCGAAGTTGCGGTGAAAAAGGCGGCGATCCAGCGCCTAACCGAAGAGGCCGCTGCCCAAGACCAAGCTTTGCGCGACATGCTGATGGGCATTCCAAACCTGCCCCTCGACACGGTTCCCTTTGGTACGGATGAAACGCAAAACGTGGAAATCCGCCGTTGGGGAACCCCGCGCAGTTTCACCTTCACCCCAAAAGAACATTTCGACATCGCAGGTGTCACACCGAATATGGATTTCGCGACAGCCGCGAAACTGTCGGGCAGCCGCTTTGTGGTGCTTAAGGGCGCGGTCACGCGTGTTCACCGCGCCTTGGCGCAGCTGATGCTAGACATCCATGCCGAAGACCACGAGCTTACCGAAACGTGGACGCCCGTCTTGGTCAAAGAAGACGCCATGTATGGAACCAACCAATTGCCTAAATTCGCCGAAGACAGTTATCAAACCACCAATGGCTGGTGGCTGATTCCCACGGCCGAGGTGACGCTGACCAACTCGGTTGCCGGCGAGATCCTAGACGAATCCCAACTGCCCATCCGCCTGACAGGCCATACGCAATGCTTCCGCTCTGAGGCGGGGTCGTCGGGTAAAGATACGACAGGCATGCTGCGCCAGCACCAGTTCGAAAAGGTCGAAATGGTGACAATCTGCACCCCAGAAACAGCGTTGGCCGAACACGACCGCATGACCAAATGCGCCGAAGCGATTTTGGAGAAACTGGGCCTTCCCTACCGCACGATCGTGCTTTGCACCGGCGACATGGGCTTTGGTGCCCAAAAAACCCATGATCTAGAGGTTTGGCTGCCCGGACAGCAAAAATATCGCGAGATCTCGTCCGTCTCTACCTGCGGGTCTTTCCAAGCCCGCCGCATGAACGCCCGCTTCCGGCCAGCGGGGGGGGGCAAGCCCGATTATCTGGCCACCTTGAACGGGTCAGGCCTTGCCGTGGGCCGTTGTCTCATCGCCGTGCTGGAAAATGGCCAAGAGGCGGACGGCTCTGTCACTTTGCCTGCGGCCTTGCATCCCTACCTGCGCGGCAAGACCAAAATCACGGCAGAGGGCATCCTGTCTTGACAAAGACCGGCGGGGGCACCCCCCCGTCGTTACAAAGTGGGCCCCGGTACCAAACGACTGCCGTCACGAAAGCGGCTTAGCCGGAAGCGGTGCAGATCATGACCTATGGGACGGTCTGCCACCAGATCCGCCACAACACGCCCCATGCCGGGCCCGATGCCAAAACCGTGGCCGCACAGGCCCGTGGCAATCACCAACCCGGGGATTGCCGCCACACGGTCGATCACGGGCACCACATCGGGGATCGTGTCAATCATACCCGCCCAAGTCCGTTGCAAAGCGGGGCGTCCGATATGCGGGAAAGCTAGGGCGAAATTGTCTTGCACTTCGGACAAGGCGTTAAGATTGGGTTTGGGATCTAGCACGCGCAGGCGTTCGAACGGCGATATCATATCCCCTTCCCACCGCCGCGGGGTGCGCCACGCATCGGGGTAATCCTTGGGGGCCGCTGCGCGAAATTTTGTGGATTTAAAGTCTTTTTTCAGCACAGGCAAAAAGGCCCCAAAATGGCGAAACGCATCAGGCCCCAGAAAAAAATCGTGCCGCGCGCCCGGCGCCAGCGTATAGCTGCCATCTTGCCTGCGACGAAAGGCAAAACGGTCATCCGCCGCATTTCCGGCGAAAACCTCGGGCAAAGCCACCGTTTGGGCAACCGAGGCGAGGACGGAAAGTTGGGGAATATGCACGCCCTCGGCCGCCAAAAACAGGGCTGACCACGCCCCCCCCGCCACCACAACCTGATCGCAGGCAATCCGCCCGTGTTCGGTGTAAACCCCCGACACCCGCCCGCCTTGCACATCCAACCGCCGCACGGCGCAGTTTTCCACCAGCACAGCCCCCCGCGCCACAGCCCCCTCGGCCATCAAAGGAACGGCAGCCCATGGTTCGGCCCGCGCATCCGAGGCGGTGAAAAGCCCGCCGAGCCATTGCGGGGTTGCGTCTGGAAGATGGTCATAGACCTGTGCGGTGGATTGCAACTGCACATCCAACCCCATGGCTTGGGCTTGGGCCATCCAAACCTCAAACCCAGCCATTTCGCTTTGGCTGCGGGCCAGATACATCACACCGTCTTGGCGAAATCCCAAGGCCGGCCCTAAACTCTGCGACAACCCTGCCCAGAGGCGCAAGCTTTCCATCATGATGGGCAATTCCGCCAGATCGCGGCCTTGCTGGCGGATCCAACCCCAATTGCGGCTGGATTGTTCGCCGGCGATCCGACCTTTTTCGCATAAGGTCACAGAAAAACCACGCTCGGCCAAAAACCACGCGGTCATCACCCCGATAACCCCACCCCCCAGCACCACGACATCGCAGGCCTTGGGCGGGGGCCCCGCATAGCGCAGGGGCGTGTCGATTGAAATGGGGCCCTTGGTCATGCCAGATTCTCCAACAAGCGGGTCATAAAGGCTTGGCCCGAACCAAATTGCGCCACGTCCAGATATTCGTCGGGTTGATGGGCTTGGGCAATATCGCCCGGCCCACAGACAACCGCCGAATACCCCGCGGCTTGAAAAATGCCCGCCTCGGTGCCGTAAGAGACAACACCGCCGGCATTGGCACCCGTCAGACGGCGCACCAAGGCCTCGGCCTGGCCTTGGGGTTCGGGCTGCAGGGCGGGCACACGAAAGAACCTTTGCAGATCCACACCAGCACCCGGGTGCACTTTTTTCATCCGCTGGGCCAAAGCATGCGCTGCCTGTTCAAATTCTGCCGCCAAAGCTTCCAGATCTTCGCCCGGCACCACACGCATCTCAACCGCAAAACGGCAGTTCGCGGCGGTGATGTTATGCGCCGTGCCGCCCGAAATCATGCCGACATGCAGCGTGCTAAAGGGCGGGTCAAACAGCGCCGCCAAAGCCGTCGGTTTGGCCGCTTGCAAGGCAGTGTTGCGGTCATTGACCCAACCGATCAACCGCGCCCCTTCCATAATCGCCGAAACGCCATAGGGCAAAAGCGAAGAGTGCACTTCAAAGCCTTGCACGCAAACCTGATAGCCAACCCCGCCCTTATGGGCCGAAATCGGCTGCATCTGCGAAGGTTCACCGATCAGCGCCAAACTGGCCTTGGGAAAGGCGGATTGAAGCGTTTCAAGCATCGGGCCTGCGCCGGTGCAGCCAACCTCTTCGTCATAAGACAGGGCCAGTTGCAGCGGCCTTTGCAGGCCCAACCGCTGCGCTTCAACCAAGGCCCAGACGGACAGGGCCACATATCCCTTCATATCGCAGACGCCCCGCCCGTAAAGCCGCCCCCCGCGTTGAATAAGCGCGAAGGGATCAGAGGACCAGGTCTGCCCAACCACCGGCACAACATCCGAATGCCCCGATAAGACCACCCCGCCGGTACGCCATGGCCCCGCATGGGCCAGCAAAGCCGCCTTAGTGCGGTCTTCGTTCCAATGGCGGGCGGTGGGGATGGCGTGGCAGGTCAAATAGGTGTCAAGCCAATCAATCAAATCAAGATTAGAAACTTGGCTGACCGTGTGAAAGGAAACAAGTTTCGCCAGAATCTCAAGCGGGGTTAGGATCTGGGCCATGTCATTTTGCCTTTGTCTGCTGTGGGCCAGAATGTCATGCGCCAGCCTGTTGTGCGCCAACCGCTAAGTCAACACACCTTTCCGCCCCGCGGGGGTTTCACACCCCCGCACCCCCGTGGGATATTTGGACACATATGAAACGGGGATGGCGGGGTTAATTCATAGATCGGCGGATGCGGCGAATGGCAAACCAAACCGCCAAAACCACGATCGGCGTAAGAAGGCCCATAGCAAGCGGTTTTTGGATGCCAATGTTTTCAACCAAGGGGGCCGCGACATAAGCGGCCAAGCTCACCGCATAATAGCTGATGGCCACAACCGAAAGCCCTTCGACCGTGTGCTGCAAGCGCAAGGCCAGATCGGCGCGGCGGTCCATCGACGCCAGCAACATCTGGTTTTGCGCCGAGCGTTCGACATCCACCCGTGTGCGCAACAGTTCCGCCGCACGTTGGGCGCGTTCGGCCATGGAATGCAGCCGCGCTTGGGTCGAGGTGACAGTGCGCATCGCCGGATCATAGCGGCGCATCATGAATTCGGCAAAGGTCTGCCGACCGGGAAGACGCTCTTCACGCAGGGCGGTGATGCGTTGCGTTACGATCGCCTCGTAGGCTTTGGTCGCCCCAAAACGAAACGAGCTTTGCATGGCCAAGCTTTCCAATTCTGACGCAATGGCCAAAAGATCGTGCAGCGCATCTTCCGCAGGGCGGTTTTGGCCATCAAGGCCCGTCACAAGGGCCGATAGGCGCGGGTCAAGCGCGTTCAGAATCGACGTGACCTCTCGCGCTTTGATCAGGCCAAGCATGGACATGGCGCGGTAGGTTTCAATCTCGCACAGGCGCTGCACGATCCGGCCCACACGGCGCGCACCCGTATCGGGGCGGACAAAGACCGCAAAGCGCATGTTGCCATCGGGGTCAATCCGGAAATCCCCCGCCACCACAGCCGCGCCGTCCACCACCCGCGCCACTGCCAGACTTTCGGCGACAAACCACGATTCCAGCTTGGTCATCATCGCCTCATCCGACCCGGGATGCTCTTCGATCCGCACCAGAACCGAGGCAGCCACCCGCCCCGCCGCCTTATCGCGCCATTCTGGCGAGAAGCTTGACGAATCGGTTGGATCAAAGGGGCGCGCCGACAGGCCGGGGGTAAAGGCCGTGTAGGTCACAAATTCGGTATGGCTTTCCCATTTCAGCTCTGACCGGCCGATGGGGCCGGAAAAATGCGTGGCCTCGGGCTGGGGATGGGACGAGGCGTGCCGATCCAACAAAGCCAACAGATGCGCGCGGTCGCGGGCCTTGTCGCGGGCGGCACCGTCTTCTTCCATCAGGGCGATGAAAGCGGCGGTCGAGGGCACGCTTAACACCGGAAAGGGTCGTGCGTGCAATTCGTTGACAAGCGTATAGCGCAGCGGATGATCGGTCACGGGGGGCGGCTTTCTGATTTGACGGCCTATACTTAGACGGCCTTAGCACTTGGTAAAGGCGTGAAATGCACCGCGCTGCGGTATACTTTCGTAAGCTGACAGGGGCCTTGGAAGCCAAACGCCCCGCAGGCAGACTGCGGGGCGATTAACTTGGCAGCAAAAGCCTGCCCGTGTTAGGCGATCAAGGGCAACAAGGCATCCAAGCTTTTCTTGGCGTCACCATAGAACATCCGCGTGTTTTCCTTGAAGAACAAGGGGTTTTCGATGCCCGAATAGCCCGTACCCTGCCCGCGCTTGGACACGATCACCATCTTGGCCTTCCAGCATTCCAGCACAGGCATGCCCGCGATGGGAGAGTTGGGGTCTTCTTGTGCCGCAGGGTTCACGATATCGTTCGAGCCGATCACGATGGCCACATCGGTTGTGGGGAAATCGTCGTTGATCTCGTCCATCTCTAGCACGATGTCGTAGGGCACTTTGGCTTCGGCCAAAAGCACGTTCATGTGGCCGGGCAGACGCCCTGCCACGGGGTGGATGGCGAAGCGCACCGTTTTACCGCGTGCGCGCAGTTTACGCGTCAGTTCTGACACGGCCTGCTGGGCTTGGGCCACAGCCATGCCGTAGCCCGGAATGATGATGACGGAATCAGCGTCATTCAACGCCGCAGCCACCCCGTCTGTATCAATCGCCACCTGCTCTCCGGTGATTTCCATCGCGGGGCCAGAGGCGCCGCCAAAGCCGCCCAAGATCACGCTTAAGAACTGGCGGTTCATCGCCTTACACATGATATACGACAAGATCGCCCCAGACGAGCCCACCAAAGCCCCCGTTACGATCAGCAAATCATTGCCCAGCAAGAAGCCCGTCGCCGCCGCTGCCCAGCCGGAATAGCTGTTAAGCATCGACACCACCACAGGCATATCCGCCCCGCCAATTGCCAAAACCAAATGCGCGCCGATCACGAAAGCGATGATCAGCATGGCATACAGTGTCCAGGACCCGGCATGGTTCATATACAACGCCATCAGCACCAGACAGGCCAGCGCCATCGCCCCGTTAAACACATGGCGACCCGGCAAGATCAGCGCCTTGCCACTGATGCGCCCTGCCAGCTTGCCATAGGCGATGACCGATCCTGTGAAGGTAACAGCGCCGATAAAGACGCCCAAGAAAATCTCGGCCTGATGGATGATCTGTTCTGCCCCTTCCAGACCATGCGGGCCAAGGTCAGAGTTCAACCCGATCAGCACCGCCGCCATACCGACGAAGGAATGCAAGGCCGCCACAAGTTCGGGCATGCCTGTCATTTCCACGCGCTGCGCAAGCACAAGGCCAATGCCCGCGCCCACAACCAAAGCACCCATCAGCAGGGGCCAAGAAATCTGCCCACCCAGCCCGCTGATCGTGGCCAAGATCGCGACAGCCATGCCGACAATGCCGTACCAGACCGCGCGTTTGGCACTTTCCTGCCCCGACAGGCCCCCAAGCGCCAGAATGAACAAAACCGAAGAGGCGATGTAAGCCGCCGTTTGAATACCAAATGACATCGACCCGCCCCCTTACGACTTTTGGAACATTTGCAACATCCGGCGGGTGACCATAAAGCCCCCCACGATGTTGATTGTGGCAATCAAGATCGCAATGGCCGACAGGATCTGGATCAGCATGGATCCTTCGCCTATCTGCAACAAGGCGCCCAGAACGATGATGCCCGACACCGCATTGGTGATTGCCATCAAGGGCGTGTGCAGGCTGTGGCTGACGCCCCAGATGACCTGAAAGCCGATGAAAACCGCCAGCACAAAGACGATAAAGTGGCCCATAAACGCCGCAGGGGCATAGGCCCCGATCAGCCCCATCAAAAGGCCGCCGACGATCAGCAAGATTACTTGGCTGCGGCTTTGCGCCTTGAACGCTGCCGTTTCAGCGGCGCGCTTTTCTTCGGGCGTCAGTTCCTTGGCTTTTTCCTTGGGCTTTTGCGCTGCAATCGCCGCAATTTTCGGCGGTGGCGGTGGCCATGTAATGGCACCACCCTTGGCCACTGTGGCCCCACGGATCACATCGTCGTCCATATTGTGCACGATTACGCCGTCTTTTTTGGGCGTAAGGTCGGTCAGCATATGGCGGATGTTGGTGGAATAGAGGGTTGAGGCTTGCGCCGCCATC
Source organism: uncultured Rhodobacterales bacterium (assembly GCA_903845215.1). GTDB lineage: Bacteria > Pseudomonadota > Alphaproteobacteria > Rhodobacterales > Rhodobacteraceae > Stagnihabitans. The sequence continues at coordinate 36,841 of CAIMWI010000002.1, read as the reverse complement.
CGGCTGGGGAAATCGGTATAGCCCACAACCGTTACGCCATTGGGGCTGACGATCTTTTCATCCATCACGGTCAGATCGCAGTTGCCGCCGCGTTCAGCGGCAAGGTCGACGATGACCGATCCGGGCTTCATCAACGCCACCATATCGGCTGTCCACAGTTTGGGTGCGGGGCGGCCGGGGATCAGGGCGGTTGTGATGACAATATCCATCTCGGGCGCAAGTTCGCGGAATTTCTTCAGTTGCGCTTCGCGGAATTCGGGCGACGACGGGGCCGCATAGCCCCCGGTTGCGGCCCCGTCTGTCTGGCTTTCGGCAAAGTCGAGGAAGACAAAATTCGCCCCCATCGATTCGATCTGCTCGGCCACTTCCGGGCGCACGTCAAAGGCATGCACGATGGCGCCCAAAGACACCGACGTGCCCGTGGCGGCCAAACCTGCAACCCCTGCGCCCACGATCAGCACCTTGGCGGGCGGCACTTTGCCTGCGGCTGTCACCTGACCGGTGAAAAAGCGCCCAAAGTTCGACCCCGCTTCAATCACGGCGCGGTAGCCTGCGATATTGGCCATCGAAGACAGCGCGTCCATCTTTTGCGCGCGCGAGATGCGCGGCACCATATCCATCGCCACGGCGGTTGCACCGCGCGCTTTGACGGCTTCCAGCAGGTCGGGGTTCTGGGCAGGCCAGAAAAAGCTGATCAGGGTTTGGCCGGCGCGCAGGGCCTGCGCCTCGGCCATCTCGGGGCCACGCACTTTGACCAGCACATCCGCCTCAGCCACAACCGCCGCCGCATCGGGCAGAACTTGCACGCCGGCTTGGGCGTAAAGCGCATCCGAAAAGCCGGCTTTCACCCCTGCCCCCGATTGCACCACACAACTGTGCCCCAATTTCACCAATTGCAAAGCCGACTCCGGCGTCATCGCAACGCGATTCTCGCCCGGAAAAACCTCTGCCAATGCCCCTATCTTCACGCCCGTTCTCCCTATCCCGTCAGCCCGGACCAAGGGGCTGCTGCCGCACTGCGGCAATACCGGCGAAAGGTGCTGCAATCTGTTGCGACATACCAGCGCAAATTTCGCATTTTAGGGGCCAAAAGTCCGATTTTGGCGCAGAATACCTTGGTATACCACGAAATTTCGGGTTTTTGGGAATTTTAAACTTAAAGCAACCGCCTGTTCCGCACCGCTGCAATCTGCGATACTATAGCCCAAAGGGAGACGCCGATGACCACCGATTTTATCGCCACCAAGCGCCAGTTTCATCTGCCAGAAGGGCTGATCTATCTGGATGGCAACTCGCTAGGCCCGCTGCCCAAGACCGCCGCCGCCCGCGTGGCGCAGGCGATTACCGGCGAATGGGGCGAATTGCTGATCCGCGGGTGGAACAAAGCGGGCTGGATGGACCAACCCTCTAAGGTCGGCGATCGCGTGGCCCGTTTGATCGGGGCAGAGGCGGGGCATGTGGTGATGGGCGACACCTTGTCGATCAAGGTCTATCAGGCACTGGCCTCGGCCTTGCAACTTGCGCCCAAGCGGCGGGTGATCTTGTCGGATACGGGGAATTTCCCGTCTGATTTGTATATGGCCCAAGGGTTGGCCCAAACCTTGGGTGCAGACTATCGGCTGAAAACCGTTGCGCCCGAAGAGGTGCTGGCGGCGATTGATGACACGGTAGCGGTTGTGATGATCACCGAGGTGGATTACCGCAGCGGGCGGCGGCATGACATGGCGGCGCTGTCAGCGCGTGCGCATGAGGTCGGGGCGTTGATCATCTGGGATCTGGCCCATTCCGCCGGGGCGTTTCCGCTGCAAGTGGCCAAAGATGGCGCGGATTTCGCCGTTGGGTGCAGCTATAAATACCTCAACTCTGGCCCCGGTGGTCCAGCGTTTATCTATGTGGCCCCGCGCCATGCCAACCGCGTGCAACCCGCGCTGTCGGGCTGGCTGGGGCATGATGCGCCCTTTGCCTTTGACCCCGATTACCGCCCTGCGCCGGGCGTGGAACGGATGCGCGTGGGCACCCCACCGGTTTTGCAACTGGCCGCGCTGGAAGCGGCGTTGGATATCTGGGACAGGGTCGATCTGCACGATCTGCGCGCGGCCTGCCTGTCGCTTGGCGACCGTTTTATTGCCGGCGTCGAAGCCGCCTGCCCCACCTTGCGCCTTGTCACACCGCGCGCCCATGACCAGCGCGGCTCTCAAATCAGCTTTGCCCATCCCGAGGGCTACGCCATCATGCAGGCCCTGATCGCCCAAGGGGTGATCGGCGACTTTCGCGCGCCTGACATTTTGCGCTTTGGCATCACGCCTTTGTTCATCGGCGCGGCGGAAATTGACGGCGCGGTCGCAGCCCTGTCGCAGATCATGGCCAGCGGATCATGGGACAGGCCCGAATTCAAAGCGCGGGCCAAGGTGACATGACCACACCCGCATCTCCGCTGTGCCGCCCCGCAGGCTGGGTTGCAGCGTGGCGGCGTATTGGCGCGCATTCGGTGTTGGATAGGGCGGGCGCGGCCTGATCCGCCCCCCTTTTCCCAATACCGGAGACGACCATGACCTATGATCCCGCAGCCGACGGCGCGCAGATGTCTTTTGACGGCCGCATGTCTTACGGCGACTATTTGCGCATCGATATGATTCTGGGCGCGCAAAGTCCCCTAAGCCCTGCCCATGACGAACTGTTGTTCATCATCCAGCACCAAACATCCGAATTGTGGATGAAACTGGCGCTGCACGAGTTAGACGCCGCCCGCCAGATGATCGCCGCATCGCGCGCGCGCGAAGCGTTCAAGATCCTCGCCCGCATCGCGCGGATTTTTGAGCAGTTGAACAACGCGTGGGATGTGCTTCGCACCATGACTCCGTCCGATTATTCGACCTTTCGCGATGATCTGGGCCAATCGTCGGGCTTTCAATCGTGGCAATATCGGCTGATCGAATACGCGGTCGGCAACCGCAATCTGGCCATGTTGCGCCCGCACGCGCACCGACCTGACATCTTGGCCAAGCTGGAAGCCGAACTGGCCCGTCCGACGCTTTATGACGAAGCCCTGCGTCACGTCGCCCGCTTCGGTCTTGACGTGCCCCACCATGTGCTGTCGCGCGATGTGCGCCAGTCTTGGGCGTTTGATGAAAGCGTGCTGGCCATGTGGCAGCAGGTTTACCGCGACCCGCACCGCTATTGGGAGGCTTATGAACTGGCCGAAAAACTGGTGGATTTCGAAGATTTCTTTCGCCGCTGGCGGTTCAATCATCTGACCACAGTGACACGGGTGATCGGCATGAAGCGCGGCACGGGGGGCACCTCGGGCGGTGGTTACCTGAAGCGGATGCTAGAGGTCGAACTGTTTCCCGAACTTTGGCAGGTGCGCACAACGCTTTAGGGGGAGCGTTAACTTATTCTTCAGGATTTCGTTGATCGAGGGTGGGACTAGGTTAAAACACCCCTAATTTCATAAAGTGATTTTGGGGGAATTGATGGCGACATATCTGATCAGCAACGCCGTAACATGGATCGGCTTGACCCGTTTTCAAAGCGGAGACGCTTTGATTGTGGCGCCCGGTGGTGCTTTGGTCATGCCCGATGTCGACCTGTCGGACTTGGATGTTGGCGGACCGACCATGATCACCCTAGCCGGTTATGTTGCCATCAATAGCCTAAGCGTGGACAGGGATGTCAGCTTTAGCATCAGCCAGACGGGGCAAGTCGTATCGGCAAGTGCCGGAGCGGCCATTACATTGCGCGGCGCGCATCTGACGACGGCGGGGCAGATCACAGCGGCCAATGGCACGGCGATTGACCTGCTGGAAGATACCGCCAGCCTAACCAACACAGGCCAAATTGCGGCGAAGGTTGCCGTACAAATAACCGGCGCGGGCAGCCATAATCTGACCAATTCTGGCCTGATACTGGGCGATATTCGCGCCACTGGCGAAGGTAGCGAAACTTTAAACAATACGGGCACGATTATGGGTGATGTCAGCCTTGGCGCGGGGGATGATAGATTTTCCGGCGGGCATTTGCACGGCGATCTGGATCTGGGCTTGGGCAATGACCGCACCGATGCACGCGGCAATGCCGTGTCGGGCGTACTTTTGGATGCAGGCGGGGCCGATGTCTATCTGGTCGACAGCGCACAGACACGTATCAGCGACACAGGCGCTGGTCGCGATACGGTGCTGGCTTGGTGCAACTTTGCCCTGTCAGACGGGATCGAGGTCTTAACCCTGCGCGGGGCAGGCGATTGGAACGCCACCGGCAATGCGCAAGCCAATCTTCTCATCGGCAATGCGGGCAACAACCACCTGCTGGGGGGTGGCGGCGCAGATCGTTTGTTGGGCGGTTTGGGCGATGATGTTCTGCACGGCGGCAGGGGCCATGACAGGCTGACGGGCAGCGACGGCAACGACGTCTTAGACGGCAGTGGCGGCGCAGATCACCTGTTTGGCGGCGCGGGGTCTGATACGATGATGGGCGGTTCAGGGGCTGACAAATTTGTCTTTGCAAGCCTGTCTGACACAAGCACGGAACCTTTAATGTGCGACATCATCGCCGACTTCAAACAGGGTGAAGATAAGATCGACCTGTCGGCAATCGACGCCAATACCACCAATTCTGTGGCCGACGATGCTTTTGTATTCATCGGAGAGGCGGCATTCACCCATCAGGCTGGAGAACTGCGTATCACCAGTTCCAGCGAAACTCGGGTCGAATTGGATGCAAACGGCGACGGGGTTGCCGATGCGATCTTTACTCTGTGGTGGACAGCACAAAGCACCCCGACAAGCGCCGATTTTATCCTGTAAGATCGCAATTTTGCACGCCGACCCTACCCCAAAGGCTGGGCGCGTTCCACCAGCCTTGCAAAAAAGGACGCGCCAATGGGGGCGGCCTCGTCGTTAAAATCATAGGCGGGGTGGTGCAGGCCAGCCCCTGGGCCGGTGCCCAAGAACAGATAAGCACCCGGGCGTTTTTCCAACATGTAGGAAAAATCCTCAGACCCCATTTCGCGGTTGGAATGACCATGCGCACCATCAGGCCCTGCAATCTCGGCGGCAACTTCGGTGGCAAAGGCCGCATTTTCGGGCGTGTTGATCGTGGCAGGATAGCCCCAATCATAGTCAATCCGTGCTGTGACGTTATAGGCACTGGCATGACCTTCGACGATTTCATAGACGCGCTTTTTCAGCAAGGCGCGCACGTCGGGTTTGAAACTGCGGATTGTCGCGCAAAACATCGCCTCTTCGGGGATGATATTCGAGGCAGTGCCGGTGTGAATTTGTGTCACCGAAATCACCGCCTCGTCCAAGGCATAAACATTGCGCGGGATGATCGTTTGAATGGCGCCCACCATGCCCACAACCGCGACCACCGGATCGACGCATTCATGCGGATTGGCCCCGTGGCCGCCCTTGCCGGTGATATAAACAAAGGCCGTATCCACCGACGCCATCAATGCCCCTGGCGTGGTGAAAAACTCGCCAAAGGGCAAGTTCGGCGCATTGTGGATGCCGTAAACTTGGGCGATCTGAAATCTTTCCATGATGCCCTCTTGCACCATGACTTGGCCGCCCGCCCCGTCTTCCTCGGCCGGTTGAAAGATCAGCGCGACACGGCCGGCAAAGCGGCGGGTTTCGGCCAGATACTTTGCGGCCCCCAAAAGCATGGTGACATGGCCGTCATGCCCGCAAGCATGCATCTTTCCCGAAATGGTCGAGGCATAGTCCGCGCCCGTAATCTCGACAATCGGCAGCGCGTCCATGTCGGCGCGCAGGCCAATCGTGGGGCCATCGGCAGAGCCGTTGATCACGGCGACTATGCCCGTTTTGGCGATTGCGGTGTGCACTTCATCGACACCAATCTCGCGCAAACGCTCTACGATGAAGGCGGCGGTGTTGGTGCAATCAAAGGAAAGTTCCGGATGGCGGTGCAGATGCTGACGCCAGCCCTTCATTTCCGGCGCATAAGCGGCGATACGATTCAACACGGGCATGGAAGACTCCTTTTCTTGCCTTTTGATCAAACCTGAAAAAGAAGGGATCGGCAATGGCCCTGACCTCTGATGACGTGGTGCGCGACCCAAACGGCGGAATAGAGCGCCTGCGCGAGATTATGCGGCGCTTGCGCGATAAGAACACAGGCTGCCCTTGGGATATTGAACAAACCTTCGCCACCATCGCCCCCTATACAATCGAAGAGGCGCATGAAGTGGCCGATGCGATCGAACGGCAAGCTTGGGGCGAATTGCCAGCCGAACTGGGCGACCTGCTGCTGCAAGTGGTGTTTCATGCGCAAATGGCTGAAGAAGCTGGGATGTTCGGCTTTGACGACGTCGCGCGCGCCATTTCGGACAAGATGCTCGCGCGGCATCCGCATGTCTTTGGGGCCGAAAGTCGCGACAAATCAGCCGCCCAACAAACCGCCGATTGGGAGAAGATTAAGGCCGCCGAACGTGGCCCTGCGCGGGTGCTCGACGGGGTAGCCCTTGGCCTGCCCGCCCTGACCCGTGCCGTAAAACTGCAAAAACGCGCGGCGCGGGTCGGGTTTGACTGGCCCACAACCGATGAGGTCTTGGATAAACTGCGCGAAGAAATGGCTGAACTGGTCGAGGCGCGTGACACCCTGACCGAAGTTGAAGTGATCGAGGAGATGGGCGATTTGTTGTTTGTCATGGCCAATCTGGCCCGTCACATGGGCGTAGATCCCGAAGCGGCGCTGCGCGGGGCCAATGCCAAATTCCAGCGTCGGTTCGGCAAGATTGAAGATTGGCTTGCAGACCGTGGCAAAACGCCCGCGCAATCCGATCTGGCGGAAATGGACGCGCTGTGGAACCGCGCGCGGGCCGAGGACAAGCTAAAAAAGCCAGAATAGAAAGAAGTTTTCTGCGAAAACTTCGGGTCCCAAATTTTCGGCGAAAATTTGTCTTGATAAGTTTTCGCAGAAAACTTGTGCTTACGGGCGAATTTGCACAGGAAAGTGTTTTTGTCAGCTATTGACCCGCACCCGCTTTCGCCGTCTAACATGGGCAATACCTGACAAAAGGACTCAACCATGTTACGCCCCTTCCTGATCGCCCTGCTCTTTGCGCCGCCAGCCTTTGCCGATGAGGTAAACATTTATTCGCATCGCCAGCCCGAATTGATCCAGCCTTTGATGGATCAATTCACCGCTGAAACCGGCGTTGATGTGAACATCGCCTTTGTGGACAAGGGCATGGCCGAACGGCTGAAGGCTGAAGGCAGCCGCTCTCCGGCAGATTTGGTTTTGACGGTTGATATTGGGCGGATGGTTGAACTTGTGACAGCTGACGTGCTGCAACCAGTTGATGATGCGATGCTTAATGCCAATATTCCGGCGGAATACCGCGATCCTAGCGATCTGTGGTTTGGCCTAACCGCACGCTCGCGCGTGGTTTATGCCAGTGCTGACCGCGTCAAACCGGGCGAGATCACCACTTACGAAGATCTGGTTAACCCCAAGTGGAAAGGACGGCTTTGCATGCGATCGGGCCTGTCCGATTACAACGTGGCGCTGGCCGCCGCCTATTGGCTGCACCATGGGCCAGAGGCGACGAAAATCTGGTTGGAAGGTTTGAAGGCCAATTTGGCACATAAACCGCAGGGAGGGGATCGCGATCAGGTCAAATCAATCTGGTCGGGCGAATGCGATATCGCCTTGGGCAACACCTATTACCTGGGCCAAATGGCAAATGATGACAGCCAAAAAGACTATGCCGCCGCGGTGCGCATTGACTTTCCCGTCTTTGAAAACGGGGGCAGCCATATGAACATTTCCGGCATAGCGCTTACCAAGTCTGCCCCCAACAAGGTGGCCGCTCTCAAACTGATGGAATGGCTATCGTCAGACGAAGCGCAAAGAATCTATGCCGAAACCAACCATGAATTCCCTGTCAAACCTGGCGTGGCAAGATCTGCCTTGGTGCAAAGCTGGGGGCCGTTTACACCCGACAGCTTGCCCTTGGCCGATATCGCCAAAGCCCGCAGCGATGCGGTCAAACTGATCGAGGATGTGGATTTCGACGGCTGATACCCACGGCGGATGGACGAATCGTCCACACCCCTGTTGGATAGGTCAACACAAGGAGCCGTTCATGACACGCCATCGCCGCAAGATCATCATTGATACCGACCCAGGCCAAGACGACGCCTTTGCCCTCTTATTGGCCTTGGCCAGCCCTGAAGACTTAGAGGTTCTGGGGATCTGTGCCGTGGCAGGCAATGTGCCGCTAGACTGGACAACGCGCAACACGCGCATCATCTGCGAACTGGCAGGCAAGCCCAACACCAAGGTTTTTGCCGGCTGCGCCGCCCCGTTGAAGCGCAAATTGGTGACGGCAGAACATGTACATGGCAAGACAGGCCTTGACGGGCCTGTCATGGTAGAGCCGACCATGGACCTGCAAGACCAGCACGCCGTGGATTTTCTGATCGAAACCTTGCGCCGCGAAGCTTCAGGCAGTGTCACGCTGTGCCCCTTGGGCCCCCTGACCAACATCGCCACGGCCTTCGTGCAAGCGCCCGATATCATCGGGCGGGTGCAAGAGATTGTGCTGATGGGCGGGGCCTATTTCGAGGTGGGCAACATCACGCCTGCGGCCGAGTTCAACATTTACGTCGATCCGGAAGCGGCTGAAATTGTGTTCAAATCTGGCGTGCCCTTGGTGGTGATGCCGCTGGATGTGACCCATAAGGTGCTGACCACCCGCGCCCGGGTAGAAGCGTTTCGCGCCTTGGGCAGCCAAGTGGGGCGGGTGGCCGCAGAATGGGCCGATTTCTTCGAGCGGTTCGATATGGCAAAATATGGGTCAGAGGGCGCGCCGCTGCATGACCCTTGTGTGATCGCCTACCTGCTGCAGCCCGATTTGTTTACAGGCCGCCATATCAACGTGGAAATTGAAACCCAGTCAGAATTGACGCTGGGCATGACCGTCGCCGATTGGTGGGGTGTGACAAACAGGCCCGCCAATGCGCTGTTCATGGGCAGCGTGAATGCCGATGGCTTCTTTGACCTGCTGACCGAACGTTTGGGGCGCTTGTCATAAAAAAAGGCGGCAATCCAAGGGGTTGCCGCCTTTTTTTAAATGTTTAAGCGATCATCAACCCGCAGTCGCGGGCTTTTTCTCTTTTTTGTCGGTGTGCACCAAGAGGGGTTTGCCCTTGGGGCCAACAGCCTCTTCGTTCACCACCACTTCCGAAACATCATCCCGACCGGGCAGTTCAAACATCGTGTCGAGCAGAATGTCTTCCATGATCGACCGCAAGCCCCGCGCGCCGGTCTTGCGCTTGATGGCGCGTTTGGCGATGGCCACCAGCGCATCAGCGGTGAAGGTCAGCTTCACGCCTTCGATTTCCAACAAGCGTTGGTATTGTTTGACCAGCGCGTTTTTAGGGTCGGTTAGAATGGTCACCAAAGCGGACTCGTCCAGATCGGTCAAGGTGGCGATCACGGGCAAGCGGCCAACAAATTCAGGAATGAGGCCGAATTTTAGCAGATCTTCCGGCTCAAGCTCCATGAACAATTCGCCCACGCCGCGCGCATCGGGGTCTTTGACATCGGCGCCAAAGCCCATGGCGGTGCCTTTGTTGCGCTGCGCGATGATCTTTTCCAAACCTGCAAAAGCGCCGCCGCAGATGAACAAAATATTGGTCGTATCCACCTGCAGGAATTCCTGCTGCGGATGCTTGCGCCCACCTTGCGGCGGAACAGAGGCAATCGTGCCTTCCATAATCTTAAGCAGGGCTTGCTGAACCCCCTCGCCAGATACGTCGCGGGTGATTGAAGGGTTGTCAGACTTGCGCGTGATCTTGTCGACTTCGTCGATATAGACAATCCCGCGCTGTGCGCGTTCGACGTTGTATTCCGAGGCCTGCAACAGTTTCAGGATGATGTTTTCCACATCTTCCCCAACATAGCCCGCCTCTGTCAGCGTGGTGGCATCGGCCATGGTAAAAGGCACATCCAGAATGCGCGCCAAGGTTTGGGCCAAAAGCGTTTTGCCGCAGCCGGTGGGGCCGATCAGCAGGATGTTGGACTTTGACAGTTCAATGTCAGATTTCGTGGCATGGTTCAGGCGCTTGTAATGGTTGTGCACCGCCACAGACAGCACGCGCTTGGCGTGTTCTTGGCCGATCACATAATCATCCAGCACTTTGCAGATGTCGCGCGGAATTGGCACGCCATCGGTGGCCTTCAGGCCGGTGGTTTTGGTCTCTTCGCGGATGATATCCATGCAAAGCTCGACACATTCATCACAGATGAACACGGTCGGCCCCGCGATCAGCTTGCGAACCTCATGCTGGCTTTTGCCACAGAACGAACAGTAGAGGGTGTTTTTGCTGTCGCTGCTAGAATTGGTCGCCATTGTCGTCCTCTGTCCAGCGCCCCAAGAGGCGTATTTCGGAAGTCTAGGCCAAGGCCCGCGCCGCCACAATCCGAATTTGTCCCGGGCGGCAAAGCCACCCGCCCGGGCAAAGATTTGCCCGTTACTTGGAAGAATCGTCCATCTTGCCACGACCTTCTAGGATCTCGTCGATCAGACCCCAAGCCTTGGCATCTTCGGCCGACATGAAATTGTCCCGCTCCAAAGCGGCTTCGACCACTTCGTAGGGGTTGCCGGTGTGTTTGACATAGATCTCGTTCAGGCGGCGCTTGAGTTTTTCAGTCTCGCGCGCGTGAATCATGATATCGGTCGCTTGCCCCTGATAGCCGCCAGAGGGCTGATGGACCATCACACGCGAATTGGGCAGGCTAAAGCGCATGCCCTTTTCTCCCGCTTGCAAAAGCAGCGACCCCATCGAAGCCGCCTGCCCCATCACCATGGTCGACACCTTGGGGCGGATGTATTGCATCGTATCATAGATCGACAGGCCCGATGTCACCACGCCCCCGGGCGAGTTGATGTACATCGAAATTTCTTTCGAAGGGTTCTCAGCCTCAAGAAACAACAACTGGGCGCAGATCAGCGACGACATGCCGTCATGCACCGGGCCGGCCAGAAAAATAATCCGCTCCTTCAGCAGGCGCGAGTAGATGTCATAGGCGCGTTCACCCCGGCTGGTTTGTTCAACCACCATAGGCACAAGGGTGTTCATATAGGTATCAATCGGGTCGCGCATATCAATCCTGCCTGTTGTCACGTGACGGCATATCGCCAAGGAATTGAGTGAGTCTTAGTGGGGTGTCTCGGGGGCTGCAAGGGTGGGGGTGTAATCTTTGAGGGTCAGGCTGTGATGGTGGCGAGATAATTGCCCCAAAAGCTCAAGGAAATACTAACGCAACCGCGCGCTGCCCTTCGGGGGTGTCAGCGTCCAAAGACTTGGCGGGCCAAAACCACCCTTGCGATCGCCGTTGCCCCGCACAAAGTGCCAAAGACCCACGCGATGGGCGCAAAAAGCTGTGGCCATAGGCACATAGCGGACAGGGCCGCAATCGTCTCGGCCCCTTCCATGATCCCTACCGAAAAATACAACGACTTATCGCCTCGCGCAGAGGTTTGCAGGCCACGCTTTTCGGCCAGAACGGCAAAGCCCAGAAAACTTGCGCCGTTGACGTAAAAACTAAGCAGCAAAAAACTGGCGGGCAGGGCGTTGGCGCTGTCGCGCAGCGCGAAGGCAAAGGGGATCAGCCCGTAAAAGGCAAAGTCCGCCACAATATCAAGAAAACCACCGAAGTCGGTTTTGCCTTTGGCGCGGGCAAGGGCCCCATCTATTCCATCGGCAATCCGGTTGCCCAACAGCGGGACAAGCGCCCAAACCGTGGGCGCGCCTACGCCAATAAGGGCGGCGGCCATCACACCCAGCGCAAGCCCCCAAAGGGTGACCTGATTGGCGTGAAACCCGCGCCTTGCAGCCCATGTTCCGGCTTTTGTCAAAACCGGGTCCATCAGCTTGCGCATGACACCGTCAAACATCTTGGCTCTTTCAATGCTCGGATGGCTTGCCCACCTGTGACAAAGGGGGGGGCGGGGTTCAAGGGTGTTTTTGCGGGGGAAGGTTGCTCAACAGCGCCGCTGTCCGCTAAGTTAGGGGAATTGGCAGGAGGCGTTCGGTGAACAGACGGGAATTTGGTGGTTTAGGCTTGGCGGCTTTGTGGGCGGGGCGCACATGGGCGGGGGACTGGGCAGCGGTGCTGGCGCAGGCCAAGGGGCAAGAGGTGTTCTTTCATGCTTGGGGGGGCGACCCCAAGATCAACGCCTTTATTGCTTGGGTGGGCCAAGAGGTTGCAGCGCGCTACGGCGTCACGCTGACCCATGTGAAACTGGCCGCCACGTCAGATGCCGTGGCGCGCGTGCAGGCCGAACAGGCCGCAGGCAAGGACAGTGGCGGGGCCGTGGATCTTATCTGGATCAACGGCGCGAACTTCTCGGCCATGAAACGGGCGGGAATGCTTTTTGGCCCCTTTGCCGAAAACCTGCCAAATTGGTCGCTGGTCGATACCAAGGGCAAACCTGCCACCGTCACCGATTTCACCGAACCCACACAGGGCATGGAAAGCCCATGGGCCATGGCCCAATTGGTGTTTGAATATGACAGCGCCAAACTGGCCAAGCCGCCCAAATCTATACAAGCACTCGCCGATTGGGCGCAACAGAACCCCGGCCGCTTTACCTATCCCCAGCCGCCCGACTATTTGGGCCTGACCTTTCTGAAACAGGTGCTTTACGCCCTGCTGCCCGATCCTGCCATCTTGCAGCACCCTGCCGCCCCTGACGAGCCTAACCTTGCACCCCTTTGGACCTTTCTGGACGCGCTGCATCCAAACCTGTGGCGGCAGGCCAAAGCCTTTGTGGCCAATGAATCCGCCCTTGGGCAATTGCTGGCCGACGACGAGGTGAGCATTTCGTTTGCCTTCAACCCCGGTCGTGCCAGTGCCGAGATTGCATCAGGCGCCCTGCCCAATACGATGCGCACCTTTGTTCTGGAGGGCGGCACGATCGGCAATGCGTCGTTTGTGGCCATCCCTTTCAACGCGGCAGCCGCGGCCGGAGCTCAGGTCGTGGCCAATCTGCTGCTTGACCCTGCCGTGCAGGCGCGTGCACAAAATCCCACCGTTTTGGGCTTTCAAACGGTGTTGAACATGGCGGCCCTTACCCCTGCCGCGCTTGCGTTGTTTAACGAAGCCCCACGCGGGCCCGCCACCCTGTCGCCTTCCGAATTGGGGCCGACCTTGCTAGAGCCGCACGCCACTTGGATGACCCAGATCTCGGATGAGTGGGCAAAACGCTATGGCGTTGCGCCGTAACCCCGCAGCCTTGGCATGAAGGCTGCCTCCTTGATCTTGCGGGCGGTTTTGGTCCTGCCCGTGGGTTTGGGCTTGGCTGTGACCTTGGGGCAAGGGTTCACCAGCCTGCCCTTTGTTTTGAACTGGCCGGGCCTGATGCGAGCTTGCCTTTTGTCTTTGGGGCCGGGACTTGCGGCCACGATGATCGCTTTGGCCCTTGTCGGGCTGATTTTGGGGGCTGAGCCGCGCAGCCTTGGGTTGCTTGAACGGCTTTTGGGGCCCCTTTTGGCCTTGCCCCATGCAGCGGCAGCCTTGGGGTTGGCCTTTGTCATCGCCCCCTCGGGGTGGATTGCGCGGGCCTTGTCGCCTTGGGCCACGGGTTGGCTTGTGCCGCCCGATGTGATGACGCTGAACGATCCTTGGGGGTTGGCCCTGACCTTGGGGCTGGTTTTGAAGGAAACGCCTTTTTTGCTGTTAATGGCATTGGCCGCGCGCACCCCTAAGTTGCGTCAAAGGCAAAAGGTGGCCGCCACATTGGGCTACGGGCGGGGGATGAGCTTTGCGCTAACCGTTTGGCCCGAGCTGTACCAAGCCCTGCGCCTGCCGGTGCTGGCGGTGCTAGTTTACGCCATGACGACAGTCGACATGGCGCTGATCTTGGGGCCCAGCCTACCTTATAGCCTGTCGGCCCAGATCAGCCTATGGCAAAGCGAGGCAAGCTTGACCCACCAAGACCAAGCCGCTGCCTGTGGCCTGCTGCAGGCGGGTTTGGTCATGGTGGCCTTGATTTTGTGGCGCGGGGTTGAGGCTTTGGGCACAGCCTTGCGCCATGGATTGACGATGAAAGGCATCCGCGCACCTTGGGCCGAACGCGCCTGCGCCCCCTTGGCCACGGCGGCTGTGGTGGCTTTGACGATGCTGCCGGTTTTGGGGCTGGCAAGCTTGGCGCTTTGGTCTGTCGCGGGGCTTTGGCGCTTTCCAATGACATTGCCTGACCAGTTCACCTGGCAAGTCTGGGCCCAAGCTGGCCCTGCCCTGCTGCGCGCCTCGGGTGTCAGCCTGGCTTTGGCTTTGGCGGTGACTTCTGTCGCATTGGCCCTAACGATATGGGCTTTGCAGGCTCAGGCTTTGCGACCAAAGCCCGCTGGCGAGGCGCTGATCTTCCTTCCGTTGATTGTGCCGCAAATTGTGGTCATCCCAGGCATCGCCACAGCCCTGCTGCACCTGCCCGTCCCGCCCTTGGCGGCAGTGGCCTTGGGCCATCTGGTTTATGTTCTGCCCTATGTCGTCTTGGGCCTATCCGGCCCATTTCAGGGCTGGAATCCTCATTTGGGGGCTGTGGGGGCCAGTCTGGGGGCCAAGCCTTGGCGTGTTTTGCTGCAATTGCGTCTGCCCATGCTTGCGGGGCCACTTGCGGCAACGGCGGCAGTGGGCTTTGCGGTATCTATCGGGCAATACCTGCCAACATTGCTTTTGGGCGGCGGGCGGGTCGTGACGTTGACGACCGAAGCTGTGGCCCTTTCATCCGGTGGCAACCGGCGAATTGTGGGGGCCTATGGGCTGGCGCAAGCCTTTTGGCCCGGCTTGGCCTTTGTGCTGGCCTTGCAGATCCAGCGTGCGCGCTCTCTTCCCTTTGGGCAAAGCTCACGCTAAGTCAGCATCATGAGCGCTACGATCCTAGACACTATCAAGGCCTATAAGCTGCAAGAGGTTGCCGCGCGTAAAGCCGCACGTCCGCTGAAACAGGTCGAAGAGGCCGCAGCCGCAGCCCCCGCCCCCCGCGGCTTTGCCCGTGCCCTGTCAGAGGCCGCAAGCGCTGGCTATGGGCTGATTGCCGAAATCAAAAAAGCCTCGCCTTCCAAGGGTTTGATTAGGGCAGATTTTGACCCGCCCGCCTTGGCCAAGGCCTATGAAGCAGGCGGCGCCACGTGCCTGTCGGTCTTGACGGATGGGCCATCGTTCCAAGGCGATGATTCCTATCTGCTTGCGGCTCATCAAGCGGTAAAGCTGCCCTGTTTGCGCAAAGATTTCCTCTATGACCCCTACCAAGTGGTCGAAGCCCGCGCGCTGCACGCCGATTGCATCTTGATCATCATGGCCTCTGTCTCTGATGCGCAGGCGGCCGACCTTGAGGCTGCAGCCTTTGATCTGGGCATGGATGTGCTGATCGAAGTGCATGATCTGGACGAATTGCACCGCGCCAGCCGCCTGAAATCACCGCTGATCGGCATCAACAACCGCAATTTGCACTCGTTCGATGTCACGCTAGACACCACCCGAACCTTGGCGCGCCATGTGCCAGAGGGCCGGCTGATCGTGTCGGAAAGCGGGCTTTATACGGCGCAGGATCTGGCCGATCTGGCCCGGTACGGTGTGCGCTGCTTTTTGATCGGCGAAAGCCTGATGCGGCAAGAGAATGTGACGCAAGCCACCCGCACCATTCTGGCCAACCCCCTGACATCGGGGGGCGCATGAGCGGCAAAAGCGTGACCGACCTGACGCATTTTGACGATCAGGGCCATGCCCATATGGTTGATGTCGGCGCAAAACCCGTGACCGACCGCATCGCGGTGGCCCAAGGCTGCATCGTGATGACGCCCGAAACCCTTGGCCTGATCACCCAAGGCCGCGCCAAGAAGGGCGATGTCTTGGGGATCGCGCGGCTTGCAGGCATTATGGCCGCCAAGAAAACCTCTGACCTGATACCGCTGTGTCACCCCTTGCCCATCACCAAAGTCGCCGTAGATTTGGCAACCGATGCCACCCTGCCCGGCGTGCGTGTGACAGCCACAGTCAAAACATCAGGCGTGACAGGGGTTGAGATGGAGGCGCTGACAGCCGTGTCGGTGGCCTGCCTGACAGTCTATGATATGTTGAAAGCCGTGGAAAAGGGCATGCAGATCGAAGGCATCCGGCTTTTGCTGAAAGACGGCGGCAAGTCGGGGCTTTACGAGGCCAAAGCATGATATCGGTTGCCGAAGCGCTGGCGCGGTGTTTGGCGCTGGTGTCTTCTTTGCCGGCCGAAACCGTGGCCCTGCGCCACGCTGTCGGGCGGATGATGGCCGCCCCAGCCTTGGCTTTGCGCGACCAGCCGCCCTTTGATGCCTCGGCTATGGATGGCTATGCGGTGTGCGGCGATCCGATGGCGGGCGATCAGTTTGCGGTGGTGGGCACTGCACAGGCGGGGCACGGCTTTAAGGGCGCATTGCAAATTGGCCAAGCGGTGCGGATCTTTACGGGTGCGCCTGTGCCGCAGGGGGCCACGCGGGTGGTTTTGCAGGAAGATGTAAGCCTTGCGGGCGATAAGATCACCCTTAACCCCAAAGCCGATATCGCCCGCCACATCCGCCCGCAGGGCCAAGATTTCAAAGCTGGCGAGGGCTTTGCCCCCCGCCGCATCGGACCGCATGATCTGGCACTGCTGGCGGCGATGAACATTCCCCAAGTTCTGGTGCACCGCCGCCCCGTTGTGGCCATTATCGCCACCGGCGATGAATTGGTGATGCCGGGGGAAAACCCACAACCGGGCCAGATTATCTGCTCCAACTCTTTCGCCATAGCGGCCTTGGTTGAAGCACAAGGCGCCGTCGCCCGCATTTTGCCGATCGCCCGCGACACGGCCGGTGATCTGAAGGCCGTGTTCGGGTTGGCAGCAGGGGCGGATTTGATTGTGACCATTGGTGGGGCCTCGGTCGGCGATCACGATCTGGTCGGTCCTGTGGCCGAAAGCTTGGGGCTGGAACGCGCCTTTTGGAAAATCGCCATGCGGCCGGGCAAACCCTTGATGGCGGGGCGGGTTTTGGGCACAGCGATGGTCGGACTGCCGGGCAATCCTGTATCCGCCATCGTTTGCGCCCATCTTTTCGTGCTGCCGATGGTGCGTGCCCTGCAAGGGCGGCCCGATGTGGCGCCAATGGAACAGTCTGCCACCTTGGGTGCAGATGTCGATGCGAACGGGCCGCGCAGCCACTATATGCGCGCCCGTCTGAACGATGGCATCATAACCCCGTTTGAACGGCAAGATTCCGCCCTGATTGGTATTTTGACCCAAGCCAATGCCCTGCTGATCCGGCCGGTGGGCGAAGGCGCACAGGTTATGGGCAGCGTCGCACGCTACATTGCCCTGTAACCGCGATAGGCATTGACACAAAACAAGAACACGGATAGAACATTCTATTAACACTTGTGGCAATCTAAGGCCGCAAACCTGGTCTGGCCAAGCCTATGGCCCCGTGATTTCAGAAAGGGTGACACCCATGTTGACGCGCAAACAGATCGAGCTTTTGGATTTCATCCGCACGCGGATTGACAGCGACGGCGTGCCACCCTCGTTTGACGAGATGAAGGATGCGCTGGATCTAAAATCAAAATCGGGCATCCACCGACTGATCACAGCCCTAGAAGAGCGTGGGTTTATTCGCCGCTTGGCCCACCGCGCCCGCGCGCTGGAGATTGTGAAACTGCCCGAGGCGATGGAAAAGGTGGGCTTTAAGCCGCGTGTGGTGCAGGGGTCAAAACCCGCTGCCCCGCCACCGCGGCCTGCGGCGGCTTTGGCCATCGAAACCTCTTACGCGATGGAGATCCCGATGATGGGGCGTATCGCTGCGGGTGTACCAATTGAGGCCATTCAACACATCAGCCACCATGTCACTGTACCCAACGCCCTGATTTCCGGCAAAGGCGCGCATTACGCGCTAGAGGTGAAGGGCGACTCGATGATCGAGGCGGGGATCAACGATGGCGACATCGTGATCATCCAAGAACAGCAAGATGCCGAGAATGGTGATATCGTGGTGGCCTTGGTCGAAGACGCCGAGGCAACGCTTAAGCGTTTTCGCCGCAAAGGCACGATGATCGCCCTAGAGGCTGCAAACCCGATGTTCGAAACCCGCGTCTTCCCCAGCCATATGGTCAAGGTGCAGGGCAAATTGGTGGGCCTGATCCGCAGCTATTGATCGGGGCGGGCGGTTAAGCCTGCATGGCGCGCCGCCTTGGGCTGCAAGCCTATCGGTTCCATGGGCGTTGTCACACCCGACCATAGCCTTGTGCCGCTGTGCACAGGCACCAGCACCAAGCCGTCTGATTGCAAGATCCCGGCCAAAGCGCCGCTTTTGCCCAAGATCACGGCATCAATCAACGTGCAACCCACGGGCCTGACAGGCGAAGGGCCATAACGCTCTGGCAGGATAACAATATCTGCCGTGGCGCAGGCAGCGCCAACCCGGGCGCCCGCGTCTTTGCCCGACAGTACCACCCCGTGCAGGCCCAAAATCTGAAAGCGGCGCTGGGTTTTGGCCCCCACGAAACCTGGGCGCAAAGCCGCCTCAGATTGCAGGGCCAAGTCGCCATCATCCTCCAGCCAAGATAAGGCCGCAAATCCCGCCCCCCTTGGCACAGAAAGGGCGCGCCCTTGGGGGCCAAGGACACCCGCCAAAACCCCATCCGATGAAATCAGCAGCACAGGGCGTTCCACCAAGGCCCAAAGCCCAATAGCCATCACCAAAGGCACCAAGCCCAAAAGCCGCACCCTGCCCTGCCAAATCACACCCCAAAGTGCGCCCAAAGCCAGCAACGGAATAACCCAAGGGCCGGGCTGCGGCACGGGGGTGATCGCCCCGTTCAGACCCGCTGTCCAATGGGCGACGGCCAAGATCCATTGGGCGGACCAGCCCAAAACCCAAAGGGCGGGCGCTGCCATCCCAAAGGGGGCCAAAAGGGCCGCAAGCGCCCCTGCGCCCATCAAAACGCTCATCACCGGAACGGTCAATAGGTTCGCCAACAAACCATATGCCGTCATCCGGTTAAAAGTTGCCGCCGAAAAGGGCGCTGTCGCCAAACCCGCAATACCCGAGGTGATAACCAGCATCGCTATCGGCACCAGCCATCCTGCCACACCCCTTTGTCGCAAGAACCTCTCTGCTGGGGCATAGCCGGCAATCAAGGCAATCGTGGCGGCAAACGACAGTTGAAAGCCTGGGGCCAGCAGGCTTTCAGGTTGCCAGATCAACAAGATAAAGGCCGCCACCGCCACCGACCGCAGGGTTAAAACCCGCCGGTCCAGCAAGACGGATCCCAAAAGAAGCGACACCATCAAAAACGCCCGTGTCGTGGCCACATTAGCCCCCGACAGAACCAGATAAAACAGCGCCACGCCAAAGGCCAAAACTGCAGCCACCTTTTTCGTGTTGATCCGCAAGGCCACAGGCGGCACCAAGGCCAGCCCATAGCGGATCAGGGCGAAGACAAAGCCTGTCAGAAAAGCCATATTCATGCCCGAAATCGCCAGCAAATGCGCCAAGGACGAGATGCGCAGGTCGCTGACAACATCCGCTGAAATCTGCGACCGATCCCCCGTCAATGCGCCAGAGGCAAAGGCCCCCGCATCACCAGCAACCCGCGCCACGATGGCAGCCGACAAACGGTTGCGCAGACGGTTGATGCTGGCATCCCAAACACCCGGTGGTGCCCAAGTCACCACGGGGCTGGAAGTGTAGCCTACTGCGCCCAATTGCTGAAACCACGCCATGCGGCGAAAATCAAATCCCCCGGGTTCTGCGGCACTTTCGGGGGCGGCAAGGCGGGCTGTGAGCAAGATTGTGCGTCCCATCTCATATGGGTCAGATTGGGGCGGGCCCTTCAAGGATATCCGCACTGCAACAGGGGTTTGATCGGGGGGTAGATCTGTCAGCACCACATGATCCAGCGTCAGTCGCAAGGCATCAGATTGCGAGCGGTCGATATCCACTAGCCGGCCCTGCACGGGCCCGTAATAGGGCTGCGCGAGCATCGGCGCATCCACCACCCAGACACGAACGCCACAAACTAAGGCGCCGGCCACACTGCAGGCCAAAGCCACAGCCAAAGGGCGCAAACCCCAAGGGCCAAATCGAACCAGACCGGCCAGCCCCACCAAAACCGCCGCCATTGCAAGATAGAATGGCAGCGCCGGTTCGGCTTGCAGCCCAAACCACGCCCCAATGCCCAAGGCCAAAAACACCGGACTGGCCAAGAACGGGTCCAAAGGCGCGCTGCCTTTCGCCCAATGCCCGATGGCCACCCAAATCTGCCGCCCTTTGCCCACCTTGTCAGCCGTCCCGCATTTGCCTAAAGCTGCGCCTTGCCTAGCTCGTCAAGGTTGCCAGAAGGTTAACGCGCCCATGTCCACGCCCCAAATCGTCACTCGCTTTGCCCCATCGCCCACGGGCTATCTGCACATCGGTGGCGGTCGCACAGCGCTGTTCAACTGGCTTTACGCGCGCGGGCGGGGCGGTAAGTTCTTGTTGCGCATCGAAGATACCGACCGCGAACGCTCTACCCCTGAAGCCACCGCTGCCATCTTGCGTGGGTTGACTTGGCTGGGTCTGGATTGGGACGGCGATGTTGTCAGCCAGTTTGAACGCAAAGACCGCCACGCCGAGGTGGCCCACCAGATGCTGCAACGCGGCACGGCCTATAAGTGTTTTGCCAGCAAAGACGAGATCGACGCCTTTCGTGCGGCAGAAGAGGCGGCTGGCCGCTATCCGCTGTTTTTAAGCCCTTGGCGCGATGCCAACCCAGCAACCCATCCCGATCTTCCTTATGTCATCCGCATGAAAGCGCCCCGCTTTGGCGAAACGGTGATCGAGGACAAGGTGCAAGGCAAAGTCACCTTTCAGAACGATCAGTTGGACGACATGATCGTCCTGCGTTCGGACCTGACGCCCACCTATATGCTGGCCGTGGTGGTTGATGACCATGACATGGGCGTCACCCATGTCATTCGCGGCGATGACCATCTGGCCAATGCCGCACGCCAGACCATGGTCTATCAGGCCATGGGCTGGGATGTGCCTGTTTGGGCGCATATTCCACTGATCCACGGGCCGGATGGTAAAAAACTGTCCAAGCGCCACGGGGCTTTGGGCGTAGAAGAATATCAGGCCATGGGCTACCCTGCGGCGGGGATGCGCAACTATCTGACGCGTCTGGGTTGGGCCAAGGGAGACGCCGAGATTTTCACCTCGCACGAGGCACAATCCATGTTCGATCTGGACGGGATTGGCCGCGCCCCTGCACGGCTGGATTTCAAAAAGCTGGAAAACACCTGCGGGCATCACATGGCGATGGCGCAAGATGCTGCGCTGCTGCATGAACTGCAGGCCTATCTTGCGGTGACGGGCAAGCCTGCGCTGACACAGACGCAGCACGATCTGCTGATGCGCGGCATGTATTGCTTGAAAGACCGCGCGAAGACCTTCCCGGAACTGCTTGATAAGGCGGTGTTTGCTTTGGCCAGTCGCCCCATCCAGCCCCAAGTAGCGGCTTCGGCCTTTCTTGATGATGTATCCCGTGGTATACTGAAATCCTTGACGCTGCAGTTGCAAAATGGTACTTGGGACAAAGACAATCTGGAAGCTATTCTAAGCCAAGCAGCAACAACTGCGGACATCGGTTTTGGCAAACTGGCCTCTCCTTTGCGGGCCGCTCTTGCTGGACGAACGGCCACCCCTAGCGTCTATGACATGATGCTGGTTCTTGGCCGTGACGAAACACTTGCACGGCTTGGCGACGCCTGCCGCTAAGCCACAGGCGTTGGCCCCGCCTTGCAACAGAAACGAAATTGCCCTGTTCCGCTGCCACGGAACCATGGGACAGATGAGGGATTGAGAGATGTGTGCTGATAAAGTTGCCAAGTTAAGCGTAAACGGCAAATCCTATGATCTGCCGATGCTCTCACCGGTTGAGGGTCCCGATGTCGTGGACATTCGCAAGCTTTATGACGAGGCGGATGTGTTCACCTTTGATCCGGGCTTTACCTCGACCGCGGCATGCAAAAGTGCGATCACCTATATTGATGGCGACAAGGGCGAGTTGCTGTACCGCGGCTATCCGATCGAACAATTGGCCGCCGAAAGCACCCATCTAGAGGTCTGCTATTTGCTGCTATACGGCGAATTGCCGACCAAAGCGCAGATGGATGACTTTTCAACCCGCATCACGCGTCACACGATGGTGCATGAACAGATGCACTACTTCTTCCGCGGGTTTCGTCGTGACAGCCACCCAATGGCCACCATGGTGGGCGTGGTGGGGGCTATGTCGGCCTTTTACCATGACAGCCTAGACATCAACGACCCTTGGCAGCGCGAAGTGGCCGCGATGCGCATGATTGCCAAACTGCCAACGATTGCGGCCATGGCGTATAAGTATTCTGTCGGCCAGCCCTTCGTTTACCCCAAGAACAGCCTGTCATACGCAGGCAACTTCTTGCACATGTGCTTTGCCGTGCCGACCGAAGACTATGTGGTCAACCCCGTGCTTGAAAAAGCCATGGACCGGATCATGATGCTGCATGCCGATCACGAGCAAAACGCCTCGACCTCGACAGTGCGGTTGGCGGGGTCTTCGGGGGCCAATCCCTTTGCTTGTATTGCCGCGGGCATCGCGTGCCTTTGGGGGCCTGCCCATGGCGGGGCCAATCAAGCTTGTCTGGAAATGCTGCGCGAAATTGGCACGGTGGACCGGATTCCAGAATACATCGCCAAGGCCAAAGACAAGAACTCTGGCTTCCGGCTGATGGGCTTTGGCCACCGCGTCTATAAAAACTTCGATCCCCGCGCGACGGTGATGAAGGAATCTGCCGACGAAGTGTTGGAGCTGCTTGGCATCCACAACAACCCCACCTTGCAAGTCGCAAAAGAGTTGGAACGCATCGCCTTGTCGGATGACTATTTCATCTCGAAAAAGCTGTATCCCAATGTCGATTTCTATTCCGGCATCATCTTGGATGCGATGGGCTTTCCGACATCCATGTTCACACCGATTTTCGCCATTTCGCGCACGGTGGGCTGGATCAGCCAGTGGAAAGAAATGATCACCGAAAACGGCAAAATCGGCCGTCCGCGTCAGTTGTACATCGGGCCGAAAAAGCGCGACTACATCGATCTGCCAAACCGCTAAGGGCGCCAACGGATCGTTTTTGATTGCAAAAGCTGCTGGATCCTTGGTAGGGTCCGGCAGTTTCTTTTTTAGCGTGCTTTGATTTCATTAACGAATTTCGATGGGATGAGATATTGGATGCGGCGACTAACCTTGCACATCGGCGCGCATAAGACCGCAACCAACACCCTGCGGCGCACGCTAGAGCATAATGAATACCTGTTACGCGCCAAAGGTTTGGGCCTGGCTTGTTTGGGCAACACCCCACCTGTGCGCCAATTTCTAGGATTTCTAGACCCTGACAAAATCTTTCCGCAGGGATTCACGATTCAAAATCCCACGGCTTTTGCAAAGGTTGTCGCACAACCGGGCGACGACCATGTCTTTTTGTCGTCTGAAAATTTCTCGTTTATCTTTCAACAAACGGTGCTGGACGAATTTGCTTTGGCCTTATCTCGCCACTTTGATCAGATCGACATCTTGGTCTATCTGCGCCGCCAAGACCGCCACGCCGTGTCACACCACCAAGAAGGCGCACAGGCTGATCGGTTGCCTGAGGCAGTCCTATGGGGTCATAGCCTGAACGCCCTGCCTGAACCCTCAGATTTGCAACGGCTTTATCTTGATTACGATGCCCGACTGAGATTGTGGGAAAATGCCTTTGGATCTCATGCGCTTTGCGTTGGCCTGTTTGATCGCGCAATAATGGCCCAAGGTGACATCGTTGCCGACGCCTTGAGCCGGATGGGGATAGACCCTTCTGGTTTGACAAGAATTGAAGACCAAAATGTATCCTTGGGGCGGGTGCAGGCAAGTGTTGGGCATCTGGCCAATGACACCTTGGCGGATCCTGCCGTCACCGGCAGCCTGATTGCGGCGCTGCCTTACGCTGGGGCGAAATTGTTGCCCTGCGCACAAGCGGCGCGCGACTTTCTGGCGCCCTATGTGGCCAGCAATCGCCGCCTGAATGAGCGGTTGCAGATTTCGACAAACCCCGACCTGTTTAGTGATGATTTTTCAGACTATCCGCAGGGCAGCCCCGAAGGGCTAGGGGCAGACGAATGGGCCGCAGCCCTGCGCGTGGCGATGACAACACTGGGCCCGCGGTACAGCGCAACCAAGGATTTGACACCAGATGACCTGCGCAAAGCCGCGATGGCTTTGGAACACAAAGATGCCGCCGCAGCCCTGCGGCTTGCACGCGCCGCCCATGTACTGCGCCCCGAAGGCCCCCGTATCAAGCAGTTGAAAGCCGATCTCGAAGCGCGCCTCAACCCGCCTTTTACGGCATAGAACCCCTTAGCTTTGCCGAAAACTGCCATCAAGCGTGGCAACAGCCCCATAGGTTTCAGGCCTGCGGTCGCGAAAAATCCCCCAAGAGGCGCGCAGGTCGGCGATTTGGTCCAGATCAAAGCGCGCGGTAATCACCTGAGTTTGGTCACGACTGGCCTTGGCCAAAACTTGGCCGGCATGGTCGCAAATGAAGCTTGATCCGTAAAAGGTTAAATCGCGGCCACCCGGGGCAACTTCATGCCCGATGCGGTTTGAGGCGATGACAGGCATGATATTGGCGGCGGCATGGCCTTTCATGCACACCTCCCAATGGGGTTGGCTGTTGTAGTCGGGCGCGGGGGGTTCCGATCCGATGGCGGTGGGGTACAGCAGCAGCTCGGCGCCCATCAGCGCCATGGAACGGGCGCATTCAGGGAACCATTGGTCCCAGCAAATGCCAAGGCCAATGCGGCCCACGGCCGTATCCCAAACGCGGTAGCCCGTGTCGCCGGGGCTGAAGTAGTACTTTTCCTCATAACCCGGCCCTTGCGGGATGTGGGTTTTGCGGTAGTTGCCCAAGATGCGGCCATCGGCATCGATGATGGCACAGGAATTGAAATAGGCAGGCCCAGCTTTTTCGAAATAGGGACAGGGCAGCACCACGCCCAATTCCCGCGCAAGATCGGCAAACCGAGCAATAAGCGGATGGTCCGCGAAGGGCTGGGCCATTGGAAAATAGGTTGGGTGCTGCTCGATGCAGAAATAGGGACTGGCGAACAGTTCTTGGATCAAGACCAACCCCGCCCCTTGCGACGCCGCTTGGCGCACCAGCGACTCGGCTTGATCAAGGTTGGCGGGCAAATCCCATGTGCAGGCGAATTGGGTGGCGGCGACAGTCAATGAACGCATGGGATTTCCTTTCATTCGGGCAGGAGCGGTTATGGCGCGGGCATGGCGGAAAGGAAAGGTGGCCAAAAAGAAACCCCCGCCAGCGTGGCGCTGCCGGGGGTTTTACGCTGTGCAAAAAGGTTTAGAGTTTCAGCGACAAAACCGTCACCACACCCAATTCGCCAAAGCCGTTGAAGCGGCTGTTGGTGACGGTGGAATAGGCCCCCATGCCTTGGAAGACGACAAAATCGCCCTCTTGCACATCAGATGCCAAGGGCACCTCACCGGGCAAACGATCCACCGAATCGCAGGTTGGGCCAAAGACAACACGGCCTTGCACATCACCCACGCGAAGGTGGCCGTTGGGATCGATGACTTCGACGCGGTTGATGATGCCGATCTGGCTGAATTCGAACATCGACCCATAGATGCCGTCGTTCATGAACACATGCTGATCGTCGCGCACCGATTTGACCCGCGCTGCCACGGCAAAAGCATCGCCGCACAGCCCGCGCCCAGGTTCGCAGACCAAAGCCGGACGATTGGCCCCAAAGCTTTCGCCAGTCACGCGGTCGATCGTTTCAAAGATCGACTGCACGTCGACGCTGACACCCTCGACGCGGTTGTTGGGGAACCCACCGCCCACGTTCAGGCGGGCGATTTTCACACCCGCGTTGCGCGCAATCACCGCCGCTTCGCGGATATAGGATGCCCAAGCTTCCGGATCGGTGCATTGCGTGCCCGGATGGAAGGTGATCGAGGGCACAAAGCCCGCATCGGCCACGGTTTTAAGCAATTCAGCCGCCAGTTCCGCCGTGGCGCCGAACTTGGCGCCAAAGTTATAGGCAGCCCCAGACACCGGCAGCTTGAAGCGCACGGAAATCTCGCAGCCCTCAGCGGGAACCATCTCGATCAACTTGGCCAATTCGCTGCGGCTGTCGACTGACCAAGAAACCACTTTGCGTTCCACCGCAAAAGCAATCTCGGCACGCGAGCGCACGGGGTTGTGGTAATGGATCGCTGCATCCGGATCCAGACGGCGGATCAGGTCAATCTCAAACGGCGAGGCGCAGTCAAACCCCTTCACACCGGCTGCGATCAGGTTCTCGACCACTTCTTCCGAAGGGTTGGACTTGACTGCATAGGTCACAAGGCCCGGAAACCCTTGCAGAAAACGACGGGCTGTCGCCTGCACGGTTTGGGGCGCAAAAAACAGCACGGGGTTTTCCGGCTGCTGATTGCGCAGGTATTCGGTCGGATTGGTCCAGATCGTTTTGGACAGTCCCATCGGCGTATTCCTTTCTGCCAACAAGATGCTTGTCCTTTCCCGTTGCCATAAAATGGACAGGCAGGCATAGGCACAAGCTCGGTTTTTCCAACCAGGCCAGGTGCGTATGAGCCGCCCTTTTCCTGCAACTTAGGATGCTGCATATGCGTGACAACTTCACCGAACAAAACTATATATTTGTCTGAATACTTCGTCATAATGACGAAAAAGGAAGGCATATTGTATGGATGACCTCGATCGCAACATCATTGCCCTGCTCAGTGCGGATGCACGAATATCTGTGGCGACTTTGGCGCGCCGCTTGAAGGTGGCGCGGTCCACGATTCAAGCGCGGCTAGAGCGGTTAGAGACGGGCGGCATCATCGCAGGCTATACGCTGAAACTGGGCGAAGAGGCGCGGCAGGGGCGGTTGCGCGCCTCGGTTTTGCTGACCATCGAACCGCGCAGTCAGGCAGCGATTTTGTCGCGTCTTAAGGCGATTGCCGAGGTGGAGCGGGTCTTTACCACGTCGGGCCGGTTCGACTTGCTCTTGCAACTGGCCGCGCCCAACACGGCCGCACTGGATGATGTGCTTGATCAGATCGGCGCGATGACGGGGGTTAAATCTTCCGAAAGCCTTATCCATCTTAGCACGCGAATCGATCGTGCCGTCTAACGGCGCTTACAGCGCAGGCTGCGATGCGCAGTACCTGTTTGCCGAGGATATCTTTGGCACCAACCGCGGCCATATGCCGCGCCATTCCAAAGTCTATCGCAACTTCGCCGCCGAATACGACCGCTTGCAGGCCGAAAGGGTGGCAGCGTTCCGCGAATTCATCGCGGATGTCGCCTCATCTGCCTATCCTGAAGACAAGCACGTCGTTAAGATGGCAACCGCAGAACTAAGCGCCTTTCGGGCCGCCTTGAAGGGGGGCTAAAGCCGCCTCTTGCGGCAAAACGACGCTAACCCGCAACCCGCCTTCGGCGCGGTTTTCAAACTGTAATTCCGCGCCGTGGACTTGGGCGATCATCTGGGCAATCGACAGCCCCAAGCCCGCCCCGCCACTGGCGCTGTTGCGCGAAACATCCAACCGCTCGAACGGCTTAAGCAGGCGCTGGACCACCTGTGGCGCGATGCCGGGGCCTTGGTCGTCGATGGTAATGCGCAAGCCGTCTGTGTGCAGCGCAATACCAACCCGCGCCGAGCGGCCATATTTCACCGCATTCTCGACCAAATTGCGGATCAGGCGCATGAAAAGGTGTGGGCGCAGCGTGGCGTTGATGCGCGGGCCCGCAGCCAAAACCACATCCGCACCCATATCTTCAAACTCTTCGACAATCGTGGTGATCAGCGCCGTCAGATCCGTGGGCACGGCGGGCTCTTTGGTGGCCCCGATTTTGGACAGGTCTAATATACCATTCACGATATGGGTCAGATGGTTGATCGCCTCGATCATCCGGTCACGGCTGGCAGATGGCTCTAGATTTTCAGCTCTGATACGCAGGGCCGTCAGGGGCGTGCGCAGATCGTGGCCAAGCGCGCCCAATAGCGCGTCTTTGTCGCGCAGCATTTGGGTGATGCGGGCGTTCATGTCGTTAAACGCCGCGCTCACCGCACCAATTTCGGCGGGGCCAAAGGCGGGCACCGGCAGAACGCTTTGGCCAAGGCCCATGCGACGGGCGGCCAGAGACAGGTGCGAAAGCGGCATCACCAGCCAGCGGGTGAAGATCAACAGGCTGCCAAGCACCAAGATGTACAGCATCAAAGTGCCTAGGATCACCCGACCATTGATCGAGCGTTCCTCGATAAGGATCGTCACCCGACAACGCAGCCAATCGCCCTGCGGCGCGCTGCGCACGGCGATAAAGGTTTCGACCGGCGTCATAGGGGGGGGCGGTGCAGCTTTTGTCGCGTCGCCCTTGGGCAGGGGCGGCAGACCGGCGCGCTGAAGCACAAAGCGCGTACCCGCCTGCACCTCAAACACAAACACCCCATGATCGCGCAAGGCAAAAGCAGCGCGGTCTTCCAAGGCCGCGTCGCGCCTTAAATCACGCACACCACGCAGATCATAGGGAACGCGTTCAAGGCTTGCCCCCCCATCTTGGGGCGGGGCGGCATGGTCTGCCCCAAGGGCGTAATCGCCCTGGCGCAAACTGTCGGTCAAGGCTGCAAAACAAAAGCTTTCGGCCAAACTGCCCACGCGCCCGATTTGGCTTAACTGCTGGCCGTTTAACAGGATCAGCACATTGACACCCTGCGCCACTGTCAACGCAAGGGCGATGGCAATGGCCATCTGCGCAAACAGGCTGCGCGGGCGCAAAGTGGCGAGGCGCTTGCGCCAAGGTTTGGAAGAAGACCCTTTCATGGCAATTTGCGAACATCCGCCATCAAAACATAGCCGCCGCTGCGCACGGTTTTGATAAAGGCAGGATCGGCGGGATCGTCTTCGATCTTGCGACGCAGGCGCAAAACCCGGTTGTCGATGCTGCGATCAAACAGGTCAGCCTCTTTGGAATCGGCCAGATCCAGCAGCTGGTTGCGTGACAGCACATGGCGAGGATGCAGCACAAAGGCAACCAGCAACCGAAACTCGGCATCGCCCATAGGCACCGTGACCCCGTCCGAGCGTGTGACGAGACGTTCGTCAATGTTCACGATCCACTTGTCAAAGGCGTAAATCCGCCGCCCCTGCCCCAAACCCACCCGCACCCCGGTGCGGCGCAGAACGGCGCGGATACGGGCCAATAGTTCGCGCGGGGCAAAAGGTTTGCCGATGTAATCATCTGCCCCCATTTCCAGACCAATGATCCGGTCGACATCATCCGTGCGCGCCGTCAGCAGAATGATGGGCACGTCCGAGCGGCTGCGCAGATCGCGACACAGCGACAGGCCGTCTTCTGAGGGCATCATGATATCCAGGATGATCAGATCCACAGAGTGCAGCGCCAATTGCACCCGTGCCTCGGCAGCCGAGGCGGCGACCACAGGCAGAAGTTCGTTGCGGGCCAAGTATTCGACCAAAGGCTCGCGGATCGAGGCCTCGTCATCAACGATCAAGATGCAATTGCGGTGTGTCATCCCTTACCCTAAGCCAGCGGTGCGGATCAAATCAACCATGCCAAAGTGCTGGCCCTGTCCATAGGCGGGATGCCAGTGGCGCGGTGCGTGTAAAACGCTGTCGGGATCAAGCTCCATCAAGGCCACAAAGGTTTCAGCCACCAAACGCCCGCCCACGGGGCCCAGATGGCCAGGCAAGGTGTTTTTGGCCAGATCATCGCCGCGCAGGGCCCGCGCACGGTTGCACCAAGTATACTGCGCCTCGGCCAGCACATAAAACCAAAGGGGCGCCTGACCTTGAAAACTGTCGCCATAATCGGTGATCGATCGATTGGTGGCCAAGCCGTCAACTGTAGCCTTGCCCACCATCAAATCGGCATCCGGAATGGGATCATAGCCCATCGCGCGGGCCACATCTTGCCCCGAGGCCAGACCACTGGCCTGCCCGCGCATCAGATTGCGCAGCGCCAGATTGGCGATAGCCCCGGGCTTGGGCTTGGCAAATCCTTCGGCAGTTTTGGCAGCGGGCGTGCCATCTTGCGAAAACTCGGGCAGAAAGGCCAAGGGATTCACAAGGCTGGTGTCGATCTTATAAGACGGCTGCACCTTTTGGGCACCTAATGCAATTTGATCGGGGCTCATGGCGCCGCGGGTTTCAAAGAAAAGGCCCCAATCAATCGCCCATTCTTGGGGGAAAGCCCGGTTGCCGTTTAGGCCCGCCTGATCTACGGCGGCGAAGATAAACTTGCGCCCCGCTGCAGCCGGATTGCGGCGCTGTTCTTCGGCGGTGCCCGTCATCTGCGCATTCAGGCGGTAGACCGAACGAATGGCCGAATGGCCAAAGCGATAGGCTGCATCCGAAAACTCTAACGGCATCTCACCGGGGCGCAGATCGGCGGTGATTGTGCGATGGCTGCGCCCGAAATTGGGGCCGCGCCCCTCGGCCAAGGCAGGCAGCAAGCTGTGCATCACCTTGTCACCGCACAGGCGCGGCAAAAAATCGGTGAGCAGCATCCATTGGTAATGCCACGTCACCAACTGGCGCAGTTCGGCAAAGCTGGCCTTGGGGCGGTCTTGTGCTAAGGCATTGTGAAAGCTGGCAAAGGCGCCGTGCATTTGGCTGACCAGCACGTTCTCGTCGTTGCGCTTGTCGCCAATCACCGCCACACCCTTAATGCGCGGATGGTCAAAACTGGCCGAGGGTCGCCCACCTTGGGTCAGGGCCCTGCCCCGCGCCAAGGTGCGGCCGTCGGCATTGTACAAGGACGGCTGCAAGCCCGGGCCCGCGCCATAAAGCGAATCCAAATCAAAGCGGGCAGATCGGTGGTTCACCCCGTCTTGCCCCTTCACCGCAAAGGCATCATCCGCCTTGAAGGTGATGTCGTGATCGGCAAATTGGCCCAGATAGGTAAATCCTGCGGGAAGACCATAGTTTTCTTCGTCATCCAATTCAGTTTCATGCGTGGCAGACAGGATCACTTCGCCCGCATCGTTGCGCAAAGGCTGATCATCGGTATCTGTCAACATCTCAGGCGCAGCACTCATCCCGGGCAAATCGGGCCCCGCGCCATTGGCAAGACGTAGCAGATCTTCTTCGGCAAATTGGGCAGAGGGCAAAGATGCAAACAGGCTGCGATAGCCCCCGGTTGCGGGAAAAGCGGCCGCTTGCAGCGGGTTGGTGACGGCATAAGCAAGCGGCAGGCTGGCCAGCGTTTTTAAAAAGTGACGGCGGTGCATGAGACAAACTCCTTGTTGGCTTGTCCAATCTGTCTGCCTCCTGTCGCGGGAAAGTGGCCATTCCAAGGCATGCGTGTCGCATTGCTTCGCCTTATGTCGCAAACTGTCGCAAGGGATCGATGGCCTGCGCATTGCCGTGGCACCCAAGGCTTGCAATCAGGCCACGAACAGGTCAGATCACGGCTTATCCAAAGGACAAAGCACCCTTCGCATGACCGCCAACCCGCCGCCCAACCTTGTCCCTCCGGCCCCCTTTGGCCGTAGCCTGCTGGACCATGACGGGTTGATGACACCAATTCTTCGGGCGCAATTCGGGCCGCTTACTGTGGGCAAAACCCATAGCGATCAAGGATCTAACCGCCTTTTGCGCCGTTCGTCGATTCTTCAAGCGGCATCTGGCATCCCCATTCTGGACGCCGTTTTAGAGATTTCTGCGCAGGCTCTTCCCTTGGGTTTTCTGGATCAATTGCTGCGCGAAGACGTTTTGTTTGGCCAGCTTTTGGCGGATTTTGCGATCCCCGTGCGGCTGGCGGACCGCAGCTTGTATCAATCGGCCAAAGCCGCCGAAGATCCACGCTGGGGACGGCGTTTGACCATTTATCGCAAAGACAGTGACGCGTTCATCTGCACTGTGGATGAATTGTTGGTCAGTGATGCGCAGCTTTTACCCTTGCGCCGAACGATTTAGGCCTTGGCCAAACCTGTGCCCCCATAAATGGGCGGCGATCTATCAATCTTGCAGGATCAACCAGCGAGGGCAGCCATTGCGTGTTGCGCGGTGACTTGCTTGCCAATCCAAGTCAGGAAAAACGCCCTAGGCCACCGCATAGGCTGCGCCCCCGCCCCCGCGACGATACCGGTTCGCGACACGTCACTTTGCAGACCACGTCCCTTTAAGGATAGCCATAGATGAGGCGGCAAGAATGGCCAGGTCGAACGGGACTTACAAAACGGGAGGCCCGCACGGTGCCACGACCCGTCACACGACATCCTTGATCGGTTCATCTGTCGCAAAGCGCGTCAAGGAATGGTTTGGTTGCATCGATCCAGTCTCGCCCAACCATATCGCGGGCGGCGGCGGTGGACAGGCGGCGCAGCAGGTCGCGGTTCACACCAAGAATGCGAAGCGCTGCAAGACATTCTGCCGCGGCATTTGGCAATGGAATAACAAAACCGTTCTGTGCGTTCATCACCACCTCGCCCACAGCACCAACATCTGTCACAATCGGCACAACGCCTTGACGCATGGCCTCTAGGACGGTCAGGGGCAATCCCTCGAATTCCGAAAGCAAGACAAGCACATCAGCCCAGTCGAAAGCCGCGATAAGATCTTCATCCCGTGTTATGGCCGGTTCAAGTACGCGCTGAATATCGCAGGATAGTTGTGCCAAAGCTTCTGGCAACACGGGCTTGCCGATGATGCGCCATTCCAGCTTTTCCGCGGCGGCCGCGCGCATAACTTCGGCCATGCGGTTCAACCCTTTTTGGGCATCTAGACGGCCAAGATAAAGCACCCGCAACGGTTCATCCGGATGGCGCCGGCCTTTTTGGGCCAATCCTGCAGCAAGGCGCTGCGCACTGATCGGGAAGCTTGGGGCATTGGGCGTTGGCACAATCTTTTCCTTGGGGATCCCCACAGCATGGCACCAATCGGCCAAGGCCTGTGAACAGGGGGCGAATAGGTTGAAAGCGTGCTCGTAAGCCATGGATAAAAAAACATTTCCCACCGGTCGCCCAACAGCGGTGAGATCCACCAGATGCAAAGAGCTGCCCGTTGCAATGCCCAGCCGTTTGAGTTTGCCCATGGCACCCATCATGGCACCGCCGTGAAAATCAATGACAGCATCCAGCCAATACATCATAGCCGCGGCACGGTCATGATTGCCTTGTTCGGCCCAGCGGGGAATTTCTGTGCCAAAGTACGTCTTTGTACCGCCGCCCCAAACCCCAAAGCTGGCATCGGCGAAGAAGGTGATGCTTTCAAAGACCTGCCGCCAGTCAGATGAAATTGCGGCATCTCCAGAATTCAGCACGAACAGATGGGGTCGGTCGCCGCGCGCACAGATCGCGCGGGCAAAATTTAAGGCAACCTTTTCCACGCCGCCAAATTCTACCAAGGGTAAGATCAGGCCAACGTCGCGCCCACCGCTGGGCACGCGCGGGTAGACGGGTTCATGGGCAAAGTGGTGGCGCAAAATCAGGTGCGAGCTTTCCCGACGCGTCACATCCCCTTCCCGCCAGTCCAACCGCTGTTTTGCCCCTTCTATCCACATCGACGCACGCATTCGGTGCAAGATCGCAAGAAAGTCGATCGTGGCGGTGCCGTGGGCCAATGGCGCTATGTCAAAGCATGCCTGTGGCAACCGCAATTCAATCAGTGCTACCGACGGCTGAGACGCCTCAGATGCCAAACTGTCGATCCAAGATCTGGCGCTATCAAAGATGACATCGCGCAGCAGATATGGACCGATCATCAGAAAACTGGCGTGCTTATGGCGGCCTTGAGCTGTTTCGTGAACCGCAAAACCCATGCGGTCCTCGTCCAGTCCAAAGGCCGTCACCGCGCCAAAGCTGGTACTGTCTGCCAAGGATTCAAGCTTCCAAAAGGTCGCGTGTACCAAGCCTGTCGCAGACAAAGCCTGTAAACTGGCACTTGAGGTCACGCAAAGATAGGGCGGGATAACCTCACGGGTGGGGTTCGACTTGGCAAGAAAATAGCGGTGAATATAGTCCTCGACGCTGATCGTTTCGGTGCTTTGGGCCGGATCTGTTGTCAATATCACCTGTTGCAGGTCAGACAGCACGATCGCCAGACGCGGCATCTCTTGCTGTTCCAGACTGATGAGCGCGCGCGGCGACATCAAAGCCTTGTGCTTTTTGCGCAACTGAAAGGTGATCCCTGCGGCGTCGCGTTCGGATTCGGCCAGCATGCTTTCGGGGCGCTTACGGTACAAAAAGCCAAAGCTCTCAAGGTTTTGGCCGCTAAATCCGGCATGTGCGGCCGAAAGAAAAAACTCCCAATCTTCAAAGCCTGATTGGAAATGGGTGTCGAACATCACGCCAGCTTCAAAAACCTCGCGGCGGATCAAGCTTCCCGCCTCGCACAGATTCATTTCGCTGTGCAGCAGACGCGAGTATTTGCCACCATAGTCATGCGCGCTATTGAGGCCAAACATATCAATATTGGGATAGACCCAGCCCACATCAGCACAGGCGTCCAGCACCGCAAATGCCCGCGCCAAGGCAGGGGGACGCAGGCAATTGTCTGCATCCAGAAAATAGATCGCCCTGACACAAGCAAGATGTGCCAAAATATGGCGCACACCATGATTGCGCGCATCTGACAAACCGCCATTTGGCTTGCGCAAATAGGTGATCTGCGGCGCATAGGTGCGCGCAAAATGCCGGCAGACCACATCCGTTTCTGTCTGGGGACAACCGTCATTGACCAGAATGATCTTGATGCCAAAGGGCGCAATCTGCGCCAGAACACTTTCAATCGCGTCAACCAGCAAAACCGAATGCCGGAAGATGGGCACAACCACAGCCACCAGTGGTTGATCATGGATTTGCAGGGTGTTTTTCATACGGCCCCACCTTCCGCACGCCCTTCAAGGCTGTAAAAGCAGGCATTGACGGGCTGGTCGGGGATCTGATCGTTGACAAGGCGCGACATAAGATAAAGGTCGCAAACCTCTTGCAGGGGTTGCGCCAAGAACCAATGCAACACCGCCCAGTCATTCGCGGGCAGCCGCAGCCATTCGGATGTCATCCCTTCCGAAAAGCTTGGCAGGGCGCCGCGCTGCTTGCTGCGTTTGTGCTGCGGCGCAAGGCCATAGCGATATTCAACATCTGGTCCCAAGACCGCTTCGGTCTTTACCCCACCCTGAAGATGCACCAGCCCCGGCCTGCCCACATGATCAATCCGCACGCACGAGGTGGTCTGGCTGACGGGCCGAACTGCCAAGGACCCGCGCCATGATGTGAACTCGACCAAGTCTTTGGTGCTATTCAAATCGACGGCATTGCAAAGCGCGTCCGGTCCAATCGTCCATCGCAGGTTTTGTGCGCTGGCAAGCTGCACCACGCCGTCGGCTGGCAGCGGGGCTGCAGCCGCCGCGATATACGTCCATAGATTGAGGGCCAGAACCGCATTACTGCCTGTCGCACAAAAGCCGGTGTCAGGATGGCGAAACGATGGGGCAAGCTTCAACGGTTCTGAACCTGTCCATTCCAGATGCAAAACCGGCGTCTGCGCATCTGGGCCAAGTGCACGAAACAGGCTTAGCCGCACCCAGCCTTTTGACAAATTTTCCGCAGGAACCGCCCATTCTGCCATCACTTGCCCACTTTCCATCAGGCTTAGCTTTGCCGTTAGGGTGCCAGATGCGCTTGGCACCTCTGCCAGAAGGAAGGCGACATCACTTAGGCCCGTACTTTCGATCGGCAGCCTTTGTTCAACGGGGCGGCCCTTTGTCAGCACCACAGGCGCGCGCCCTGAAAGCGCAGACAAAGACATTGTCTGGGCACGTTCAGCCCCACCGGAATTGTACAAAAAGGTTTCCAGCCTTGAAAACCCCGTCTGGGATTGATCAAAGCTGCCCCGCAAAAGCGCCAATTCGCGCATCAATTCGGTGCTGCGCGCCTCACTTTCCCGCCAAAACTGCACAAAAAGGGGCAGCAGACGGGGCGAAAGACCTGCCAAGTCGGTTGTACCGCCAAGGTCAATCAGCGGTGGGGGCGCAGCGCCAAAGCGGTCCATCCAGATTTTGGCAAGGCGCACCTGCTCTGCCTGCCCGCGCGCTGTACTATGACACCGCGCCACGGCATCGCGAAAGACCATATCAGCGTCAAGCTCTTCTTCGCCCTTCGCGCAATCAGCGAAGCTAAACTCGTTCTTGGCGGTGACAAAACTGACCAGTTTATAACCTTTTGGGGCCTGCGCCCCAAAGCGAGGCATGTCCTCATGGGGAATAAGGCAGATCGGGGTCCAATCGGGATCCATAAAATAACTCCATTAAAATATGGGATGATCCTCTCACATCACACCACCTCTGTCCAGCGACCGCCCCCCGTTGGTTGACCAAGATCGTCCTGTAACAACCGGCAGGCCAACTGTGCGTTGGCGTTCTGCCGAAACGACATTACAGAAGATATCGTCGCGACGGTGGTGCCGAAAGGGTGGGGGTAACACGGCATCAAGTCAGCGCGTTGGCATACGGCCATGCCAAAAGACTGGCGGATCAGACTTTGCCTGCTATCGACAGTCGCGCGGGAACAGCGGGTTCGACCTCTGCCAAGCGTGCGCGCAAGATCCTGCCAAGGTGTCCGACGTCAGCGCCCATGGAACAGTTTTGCGTGATTGCGTAGTGGAGGGTTTGCGGTTCATCTTTACCTCAATTGGAGTTGAAGATGATGAAGAACCCAAGGACCGCGCCAGCGAAACCCGTGACGACGAAGGCGCC
>CAIMWI010000001.1 GCA_903845215.1 uncultured Rhodobacterales bacterium | reverse complement strand
ATTCTGGGCGGAACCGAGGGCAAAGAATACGCCGAAACCGTTTGGTATATTGACCTGTGGATCACGGTGGTCTGGGTGGCCTTTTTGGCGGTCTTTGTCGGCACCTTGGTCAAACGGCGCGAGCCCCACATCTACGTCGCCAACTGGTTCTACCTGTCGATGATCCTGACCGTGGCCATGTTGCACCTTGTCAACAACGCCGCCATTCCGGTGTCGATCCTTGGGTCTTTGTCGGTGCCGGTTTATTCAGGCGTGCAGGATGCTATGGTGCAGTGGTGGTATGGCCACAACGCCGTGGGTTTCTTCCTGACGGCAGGCTTTTTGGGCATGATGTACTACTTTGTGCCCAAGCAGGTCGAGCGGCCGGTTTACAGCTATAAGCTGTCGATCATCCACTTCTGGGCGCTGATCTTCCTGTATATCTGGGCTGGCCCGCACCACTTGCACTATACGGCACTGCCGGATTGGGCCTCGACCCTTGGCATGGTGTTTTCGGTCATGCTGTGGATGCCGTCTTGGGGTGGCATGATCAACGGCTTGATGACGCTGTCTGGCGCTTGGGACAAGCTGCGCACCGATCCGGTGCTGCGGATGATGGTGATTGCCATCGGCTTTTACGGCATGTCGACCTTTGAAGGCCCGGTTATGTCGATCAAGGCTGTCAACGCGCTAAGCCACTATACTGACTGGACAATTGGCCATGTGCATTCCGGTGCGCTGGGCTGGAACGGGATGATCACCTTTTCGGTGCTGTACTTCCTGACACCGCGTTTGTGGAACCGCGCGGGGCTGTATTCGCTGAAACTTGTGTCGTGGCACTTCTGGTTGGCGACGATCGGGATCGTGCTTTACGCCTCTTCGATGTGGGTGACGGGCATCATGGAAGGGCTGATGTGGCGCGAAGTGGATGCGAACGGGTTCTTGGTGAACGCCTTTGCCGACACGGTGGCGGCCAAGTTCCCGATGTATGTGGTGCGCGGATTGGGCGGGGCGATGTACCTGACCGGTGGGCTTATCATGGTGTACAATCTTTGGATGACGGTGAACGCCCAGCCTGCCAAGGCCAGCGCTATCGCCGCCGTCCCGGCTGAATAGGAGCGGGACCATGGCCTTTCTAGACAAACACAAGATCATCGAAAAAAACGCCTCGATCCTGCTGGTTCTTAGCCTTTTGGTCGTGCTGATCGGCGGGCTGGTGCAGATCGTACCGCTGTTCTATCTGCAAAACACCATCGAAACCGTCCAAGGCATGCGCCCCTATACGCCCTTGGAACTGGCAGGCCGCGACATCTATATCCGCGAGGGGTGCTATGTCTGCCATAGCCAGATGATCCGCCCGATGCGGGACGAGGTCGAACGCTACGGCCACTACTCGCTGGCTGCGGAATCGATGTATGACCACCCGTTCCAATGGGGGTCCAAGCGCACGGGGCCGGATCTGGCCCGTGTGGGCGGCAAGTATTCCAACGCTTGGCATGTTGACCACCTGTCCAACCCCGAAGCGATCGTGCCGGAATCGGTCATGCCGAAATATGCTTTCCTTGCAACGTCTCCGCTTGATCCGCAATTTATGGCGGACGAGATGAAGACCCACCGCATGGTCGGCGTGCCCTATACCGACGATCAAATCGCCAACGCCAAGGCCGACTTTGTGGCGCAAGACACGCCGGATGGTGACGCCTCGGGCCTGATTGGCCGCTACGGGGCCAAGGTGACGGTGGCCGATTTTGACGGCAAGCCCGGTGTCAGCGAAATGGATGCGCTGGTGGCGTATCTGCAAATGCTGGGCACGTTGGTCGATTTTTCGACCTTCACGCCCGATGCGTCGCGGTAGGGGGGGCGGTATGGAAACCTATTCCTTCCTGCGCGAACTGGCCGACAGCTGGGCGCTTTTGCTGCTGACGCTGTTCTTTGTGGGCGCTGCTCTCTGGGCCTTTCGCCCGGGCAGCCGCGCCATCCACCAAGACGCCGCCAACGTGATCTTCAAGCATGACAAATCCCCCGGGCCCGTGCCCGGACCTTCGAAGGAGGGCTGAGCGATGTGTGCCAAGCCAATCAAAGACGATGCCAAATCCAAAGTCGGCACCACGGGCCATTCTTGGGATGGTATCGAAGAGCTGAACAACCCTTTGCCGCGCTGGTGGCTTTGGACCTTCTATCTCTGCATCCTTTTTGCCTTCGGCTATACCATTGCCTATCCGGCATGGCCGCTGATCCACAGGGCCACGCCGGGGGTACTGGGGGCCTCGACCCGGGCGGATGTAGAGGCCGACATCCAGCATTTTGACGCGCTGAATGCGCCCATCAAAGCCAAGCTGGTGGCGGCAGATCTCATGGCCATCGAAGGCGACGATGCGCTGAAGACCTATGCGCTGGCGGCGGGCAAATCGCTATTCGCGACCAACTGCGCGCCCTGTCACGGGGCGGGGGCTGCGGGGGTGCAAGGCTTGGGCTACCCCAACCTGTTAGACAACGACTGGCTTTATGGCGGGGCGATTGATGCGATCCATGCGACCATCACCCACGGCGTGCGCAATACGGTTGATCCCGATGCGCGCAATGTAGGCCTCTATATGCCCGCATGGTCTGACAAGGCCAGCGGACCGCTGGCCGATATGGCCACCGCCAAGCTAAGCACAGACCAAATCGGCCAAGTGGCCCACTATGTGCTAAAGCTCTCGGGCCAGACAGCGGAGGAGGCAAAGGCCACCGCCGGCGCGCAGCTCTTCACCGAAAACTGCGTGGCCTGTCATGGCGAAGATGGCAAGGGCAACCGCGATCTGGGCGCCCCGAACCTGACCGACGCGATTTGGCTTTATGGCGGGGATGAGGTCACCTTGACCAAAACCTTAGCCGAAGGTCGTGGCGGCGTGATGCCCAGTTGGGGCTATTCCTCCGCCAGCAGCACCGCTCGCTTGACCGAGGCCGACATCCGCGCCGTTGCGGTTTACGTCCACTCTTTGGGTGGCGGCGAGTAATTCCGAGCTGTGTCGCCCACAATTTTTGCGGGCGGCATGGGCACCGGCACCTTCCTGTTCGCGCGGTTCCTGGGTGCCGGTGCTTTCTAACTGCGACCCCGCGCAGGGGTTGCTGTCTCCTCCTGTAGCACCTTTGCGGGGCTGGCCTTGTGCCATGCCCTGTCTTTTTTGGGCCAAGGGCCAAAGTGGGGGAAATTGACCTAGGTCAAGGCGGCCCGTGTCGCTGCGGTGCAGAATGGGGTTAGCGAATAGGACCCTATCATGTCAGACACCCAAGACCCCCCGCAGCTTT
Organism: uncultured Rhodobacterales bacterium; assembly: GCA_903845215.1. Lineage (GTDB taxonomy): Bacteria > Pseudomonadota > Alphaproteobacteria > Rhodobacterales > Rhodobacteraceae > Stagnihabitans. Next base: position 18,993 of record CAIMWI010000001.1, on the reverse strand, counting down.
ACGCCGCCAGAGAGCCGATTTTCCCCCGCCGCGTGAAGGGCAGGTTTCGCACGCTGAAATGGTGGCTGATGGGGGCCATGTTGGCGGTCTATTACATCACCCCGTGGCTGCGCTGGGACCGTGGCCCGCAGATGCCTGATCAGGCGGTGTTGTTAGATATATCCTCACGCCGGTTCTTTTTCTTCATGATCGAGATTTGGCCGAACGAGTTTTACTTTGTCGCGGGCCTGTTGATCATGGCGGGGCTTGGCTTGTTCTTGTTCACATCGGCCGCAGGGCGTGTGTGGTGCGGCTATGCCTGCCCGCAAACGGTGTGGACTGATCTGTTCATATTGGTCGAACGTTGGGTCGAAGGCGACCGCAACGCCCGTATCCGGCTGCACCGCCAGCCGTGGAACTGGGAAAAGCTGATCAAGAACGGGATCAAGTGGGGGTTGTGGCTGCTGATCGGACTGGCCACCGGCGGGGCTTGGGTCTTTTATTTCACCGATGCGCCCACACTGTTCTGGGGGCTGTTAGACGGCACTGCCAGCCCTGTCGCCTATATCACTATGGCGGTTTTGACCTTTACCACCTTCTTTTTCGGGGGATTTGCCCGCGAGCAGATTTGCATCTATGCCTGCCCTTGGCCGCGCATTCAGGCCGCGATGATGGACGAAGACACGATCACCATCGGCTACCGGTCTTGGCGGGGCGAACCGCGCGGCAAGCAAAGCGTGGAAACCAGCGGCGATTGCATCGATTGTATGGCCTGTGTGAACGTCTGCCCCATGGGCATCGACATCCGCGATGGCCAACAACTGGCCTGCATCACCTGCGGTCTGTGCATTGATGCGTGCAACGGCATCATGGACAAGATCGGCAAGCCGCACGGCTTGGTGGGCTATTTGGCCCTGACCGATGAGCCCCTTGAAAGGGCAGGTAAAGCTGACAAGCCCATCTGGAAACACATTCTGCGCCCGCGCACGGTTGTGTATACGGTGCTGTGGGCGGGCATCGGGCTTGGCCTTGTGGCGGCCTTGTTTTTGCGGGCCAATCTGGATGCCTCGATCACGCCGGTGCGCAACCCGCCGTTTGTGATCCTGTCAGACGGGGCCATTCGCAACACCTATGACATGCGTCTGCGCAACAAACATGGGACGGATCGCTGGTTCACCGTGACGGCCACGGCGGGGGGCGATGTGACCTTGGCGCTAGAGGGGACGGACGCGCTGCGCGTGCTGGTCAAGGCCAACGAAACGCTGGCGCAACGGCTTTATGTGACGGCCAAGGCAGGCACGGTCGCCGCCGCAGCCCACCACTTGCCGCTGCGCTTGTGGATCACCGATGCCGAAGGCACCGAGACCCCCAAGGCCGAGCGAATTTATAAAGACACGATCTTCAACGGCAAAGAGGACAATTGACATGGCCAACACCGCAGAAAAACCCGCCCGCCCCTTTACCGGCTGGCACATGCTGGTGCTGACGTGCAGCTTCTTTGGTGTCATCATCGCGGTCAACGGGCTGTTGGCCTATAAGGCCGTGTCCACCTTTCCGGGGTTAGAGGTGAACAACAGCTATGTCGCAAGCCAGACCTTTGACCAAGAGAAGGTGGCGCAAGAGGGGCTGAATTGGCACTTAAAGCAGGCCTATGACCGCAGCGCTGCCCAACTTCGGCTGGCGTTCACCGATGCCCATGGCCAGCCCGTCACCCTGCGCGACATTGACGTGCTGATCGGTCGCCCCACGGATGCGGCACAAGACCAGCACCCCGTGATGGCGCAGGGTGCGGATGGGGCCTATGTGGCCCCCAGCGTGTTGCCCTTGGGCAAGTGGATGCTGCAAATCGTGGCCCATGCGCCAGATGGCACCCTGTATCAGGCGCGGACCTTCTTTTACGTCAGGGACTGACCTATGGCCTACGACGCCCCCGCTGATCACCCAAGCTTAGCTGCCTGCCCCGCCTGTGTGGCCGCGCCTGCGGCTGAACGTCTGGCGGCTTTGCAACGCCCCCAAACGGCGCGGCTGATCTTGTCGCTGCCCACAGCCCATTGCGCGGCGTGCATGTCAACCGTCGAGGGCGCTTTGATAGCCCACAACGGCGTGCAGTCGGCCCGCGTGAACCTGACGTTGAAACGCGTCTCGGTCGAGGCAGAGGCCACGGTGACCGCCGCCGAACTGGCGCAAGTGCTGGAAGCCGTGGGTTATGAGGCGCATGAACTGGACCCGGGCCTTTTGTCGATGACCGAAACCGACCGACAAGGGCGCGAGATTCTGATGCGGCTGGGTGTCGCCTTTTTCGCGATGATGAACATCATGCTGCTGTCGGTCGCCGTTTGGTCAGGGGCAGAGGCCGCAACCCGCGACATGTTTCACTGGATATCCGCGCTGATCGCCATTCCCACGGTGGCTTTCGTGGGACAGCCGTTTTTCAAATCGGCATGGGCGGCGCTGCGGGTCGGTCGGTTGGGAATGGATGTGCCGATCTCGCTGGCACTGATCCTCGCCTCGTCCATTTCGCTGTATGAAACCATGCATTCGGGCGAAAAGGCCTATTTTGATGCCGCCGTGATGCTGGCCTTTTTCCTGCTGCTGGGCCGCTATCTGGATCACCGCAGCCGCGCTTTGGCACGATCGGCCGCAGAAGAACTGGCAGCGCTCGAGGTGCCACGCGCCACGGTGCTGCAAGACGGTCAGGAAGTGTTGCGCCCCATCGCCCAAGTGGCCAAGGGCGATCTGGTGCTGGTGCGGCCCGGCGGGCGGATGCCGGTGGACGGGGTGGTGGTTGCGGGCACGTCAGAGGTGGACCGTGGCCTGTTGACGGGCGAAAGCCTGCCCGCCTTTGCCGGCCCCGGTCTTGTGGTTTCCGCGGGCGAGGTGAACCTGACCGGCCCCTTGACCTTACAAGTGACAGCGGCAGGGCGAGAGTCGTCGCTGCACCGCATGGCCGATCTGGTCGCCGTGGCCGAATCTGCGCGCAACCGTTACACCACGCTGGCCGAACGCGCTGCGCGGATTTATTCGCCCTTGGTGCATATCTTAAGCTTTTTGGCCTTTGCCTTTTGGCTGTGGAAAACCGGCGGTGATGTGCGCTTTGCCGTTAATATCTCTGCCGCCGTTTTGATCATCACCTGCCCCTGCGCCTTGGGGTTGGCGGTGCCTGCTGTGGTCACGGCGGCCTCGGGGAAACTGTTTCGCAAGGGCGTGCTGATTAAGAACGGCACCGCGTTAGAGCGGTTGGCCGAGGTGGATGTGGTGGTGTTTGACAAAACCGGCACGCTGACCTTGGGTGCGCCCACGCCGTCAAATCTGGACCGTGTCAGCGATGCGGATAAGGCGGTGGCGCTGGCTTTGGCCAAGGGCTCGTCGCACCCGCTGGCGATGGCCTTGGTGGGTGGAATCTCAGCCCCCCCCGCTGCTGTCAGCGATCTGCACGAAGTGCCGGGCTATGGGATCGAGGGGCAGTTGAATGGCCAGATCGTGCGCTTGGGGCGGGCTTTATGGGTTGGGGCGGCTGAGGTGGGGCAAACGGCGACCTATCTCGCCATGGCGGGGCAAGACCCGGTGGCCTTCACCTTCACCGACCAAATCCGCCCGGGGGCAGAGACTGCGATTGCAGGGCTAACCATGCAGGGCAAGCGCATCAAACTGGTGTCTGGCGATACCGAAGCGGCCGTGCGCGCCTTTGCCGAACGGGTTGGCATAGCCGATTGGGTGGCGGGCGCTTTGCCGGCTGAAAAAGCTGCCATCGTGCGAGGGTTGGGCGATCAGGGGCATAAGGTGCTGATGGTGGGGGACGGGTTGAACGATACGGCGGCGCTGGCTGCGGCGCATGTGTCGATCTCTCCGGCACAGGCGCTGGATGCAGCGCGGGTGGCTTCGGACATTGTGCTGTTGGGGCGCGACTTGTCGGCCATCGCCGATGCCACGCGCATTGCCAAGCAGGCAACCAAGCGGATGGTGGAAAACTTCCAGATTTCCGCCGCTTACAATGTCATCGCCGTGCCGTTGGCACTGATGGGGGCGGCCACCCCGCTTGCGGCGGCGCTGGCGATGTCGCTGTCGTCGATCACCGTATCGCTGAACGCACTAAGGCTGCCCTGATGCAAATTCTGGCGGTTCTGATCCCCATATCACTTTTTTTGGGCTTTATCGGGCTGGTGGCCTTTGTCTGGGCGATGCGCACCCGCCAGTTTGACGACCCCGAAGGTGATGCCAACCGCATCCTGACCAAAGACTACGACGACAAGCCAGCGCCGTGATCAGGCGATGGTAACCGTTGCGGGTGACAGGCCATCAATCGTGACAGTGCAGGTCTGGCCCCGTTGCAAGGCCCCGACACCGGCGGGCGTGCCGGTAAAGATTAAATCGCCGGGGGCAAGGGTGACCAAGCGCGACAGGTGGGCGATGATACCGGGCACATCCCAGATCATCTTCGACAAAAGCGTAGATTGACGCACAACGCCGTCAACCGCCAAGGTCAGCGTCCCATCGCCCAAGGCCGTTTGCGGATGGATCAACCCGACAATGGCCGAGCGGTCAAACCCCTTTGCCATATCCCACGGGCGGCGGGTGGCCTTGGCTTCGGCCTGCAAGTCGCGCCGCGTCAGATCGTTGCCAGCGGCATAGCCCCAGACATGGGTTAGGGCTTGATCCGCCAAGATATCCGCCCCGCCAAGCCCGATGGCCACGACCAACTCGCCCTCGTAATGCAAGTCCTGCGTGGCAGGTGGGTAGGGGATGATTTGGCCGGATGGCACAACGGCATCGGCGGGCTTGGTGAAGAAAAACGGCGGTTCTTTGTCAGGGTCGCCGCCCATTTCGATCCCATGGTCTGCATAATTTCGCCCGACACAAAAGATGCGACGCAGCGCAAACCGCGCCGCGCTGTTATAAACAGGGAGGCTTGGGATGGGCTGCGGTGGGAAAACGCAGTCCATCACTCGCCAATTGTGAAACACTGCACGGCGCGGGCCTGTAGCTTGCGGCAGGCAAGATCGGCCGTTTCACGGTCAAGCCCCATCACCACGGCGTCATAGCCGTTGGATCGCAAGACCACTTTGCGCAGGCCCGCCCCCAGCGTCGCCGTTTCAGCCAGTTGAATACTCATCAGCGCCTTTTCGGCCGTTGTCGTGGTAGGGTAGGACCCCAAGTTCACCCCCCAAGTCTGCCCCGCAGACGAGGTGGACACCCGCGTCACGACCTGCGGCTTAGAAACCACACCGGCCGGTTGGGCATCTTGTTCGGTGTAAATTGGCGCCTTTCTTTTGGGCGGAGGCGGGGGCGCGGCATCCAGTTTTATAGGTTGGTCGGCGGCGCTCGCCTTGATGGTGACAAACGAGGCCATCTCTGCCTCTGGCACGCCGTCGGTGGCCAAGGCTATGGCCAAAGCCACGGCATCATTCAATTCGGTGGCCGCAACCGCTGTCTCGGCCCCGTCAAGCGTATCTGGGCGCGGCATGGGGCGAAGAGAAGAGGTCATCACCAGTTGGGTGACATCGGTCGCCAGATCACCTTCTGCCTCGGCCACAAGGGCCGTGTCGGGGCTAAGCGCCGTTTCTGGATCGGCAGGCTTTGGGGCCACTACGGCAACGCCGGGCTTGGCCATCTTAAACCCTATGTCCAGCAGTTCTGCCATCTTTTGGTTGCGCATCGGGGTAGAGGTGCCACCAAGGATCGTGCCGATGAGGCGCACACCGTTACGCTCCGCGCTGGCTGTCAAACAAAAGCCTGCGGTATTGGTAAAGCCGGTTTTGATCCCGTCTGCGCCTTCATAGGCGTCAAGAAACTTTCGGTTGGTGCTGGCCACCTTGGCCACGCCCGCATCGGTCGAACGGCGCGAGAAGATATTGTAATATTGCGGAAAATCATAAAACAGATGCCGCCCCAAAATCGACATATCCCGCGCAGTTGACACGTGCCCCTTGGCTGGCAATCCGTTCGCGTTTTTGAAGGTGGAATGTTTCATGCCAAGTGACTTGGCAGTTGCGGTCATCCGCGCGCCCCATTTTTCTGTAGAGCCTGCAAAGTGATCGCCAATGGCAGTCGCGGCATCATTGGCCGACTTTACCGCCGCGCCTCGGATCAGATAACGCAGGGCGATTTTTTGGCCCGCCTTCAGGCCTAGTTTCGATGGCGCCTGATTGGCGGCATTTTTCGACACGGTGATCATTGTGTCCAATGTCACATGGCCGGCTTCGATTTCTTGAAAGGTGATGTAAAGCGTCATCATCTTGGTCAAAGATGCGGGTGCCAACGGCGTGTCGGCATTTTTGGCATAAAGCGTTTCACCCGTACGGGCATCCATCAGAAACAGCGCTTGCGGCCCAGCATAGGCCATAGGCCCCAGCACTATATTGGCCCAAAGGCCAATAACCAATGCCCATATTACACTGCGGACAGAGTCCGCCCAATTCCGTGCCAATTGCCTGCCTCACACTGCTCGCGCCCCCGGTTATTCCGAGGTTTCGCTTTTCAACTCGCAAACATTCTAGCACGGGCTTTCGGGAGAAAAAACATCTTTGTTTCCATGGGCTTCGCAGAATTTTACCCTATGAAGCTATTGGGCTTTTCTCCTCTATATTGTGGGTCACTTCAAATAAAACACAAGTTATGGTGTATTTTTAAGCTCCGCAATCAGGGCGGGCAGTGCGGCTAAGTCAGAAATTGCGCGAAATCTTGCCGCATCAATTGGCGGTTCGGCCTTTTCATAAGACCAAATCAAATCATGCGGTACATAAATACCCCAAGCGCCAACTGCCAAAGCGGGCAAGACATCTGACTTCAACGAATTGCCTACCATGGCCGCCTGGGCAGGCCTCGCACCGTGCCGCGCGAAGGCCGTTTGATAGATCGCGGGGGTTTTGTCTGACACAATCTCGACCCCGTGGAACAGGTCACCTAAGCCCGATTGCGCCAGCTTGCGTTCCTGATCCAGCAGGTCGCCCTTGGTGATCAGCACCACGCGGTGATGGGCCGCCAGCGTTGCAACGGTGTCACGCGCGTGGGTAAGAAGATCGACGGGATGGCTTAACATGTCACGCCCTGCCGCCAGAATTTCGGCGATGACGGGGGCTGCGACGCGGCCTTCGGTCACCTCGATCGCGGTTTCGATCATCGAAAGTATGAAACCCTTAATGCCAAAACCATAGCGCCCAAGATTGCGGCGTTCTGCGGCCTCTAGCCGCTTTGTCAGATGAAGTGGGTCCGAATCAGACAGCAATTCGACAAAGCGCTGCTGCGTCAAACGAAAGAAGGTCTCGTTATGCCAAAGCGTATCGTCGGCATCAAAGCCAATTGTGGTGATGGACATAGACTTCTCCTGCGGCAAAGGCGGTGGGGGCCTTTCATGGGCCGCAAAATCGTCTATACTGTTCGCTTAAGCAACCCGCCCCCCTTTCGCACCGGAGTTCTGGTTTGACCTCTTTTCCTGACATGATGTCTGACGGCCCGAAGGGCCCGGGTCAGGACACTTCGGTTCTAACCAAAACCAAGACGAAAACCGAACGCCCGCCTTTGTACAAGGTGATGTTGCTGAATGACGATTTCACCCCAATGGAATTTGTGGTGCATGTGCTAGAGCGGTTCTTTGGCCTGAACCACGCGCAAGCGTTCGAGATTATGCTGACGGTGCATAAAAAAGGGCTGGCGGTGGTGGGGGTCTTCTCGGCCGAGGTCGCCGAGACCAAAGTGGCGCAAGTGATGGACTTTGCCCGCAGGCATCAACATCCGCTGCAATGCACGATGGAAAAGGAATGACCGCGCAGCGGTGATCATGAGAGCAGTTCGTTTAGAAATGGCCCTGCACGCAGGGGCCTGGGATTTGCCGCCTGCGGGTGACATTGCGGTGATGCGGCCGCGGGCGGGGGATGACCTGTCGGCCTTGCCCGCCTCGCGCACTGTGGTTTTAACGGGCTTTCGTCCTGACCAAGATTACTTTGCAGCCCTTGGCCACCGCGTCGAAGGCAAGGCGTTCTCAGCCGCCTTGATCTGCCTGCCCCGCTCTAGGGCCGAGGCTTGGGCGATGATGGCGCAGGCGGTGGATTTGGTGGGGGTTGGTGGGTCGATCGCTGTAGATGGGCAAAAGACTGATGGATTTGATAGCGCGTTGAAAGATTTGCGCGGTGCAGGGTTTGCCTTGGGCGAAGTCATCTCGAAAGCCCATGGCAAGTTTGTATCCTTCAGCGCCGCTGCCGTGCCTGCGGCTTGGCCTTCCGCTGACCGGCAGATTGATGGATTTATCACGCGCCCTGGCGTTTTTTCGGCCGACGGCGTGGATAAGGGTTCGCTTCTGCTGACCGCAGCCTTGCCGCCCGATTTGCCCGCACGGGTGGCAGATCTTGGTGCCGGTTGGGGGTTTTTGTCGCGCGCCATCCTGCAACGCCCCGGTGTCAAGCGGTTGGACGTGGTCGAGGCGGAAAAGGTGGCGCTAGACTGCGCGCGCCTGAATGTGCCCAACCCTAGGGCCGCGTTTCATTGGGCCGATGCCACCACGTTTAAACCGGAACGCCCATGGAACGCCGTGGTGATGAACCCGCCGTTCCACGCCGCGCGCGCGCCTGATCCAGCCCTTGGGATAGCGTTTATACGCACAGCTCATCGCGGCCTTGCACCAGATGGCGTGCTATGGATGGTGGCGAACAGGCACTTGCCTTACGAGCCAACGCTTAAAGCCCTGTTCCGGCAGGTCGAGGAGGTTGGCGGCGATGGGGCCTTTCGGGTCTCGCGCGCTGCGTATCCGATCCGCAGCAAGTGACCTATTTCGGAAATTGCGCCTGACATTGCGCGATGGCAGGTTGCGCTTGGGCCTCTAGGGCGGCCCGGCGGGTCTGCATCGAGGCAAGCTTTGCGGCCTCGGCCGTCAGATCTACCGCCACCGGCTTGCGCATCATGGTCGGGGCCAAGCCCATGCAGCGCCCCGAACCGCCATCATGCCCGCTCTTGGCACGCCAATTGCTACAGTCCACCCAGATGGGGCGTTCTACCACGACATCGGCATAGGCATAGCCACGTTTAAGGTTGCCCTGTGTCTCGGCGATCAGGCGGTTCAGCACTGGCAAATCAGGAGCGGCCTGATGGATACACCGCTGAAGCGGCGGCGCGCAGGCCAACAGCGCCAAAAGGAATGGGGCAGCCAGATAGTGCTTCATCGGTGTCTCCTGTGTCGGGATCACATTATGCGCGAGATTCTTGGTTTGAAAGCCAAGCGCGCGTTGAGCGGCGCAGAACTTCCTGCTAGCACTGTCTTGTTGCGATGGAGCCACCGATGACCGACTTATTCGACGACCGCAAGACCCGCGCCGCTGCTTGGTTTCGCACCCTGCGTGACCAGATCGTGTCTGCCTTTGAGGCGATCGAGGATGATTTTGGCGGCCCCGCCCCGGCTGGAAGGTTCGAGGTGACGCCCACCATCCGCCCCGATGGCGGCGGCGGGTTGATGAGCGTGATGCGCGGTGGGCGGGTGTTTGAGAAGATCGGCGTGAATGTCTCGGCCGTGCATGGCAGCTTGGCCGAACGTGCCCAGCGGGCAATGGCCGCGCGCGGCGTGCCCGGGATGGACCAAGACCCCCGCTTTTGGGCCTCCGGCATTTCTTTGGTGGCGCATATGCAAAACCCCCATGCCCCCGCAATTCATCTGAACACGCGGATGTTTTGGACACCCCATGCCGCGTGGTTTGGCGGCGGGACTGACCTGAACCCCTGCATCGAATATGCCGAAGACACACAGCATTTCCACGCCACGCTGCAATCCACCTGCGATGCGCATAACCCTGATTACTACCAGCGCTTCAAGGCTTGGGCGGATGAGTATTTCCATATCCCCCATCGTGGCCGCGCGCGTGGTGTGGGCGGGATTTTCTACGACGACCTCGCCACTGGCGATTGGGAGTCGGATTTTGCCTTTACCCAAGCCGTGGGCCGCGCCTTTTTACCCGCCTATGTGCCGCTAACCCGCGCGCGGATGGCCAGCGCTTTCACCGAGGCTGATCGTGAAACACAACTGATACACCGCGGTCTTTATGCCGAATACAATCTGGTGTACGATCGGGGCACGAAATTTGGGCTGGAAACGGGCCATGACGCCAACGCTGTGTTGATGAGCCTGCCTCCGGTTGCCAAATGGACGTAGTGGGGCATTTAAAGCGTGAAGTCCCCGCCTTCAAATTGGCGCTGCAGTTTCTAACCCGCCTGCCCGTCGCCACTGCCTATTCCGAAGAGGCCATGCGTCAAAGCCCGCGCTGGTACCCAGCCGTTGGTGCTGTGGTGGGGGCTTTGGCGGGGCTGGCCTTTTTGCTGGGTGATTGGGGCCTAACGCCGCAATTGGCGGCTTTGTTGGCGGTGGGTGTTGCCGTGATCGCCACCGGCGCCTTGCACGAAGACGGTTTTGCCGATGCCTGCGATGGCTTGGGCGGCATGCGCCCAAAAGAGCGCGTGCTTGAGATTATGCGCGACAGTCGCATTGGCGCCTATGGTGTGATTGGTTTGATTTTTATCATTGGCACCAAGGCGTTGACGCTACAGGCCATGCCAGCCGCCCATGTTTTTTTCGTGTTGGTTGCAGCCCATACGGCCAGCCGGGCTGCGATGGTATGGGTTATGGCATCGTCTGATTACATCCGTGAAAAAGGGGCAGGGTCGGCGGTTGCGGGGGGAATTGATCGTTCGGCCGTTATCGTGGCGCTGGTCACAACGGCCCTTGCCGTGATGCCCTTGGTTTTTTCCATCAGGTTTGAGGCGATTATTGGCGGCCTTTTGGGCCTTGGGCTGGCCCAATATCTGATGCGTCGGTGGTATGAACCGCGCTTGGGGGGCTATACCGGCGATTGTTTGGGCGCTGTTCAGCAATGCAGCGAGGTTGGGTTTTACTTGGGGCTTTTGGTCGGGCTTGGCGTTTAAGGCGCTTTGGCGGAATCAGCCAGCACCAAAGCCCCCGCGCCCGCTAGGGTGACCGCTGCCGCCAGAATGGCCGCCAATGTATAGCCCGACAAGCCTGTGCCCAAGGCAAAGCTGCCCGCAGCCATCGCGTCGCCTGCAACCTTCATCAATGCCATGAGCGCTGCCGCCGTGCCGGGCCGTTCGGAAAGTTGGTCTTGCAGGTAAACGATGGGCAAGGTCAAAGTCAGCGCGCCCCCCGCCGCCCCCGGGATCAGCAGCAGCCAAAGGAAGGCAGAGTTGGCGAGCAGTGGAATGCCCACCAAATGCACCACATAAAGCACCGTCCCGATGGCGATCAGGGTTGCGCGCCGCCATCGCGGCAACAAAGGCAACGCAAGCATAAAGGGCACTTCTAGCCCTGCGACCAGACCGGCATAAAGCGCTGCGTGCCCGCCCGTGCCTGTGGCAGGCGTCAGGGCCAGCCCCATCACCGCCCAATAGGCGGTGCCTCCCGCCGAAACCGCCCCCAAGGCCAGGATGCGTAGGGCAAGGCCGGGGGTTGCAAGTTCGACCAATGCGGCGCGCAGCGATAGGCCCGAGGGCGTGTCGCGCCCCGCCATCGCATCGCGATTGGGCCAACGGGCCCAGATCAGGGCCAGCATGGCCAAGCTTAGCCCCAAAGCCACGGGATAAATCGCCATCACCGGCACCCCGCGTGCAAAGCCTAGCGACCATAGCGGCAAGATCACCACAAAGGGCAGCGCCAAAAAGGCGCGGATCGTGGCTTGGATTCCATCGCGCTGCGCTGGGGGAAGGGTTGCCGTGGCCAGCCTTGCTTGGGCGAAAAGCTGGCCGAACAGGCTGTTTGCCGGCAAAAGCAGCGCATGGGCCAGCACAAAGCTGACTGTCGATGGCAAAAAGGTCATCACCGACACCCCCGCCACGACCACCACGCCGGAAAAGAGGGCGATCTCGCGTCGTTTGGCGGTTTGGTCGGCGCGGATGCCCGAATACAGGGCCGCCGCCACCGATACGAGCGTCGAGGTGACCATGACAGCGGCATATCCCGCATCGCCCAAACCAAAAGCCCGCACTGCCAGAACCGATACAAAGGGCCCAAAGGTACACATAAGCGCACCCTGCAGCGCCATAAGCCCCGCCACCATCCGCAAGACTGGATCGCGCCAGATCAGGGCAAAGGGCGGCATCTTAGACCTTGGCCGCAAACAGGTTGACGCGGTCAGCCCAATACAGGCCACCCGCCCCGATCAGGCTGCACACCACACCTGTGACGGCGACGGCTTCAAACCCGCCAAAACTTGTGGTGGTGGCAAAGACGCCTGCTGTCAGAACATCGGACACCAGCTTTTGCACGGCCAACATGGCGGCGGCAGTGCCCGGCCGCTCTCGCAGCAGGTCTTGGTAATAGGTGATGGGGGCTGTGATCACGACAGCCCCGCCGATGCCGCCAAACAAGGGCATGACCCACAAAAATGATGATTCCGATAACAAAGGCAGCGCCAAAAGATGCGTGCCGTAAAGCACCGTACCAATCATCAACATCGTCGATTTGGGCACCGAGCGCGTCAGTCGCGGCAAGATCAGCATCGCTGGCACTTCCCACCCTGCAAGCATTCCGACATAAAGTGCCACATCCGAAGGCCCCCGCAATGGCGAGGCATCAAAGATAAGAGAGATCAGCACCATGTAAAGCGTCCCCGACGACGCTATGGCCCCGATAAGCAATACGCGCACAGCGACCCTTGGCTTGGCAATCGCGGCTAGGGCGTCACGCAGGCGCATACCAGATCGGGGGTCCGCCCAAGGGGTTTGCCCGTCTTTAGGCCAACCCAGCAGGATCAAACCCAACAACCCCAAACTTGCCAAACCGCCACTGACAAAAACCGCCATCTCTGACAGGCCAAAGCCGAAGGCAAAGGTCCAAAAGATCAGCATTGCCAGAAAGCTGAACGACAGGGCCGAGCGGATCACCCCCAAAATGCCATCTCGGTTGTTGCCCTCGTCAGGGCTGGCCAAGCGGGCCAAGGCAAAAAGCTGGCCATATAGGCTCGAGGCAAGTGGCAGCAAAACACCCAAGCCCAGAACCAGTGTAAAAATCCCCGGAAATGCTAAGATCAACGCAATGCCCAAGGTGCTGCACAAAGTTGTTGCAATGGCAATCACGCGCCTGTGGCCGAACTGGTCGCCCAAGATACCCATAACGACCGAAGAGATCACGGCAACCAGCGACGCCATGGCCAGCATCAGCGAAAACGCCGGCTTGCTCATCCCGATCCGCTCAATCGCGATCAGCGACTGATACGGATAGACGGACGCATTCAGCCCCCCCAGAAGCAGCAAGGCCAGGGCGATCAAGCGCAGCGTAGGATGGCGCAAAACAAGGTGAATTGGGGACATTTGGGGCTCCAGCGGCGCTGCGCTACCGCTAACGGGGCGTGGGCATGATGTCCAGAGACAGGCTGCGACACGATATGTCGTGAATTGGCCTTCGCGCAATTCCCACCTCGGCTAGCGTGACGCCAAGTGAATGAGGCCGCTATGGACGCAGATTACATCATTGTCGGCTCTGGCTCTGCCGGGTCAGTTCTGGCCAATAGGCTGTCGCAATCGGGCAAACATCGGGTGGTGGTGCTAGAGGCGGGCGGGACCGACCGGCGCTTTTATGTGCATTTGCCCTTGGGCTACGGCAAGCTTTTCTACGACCCGCGCGTCAACTGGATGTACCAGACCCAGCCTGACCCGGGCCTTGCCGGATCGGCTGATCATTGGCCGCGCGGCAAGATCTTGGGCGGGTCGTCGTCGATCAACGCCATGGTCTATATTCGCGGCCACCGCGCGGATTATGACGAATGGGGGCAGGCGGCATCCGGCTGGGGCTGGGATCAAGTTCTGCCCGCCTTTCGCGCGATGGAAGATAACGAGGCGGGGGACGATGATTATCGCGGCAAGGGCGGGCCCTTGTTCATCTCGGAAAATCGCCGTGGTTTGCATTGGCTGGTCGAAGATTACATCGCCGCCGCGGGCGAGGCGGGCTTGCCCTATACGCCCGATTTCAATGGAAAAACCCAAGAAGGTGCTGGCAATTACCAGATGACGATCAAGGGCGGGCGGCGCAATTCGGCGGCGCGGGCGTTCCTGCGGCCGGCGATGGGGCGCAAGAATTTGCAAGTCATCACCAAGGCCATGGTCACCCGCGTTTTGTTCGAAGGCACCAAGGCCGTCGGCGTGGAATACCAACGCGGCGGGCAAACCCTGCGCCTGATGGGGGCAGAGGTGATCTTGGCAGGTGGGGCCATCAACTCGCCCCAGCTTTTGCAACTGTCGGGCATCGGGCCGGGTGGGGTGCTGCAGGACATGGGCGTGCCGGTTTTGGTCGATAACCCCAATGTGGGCGACCATCTGAACGACCATCAGGGCCTCAACTACACATGGCGGATGAAGGTCGCGACCTATAACGGCATCTTGCGGCCGTGGTGGGGCAAGGCTTGGGTCGCGCTGCACTATGCGCTGTTACGCGGCGGACCCTTGGCCAAGTCGATCAACCATGCGGGTGGTTTCTTCCGCACCAGTCCAGACTTGGACAGGCCGAATATGCAATTGTATTTTCAGGCATTTTCCACACTTTTGCCCAAACCGGGCGAGCGGCCATTGCTGACCCCCGACCCGTTCCAAGGCCTGTCCATCGGCCTGTCAAACTGCCGCCCCACCAGCCGCGGCCACATCAGGCTGCAAAGCCCTGATCCTTTGCAGCACCCAAAAATCGTCGCCAACGTGTTTTCCACCCAGCATGACGTTGATGAAATGCTGTTGGCGGTCAAATTCCTGCGCAAAATCGCCAGCCAGCCCAGCTTTTCCCGCTGGATCGAGGAAGAGCTGCGCCCCGGCCCGCAAGTGCAAAGTGATGATGACCTGATCGCCGATTTCCGCGCGCGGTCTGGCACGGTTTATCACCCGTCGTGCACCTGCCGGATGGGGGCTGACGCGGCCACATCGGTGCTGGATGCGCGGTTGCGGGTGCGCGGCGTGCAGGGCCTGCGGGTTTGCGACGCTTCGGCTTTTCCCAATTTGATCGCAGGCAACACCAACGCGCCCTCGATGATGATGGGCTGGCGTGGGGCGGATTTGATCTTGGAAGACGCGCGTTAGATCAGGCCCAACAGGCGGGGCAGGTCGAACATGCTGGTGAAGGGGTCTGCCCCTTCGGCCAAAAGCCCTGCCGTGTGGTGTGGCGCATAGCCCATGCAGCGCATACCGGCGGCGCGGGCAGCACGCGCGCCGGTTGGGCTGTCTTCGATCACCACACAAGTTGCAGGATCAACCGCCATCGCGCGGGCGGCGTGCAAAAAGACATCGGGAAAGGGTTTGGGGCGCGGCATATCTTGCCCCGAAAAGATCCGCCCGCCAAACCGGTCGATCAGGCCCGTGTGTTGGCCCAAGGTGATCTGCATCTTGCGTGGGCTGCCGTTAGAGCCGATGGCATAAGGGATTTTCGCGGCATCCAGCGCATCCAGAACCGTTAGCACACCGGGCACCAAGGGCGCGCCCTGTTCAAGCCGCGCGTAAAGGCTGGCGTAGAAGTCGTTCACCCAAGCCTCGGGCAGGTCCGCGCCAAGGGTGCGGGCTTTGGCGGCGACACCGGCTAGGGTCAGCCCGATCAGCTCTTTTTCCAACGTGGCGCGGGGCAAGTTTAGGCCATAGGTGGCTAAATCACTGGCGAGCAGATCAAAGGCGATCTCCTCTGAATCCACCAGCACGCCATCACAATCGAAAATCACCGCCTTTGGCGTCATGGCTTTAGCTCCAACAGGGTCACCCATGTGTCGCCATAGCGCCTTTGGTCAATCATCGCAAAGCCTTGCGGTGGGGCAGGGGCGCTGCCCTCTTCCCAGACCACAATGGCATCGGGGGCGATCCAGCCTTGGGTGCGGGCAGATTGCAAAGCAGCTTCGCCAAGGGCTTTGCCATAGGGCGGGTCAAGAAAGATCAGGCTAAAGGGCGCAGGCGCAGCGGGCAGTTTGGTGGCATCGCGCGGCAAGACCGTGACTTGCCCCTGCACCCGCATCTTGGCGATGTTCTGCGCGATCAAACTTTGCCCCGTGCGGCCATTTTCCACCATCGTGGCCGCGATTGCCCCTCGCGACAGCGCCTCTAGCCCCAAGGCGCCCGTTCCCGCGAAAAGGTCTAGCACCATGCGCCCTGTCACCAGATCGCCGTGGCGGCCATTGACCAGCAGGTTGAAAATCGCCTCGCGCACGCGGTCGGATGTGGGGCGCAACTGCGCCTTGGGGTCACCTGCGCCCACCTCGGCCAAGTGCAAGCCGCGCCATTGGCCGCCAATGATCCTCATCCTTTCAGCAGGGCTTTCAGGTCGGTGGCGGGGTCGGCCACGCGGGCCATATCAGGGGTGCGGCCCGCTTCGATCAGGCGTTTGCCCACCATATAAGCACGGCTGTCGTTCATCGCATCAACAGCGATCAAAGCCCCCGCCTTCAGGTACCAAAAGCTGACAGAATCGCCATCCGGCCCGCGCGTGACGATCTGGTCATACCCCGTATTCAGCCCCGCGATTTGCAGCTTGGTGTCGTACTGATCTGACCAGAACCAAGGTGCCGGCACATAATCTTGCGCCGCCCCCAGAATGTTTTCGGCCACAAGTTCGGCGTGGTGGATTGCATGGCCCACCGATTCCAGCCGCATTTGCACACCGTTCAGCGGAAAACTCGCGCAATCGCCAGAGGCCCAGACATTATCGGCCGAAGTCCGGCCCTGTGCATCCGTACGAATGCCGTTGTCGATGACAAGGCCAGCGGCGGCGGCTTCGGCGGTGTTGGGGGTGATGCCCACGCCCACAATCACGAAATCGGCGAGCAATTCGCTGCCATCTTTCAGGCGCACGCCGGTGACATGGGTGTCGCCCAACAGCCGTTCTAACCCCGTCGATTCAAGCACCTTCGCCCCATGATCTTGGTGCAACTTGCGGAAATAGCTGGATGTTTCCGGTGCTGCCACGCGCTGCAAGATGCGCGGGGCCATTTCGATCACTGTCACCTCTAGCCCCAGTTTGCGGCCCACGGCGGCGGCTTCCAGCCCGATATAACCACCCCCGATGATCACCAAGCGCCGTCCTGCGACAAACTCTGGCCGCATCGCATCGACATCGGCCAAGGTGCGCACGGCGTAAACGCCGCCCAGTTCGCCGCCAATTTCGGCGGGCAAGCGGCGCGGGGAAGAGCCTGTGGTCAAGATCAAGGCGTCATAGCCCAGCAACTGATCGCCCAAAATCACGGTCTGCGCTGCGGTGTCGATCGCCGTCACCGCAGTGCCCAGCCTTAGGGTAATCTGCGCCTCGGCCCAAAACTCGGGGGCGCGCAGCCAAAGGCGAGCTTCTTCCATCTCGCCCATAAGATAGGCCTTGGAAAGCGGGGGGCGCTGATAGGGGGGGGCGGTCTCGGCCCCGATCAGCGTAAGCGATCCGGCAAATCCCAAGGCGCGCAGTTTGGCTGCTGCTGCCCCTGCTTGCCCCGCCCCGACGATAACCACCTGTTGCATCATTCCCCCACTGGTCGAAAACCCATGGCCAGCCTATATCTGGCTTCCAACGAAACGCAACGCGCGAGGGTTCAAGAATGACGATAACAGTGGGCGATAAAGTTCCAGCCGGCACCCTGATGGTGGCAGGCACCGACGGGATCAGCGATATGGCGATGGCCGAACGGCTGGCGGGCAAATCTGTGGTGATCTTTGGTTTGCCGGGGGCCTATACCGGCACCTGTTCGACAGCCCATGTGCCGTCGTTCATCCGCACGATGGATCAGTTCAAAGCCAAAGGCGTAACCGAGATCATCTGCGTGTCGGTCAACGACGCCTTCGTGATGAAATCTTGGGGAGAGGCGACAGGCGCGACGGCGGCGGGCATCATAATGGCGTCTGATCCGGATGCGTCCTTCACCCAGGCGCTGGGCCTAGACTTTGCCGCAGGCTTTGTGCGCGGCGCGCCCCGGTCGCTGCGCTATGCGCTGCTGGCTGTGGACGGCGTGGTCAAGGTGCTGAACGTCGAGGATAACCCCGGTGCCTGTTCCGTCTCGGCGGGCGAAGGCTTGCTTGGGGCGATGTAACCCTGCACCACGGCAGGTGGGGCAATAGAAAAGGGCGGGCAAATGCCCGCCCTTTCCGTTTTGGAAGTGGGGTGGATTAGAACGACAGTTCCACGCCAGCGAAGGCGTCCTGGTCGCTGTTCGCGCCGCCGACGATCTTGGCGCCGCCGCCCAGATCGCTGGAAATGGTAACTTCCTGGTAATCGCCGCTGTCTGCCAGAAGTGCCAGCGACAAAGCACCAGCGGTGTAGCCACCGGTGATTTCCCACGAATCGTCGGTGCCGAACTTGGCAGAGGCGCTCATGCCATCAGCCGAGTAAGCCACTTTGATTTTCTGAACGGGTGCTTCGTTGGCCGACAGAGTGATGGTCACCGGGCCAGAGGTATAAGCAGCCGAGGCATTCCACTGGTCGTAGGTGTCAGCGTCAACCGACAGAGCCACGCCACCGACAGTGGCCGAAACCGATGCCGAGTAGTTGGAGCTTTCGATGTCAGCAACCAAGCCAACAGACACGTCGCCAGCCGTGTAGGCATACTTCACGTCGCCGGTGTGGTTGTCGTCGAAGAAGTCAATCTTGTTCTGACCGAACGAGATTTTGCCGAAGCTGCCCGACAGATAAACGACTGGCACGCCCCAAGAGCCTGTGCCGTTCGAACCGATCACGGATGCGTCGTCAAAGTCACCCAGCGAGTCGTACTTTTGACCGATGGTGGCATCCGAGTCAGCGCCGAATTCAAGGCCGCTGTCTGTCACGCCCGAACCGCTGAACTTCACTTTCAAGTTGCTGTAAACAGCAAAATCACCGCCATTTGCGGCAGCAATACCAGTCTTTGCAGACAAGCTCGTTTTGACGTCCGCGGCAGCGAACCCTGCGGCCATACCCAGGATCGTGGTAGCAAGAAGAATCTTTTTCATAGTGTCCCTCATTGTGACTCTAGGGTTAGCCCACCTCGGTTTTTCGACGTGGGAATAGCCTGACTTCACCCGAGGCGGCGGGCTTTGCAATCAAAAGGTCTACTTGTT